>JBPCPV010000030.1:0-134494 GCA_050998805.1 Chloroflexia bacterium | reverse complement strand
TGGCGAGATCGGCTATTCACTCGGTATGCACGGCCTCGCCGCACCTGATATTTAGGAGGAAAACCATGCCCGAAGACAACATCATGCTGGATACGATCTACAAGAACTGGGAGAAGTACCAGAACGGTCTCATCGAGGCGCTCTCTCCACTGACCGCAGAGCAACTTGCCCTCCGCGCGGCACCCAACCTGCGCTCAGTCGGCGAACTCGCAACCCATATCGTCAGTTGCCGCGCCGGTTGGTTCCACTCTGTGCTGCACGAGGGCGGCGACGAACTCGCCGCGATCGACATCTGGGATAGCCCTCACCACCCCGGCCAACCAAACCGCACCGCAGACGAACTCGTGGCCGCCTTGCACACCACTTGGGCCGCGATCCAGGAGGCCCTCGACCGTTGGACGCCCGAAGACCTCGCCGCCCCGATCCACCACGTGTGGGATGATGGCGAGCAGTCCACCGTCTACCGGCCCTACGTCATCTGGCACCTCATCGAGCACGACGTTCACCACGGCGGCGAGATCGGCTATTCACTCGGTATGCACGGCCTCGCCGCACCTGATATTTAGGCACCGCACAGGAGAACAGATGCCCACAATGCCCCCCAGCCGCCAAGAGCCGGTGGAGGAAGTCCTACACGGGCGCACCAACCGCGACCCGTACAGGTGGCTCGAGGACGAGACCAGCCCCGAAGTCCAGGCATGGGTTGCCGCGCAGAACGAGTACGCCGAGGCCGAGCTTGCGGCGAGGCCGGAGCGCGCCGTGATCCGGGCGCGGATGGCCGAGATGCTGGCGATCGGCAGCGTGACACCGCCCGTGCAGAAGGCCGACCGCTACTTCTACACCCGGCGCGAGGGCACCGAGGACCAGCCGATCCTCTATCTGCGCGAGGGGCCGGCCGGCCCGGAGCGCGTGCTGCTCGACCCCAACGCCACAGGCGGCTCCCACACCGTCGCGCTCGACTGGTGGTATCCGTCGGAGGACGGGCGGCTGCTGGCCTACGGCTACTCGGACCAGGGCGACGAAAAGAGCACCCTCTACCTGCTCGACGTGGACGGCGGCGAGCTGCTGCCCGACCGCATCCCGCACACCCGCTATGCAAGTGTTGCCTGGGAGGAAGATAGCCGCGGCTTCTACTACACCCGCAACCCGTCGCTCGGCAGCGTACACGCAGGCGAAGAGGTATACCACAAGCACGTCTTCTACCACCGCCTCGGCACCGATCCCGCATCCGACCCGGAACTTTTCGGTGCGGGGCGCGAGATGACCGAGATGCCCTGGGTCCAGCTTTCGTCCAACGGGCGTTGGCTCGTCGGCGTCGTCGGCCAGGGTACGACGCGCGACGCGGTCTTTGTGCGCGATCTCAGCGCCGCAGGCGGCTCCTTCGTGCCGTTGGTCGAGGGGGTGGACGCGGTGTTCATGGCGCTGGTGCGCGGCGACACGCTCTACATGCACACCAACTGGGAGGCACCGCACTACCGCGTGATGGCAGTGGACCTGGAGAACCCCGCCCGCAAAAACTGGCGCGAGGTGGTGCCCGACCGCCCGGACGTGGTCATCGAGGGTATAGAAGTCGTCGGCGACCGCGTGCTGCTCAACGAGCTCAAGGATGTCGTCGCGCGGCTCGGCGTCTGGTCCACGGCCGGAGAGCAACTGCCCGCGCCGGACCTGCCGCCGCTCGGTACGATCACCGGGCTGCACGGCAAGGAGGACGGCGACGACCTGTTCATCGGCTTCGAGTCCTACACCGTGCCCCCCACGGTCTACCGCTACAACCTGCCGACCGGAGAGATCAGCGAGTGGGCCTCGGTGTCAGCGCCGCTCGACCTGAGCAAGATCGAGGTGGAACAGGTCTGGTACAGCTCGAAGGACGGCACGCGGGTGCCGATGATGGTGATCGGTCCGCGCGGCCTGGCGCGGAACGGAGACACGCCGACCGTCCTGAACGGCTACGGCGGCTTCACCCTCAGCCGTGGCCCGGTCTTCACCCGCGCGATCCTGCCCTGGATCGAGATGGGCGGGATCTACGCTGTGGCGAACTTGCGCGGCGGCAACGAATACGGCGAAGAATGGCACCGGGCAGGGATGCTCGGCAACAAGCAGAACGTCTTCGATGACTTCATCGCGGCCGCCGAATACTTGATCTCGGCCGGTTACACACGCCCGGAGTGCCTCGGCATCAGCGGGCGCTCGAACGGCGGCCTGCTGGTGGGCGCGGCCCTCACCCAACGGCCCGACCTATTCGAGGCGGTCGTCTGCACGGTGCCGTTGCTCGACATGCTCCGCTACCACAACTTCCGCATCGCCCGCTTCTGGATCTCGGAGTACGGCTCCGCCGAAGACCCCGAACAGATCGGCTGGCTCTGGGACTACTCGCCCTACCAACACACCCGCCCAGGCACCGACTACCCGGCGGTGCTGTTCACCACGGCGGAGTCCGACAGCCGGGTTGACCCGCTGCACGCGCGCAAGATGACCGCGCTGCTACAGGGCAACAACCCACGCCGCCCGATCCTGCTCTGGGTTGAGACGGCGGCCGGCCACGGCATCGGCAAACCGCTCACGAAGATGATCGAGGAACAGACCGACATCTGGACGTTCTTGGCTTGGCGGCTGGGGCTGGTGGAGAAACAGGGGTGAGGGAGGGGTCGGCTGGGACGGCTACCCAAACACCACTTTGCGCGAACGCAAGGCGATGCTCTGTATCAGCCCCTGGGCGATCAGCAGGCTGAGTAGGGAGGAGCCGCCGTAGCTGATGAACGGCAGCGGGATGCCGACCACCGGCATCAGCCCGAGGTTCATGCCGACGTTCACGAAGATGTGCATACCGAGCCATGCAGCCAGCCCCACCGCGATCAGCGAACCGAAGCTGTCGGGCGATTGGATCGCGACATGCAGATAGCGGGCGACGATCACGTAGAGCAGCGCGACCAGAGCCACAGCGCCGATCAGCCCAAACTCCTCGGCCACAACCGAGAAGATAAAGTCGGCATACTGCACCTTGAGGAAGTGCAACTGGCTCTGAGTTCCCGCCAAGAACCCCTGCCCGAACAGCCCCCCGGTGCCGATGCTGATCCTCGACTGCAAGATGTTGTAGCCCTGCCCCAGCGGGTCGCTCTCAGGGTGCAGGAAGATCAGCAGCCGGTCCTGCATGTAGCCGAAGGTCTTGGGGCTGCTCTTTAGGAGGTATGTCCAGATCGCAAAGCCCGCAGGCAGGGCGATGACGAAGCTGCCGACGAGCAGCAGACGCCGCACCCCCGCCGCGATCACCATCACGAGCCAGATGAAGCCGCAGACCATCGCGGTGCCGAGGTCGGGTTGGCTGAAGATCAGCGCCATCGGCAGGGCGGCAATCACGATGCTGCCTATATAGACGCGCAGGCTGCCCACCCGTTTCTGGTTGTCGCTCAGATATTTTGCCAGTGTCAATGCCAGCACGAGCTTGGTTATCTCGCTCGGCTGGATCGGGATCAGGCCGGTGTTGATCCAGCGCGATGCCCCGCCGGAGCTGTGGCCGATCAGTGTAGTCAGGCCGAGCAGCCCCAGCATCCCCACATAGAGCGGCCAGACGAAGCTCGCCAGCATGTGGTACTCGAACCTGGTGAGCATAAACATCAGCGCGAGACCGACCGTCGCGTAGAACGCATGACGGACGGCGGTGTTATCCCAACTGATCGAGGCTGGGTCGGTGCCGTGGGTCGCGCTGTAGACCATCGCCACGCCAAAGCCGCAGGCGGCCAGCGTGGCGATCAGCAGCACGAAGTCGAAGGTCGCCCAGCGCCGCACCCATGTCTGGGTGCCGAGGCTTATTTGAGATGCCGTTACTCTGTACATTGCTCTCCGGCGAGTGGTTAGTGGTTGGTGGTTAGTAGTTAGTGACGGATGCTTATATCCTGTACATTGCCTTCCGATTATACATGATCCGGGTTGGGACGGCTACTTTGCGCGATCCGCTAGGCCCCTGATCACCTTGCCGGCCAAGCCGCTGAGTTGCTCGGCGATGGCGACGCGGGACGCCATGAGCTGCACCGGAGTCGAGTACGTCGGGTAGGCATGGATCACGGCGGCAAGCTCGGCCAGCTTCCAGCCGCGTTCCAGGGCCAGCACACACTCGGTGATCGCCTCGCCGGCGTGGGGTGCCATGATCGTGGCACCAAGCAGCGTGCCGTCCTTCTTGTAGACCGCCTTGTAGAAGCCGTCGCGCTCGTCGTCGCAGACCGCCCTGTCGGTGTGGGCCATGTCCCAACGGGCGACCTGCACGCTATCCCCGAACTTGCTGCGGGCCTCGGCCTCCAGCAGGCCGACATGCGAGATTTCGGGCGCGGTGAACGTGACGGCGGGCACCGCATCGCTCCAGCCGGAGGATGCGCCCGGAAACAGCGCGTTGCGCGCCGCCTTGTACGCCTGCCAACCCGCGAAATGGGTGTACTGGTAGCCGCCGGTGCAGTCGCCTGCGGCGTATATCCCCTTCACGTTAGTCAGGAGGTGCTCGTCCACACCAATGCCCGAGGCTGAGTACGACACGCCGGCCTCATCAAGGCCGAGGCCGTCCACCACCGGGGCGCGACCCGCCGCCACCAGCAGCATATCGCCGCGCAGCTGCTCGCTGCCAGCGGCCAGCTCGATCCGATCACCGTCGAGTCTCACCGCCTCGGCCCTGCCCCGCAAATGGCGCAGCCCCTCGCTCTCGAAGACTCGGTCAAGCGCCTCAGCGACCTCCGGCTCCTCGCGCGGCAAGAGCCTCTCGGCCACCACAGTGACGCCCGCCCCCAGCCGCCGGTATGCCTGCGCTATCTCAAGCCCCACCGGCCCGCCTCCCACGACGAGCAGGTGATGGGGCAGCCGGTCGTTATCGAAGATGTTCTCGTAGGTCATGTAAGGCACATCCGCCAAGCCGGTCAGGTCCGGCGGCTTCGGGCGCGCGCCTGTGCAGAGCAAGAAAGCCCGCGCGCAAAGCGTCCGGCCCCCTGCGGCAAGCGTCTGCGGGTCAACGAACCGGCCCGGCGCGAGGATCAGGTCGATCCCACTCGCGCGAAGGCTCTCCGGCGTCTCCTGCTGATAGACCTCGGCTACCGCGCCCTGCACATAGTCGCGCACCGCCGCCATATCCACGGTCGGGTCGGAGGTACGCACGCCGTAGCGCCCGGCTGTCCGCGCCTCGTGGGCCACCCACGCCACCTTGATCAGCGCCTTGCTCGGCACACAGCCCGTCCAGGTGCAATCCCCGCCGACCCGCGCCTTCTCGACAAGCGCGACTTTCGCCCCAAGCGCCGTCCCGAACTGGGCCGCAGTCAGCCCGCCGGAGCCTGCTCCGACAATCACCAAGTCGTAGTTTTCAGCCACCACGCTTCCCCCCTTGCACAGTCTCAGCCCCGCATCGGAAAGCCGATCCACGAAAAACACGAAAAGAACGATGGTGTTCTGTTGGAGCAAGATATTGACCACCGGAGCCGCGTAGTGGGCTGACATGGGGGCGAGAATGATGTATACTATAGTCAGGAGGCTACACAAATGAAAACACTCCTGCTGTTGCGCCACGGCAAGGCGGAGCGCGATGCGCCTGGCGGGGACCACGAGCGCACCCTCACCGAGCGGGGCACCCGCAACTCCGAGGCGATGGGCAAGTACCTCGCCGCGAAGATCGGCTGCCCCGATGCCGTCGTTTCCTCCGACGCGAAGCGCGCCTACCAGACAGCCGAACTCGCCGTATCGGCCGGCGGGTGCCGGGCGCAGGTTGTCGCCAATCCGAAGATCTATCTGGCCGACGTGGACACGCTGATCGACGTCGTCCGCAACCTGCCCGCAGAGGCGGCATCGGTGATGCTTGTGGGCCACAACCCGGCCTTCGAGGGGCTGGCTAACATACTCACCGAGACGGGCACCCCGGCCAACAGCTTGCCGACCGCGGGGCTGGTCCAGCTTGAGTTCGACGTGCAGCACTGGACCGATGTGCTGCCCGGCGGAGGGGTGCTGCGCGGCCTGCACACTCCCGACGACATAGCAGGAGAAGCCTAGCGTGGAGGCCCCGCCATTCGCAGTCGCAGACCTCGGCAGCAATACGGTCGGCCTGCTGGTCGCCCGCACCGACGGCCGCACCGTCGAGCCGGTGCTTGCCCTGAGCGCGGGGCTGCGGCTCGGCGCGGAACTCGACGGCGGAGGCGAGATCGGACCGGCGAAGATCGCCGAGCTGATCTCCACCGTCCAGGACTTCAAGCAGGCCGCCGAGGGTGCCGGCGCGGAGACCCTCCACCTGATCGGCACCTATCCGATCCGCATGGCCGCCAACGGCGAGGCCGTCTGCGAGGCGATCCGGGCGGCGACCGGCCTGCCGGTCGAGGTGCTGACCACGCAGCAGGAAGCGGCGCTCGCGTTCCTGGCGGCGTCAGGCGACCTGCCGGAGCGGGCTGCACGCGCGGTACTCGACATCGGCGGAGGGAGCGTGCAAGTTGTGGTCGGGCGCGGCGAAGAAGTTGGGGAGAGCGTCTCGTTGCCTCTCGGCGCGACGAAACTGGCGCGGCAGTTTTTCGCCGCCGAGCAGCCGACAGGCGGCGAAGTGGACCGGCTTGCCGGCTTCTTGGCCGACGAGATCCGCCCTGCGATGCCGGGGCGTGGCGAGCGGCCGGCCGGTGTGGTCGGCGTCGGCGGCTCACTCCGCAAGCTGCCGGCTCTGCTCGGCATGGCCTTCGACCAGCCGATGCCGCAGGACGCGCCGGAGCGGGCACTTAAGCTATTGCGCGCCCTGCCCACGCCCGAACTCGCCGCCGAATATGAGATGACGCCGGAGCGCGCTGCGTCGCTCATCCCCGCCGTGCTGATCGCGCGCGAGGTGCTGCGCGCCTACGGCGATCCGTCGTTTATCGTGACTATGCAGGGCATCCGCGATGGAGCGATACTCCTCTTAGCTCGCCGCGCCATGCTCGAAAGGGGAGCAGCCCCATGACTGTTGAAAAACACGCGCTCATAATTGACGAGGAAGAGCCGTCCATCATCCTGCTGCCGGCGGAGCTTGATCCCGCGATGTACATCAACCGCGAGTTGAGCCTGCTCGCCTATCAGGACCGCATCCTCGAGGAGGCGCTCGACACCCGCAACCCGTTGCTCGAGCGGATCAAGCTCTTTGCCATCGTAGCCGCGAACCTCGACGAGATATTCATGATCCGAGTCTCCGGCATCAGGGAGCAGGTCAAGTCGGGCGTCAGCGAGCGCAGCCCCGACGGGATGACGCCCGGCGAGGAAATGGCCGCGATACGCGCCCGCATCCTGCCACTGCTTGAGACCCTCGCCGTCACCTTCGCGGACGAGCTGCGCCCCGCGCTCGCGACCGCCAGCATCCTCCTCTCCGAGTACACCGAGCTGACGACTGAGCAGCAATCGGGCCTCGCCGACTACTTCGAGCGGATGGTCTTCCCGGTCTGTACTCCACTCGCCATAGACCCCGGCCACCCATTCCCCCACATCTCGAACCTCAGCCTCAACCTGGTGGTCGAGCTGCTTGACCCCGACGGCCGGCACCGCTTCGCCCGCGTCAAGGTGCCGAACGTGCTCTCGCGGCTCGTGCCCCTGCCGGGCAACGACGGCAACGACGGCCGCTCTACGCCCGCCGTCTACGTCTGGATGGAGCAAGTGCTTGCCGCGAACCTCGGCGCGCTCTTCCCCCAGATGCAGTTGCTCGAGGTCCACCCGTTTCGGGTGATCCGCGACGCCGACCTCGAAATCCAGGAGCTCGAAGCCGACGACCTGCTCGAAACCATTGAGCGGAGCCTGTCGCGCCAGCGGTTCGGCTCGACGGTCGCGCTTTTCATCGAGCCGGACATGCCGGACCACCTGCGGAGCCTGCTCGCCGATAACCTCGGCCTCGATGAGAGCGACATCTACACCCTGCGCGGGCCGCTCGGCCTCAGCGACCTCTCTGAGCTATACCGGCTGAACCGCCCCGACCTGAAAGACCCGAGCTTCATCCCCCGCATACCGCCTGTGCTGAACCATGACACCGGCATCTTCGGCGCGATCCAGCAGGGCGACATCTTGCTGCACCACCCGTTCGATTCGTTCAACCCGGTCGTTGACTTCATCCGCACCGCTGCCGGCGACCCGAACGTGCTGGCTATCAAGCAGACCCTCTACCGCGTGGGCAACAACTCCCCGATCATCGAGGCACTGCTCGAGGCCGCCGATGCCGGCAAGCAGGTCGCCGTGCTGATGGAGCTGAAGGCGCGCGGCGACGAGGAGAACAACATTGAGTCGGCCCGCGCGCTCGAACACGCAGGCGTGCATGTGACCTATGGGCTGGTCGGCGTGAAGACCCACTGCAAAGTCGCCCTCGTGGTCCGCAAAGAGGGCGAGGGCATACGCCGCTACCTGCACCTCGGCACCGGCAACTACAACCCATCGACCGCGCGCGGCTACACCGATCTCGGCCTGCTCACATGCCGTCCCGACTTCGGCGCAGACGCCTCGGAGCTATTCAACTACCTGACCGGCTACTCGAACCAGGCCCGCTACCGCAAGCTGCTGGTGGCCCCGCTCACGCTGCGGAGCGGGCTGCTCGCGCTGATCGAGCGCGAAATCCAGCGCCAGAACGAGCACGGAGACGGGCGGATGATCTTCAAGATGAACGGGCTTGTGGACCCGGCCTTCATCGAGGCGCTATATAAGGCGTCGTCTGCAGGGGTCAAGATCGATCTGATCGTGCGCGGCGTCTGCTGCCTGCGGCCCGGTGTGCCCGGAGTAAGCGAGAACATCCGCGTGGTCAGCATCATCGGGCGCTTCCTCGAACACAGCCGCCTCTACTATTTCGGAAAGGGCGGCAAGGGCGAACTCCTGATGGGCAGCGCCGACCTGATGCCGCGCAACCTGGATCACCGCGTCGAGACCCTCTTCCCAATCGAAGACGACGCGATCCGCGCCCACATCGTCAACGACATACTCGATGCCTACTTGCGCGACACCGCAAAGGCACGCATACTCAACCCCGACGGCACATACACCCGCCCCGCCGATGCCGCAGACCCGTCGGCCTACGATGTGCAGGGCACATTAGTGCAGCGCGTGATCAATGAGCCGGAGGTCGTCTTCCCGCTCTCCGCGCTCCCCAAAAAGTACCGCAAATACCTCACGCAGTACGGGCGCGTGGACCCGCAGGGCTAGCCGAAAACCAGGAGGTCTCAAGTTGCCGACAGAAACCGAGGCGAAGTTTATAGTACCCGACCGGAGCACGTTCGACCACCTGCATAGGATCACCCGCTTCGGCTCATACACAGCCCGCGAGTCCCGCTCGATAGAGGTCCGCGACCGCTATCTCGACACGGCGGATCGCCGCTTCCTGCACCACCGCTTCGCCGTCCGCATACGTGAGAGCGACGAAAAGCTCCTCTTGACGCTCAAGGGCCTCGGCAACGCCAACGGCGCGGTCCATACCCGCGAGGAATACCAGGCCGATGTGCCCGGCATCGAAATCGGCGCATGGCCGGAAGGCGAGGCCCGCAACCTGGCATCCGAGATCGCCGGCGATAACCCGCTCACAGACCTGGTTACGGTTGACCAGACCCGCACCGTCCGCAACCTCTACGACGGCCGGCGGCTCGTGGCCGAGTGGAGCCTGGACGACGTGACGATCCCTACGCCGGACGCGCCACTCCGCTTCTACGAGCTGGAGATCGAACTCCGCCCCGACGGCACGCCCGACGACCTCGCCCGCCTGGCCGAGCTGTTCACCGGCAAGTACGGCCTCGACCCCCAGCCGGAGTCGAAGTTCGAGCGCGCCCTGAAGCTGGCCGCCCCCGCGAAGCCCAACAAAGCGAACAAGCAGCGCCCGCCGGCAGTCCTGCCGACAGACAGCATGGCGACCGCCGGGCGCAAGCTCCTTAGCGTCCAATTCGACGCAATGTGTAAGCACGAAGACGCGGCCCGCGACGGTGTAGACCCGACGGCGATACACCGGATGCGCGTCGCCACCCGGCGTATGCGCGCTCTCATAGAGCTGACCAGCGACTACCTGCCAGCCCGCGAACTCAAGCGGGTGCGCCCGGGTCTACGTGAACTCGCGCGCGCCCTCGGCGCGGTGCGTGACCGCGATGTACTGCTGGGCAACGCCTATGCATGTCGGGCTGTGCTGCCCGAAGATCAGCAGCACGATCTCGATGGCCTGCTCGCCGCCTGGAACGCCGACAGGGAGCGCACCAACAACACCCTGCTCGGCCTGCTCGAAGGCAAAGCCTACCCCCGCCTCAAAAAGCGCCTCCGCGCGCTGCTCGAGACCTCGGACGACGCGCCGGACGCCGACGCAGATGCAACCGGCGATGTCAAGCCTCTCCAGGTGCGCCATGTCGTCGGCGGGGCGATCTGGACCCGCTATGAAGCTGTGCGCGCCTACGAGACCGTGATGGCCTCGCCGACTATCCTCCAACTGCACGCGCTGCGTATCACCGGCAAGTACCTCCGCTACACGCTCGAGTTCTTCCGCGCTGTCCTGCCGGAGGACGCAGACGCACTGATCAAAGATGTCACCACGATGCAGGACCGGCTGGGCGCGCTCCACGACGCCGATGTAGCAGCGTCGGAGATCCTCGCCTATTTATCGTCCGGCAAGAGCAAGCGCAAAGCAAACGTCCCGCCGCCCGGCCTTGCCGCCTATCTCGCCGACCGCCAGGAGGCAGCCGCTTCCGTCCATACCGATTTTGCCGGAACCTGGGCGCGGATCAGCGACCCCTCCTGGCGCGGCCGCCTTGCCGCCGTGGCAGCAGTCCTATAACTACGCAACCTGCCACACGGAGGAGACGCATGGCCGACCCACTGGCCCAGAAGGTAGAACCCGGCACGGATGTTGACCTTGCCGACTACCCGACCGATGCACGGGGCGGGCTGGATAAGTCCGAGGCGCGAAAGCTGATCGCGCCCCTTCTCGCCGAACTCAACGAGTTGCAGGCCCTCATGTGGGGCGCGGGCACCCACGCGCTGCTCGTGGTGCTCCAGGGGCGCGACGCCGCAGGCAAGGACGGCCTGATCAATCACGTTCTGAACGCGGTCAACCCCCAGGGCCTCTCCATAACCGACTTCAAGGTGCCGAGCGCCGAAGAAGCCTCGCACGACTTCCTCTGGCGCATCCACAAAGCCGCGCCCGCGAGAGGCATCGTCGGCGTCTACAACCGCTCGCAGTACGAGCAAGTGTTGGTTGTGCGCGTCCACAAACTCGCCCCGACCGAGCAGATCGAGGCCGCCTACGGCCAGATCAACGACTACGAGCGGCTGTTGACCGAGACGGGCACGATCCTTGCCAAGTTCTTTCTCCATCTGAGCAAAGATGAGCAGCGGCGACGCCTGCTGGCCCGCGAAAAGGACGTGAGCAAGGCGTGGAAGCTGAACCCCGGCGACTGGGCTGAGCGCGCCTATTGGGACGAGTACACAGCGGCCTACGAAGCCGCCCTCAGCCGATGCAGCACGGAGGCCGCGCCCTGGTACATCCTGCCAGCAGACCACAAGTGGGCCGCGCAGCTCGCCCTCGCCCAGGCCCTAACCGCCACGCTCCGCCCCTACCGGCAGGGCTGGCTCGACAAGTTGACCGAGTTACAGAAAAAGATGTTGGACGAACTTAGCCAGATCGAAAAGACGTGAAACGCAACACGCTAAGGAGACTCTCATGCCAGGACCATACACCGTCGGCGTAGATGTCGGCGGCACCAAGATACTCGGCGGGCTGATCGATTGCTCAACGGGAGAGGTCATCAGCATCGTCAAGACGCCAAGCCCACCGACCGGAGCCGACCCGATCATGGCGGCCGTCGAGGAGACGATTGCGAAGGCGCTGGCCGGCGCACCCGGAGATGTCGCCAAACAGGTGCGCGGCATCGGTCTCGGCGTCGCGGGGCAGGTGGACGCAGCCGCAGGCATCTTGCGCGCCGCGCCGAACCTCGGCGGCGGCATCGCCAACGTGGACATGGCCGCGCCGATCTCAGCCCGCTTCGGCGTGCCGGTCACCCTCGGCAACGATGTAGAGGTCGGGGCCATCGGCGAGCGGGATTTCGGCGCGGGCAAGGGCATCCGCCTCTTCGCCTGCGTATTCATCGGCACCGGGATCGGCGGCGCGCTCATGCAGGACGGCGTGCATTATCGTGGAGCGTCGGGCAGCGCCGGTGAGATCGGGCACACGATGGTGCGGGCAGGAGGTCGGCTCTGCGCCTGCGGGCAGCGCGGCCACCTCGAAGCCTACGCCTCGCGCACGGCCATCGTCGCTATGATGCGCGAGGCCGTGGAGGAGGGCGAGAAGTCGAGCCTCAGCGGGCTGCTCCTCGACACAACTCAGCGCGTCAAGTCGAAGCCGCTCTCCGAGGCCGTGGACCAGGGAGACGCGCTCGCCGTGAACACCATCACCCAGGCGGGTCTGCACCTCGGCCTCGGCCTCGCCAGCCTGATCAACCTCTGGAACCCGGATCGCATCATACTCGGCGGCGGCGTGATCGACCGGATCGACCTGCTCTTCCAGGTCGCTTCCGAGCAAGCGAAAAGTGCAGCCCTCGCCGTGCCCGCCGCAGGCGTCACCATAGTCCGCGCCGCGCTCGGCGACAACAGCGGCATGGTCGGGGCGGCCATCCTCGCCAATACGGCTCGCAGCTAGCGGCCCGTGGCCTCGCGCCGCCTGCGCGCAAGCGCATCGAGTGTCACCGCGAGCAGCAGCACGCCGCCGGTGATCATAAACTTGATCGAGGCATCGAGCGCGAGGAGGTCCATGCCGTTCGAGATCGAGCCGATCACCAAGGAGCCGAGTAGGGCAGCCCAGACCGTGCCGCGCCCGCCGAACAGGCTGGTGCCGCCGATGACCGCCGCAGCGATCGCGTTCAGCAGCAGGTCGCCGCTGCCCGACGACTGGTTCACGGCGAGCAGGCGCGAGGCGGCGAGTATCCCTCCGGCAGCCGCGAGCGTCGAGCAGAGCACGAAGACAGTGATCCGTATCCGGTCCACGTTGATGCTGGCGCGGCGTGCGGCCTCGGCGTTGCCCCCGACCGCGAAGATATGACGTCCGAAAAGCGTGTTCTTCGTGATCCAGTGGAAGATGACGATGATGGCGACGAAGATAATCACAGCCGAAGGCAGCCCTCGGTCTGCATTCAGCACGCCGACCACCAGCGCAGCGCCCACCACGACCACGAGCAGTTGGCCGATCAGAGAGGCTACTGAGGTCGCGCCCAAGCCTGCGGCAAGCCGGCGCTGCCTCTGCAAAACTGCGGCACCCACGTAGGCCAGCACGAACAGCGCCCCGACCGCCCATCCGGCGAGCGGCGGCAAGAACGTGCCGGCCAGGCCGAGGATGAAGGGGTCGCGCAAGTTGATCGTGCCGGTGTTGCCGAGGACGATCAGCAGCGCGCCCTGCCATGCCAGCAGCCCGGAGAGCGTGACGATGAATGAGGGCACTCGCAGCTTCGTGATCCAGAAGCCTTGCAGCACACCGATCAGAAGCCCCGTCACCAGCCCCGCCAGCACCGCGACCGGCCCTGAGATGCCCATCTTGACGTTCATCACGGCCATCACCCCGGCGCAGAGGCCGCTCACCGCGCCGACCGAGAGGTCTATTTCGCCGAGCAGCAGCACCAGGATGATCCCGACCGAGATCGTGCCGACGGCTGCTATCTGTAGCAGCAGGTTAGTGAGGTTCAGCGGGCTGAGAAAGTGGGAGTTGGCGTTTTGGAAGATCGCCCAGATCACCACCAGGCCGAGTATCACCGGGAGCGAGCCGAGGTCTGCGGATGCCAGCCGTCGGCGAAGGCCACCTATCGTGCTTTCGCCTTCTGGGGAAGTCACCAGCCGTGGATCGTTGAGCATTGTACTCATGTCGCCGGCACCGCGCCTGTTGGTTGCAGCTCCGCCTCCGGCTCGTCTGCGCCAAACTCCGCGCCCATGATCGCTCCGACGATCTGCTCATGGGTGGCGCGCTTCACATCGAACGTGCCAGCGTTGCGCCCCAGCCGCAGCACGACGATCCTATCCACGACCGAGAAGATATCCTCGAGGTTGTGGCTGATCACGATAACCGCCAGCCCCTGGGCCTTCAGCCTCTGGATCAGATCGAGCACCTGGCGCGTCTGCGCCACGCCGAGGGCGGCGGTCGGCTCGTCGAGGACCACCAGCTTCGAGTTCCACATCACCGAGCGGGCCACCGCGACGGATTGCCGCTGCCCGCCGGAAAGAGACGCGATCAGCGTCCGCACGCTCGGTATGGAGACCGAAAGCCCCCGCAAGACGCCGATTGCCCGCTTCTCCATAGAGACTTCGTTGATTGGCTCAATCACGGCAGGCACCAGCGTTTGCACCTGCTCGCGGCCCAGAAAAAGGTTGGCGACGACATCCAGGTTGTCGCAGAGCGCGAGATCCTGGTAGACCGTTTCGATGCCGAGGGCCGCCGCCGACTTCGGCCCGGTGATCGTCACCGGCTTGCCGTCGAAGAGGATCTCACCGGCGTCTATTATGTTGATCCCCGAAATGCACTTGATCAGGGTTGACTTGCCGGCCCCGTTGTCGCCGACCAGCCCGACGACTTCGCCAGCGTAAACCTCTAAGCTCACATCGGTGAGCGCCTGCACCGCCCCGAATCGCTTACTGATCCCGCGCAGTCCCAGCACCGGAATTCGCGCTCTGTCGGTCATAGCATCCTGCCTTCGATTATTTGTCAGCCGTCAGCCATCAGCCGTCAGCCGAGGCACTATGCGATTGGCACATGTCCCTTAGCTGACGGCTGACTGCTGACAGCTAACCGCTTACTTGATGCCGGCGGCAGCGCAGGCCGCGGCGTAATCCGTTGTACAGATGTCGGCGGCCTTCCAGAAGCCGTCCTTGACGACGGTGTCGTTGATGTTGTCCTTCGTTACCGCGACCGGGGGCAGCAGCACCGAAACCACGTCTATCTTGCCGTTGTTCACCTTACCGTTGGTCATGGCTGCGGGAACCGCTGTCCCGGACAGCAGGTCATACGCCAACTGCGCGGCGTCCTCGGCTTCGGGCTTGATCGCCTTATACACCGTCATGTACTGCTCACCGATCAAGATCCGCTGGATCCCTGCCAGTTCCGCATCCTGCCCGGTGATCGGCGGCAGCGGCTTGAGGCCCGCCGCCTTCATCGCGGCTATCGCGCCGCCGGCTGTGCCGTCGTTCGCCGCCAGCACGCCGTCTACCTTGTTGCTGAGTGCCGTCAGCGCCTGCTGCATCTCGGTCTGCGCCTTGTCGGGGCTCCAGTCGGGCGTGTCGTACTCTTTGGCGATGTTCACCTTGCCGTCGAGGACGGAGTGCGCCCCCTGCTTGAAGAGCTTCGCGTTGTTGTCGGTCGGTGAGCCGTTGATGAACACAACCGTCGGGTTCGTCTTGCCGTTGAGAGCGGTCAGCAGGCTGGTGCCCTGGAGGTTGCCAACCTTCTGGTTGTCGAAGCTGATGTAGTAGTTCACCGCGTCGCTGCCGTTGATCAGCCGGTCGTAGGCAATTACCTGTACGCCCTTCGACTTAGCCATGTCGGCGATAGCGCCTGCCGCGGCGGAGTCCACCGGGTCGAGCACCAGGACTTTGGCCCCGTTGGTGATGGCGGCCTCGGCCTGAGACTGTTGGTTGCTCGCATCCTGGTTGGCGTTGCTGTAGATCAGGTTGTTCGCCACGTCGAAGCCGAGCGACTGTAGCTTCGCCTTGAAGTTCGGCAAGTCCTGTGTCTCGTACCGGGCCGTCTTGGTCTCGGGCAGCAGGATCGCGATCTTGCCATTGGCCGTGCCGCCGGTCGTACCGGTCATCGCACTTGGCGTCCCACCCGCCATCATCCCGGTCGGCGTCATGCCAGCCATCATAGCAGTCGGCGTCGTGCCGGCCATCATCGCGGTCGGTGTTTCCCCGGCCATCATAGCAGTCGGCGTCTCACCGGCCATCATAGCAGTCGGCGTCTCACCGGCCATCATAGCAGTCGGCGTCTCACCGGCCATCATCGCGGTCGGGGTAATGCCGTTTGTCATCGCCGTCGGAGCGGCGGCTGCGGCCGGGGTATCGGTCGGCGGGGCCGGCGTGTCGGTGGGGGTGCCCCCGCAGGCGGTCAGGAGCATCGCACTCCCGGCCAAGAGACTCAACCACTGTGCTGCGTTGCGTTTCAGGTTCATTCATTCCTCCTCTGGAAAGCTAAACTGAACAAAAATCCTCTACTGATTAGGAAGCCAGGCACGCCTCGCCCCGGCGCGCCTGTAATCAAACTAACAGGGGCATCTTACGCCGTCGGCACAATTTTGTCAAGCGTCAGCAGCCGAAAACCTCGCGCACAAAATGCAGGCCGGAGATAAGGCGGTCTACGTCGTCTTGGGTGTTGTAGATGTAGAACGATGCGCGGGCCAGGGCCGGCACGTCGAAGCGGTCCATCAGAGGTTGGCAGCAGTGGTGGCCGGCTCTGACCGCGATGCCGCGCTGGTCGAGCAAGCTGGCGATGTCGTGCGGGTGGATCTCGGCGAGGCTGAAGGCGGCGACGCCTCCCCGCTCAGATGCCGGTGGACCGTACACGCGCAGCCCCGGCATCGCCGCCAGCCGGTCGAGCGCATAGGCGATGAGCGCCTGCTCGTGGGCATATACGTGCTCCATGCCGAGCGCCGAGAGGTAATCCACGGCAGCGCCGAGGCCGACGGCTCCGGCTATCGCCGGCGTGCCTGCCTCGAACTTCCAGGGCAGGTCGTTCCAGGTGGAGCGTTCGAGGCTGACGGTGCGTATCATGTCGCCGCCGCCCATGTAGGGCGGCATCGCTTCGAGCAGCACGCGTTTGCCGTAGAGTACGCCGATCCCGGTGGGGCCGAGCATCTTGTGGCTCGAGAAGGCGAGGAAATCGCAGCCGAGCGCCTGCACGTCAACCGGCAGGTGGGGCACGCTCTGCGCCGCGTCCACCAGCACGAGCGCGCCGTGCCGATGCGCGGCCTCGATTATCGTCGGAAGCGGGTTGATCGTGCCGAGGACATTGCTCATCCCGGCCACCGCGACCATCTTCACCCCTTCGAGCAGCCGCTCCAGGTCATCCAAAATCAGCCGCCCATCGTCGTCTACAGGGATATACCGCAACACTACGCCGCGCTCGGCGGCGATCATCTGCCAGGGCACCAGGTTGCTGTGATGCTCCATAGCGGTGTAGAGGATCGCGTCGCCCGGGCCGAGATTCACCCGACCCCATGCCGAAGCCACCAGGTTGATAGCCTCGGTCGCATTGCGGGTGTAGACGATCTCGCGGCTCGATGCGGCATTGATAAATGCGGCGACCCGTGCTCGCGCCCTCTCGTAGAGGGCCGTCGCCTCCTCACTGATCTGGTAGACGCCTCGGTGGATGTTGGCGTTGGTGGTGCGGTAGTAGCTCTCCATGGCCGCCAGCACAGCCTCCGGCTTTTGCGAGGTCGCCGTGGTGTCGAGGTAGCAGAGGGGGTAGCCATGCACCTCTCGCCGCAGAATGGGGAAGTCTTCGCGGACACTCGCCCAGTCGGGGGCGGTTTTCGTGGGTGTGAGTGTAGCGGTTGTCATGGTGATCCTCTACTCCGTCGGCAACTCTACCTTGCGCTGTATCATCTCGCGGACAAGTTCGCGCATACTCTCCAGGGGCATCTCCTGTAAGACCTGCTCGAAGAAGCCGCCGACGATCAGCTTCTCGGCCTCGACGCGCTCCAGGCCACGGCTCATCAGGTAGAAAACCTGGTCCTCGTCTATCATGCCGATGGTCGCGCCGTGGGAGCAGCGCACATCGTTCGCCAGGATTTCGAGGCCGGGCACGCTGTCGGCCTTCGCCTTGTCGCTCAGGAAGAGGATGTGATCCGACAGGTAGGAGTTGGTCTGTTGGCCGGTCGGCTCGACGCGGATCATCCCCTCGAATCCGGCGCGCGAGGTGTCGCGGAGCGCGCCCTTGAACAAGATGTCGCCGGTGCAGTGGTCGCCGACGTGGTGGGTCAGCGTCGTCAGGTCGAAGATCTGGTCGCCGTGGGTGAAGTAGATGCCTCGCGTCTGGGTCTCAGCGCCGGAGGCCACGAGTTCGGTGTCCACTTGGCTGTGGTTCACGCGGCAGCCGAGCAGCCCCAGCACCCAGTGCATCCGGGCGTTCTTGCCGACGTTCGCGCGCCGCTGGTTGAATGCGTAGACCTCCGGCCCCCAGTTCTCGATGGTGAAGTACTCCACTTTGCTGTCGGTTGCCAGATAGATTTCGAGTACCCCGCTGTAGACCGCGCGGCCCCCGCCATCTCCCTTGCGGACGGTGCTCAGACAATCCCCACCCGCAGAGCGGAACTCCTCGACCAGGCGCACCTCGCTGCCGGCCTCGGCCACGATCAGCGTATGGCTGAGTGTCGCGCCGCCGGTGCCGTCCACTGCGGTCAGGCCGTGCAACGGCAGGTCCACGGCGACGCCACGCGGCACGTAGAGGAAGATGCCTCCGTTCCAGAGCGCGGCGTTCAGGGCGGTGAACTTGTCGGTATCCACGGGCACCCCGCGCGAGAGATACTTCCGCACCAGGTCGCCGTGTTCGCGCACGGCAGTCGGCATGTCTGTGAAGATCACGCCACGCGCCGCGAGGTCTTCGCGCAGATGCACCGAAACCGCCCCGGCGTTCCGCGTGATGATCAGCCCGGCGTGTTCCTCCTGGGTGGAGAGGGCATCGCCCGGCAGCCGGCTCTCTCCGTCCGGCTCGGTGTAGACATGCAGCATTTCCGGCTTGATTTCGCTGATGTCGGTGTTCCACCACTGGCCGATGCCCCGGCTCCACTTCGGCATCGCCAGCCCCTCATAGACCGAGAAGGCAGCCAGCCGGTGGTCGCGCAGCCAGGACGGCTCGCCGAGCCGTTCGGAAAGCGCCTCGACCGCCTCACGGGAGACGGCTGCGACAGCGGCGTCTGTACCGATCATGCCGTCGCCTCTCTCTCCCCGGCCAGTACCTCTTCCGGGAGGCCGAGTTCGGTGCGGAGCCATTCGTAGCCGCGCCGTTCGAGTTCGAGCGCCAGCTCCGGCCCGCCCGACTGTACCAGCCTGCCGTCCACCATGATGTGGACAAAATCCGGCTTGATGTAGGCCAAGATCCGCTGGTAGTGGGTAATCACCAGCAGCCCGATGTTCGGCCCCCGCACCGCAGTCACTCCCGCCGCCACGACCCGCACCGCGTCAATGTCGAGGCCGGAGTCTGGCTCGTCGAGCATCGCGATCTGCGGCTTGAGCATCGCCATCTGGAGGATTTCGAGCCGCTTCTTCTCGCCGCCCGAAAAGCCGTCGTTCACGTAGCGGGTGGCGAAGCTCTCGTCCATCTTGAGCAGCCCAAGCGCCTCGCGGAGGTTCTTTCGGAACTCCTTGATCGCCGGTGCCTTCGACGGGGCAGCCGAGGCCGCCGCAGCCTCGGCGGTCGCCTGCGCGCCCGGTGCCTGCCCAGAGAGCAGTTCCTCGTCGGTGACCTTACGCCGCTCGCGGTGCAATGAAACCAGCGCAGTGCGGAGGAAGTTCGCCACGCTCACGCCGGGTATCGCGCTTGGGTACTGGAACGCCAGAAAAAGGCCGAGCTTCGCCCTCGCGTCGGGCGCAAGCGCAAATATGTTCTCGCCTTTGAACGTCGCCGTGCCGCTGGTGATCTCGTAGCGCGGGTGGCCCATCAGCGCGTTCACCAATGTAGACTTGCCGGAGCCGTTCGGCCCCATGATGGCGTGGACCTCTCCCTTGCGTACCGTCAGGTCCACCCCTTTGAGTATCTCTTTGCCCTCGACCGCCACATGCAGGTCGGTTACAACCAAAGCGTCTAACGTCTCCATAAAATGCTTCTACATCCTTTCAGTATTGCGTGTTATTCAGAAGTTCGTGGCTTTACGCTGAACTGGCACGCCGAGTGGCCCTCGAGCATACAGGGGCCGAGTTGTACGTCGGCGTCGAGGAGCTTCGACATCATATCCTGCTCCATGTCGCAGATTTCACGGTGGTCTTTGACTACGGCGAAGTAGGGGCAAGTCGTCGCGTGGAGCACAAAGCCTTCTGCGGTGCGGGTGACCGCGCTCTCGAAACCGCGCTCGACCAGCAGCGAGGAGAGGCCATAGAGCTTATCTTCCAACCCGTGGCCGGGCACGTCGCCGGCATAATCCTCGGCGAGGCGGCTGCTCACGCGCTCCAGGAGTTCGGCGTAGGCGTCGGGGCCGAAGAGCGACAGCGCCTCTTCGAGGAGCAAGCGTGCGAGCGTGCCGTAGTCCTTGGGGAAGAGTTCCTGCGCCTTATCGGTCAGCCGGTAGGCATAGAAGGGACGGCCAATGTCGCCGCGCACCCGCACGGCGTCCACGACGCCCTCGGCCATCAGGTGCGCCAACTGCTCGCGCACGGCGGTAGCCGTGACTCCGAGCGCGAGTTCCATATCCTTGATCGTCGCCTGGCCGCGCTTCTGTAGCAGGCGCATCAAGACAATACGTGGCGTCTGCTGTTGGCTCGGCAGGCCCCGTAGGTGAGAAACAGACATAACGGGCGCTCCTTTCGCTATCTCAACCTACATTATACGCGAGGAGCGCCGGCTTGTCAATTTTCGCAGATTCGGCTGCGTAAAGTCGGAGTGTTAGGTGCCGGAAGTCGGTGGCTGGGTGCTGGTCGGCTGAATAGCGACCGCCTGGGTGTCGGCCACCGAATGCACGGGCTGGACGGGCACGACAGCGACCTGATCGGATTCGCCGTGACCGATAGAGTCGCGGAACTCGCGGATGCTGCTGCCGAGTGTCTTGCCAATGCCCGGTAGCTTGCCTGGGCCAAAGATGATCAGCACAATCGCCAGTATGAGCACGAGGTGAGTCGGCTGCAAAATACCCTCGAACATAGTAATTCTCCCATTCTTTGCCGTGGAGGCGGGTCTCAGACCCGCTCCTACACTTAATCTTTCGTAATGCGCCTGCTGCTAAAAGCAGTTGCCAACATCTGTCGGTTCCACACCCATCATAGCAGGAAGGCCAGTGCCAAGAAACGGGCGATTTTACATTCGTGCGCCAGATTTTACAAAGCTCCGCTCAGAGTGGCGGTATCAGAGCTTTTCCCAATCGTCTCGGTCAATACCAGCTGGAGGCACTAGGCTACTTCTCTGATCACCAGCTCTATCCCGTCCACCACCGGCAGAGGGTCATGGCGGGAGATACCGAGCAGCAGCCACTCTTCCAACACTTCCTCCAACTCCTCACGGCAAGCCTCGAGCGTGTCCGCGTTGGCATAAACTCCTCCGAGTCCTGGGATTTCGCCGTAGAAGGTGCCGTCGTCCGCCAAGATCTCGTACCGGGCATGTGACATAGCAGCCCGAATATAGTTTGTCAGCATCTCAACCCTCCTGCCACGGGCATCACCGCCCGTGGCAGAGCTTGTACTTCCGGCCGCTGCCACAGGGGCATGGGTCGTTGCGGCCCGGTGTCTTGCCCCCCCCGGCTGGCACGCCAGCGGCGGCCCGCGACGGCTCTTTGCCGCGCTTGCCGCGCGGGAGTTGCTGCGGGGCGGGGCGTGTCGCGCCGTTGCCGTTTGCATTGCCCACGGCCCCGACTGCGGCGGGCTTGCGGGCGGGCTGCGGCTGCTCTTTGCGCGGAGCTTGCTGCTCCGGCTGGGCCGCAGGCTCGATCCGCAGACTCAGCACCCGTGTGCCCAACTGCCGGATCTCGGCTTTCAGTTCCTCGAAGAGTTCGTAGGCCGTGCGCTTATACTCCACCAGGGGGTCTTTCTGAGCGTAAGCCTGTAGGCCGATCGATTGGCGCAGCCCCTCCATCGTCGTCAGGTGGCGCGTCCAGAGCTGATCGATCACATGCAGTATCCAGCTGGACTCCTGGTGCTTGACGAACGCCTCGCGGACAAGGTCGCGTATCTCGCCGTCGAGCTTGCCGAGCGGGGAGAGTTCGCTCGCTTCGAGCGCCTCTGTGCCGACCGTCTCCTCGATCTCTCGGTAGACCGGCGCGGGGATGCTGTGGTCCACCATGCCGAGCAGGGGCACATGGCCGTTCTGCTGCACGAAGTCGAGGCCGAGCCGCTCCTGCACCTCGTTGTATATCTGCTCCAACTGGTCGGTCACCAGGCGCGGCAGCTCGAGCGCGCCGACCGCGCTGTTCGGGTCGATCGGCAACCTCTCGGCAGCCGAGGACGGCACCAACGGGAACGCGCTGTCGATCAGGTCGAGCAGCAGCCCCGCCTCAAGTTCGGCGTCCGACATGTCGGCCTCGCCGGTGAGTTCGCCGTGGCCGGCGGCGCGCACCTGCTCCAACAGGTCGCCCTGCTTCGCGGCGACCCGCACCAGAGCCTGCGCCTCGTCAACGCGCCCTCCGAACTGGCGGTTGAACTCCTCCTCAGCCATACTGTTGAAAAGCTGGAGGGCATCGTCATACCCCAGCCCCTCGAGGTCGTCGGCGGTCATCTCTTCGGGCAGAGGCAGGATCGCGGTTATAGCCCGGCGCAGCTTCTTGTAATCGAACGAACCCTGCTGGACCATCTCGTACATAGGGTCGTCCATATGGAAGAAGGCGCGCAGTTCCTTATCTAGCGCCTCCTGTATCGTGCCGAGCCGTCCGGTCGCGGCTTCCTCGACTATCGCCGCCAGCTCCGTGCCTACCAGGTCGCGGTCGCCGGCCTCGATCAGCGCGGCGATATGCTGTTGCAGCAGGTGATGTGCCAGGCGGCGCGTCACGTCCTCGCTGAATGTGTCGGAGAGCGCGGCGAAGAGCGACTCGGCGTCGAGCTTGCCCTTCTTGCGCGCGCCCTGCTGCGTTGATGTCTGGGCGCGGCCCGGCACCTGCGCTGAGGGGTCGCTGAGTGTGTCCACCGTCTCCGCGAGCATATCGAGCACAATGGTGCGCGGGTCGCCCTGCGTGAGCACGTAGCGGCGCTCCTTGTAGATCACGTCGCGCTGCGTGTTCACCACGTCGTCGTACTCAACGAGGTGCTTGCGGATGTCGAAGTTGTAGCCCTCCATCTTGGTCTGGGCGGTCTCCACAGCGCGGGAGATCATGTTGTGTTCGATTGGCATGTCCTCCTCCCAGAGGGAGTTGAACAGCCGCGAGTTCACCACGTTTTGGTTCATGCCGGAGCGGCGCATGATCTCGTCTTCGAGCGACACGTAGAAGCGCGACGAGCCGGGGTCGCCCTGGCGGCCGGCACGCCCGCGCAGCTGGTTGTCGATCCGACGGCTCTCGTGGCGCTCGGTGCCGATGATGTGCAGTCCGCCGAGTTCTGCGACGCCGAAGCCGAGCAGGATGTCGGTGCCGCGCCCCGCCATGTTGGTAGCGATGGTGACTGCCCCGCGCTGGCCGGCCTGCGCCACCAGGCTCGCCTCGCGCTCGTGTTGCTTGGCGTTCAGCACGCTGTGCGCGATGCCCGACTCGTCGAGCATCTTTGCCAGCTCCTCGGATTTCTCGATGGAGACCGTGCCGACCAGGATAGGCCGGCCCGCGTCGCGCATCTCACGGATCTCCTCCACGACGGCGCGGAACTTCGCGGCCTCGGTTTTGTACACCCGGTCGGAGAAGTCCTGGCGGACCATTGGCAGGCGCGTCGGCACCGCAGTGACCTCGAGTTTGTATATCTTGAA
Organism: Chloroflexia bacterium; assembly: GCA_050998805.1. Lineage (GTDB taxonomy): Bacteria > Chloroflexota > Chloroflexia > QHBQ01 > JAICKM01 > JAICKM01. Next base: position 110,970 of record JBPCPV010000030.1, on the reverse strand, counting down.
GAACTCCTCGGCCTCGGTGAGCGCGGTGCCGGTCATGCCCGCCAGCTTCGAGTACATGCGGAAGTAGTTCTGGATCGTGATCGTAGCGTAGGTCTGGCTCTCGCCCCGCACCCTGATCCCCTCTTTCGCCTCGATTGCCTCGTGCAACCCCTCCGAATAGCGGCGACCCTCCATCGGCCTGCCGGTGAACTCGTCCACGATTACCACCTCGATCGGCAGCTTCGGGTTCGGCTTCTCGCCGGGGTTGATGATCTTGCCTTCCTGCACCAGCACATAATCGCGGTCTCGGCGGAAAAGCGCGTGCGCCTTCAGCGCGTTATCGAGGCCGTAGACCAGCATGAAATTGTCGGGGTGGTACAGGTTGTTGATCTGGAAGAACTGCTCGGCGTATTCCACCCCTTCGTCGGTGAAGACCGCGCTCCGCGATTTCTCGTCCAGCTCGTAGTGCTGCTTCTCGACCATCCGCCGCGCGAAGACGGCCGCCTTCTCATGCACGTCGCTGGTCTCCTGCGACGGCCCGCTGATGATCAGCGGCGTGCGGGCCTCGTCGATCAGGATGTTGTCCACCTCGTCAACGACCGCGTAGTGATGGCCGCGCTGCACGACATACTCCGGCCCCGACGCGGTGTTGTCGCGTAGGTAGTCGAAGCCGAACTCGGAGTTGGTGCCGTAGGTGATGTCGGCACGATATTCGCCGACCCGTTCATAGGGAGACATGTCGTTGAGGATCACGCCCACCGTGAGGCCGAGCGTCGCGTAGATCGGCCCCATCCAGTCGCTGTCGCGCTTGACGAGATACTCGTTGACCGTGATAAGGTGCGCGCCCCGCGCGGAGAGAGCATTGTGCGCCAGGGGCAGCGCCGCCACCAGTGTCTTGCCTTCTCCGGTCTTCATTTCGGCTATTTTGCCCTCATGCAGGGTCGCGCCGCCCATGAACTGCACATCGGCGGGGCGCAGCCCGATGGTGCGGCGCGAGGCGTCCCAGGCGCAGGCGAAGGTGAGCGGCAGCAGCTCGTTGAGCAGCCCCTCCTCTTGCTTGCGTTCGGCGTCGTGGAACTCGGTTTCGATGCCCCGCAGCTGCGTCGCCTGCTCGCGCTCGCCCGCCATACGTTGCTCGGCATGGAAGCGGCGGAAGAACTCGTCTATCGCCGCGTCGCAGGCGACCATCGCCTCGCCGACGTGCAGAGGCTTGACGGTTATCGTCCCGTCCGCGTCCGGCCCACTCTGGGCGTCGAGTTCGGCCAGCAGCGCCTCATGCAGTTCGGCCATTTCGGACAGAGGTTCGAGGAATGGAGGCGCGGCTTCTCCGAATTCGGCCTCGATCCGGGCCTGGTAAGTCGCCCAAGTGTCTAACCGCCCGCGCAGCAGCCGCCCACGGCACGCGGCCATCCGCGCCTGTAGCTGCTCAGTGCGACTCTCGAAGCGCATACGCAGGGCGGCAAGCTCCTCCATATCGTCGGTGCCGGCTTCGTCCTGGGTCAGCGCGCGCTCGGCCAGCGTCAGCAGTGCGGCTGCGGCTGCTTCCTGCCAGGTGAGCAGGTCGGCGAGGTCGTCTTTCGGCGCGCGCTCGACGGCGGGGGCTATGCCGGCCTGGGGCATGAGCGTCGTCGGCGCGGCCTTTCGCCGCCCGAACAGCCCGCCGTTCTGCCGGGCCTCGGCCTCTGAGGGCATCGGCCCCGGCGCTGCCTGCAATTCGCCCGGTAGTAAGAGGCCCTGGCGCTGGAGGTGCTTCATCAGGTCGTTCGCCTCGAGCGCCTCGACCAGGCCGCGTGTCGCCTCGCGGAGGGCGTCGAGGTCACGGGTCAGGCCGGCCTGTGCGGACTGCGCGGGCAGCGGGTGGGGACCGCGCTCGATCTCCGCCGCGCTCCCTCCGGCCAGCGACTTCTCGTCGAGCAGCGCGAGCAGCGCGGTGGCGTCGCGGAGGCCGTCGAGCAGTTCCTGCAAACGCCGGAAGTAGGCTTCGATCTCGGGGCCGAGGTCCGAGGCGGCGGTGTCCGCCAGCTTGACCAACTCATCGGGTGTGTTGCGGCCCCCCTTGCCGCTTCCCGGCTCAGGCAGGCGGCTGATCACGTTCGCCAGCGCCGGACGGTCCTCTCCCATGCTCCGCAACTGCTCGGCGATCCGCGCGCTGAGTTCGGCGATGTTCGCCTCGACCTCGGCGCGGTCCCCGGTGCGCCGCGTCAGCTCGGCGGCCAATTGCACGAGCTGTCGGCTGTCGGCGAGCAGCACGTTCAGTCCGCGTGTCGTCGCCTCGCCGACCTCGATCACCCGGCGCATCTCTGCGGCGTCTCCGGCCAGCCCGGTAACGCGCGCCGTGGTGTCGCCGAGCGCCTCATGCAGCAGCCCGGGCATGGAACGCCCGGCATCAGCCTGCGCGAGTAGAGCCTGCACCTCGGAGCGCAGGGCGGCCAGGGCGGCGAGCTGCGCCGTCAGCAGTGTCTCGATCTCGTAGTTCACCGACCCCGCGATCTTGCCAAGCCGGTTCACTTCCTTATCCTGGGTGTCCACAAAGTTACCCAGCCACTTAAACATTTCTATCCCCTTTTCCTAGTGCCTATCTTCAGATAATTACGCAATACGTACTACGCAGCCTTCAGAGGTTGGACCTCGAACGAGGTATGCAGGTTCAGCGCCTTCAGGCCAGCGTCTAGGGCGCGGCGGTACGAGCCGGGGTCGGGTGCCGGAGAAGCCGCCCGGATCTCGGTCAGGTCGGCGACAAGATGCTGGGCGATGCCCACAGAGGCGTCTACGTTGGGCAATCCGGCGGCTTCGAGCGCGGCCTGGTAGGTCGGCACTCGATCAGGGTCGCGCAGCCCGAAGTCCGTGAGCTGTAGTGCGACGACCGCGCGGCGCAGATCCTCTCGGTGGGCGGCGAAAAACCGCGCGCTAAGTGAAGCAAGCCGGTCGAGCAGCGCGGCGGAAGCGGCCTCCGGGGTCGCGTCGGGGGCGGCGAACTCGTCCATGATCCAGCGGCGGTTGCGCTCGGCCATATAGGCCGGAAAGAATGTCTCGTTGCCGGTCAGCATCTCGGCGGCAGGCAAGCCCCAAGCGCGGGCGGCGGCCGGTAGGCCGGGGTCGATCTCGGCGATGCGCGAGGCGATCCAGGCGTGGTCGGCCAGCGTCAAAAGCGAGTTCGCGGCGGGTTGCAGCGCCTCGCGGTCCCGCCCGCCCGGCTTGACGACCAGGCCAAGCAGCTTTTCGTTGCGCGGGTGCTGCTCGATGTGCAACAGGTAGTGGAATATCATGGCAGCGACTGCGGCAGGCCCCGCACGCCGTGCGACCACCGGGTTGTACTCAATGATCACGCCCCGAGTGCTCGGCATCAAGCTGACTATGGTGCGGTCAATCGGGCGTAGGTAGACGTTGCCTCCGGTCATGCCGGCGACGGCCAGCAGCAGGCCGTTGAACGCCTCGTGGACCGTGTGAGGCAGAGCATGAGTCCGCCCCCCGACGGGGTCCGACGTGTTCTCCAGCAGATAGCTGAGTGTGTTGACCGTCACCCGGCAGTAGCGGCAAGGCACCGTCTGCGGGCGGGCGTCGTCAATTGTGATCCAGCCGGGGCAGTGTCCGGTCGGGCATTTCACCACGCGCTCGGCGGTGGCAAGAACAGGCATAAAGACTCCTTAGCGGTCAGCTTTCAGCTTTCAGCTTTCAGCTTTCAGCCAACAGTTGTTAACTCTATTGTACCCGAAAGGGGCGGGCATTGCCAATTTGCGACGCACTACGCACTACGTAATACGCACTAAGAACTATGGCCCCGCAGTGATCTGGTCCTTCATGCGCTCGTAGAGCTTCGCGCCGATGCCCGGCACGTCCTGGATCGCTTCCGGGCGGGCGAAACGCCCGTGCGAGGTGCGGTACTCGATTATGCGGGCCGCGAGCGCGGGGCCGATGCCGGGCAGGGCCTCCAACGTGGAGGCGTCGGCGGAGTTGATGTCCACCGGGCCGCTGAGTGTGCCTTTTCGAGATGTGCCGCCGGGGCCGGGAGTGGACGCGCCGCCGCCAGGCACCGAGACGCCTGCCGCGCTCGGCGTGCCGAGGCGGGGGAAGATAATCTGCTGGGCGTCCTGCAAGTGGGCTGCTAGGTTGATATGCTCGAGGTCGGCGTCGCCGCTCGGACCGCCGGCTGCGGCCAGGAGATCGGAGACTATGGAGCCGGCGCGCATGGTGTAGACGCCGGGGCGCTGTACAGCGCCGGTCGCGTAGACGGTCACGTTGCCGGCTGCGGTCGCCGGGGCAGAGCCGGGGACATGCGTCGCGGCCCGCAGTGTGGGCACCGCATCGCCGGCGGTGGAGACGGCAACCACCGGCATCGCGTTCTGAGGCGGCAGCCCCGTGCCCCATCCCAGGAGCATCGCGGCCCCGCCGACGGCTATGACCGCGAGCAAGCTCAGGCCCAGCGCGACACGGTGCATGAGTATCCAGCCAAGCATGGCCCTACAATACGCCGTCCGCCCCGCGATGTCAAGCCCCCTGCCTGACATCCGTTCACAACTCGCCGTGCCGCCACGCCCCTGTACCGCCGCCGTCCCGGCGGCCCTCCGCCCTTATACCGCCGCCGTCCCACCGTCCCACCCGCCCCACCTCATTCGTGCATTCGTGGCCCCGCATTCGTGGACGCCCCGCCCCCAGCCCCGCACTCCGCACTGGACGTTTGCCCCCCAGACCGCGCCAGATGGCCGCAGAACACCTGTTCGCCCGTAGGCCGCCTGCCGCCCCCTTCCCCTTCACACCCGCAGCGCCGCCCAGACGGCTCTAGAACGCCCCTAGCCCGCGTCCCGTTCCCCCATCCACCTCGTACCCCGTACTCACCACCTTTCGTGCTCTTTCGTGCATCGAGCCGTCTCGACCCCGGCCTACTCCATTTGGGGTATCTTTGCCCCAGTGCCCCCCAAAACCCCCAAAATCCGGCAGTAAATCGCCCCTCAAATGGATATATAAAGTGAGAGGGTAAAAATAGGGGCGCGAAAACGCCCTACTCCGTGCCCGAACGAGGAGCGGCACGCAGCCGCGCCGAGAAGACTGGCAGCGCATTTTGCCCGCTTTCCAAAAAATACCCCGATCGGAGTATCTTTGCCTATGAGGAGGCAAAATAGTGAGTGATCGAGTGCCTGCGGCCTACTGCTAATGGACGGCCCATCCCGACCCATCAGCCTTCGTAATTCAGAACTTAAAACCCAAAACTCGCCCGTCCACCTAGTCGCAAAAGACTACCTTATATCACCCGCCAGGCACGAATTATCAGCCGGTGAGTGACCGTCGTGCCTGACGCGACCCCGGAACGCTGCCGGGTTTCTGATAATCGCTGGTAAGCCTTTACAAGTTCGTGTTCGTTCGTGTTCGTTCGTGGATGAATCGAGTCAGGACCAGGGTCACCGTTCACCATTGTTGACGAACCTGCCCCAAAGTGTTCACCTCCCCTTAACCACTGCGGTAGCCGGCGCGCTGTAGACTGGAAACAGCGGAGCAGTGTTATTCACCTGGAGGTTTGGGGGATGACGCGGTTGGAGGAGGTTCTGTCGGCTATGGGGCTGCAAGGCGAATGGAGCCTCGGCGGGCGCTGGCTCAAGATAGAGGGCGAGTGCTGCCCGGTCTACGTGGTCGAGTCCGCCTGGGGCGCGCAGTACTACACCTGGTGCGACACCCCTGCCGCGCGCGCCGTGGAGACCTACCCCGACCCCGCCGAGGCGATACGGGCGGGGCTGGCGCGCTCCGCCTGCGACCGGCTGGGTATGAGGAGGGAAGCCGATGCCTGACCCGAATTCGCCGTTGGCGCACGACATCTCGAACCTCTACAACACGACGCTGATCATTTCGGCGGTGATCCTGCTCGGCGTGGCCGGGCTGGTCGTCTATATGGCGGTGCGCTGGCGGCGCGGCGGGGCCGGCGAGCCTCGCCAGGACTACGGCAACCGCAAGCTCGAGATCGCCTGGACAATCGCGCCAGCCGTGCTGCTTGCGGTGATCCTCGGCTTCACGATCCCGACGATGGGCGCTGAGACCCCGCCGCCCCCGAAGGCCCCCGGCAAGCCCGACCTGCTGGTGACCGGCCACCAGTTCTGGTGGGAGGTGCGCTATACGGCCACCGACGTGGTGAGCGCGAACGAGATACACATCCCGACCGGCACGAAGTGGCTCGTGGGGGTCACCTCCGACGACGTGATACACGACCTCTGGATACCCCAGCTTGGGCCGAAGATGGACACGATCCCCGGCCAGATGAACTACATGTGGCTACAGGCCGACAGGCCGGGGACATATGAAGGGGCGTGCGCCGAGTTCTGCGGCGACGAACATGCCTGGATGCGGATCAAGGCGGTAGCGACCTCGCCGACGGACTACAACACATGGATCGCGGCGCAGCGGCCTCCGGCGCAGCAGGCCGTGCAGGCAGCGGCGGCGCGGGGCGCGCAGATATTCACGCAGCGGACATGCATCAGTTGCCACGCGATCGCGGGAACCGCGGCTAAGGCGGAGGTCGGGCCGGACCTGACGCACTTCGCCACGCGGATGACGATCGGCGCGGGCGTGCTGAAAAACACACCGGACAACGTTCGGCTATGGCTGGAAGACCCGCAGAAAGTGAAGCCCGGGAACAAGATGCCGAACCTGCGGCTGACGAACGACGAGCTTGACTCACTTACCGCATACTTGGAGACCCTGAAATGAGCGCGATCCCGATGGTTCCCGAACCGACCGAGGCGTTGCCGAGACTGCGATCCGACGAGGGCCTGCTGGCCTGGATCTCCACAGTCGACCACAAGCAGATCGGGATCATGTACCTGACCGCCACGGTCTTCTTCTTCGTTGTCGGCGGCTTCGAGGCGCTGCTGATGAGGGTGCAGCTCGGCGCGCCCGGCAACACGTTTCTTTCGCCGGAGGCATATAACCAGCTCTTCACGATGCACGGCACGACGATGATCTTCCTGGTGGTGATGCCGATGCTGATCGGCTTCGCGAACTACATCGTGCCCCTGATGATCGGGGCGCGCGACGTGGCCTTCCCGAGGCTGAACGCGCTCAGCTTCTGGTTGCTGGTCTTCGGCGGCGCGCTGCTCTACTACAGCTTCGTGTCGGGGGGAGCGCCGGCGGCCGGTTGGTTCAGCTACGCGCCGTTGAGCGAGAAGCCGTTTTCGAGCAACGGCGGCGTGGATTACTGGGTGGTCGGCCTGCTCGCCACAGGCATCGGCTCGATTGCCGCGTCCATCAACCTGATCGTGACGATCCTGACGCTGCGCGCGCCGGGGCTGACGCTGAGGCGGCTGCCGCTCTTCGTCTGGATGGTGCTGATCAACTCGTTCCTGATCCTGCTCGCGCTGCCGAGCCTGAACGCGGCGCTGGTGATGCTGCTGATCGACCGGCAGTTGCAGGCGCACTTCTTCGACGTGGCGCATGGCGGGCAGCCCTTGCTCTGGCAGCACGTCTTCTGGTCCTTCGGCCACCCAGAGGTCTACATCATGGTGCTGCCTGCCTTCGGGATGATCTCGGAGATCATCCCGGTCTTCTCGCGCAAGACTATCTACGGCTACGGCTTCGTCGCCGCCTCCACGCTCGGCATCTTCTTCCTGAGCTTAGTCGTCTGGGGGCACCACATGTTCGCGGTCGGCATGGGGCTGCCGCTCGACATCGCGTTTTCGTTCGCCAGCATGTTGATCGCGGTGCCGACCGGGGTGAAGATCTTCAACTGGCTGGCGACGATCTGGGGCGGCAAGATACGCTTCCGCACCGCGATGCTCTTCGCAATGGCCTTCCTGGTGCTCTTCACCATAGGCGGGATCACCGGGGTGATGTTCGCCATCGTGCCTGTGGACCGCCAGCTCACCGACACCTACTTCGTGGTGGCCCACATGCACTATGTGCTGTTCGGCGGGACGCTCTTCGCGGTCTTCGGGGCATTCTACTACTGGTTCCCGAAGATCACCGGGCGGCTGCTCTCGGAGCGGCTGGGGGCGATCCACTTCTGGCTGATGTTCATCGGCTTCAACATGACCTTTTTCGTGCAGCACCTACTCGGCCTGGCGGGGATGCCGCGCCGGGTCTTCACCTACCCCGACCTGCCCGACTGGGCCTGGATGAACCTGCTCTCGACGGTCGGGGCGTTCGTGCTGGCGGCATCGGTCGCGGTCTTCCTGGCGAACGCGATAGGCAGCGCCTACAGGGGGAAACCGGCGGGCGACAACCCGTGGGAGGCTTGGACGCTCGAATGGGCGACGACCTCGCCGCCGCCGATGCACAACTTCGACCAGGTGCCGCCGGTCCGCAGCCGCCGCCCGCTCTGGGATCTGGCTCACCCCGACGAGGCCGACTGGAAGCAGCCGCACGCAGGAAGGGGCTTCTGAAATGGACGACACCCAATCCAGCTCCGCGAAGCCGATGGAGGTCGGACCGATCAACGTTGATCGGCTCGGTACGCTGGAGAGGAACCGGCTCGGCATGAGCCTCTTCCTGCTGTCGGAGGCGGTCTTCTTCGCGGTGCTGATCCTGTCGTACATCTACTTCCGGGATTCTCCGGCGAACGCCGACGGGCCGACGGCGGCGAACAGCCTCAACCCGTTGGTGAGCGCGATCTACACCGCCTGCCTGATCGCCAGCAGCGGCACGATCTGGTTGGCGGACCGTGCGCTCGACCGGGGAGAGGATGGCAGGCTCCGGCTCTGGCTGCTGGCGACTGTGGCCCTCGGCGGGGTCTTCCTGTTCGGGCAGGGGCAGGAGTACATTCGGCTGCTGAACGCGCAGGTGACGGTCAGCCGTGACCTGTTCGGCACGACCTTCTTCACGCTGACCGGGTTCCACGGGTTCCACGTCTTCTGCGGGCTGGTTGCCCTGCTGATCCTGTTCGGGCTGGCGCTGGCGGGGGCGTTCAAGGGCAAGCGCGCCTCGCCCGCAGTGACCGCGATCTCGCTCTACTGGCACTTCGTTGATGTCGTCTGGATCGTGCTCTTCACGATCATATATATCTGGCGGACTTGATTGCGGTGCAGCTATGAACACCTGGCAGCTGATGCTATCAACGTGGAACTTCGAGCCTAGCGTGGTCTTCGGCTGCGGCTGCTTGCTTCTGGGCTATGTTGTCTATCTGCGTGCGATGCAGCCTCCACATTCCGCACTCCGCATTCCGCACTCCGCATTCCTCTACGCGGCGGGCGTCGGCGTGCTGCTGTTCAGCCTCACGTCGCCCCTCGACACGCTTGGCGACACCTATCTGTTCAGCGCGCACATGCTGCAACACCTGCTGCTGGTGCTGGTCGTGCCGCCGTTGCTGCTGCTCGGCCTCCCGTCAGGAGTCGGTGGTCAGCCCCCGTATCGCCGCCGTCTCGGCGGCCAGTGGTCGGGTGTGGCATGGGGGATCGGAGTGGGGACGCTTTGGGTTTGGCATTTGCCGGTGCTGTTCGACGCGACACTGAGGAATGAGTGGGTGCATGTTTTCGAGCATCTATGCTTCCTGGCGTCGGCGACGGTCTTCTGGTGGCCTATAGTCGGGCCGGTCGCGCACCTGGGGCAACGCTCTCTGAGCGCACCGGCGGCGGCGATCTACCTCTTCGCGGCGTCGCTCGCAAACGATATGCTGGGGATACTAATCACGTTCGCGCCGCCGGGCCTCTACGCGCCCTACCTGCACCCGGTGGACTGGCTCGGCGTATTGCCGTTGCTGCGCGACGGCTGGGGGCTGACCCCGGCTGTCGATCAGCAGGTCGCGGGGCTGCTGATGTGGATACCCGGCAACCTTGTTTACCTGGCGGCGATACTCGCCCAACTCGCGCGCTGGTACGGCGAAACCGGGGGGGACGGCATGGCGTTGTCGCCCCAGATGGAGGAAGTGTAATGCAATCCGAGGAACGCGAACCCGGTTGGAAGTCGGCACTCGTCCGCGCAGGCATCATCCTCGGTGCCGTTATAGGCGGCCTGGTGGGGCTGTTGTCTCTGTTGAGCGCCTTGCTGCGTAGGGACGGGCGACCAGCCGTCAGCCGTCAGCGACGAGCAATCAGCCGTCAGCCGTCAGCCGTCAGCGATGAAGGCGAGACAGAGGCAGAGAATCAGCACTCCGCACTCCGCACTCCGCAATCGGGCTGGAGCGCGCCGAGGCCGGAGGAGTTACCTCCGCCGACGTACTGGCCCGCGGTGATGGCGCTCGGCATCGTGCTGATGGTCTGGGGGCTAGTGAGCACATTCGTCATATCCGGGGTGGGGCTGGCGCTGTTCGCGCTCGCCCTGGCCGGATGGATCGGAGATCTGCGTCATGTTGCATGAGGAAGTCCGCGCCGCCCCGCGGCGGGTCACGCTGCCCCGCGTGCGGCTCTCGGAGCGGGCGTATTGGCGGCTGACCCTGGCGACGGCGGTGGCGACCTGGGTGCTGATCGTGCTCGGAGGCATAGTGCGGGCGACCGATTCGGGTCTTGGGTGCGCCACCTGGCCGATGTGCGACGGCAGCATCTTGCCGAAGCTGGAGTACCACCAACTGATCGAGTGGAACCACAGGCTCTTCGCCACGATGGTCGGCGGGCTGATGATGGCGACGGTCAGCGCGACGCTCCTCTGGTATCGCGGCACGCGCCGCCTGCTCTGGCTCGCACTCTTCGCGGGGGTCAGCTACATCGCTCAGGCGGTCCTCGGCGGCGTCACGGTCATCCTCAAGCTCCCGCCCACCTGGATCGCCGCCCACATGGGCAACTCGATGCTGCTGCTCGCCTCGCTGATCCTGCTGGCGTTGTTTAGCTATCAGCGATCAGCGATCAGCCGTCAGCCGTCAGCCGTCAGCCGTCAGCCGTCAGTGGTCGGTGGTCAGGCTATAGCAGGCACTCCGCACTCCGCACTCAGGTCAGTCATCGTAACTCAAAACTCGTCCGCAATACGGTGGCTTGCGCTGGGCACAACGCTCTGGACATACGTGGCGATGTTCACCGGGTCGGCGATAGTCGGGGCGGACGCGGATACGGCCTGCCCGGCGTGGCCGGTCTGCGCGGGGGGGCAATGGCTGCCGGAGACTCTGCCCCAACTGATCAACTTCGGCCACAGGGTGGCGGTCGGCTTCTCGGACCTGCTGCTGGTGGCGCTGGCTGCGGCGATCTTTCTCTACCGGCGGGACGACCGGCGGCTGATGCGGACGACGCACGTACTCGCCGCGCTTTACATCGGGCAGGTGATACTCGGCGCGTTCACGATCTGGACCGGCGCGCCTCCCGCGATGAAGAGCGCCCACCTCGCGCTGGCCGCCGCAGTCTGGGGCGTCCTAGTGCTGCTGACCGCCTTCGTCTGGCTCGGCCCGGCGGTCAGTGGTCAGTGGTCAGTGATCAGTGGTCAGAGGCCGGGGGTTACTACGCACCACGCACTACGTAATACTCACTACGCACTACGGGTCCGCCTCTACATGAGCTTGATGAAGCCGAAGGTTATACCGTTGCTGCTGGTGCCGACGGTCGCGGCGATGCTGATCGCGGCGATGGAGTACCCCGTGGAGAGGGCGCTGGGTGCGCTGATCTTCTGGACGTGCCTTGGCGGTGTGCTGGCGACGGGCGGCGCGCACGCGATCAATCACTACCTGGACAGGGATATTGACGCGCGGATGAAGCGGACGCGAAACCGGCCGGTCGTGACGGGGAGTATCGAGCCGGGGCGGGCGCTCGCCTTCGGGGCGGGGCTGACGGCGCTGGCGTTCGTGGAGTTATTGGCGACGGTGAACCTGGCGGCTGCTGCGCTGGCGCTCGGCGGCAATCTCTTCTACGTGTTTGTGTACACGCTCTGGCTGAAGCGGACCAGCACGCAGAACATCGTGATCGGCGGGGCGGCGGGCGCTGTGCCGCCGCTCGTCGGCTGGGCGGCGGTGACGGGGCGGCTCGACCTGCCCGCGCTGCTGTTCTTCGCGGTGATCTTCTTCTGGACGCCCGCGCATTTCTGGGCGCTCGCGCTGGTGCGGCAGGAGGATTACCGGGCGGCGGGCATCCCGATGCTGCCGGTGGTGCGGGGCGGCGGCTACACCCGCGCCAGTATCCTGGCCTATACTTTGCTGCTATCTGCGGTGACGTTGCTGCTCTTCGTGAGCGGGGCGCTGGGAGATCTGTATCTGGTCGGGGCTGTCGTCCTCAGCGGAGCGTTCGTGCTGAGGGCTGTGCAGCTTGTGCGGCAACCCGGCACGGCGCGGGCATGGAACTTGTTTAAGTTCTCGAACGCCTACCTGGCGCTGCTCTATCTGCTCATGGTGGCGGACCGGGTCGTGACGTTCATCGGGGGAGGTCCACATGGGATCTGAGAAAGACTTGTCGCGGAGGCAGTTCCTGAGTTGGATGTCCATCGCGCTCGGCGGGCTGGGGGCGACGGTCGTCGGCATCCCGTTCGTCGGCTTCCTGCTGGGACCGCTGCTGAAGCGCCCGGCCCAGGTCTGGAGGCAGGTCGGGGAGGTCGGCAAGTTCAAGGTAGGAGAGACGGTCGAAGTCGCCTTCCAAGACCCATCGCCACAGGCGTGGGCCGGTGTGTCGGCGCAGACTGCGGCATGGCTGCGGCGGGAGAGCGAGACCGGCTTCCAGGCGTTCGCGGTGAACTGCACGCACCTCGGCTGCCCGGTCGAGTGGCAGCCGCAGGGCAAGCTCTTCCTCTGCCCATGCCACGGCGGTGTCTATTACGCCGACGGCGAGCCTGCGGCAGGCCCGCCGCCCCGCGCTCTCTTCAAGTACGAGGTGCGTGTGAACAACGGGCAGGTCGAGATCCTGACCCACCCGATCCCGATTGTCTAGCCGGAGGGCATGGCCGTGGGTAAGCTGAGACAGATAGCCGAGACATTCGACGACCGCACCGGCATATCGAAGCTGGTTGGGCCGGCGCTGACGCACCCGGTGCCCCGCACGAAGGGCTGGATCAGCTGGGCCTACGTCTTCGGCAGCGCGACGCTCTTTGCCTTCATTGTGCAGGTCGTGACCGGGATCGCGCTGGCTACCGCCTACATCCCGGCGACCGGCGAGGCGTACCAGAGCATACAGTTCATCACGAACGACGCGGCGCTCGGCCACTGGCTGCGCGGCATCCACAACTTCGGGGCGTCGGCGATGATCGTGCTGATCGGGATACACGCTCTGCGCGTCTTCCTGATGGGGGCATACAAGTTCCCCCGCGAGGTGAGCTGGTTGAGCGGGTCGGTGCTGCTGCTGCTCACCGTGGCGATGGCGTTTACCGGGCAGCTCCTGCGGTGGGACCAGACGGCGTTCTGGTCGGTGATCGTGGCGGCGGAGCAGGTGGGGCGCGCGCCGTTCGTCGGCACGCCGCTCGCCCAGTTCGTGTTGGGCGGAGACACCGTGGGCGGGGCTACACTCAGCCGCTTCTACGCCTTCCATGTCTTCTTCATCCCGGCGATCATCTTCGCGTTTTTGGGCTTCCACCTCTACCTGGTGTTGCATACCGGGATCTCGGAGCCTCCGCAGGCGGGACGGCCGGTTGACCCGAAGACATACCGCAAGTGGTACAACGAACTGCTCAAGCGGGACGGGGTGCCGTTCTGGCCGGACGCAGCTTGGCGCGACGCGCTGTTCGGCGTCGCGGTGATCGTGACAATCGCCGCGCTGGCCTGGTTCCTCGGCCCGCCTGCGCTCGACAAGCCGCCCGACCCGACGCTCCTCCAGGCGTACCCGCGGCCCGACTGGTATCTGCTCTGGTACTTCGCGGCGCTGGCGCTGCTGCCGCCGGGTGTTGAGGACTACGTGATCATAGGCGGGCCGGTGCTGCTCGGCGTGGTGCTTTTGCTGCTGCCGCTGGCGAACCGTGGAGAACGCAGCCCGAAGCGCCGTCCGTGGGCAGTCGGCGTGACGATCATGATCGTGCTGATGATCGTCACGCTCTCGCTGGCCGGCCAGGAGTCGCGCTGGTCGCCGAACTTCCACGCACAAGCGATGTCACCTACCCAGGTCAACTCGACCGACCCAAGCATCGTGCGGGGGGCGGCGCTGTTCAACGCGAAAAGCTGCCAAGCGTGCCACTCGATTGATGGGCAGGGCGGTCTGCGCGGGCCTGACCTGACGAGTGTGGGTAACCGCCTCTCCGCAGAGCAGATGACGACGCGGATATTGGGCGGCGGCACGAACATGCCGGCCTTCAGCAACAACGTAACCCCTGCAGAGCTGAACGACCTCATAAACTTCTTAAAGTCTCGTAAATAAATCCCCGCCGGCGGCCCCCGACTCCACGCCCGGCACGGCCTGTGCTGTACAGAGCATGTCGCCCGTAACCGGCGACGCGGCGCAGTGCGGAGCGGCTAGCGACGGGTGGGCCAATGGGCAGGCTGCTGGTGGTGGGATATGCCGGATTGGTGGGGGCGCTCGCGGCGAGTGTCGGGCTGCTTTCACGGCGGCTGGCGCGAGAGCGTGCGGCCACGCGGTCCGGCCATAACCAGGCCGCGCGGCTCGCGGAGCTAGGCCGACTGCGGGCCGATTTTATCCGCACAGTGTCTCACGATCTGCAAACCCCCTTCACTGCCATGCAGGCGGGGCTTGGCATGGTCGAAACAAGCCTCTCGGATAGGATACGGCCCGACGAGCGCCGTATCCTGGGCAATGTGCGCCGAAATATTGACCGGCTCGGCATCTTGATCAACGACTTGGTCGCATTCAACCAGTTCGAGGCCGGAGAGATGCGCCTTGACCGAGCGCCGCTCGATCTGCGGGCCGTCGCCACCGACGCACTCGAGGCGGTTCACCCGCTGATGCAGGAGAAGGGACAGACGCTCGAGGTTGATCTGCCGGAGCCGTTGGCGTATCATGGGGATGCGCGGCGGCTCGAGCAGGTGCTCGTCAGCCTGCTGGACAACGCCCACCGGCACACCCCGCCGGGCACACGTATCCAGCTTTCGGGACGTGCGCCGGAAGGCGAGATCCGGCTGGTGGTCAGCGACGACGGGCCGGGCATACCCGCCGATGAGCGCGAGGCTGTCTTCGAGCGGTTCCACAGGGTCGCATCGGCGGGGGGCGGCTCGGGGCTGGGGCTGGCGATAGCGCGCGCGATAGTCGAGATGCACGGCGGATGTATACGGCTGGAGAGTCGGCCCGGCACCGGAGCGGCGTTCCACGTCGCCCTGCCGTCGCGGCCCAGGGAGGAGAGCGAATGACGCTGAGAGTGCTGATCGCCGACGACTCCCGCGACATCGCGGAGATAGTGGCCTTCGGGGCGCGGATGACCTGGCCGGGCTGCGCGGCGGAGATCGCCTCGGACGGGGCGGAGGCCCTGGCGCGCTTCGCGGAGTGTAGGCCCGACTTGGTGGTGCTCGACGTGATGATGCCGCCGCCGGACGGTTTTGCCGTCTGCCGCCATATCCGCGAGACTTCGCAGGTGCCGATCCTGATGCTCACGGTGCGTGAGGCGACGATCGACAAGGTGAGAGCGCTCGACATGGGCGCGGACGACTACCTGACCAAGCCGTTCGACCATATCGAACTATTGGCGCGGTTGCGGGCACTGCTGCGGCGGGCCGGCAACGGCGGCACACCGGCAGCTGCGCCGTCCGCCGCCGAGGAACTGTTGCTCGATTTCGCAACTCACGAAGTCCGGGTTCGCGGCAGGCAGGTGGTGCTTACTTCGACCGAGTACCGGCTGCTCGAGGAACTGGCGCGGCGTCCGGGCATGGTGCTTTCGCACCAGTTCCTTCTGGAACACGTCTGGGGACCGGGATACACAGCCGAGGCGCACTACTTAAAGGTCTTCATCCGCAGGCTGCGCCGCAAGCTGGGGGACGATGCGGACCGCCCGCGCTATATCCAGACCGAGTGGGGCGTGGGCTACCGCTTTGTGCCGCAGTAGCCGATTGGGGAAATTGGGATGGCTTTGCAGATATTCGGCGTGAACTACTACCCGGCGCACCACCCGTGGTGGCGTATGTGGTGCGAATGGGATCCGGGCGAGATAAGCGCGGAACTCGACATAGCCGCGAACCTCGACGCGAACACGGTCCGCACCTTCCTGCCGTTCTCGCTCATCGGTCAGCTAGCATCGACACCGGACCACAGGAGACCGCTCGGCCTCAGCGTCCGGGATATACTCGACCGGGTGGATCAGTTCCTCGGAATGACTGCGGGCCGCCAGATGCACGCGATCGTCAGCATGTTCGACGAGGCCGAGCTGCTGCCGGACCTGGTGAGAAACCTGCCGGCGTCGTTGAGCTACGTCGAGCAGGTGCTCAACTACGTCACGCGCGACGGGATTCGCCTCGGCGACGACCGGCGTGTTCTGATGTGGGATCTGGTGAACGAGCTGGACGACGAGGGGAAGGTGACGAGGGACAATCCGCCGCGCCCGCTGTTCATCCATCTCAACTTCCCGCAGGCGGGTGGAGTGCAGTACGTGCCGTCACCGGCGGGGATGGCATGGCTCGACGCGGTTTACCGGCATGTCTACGCGCTCACCGGCTCCGACCGCCAGATAACGTTCGGCGCGCTCAACCCGCTCACATCTGTCTACATGATCAAGAGATACCCGGCGGTGCGCCACACGCCGCAGTACCATGAGTACTTGCCGTACAATCCCGAGCAGCCGATGCAATACTTGCAGGACGTTTCGGAGAGGATGACGATCCTCCCACTGCGGACAGGCCGCTCCCCCCTGATCGGCGAGTACGGCATGCCAAGCAACCTGACCAAAGACAACGTCACCTGGACGCCCGAACTCCAGAACGAGGCGGCGCGCCTCTTTTTGCAGGCGGTAGACGCCAACTCCGACAAGCTGTTGGGCGTCCTCCACTGGACGCTGACCGACTGGGATTTCCAGGATGCCGTAGAGAACGCGGAGAAGTACAGCGGCCTATTCACCGTTGGCGGCAAGCCGAAGCCCGCCGCCGCCTCGGTCCAGACAGCCTACACAGGCTACCTCGGCGTCGTGCCGACCTGACCTGACAAGGGATCTATGGAAACCGACACATTTTTGCGCGATATACTGCCGGCACTCCGCAGATGGCGGGCGGCAGGGAAGGGCGTAGCGATCGCAACGGTGGTCCGCGTCGAGGGCACCGCGCCCCGGCACGAGGGCGCCAAGCTGGCGATCTCGGAGGCGGGCGAGCTGGCTGGCTCGGTGAGCGGCGGGTGTGTGGAGGGTGCAGTCGCCGAGGAGGCAATGGGCGTGCTGCGTTCGGGCAGGCCGCGCCTCGTGGAATACGGCATCACCGCCGACATGCTGACCGATGTTGGGCTGTCGTGCGGCGGGCGGATCACCGTCTACGTCGAGCCACTCGACTGGTGAGTGGGGTCTACGCGCGCCTCGCGGCCTATCTCGAAGCCGGTGAGCCTGTCGCGCTCGCCACGGTGATCGCGAGCGAGCGCGCCGGGGCAAAGCTGCTCGTGCCGCCTACAGGAGAGGTTATCGGCGGGATAGACCCAGCCCTCGACGCACGCATCGCCGACGACTGCCGCGCCCAGCTCGCCGCCGAGCGGTCCGAGATGCGGAGATATGCCGTCGAGGGGGGCGAGCTGTCGGTCTTCATCGAGAGCTTCCCGCGCCCGCCGCGCCTGATCATCGTCGGCGCGGTCCACACGGCTATCCCGCTACACAGGCTGGCTAAAGAGATCGGCTACCATGTCGCCGTGGTGGACGCCCGTGGGGGACTCGCCACGCGCGAACGCTTCCCAGAGGCCGACATCCTGCGGATTGACTGGCCGGACGACGCCCTGCTCGAACTCGGCCTCGATTCGTCCACGGCGGTGGTGGTGCTGACCCACGACCCGAAGTTCGACGAGCCTGCGCTGCTTTCTGCCCTCGCCTCAGACGCCTTCTACATTGGGGCTATCGGCAGCCGGACGACGAACGAGCAGCGGAGGGCTTCGCTGCTGGCGCAGGGGATCAGCGCCGAGCAGTTGGCGCGGATCCACGCCCCGATCGGCCTCGACATCGGCAGCCGCACGCCCGCCGAGATTGCGCTGGCGATCCTAGCCGAGGTCGTCGCGGTGAGGCACGGGCGGCGGGGCGGCAGGTTGAGCGAAGCCCTTGCCTAAAAACGCGCGGAGAAACGCGCGGTTTGTGATCTTAATTGCGCGGTGCGCGTTTTCGCGCGATTAGGGCGGGTTGCCCTCCCAGGTAGCCGCGACACGCCGGGCAATCTCGCGGAAGACGGTCGCTTCGGTTGCGTCGGGGTCGGCCTGCACAAGCGGGTGGCCGGCGTCTATGCCACGGCTGATGTTCAGATCCAGTGGAATGCGCCCGAGCAACGGCAATGCCGCGTCGCGCACCGCCCATTCCCGGTCGCTGTGGTGAAACACCTCGATCTCTTCGCCGCAGTGCGGGCAATGTAAGCCGCTCATGTTCTCGATCACGCCGAGGATCGGCACGTTCGCCTGGCGGAACATGCTCAGGGAGCGCCCGGCGTCGAGCAAGGAGAGGTCTTGGGGCGTGGTTACCACAACCACGCCGTCCAACCGGACCCTCTGAACCAGGCTTTGCTGGGGTTCCCCGGTGCCCGGAGGCAGGTCGATCAGGAGGTAATCTAAGTCGCCCCAGAGCACATCCTGTAGGGTGCGGGTGACGATCATGCCTGTGAAGCGCGGGTCAGGCATGACGGCGACATTGTCCGGCATCAGCAACCCGATCGACATCATCTTCAGGCCGTAGCGTTCAAGCGCCGGGATGTAGGGCGCTGTGTCCTCCGTATGAGCCACCGGCAACATGCCGCGCGGAGGAGCCTTACGCCTCACCCCCAGCATCAAGGGGACGTTGGGGCCATAGATGTCGGCATCGAAGACGCCGACGCGCGCCCCCTCGAGCACGAGCGCGAGCGCCAGGTTCACGGTAACGGTCGTCTTGCCGACCCCGCCCTTGCCGCTCGCCACCGCCAGGATACGGGCCACCCCTGCAATCGGTTCCGCCATGCTCAATCGCCCTCCCAACCAAGAGATTCTTCGCTACGCTCAGAATGACAGTAATCGGCGTTGCGCCGACACCAGTTCACGCAGGAGGATGCGCGCCCCATCCGCCCAGTTGTATGTTGCAGTGATATGTGTACTTGCGGCCCTGCCCATGCGCGCCCGCAGCTCGGGGTCGGCGGTGAGGCGGGCGATGCCGGCCGCCAGGGCTTCGGGCGTGGCCTCCACCAGCAGGCCGGTTTCGCCGTCCAGCACCGTGGCCGTCGGCCCGCCTTCCGCGACCGCGACGGCGGGCAGGCCGAGCGCGGCGGCTTCGATGACTGAGAGGCCGAAGCTCTCCTGCAAGCCGGTATGCACGTAAATGTCGGCAGCCGCGTAGTAGGCCGGCAGGTCGGCCTCCGGCACGAAGCCGGCGAAATGCACGCGCTCCGACAAGCCGAGTTCGGCGGCAAGGCGCTCAAGTGCGGCCCGCTCCGGCCCCAGCCCGACAACGACTCCGCCCACATCGGCACCCGACTGACGGGCCAGCGCGAGCGCACGCAAGAAGAAGTCCACCCGTTTGCGGGGGTGGAGGTGATTCACTGTGATCGCCAATGTGCGATCGCCGAGGCCGACGGCAGTGCGAGCGGCAGATGTCGCCTCCGGTGTGGGAGGCTCGAAGTCCACCCCGTGCGGCAGCACAACCGCCGGCCGGCCGTACGCCCGCTCCAGCAGCCGCGCGCCGAACGGGCTGTTTCCGAGCAGCGCATCCGCCGCACCGACCATGCGCCGGTCCAGGCCCTTGTAGATGCGGGCTGCGACGCGGAGCAGGATGCCGGCCGCACCCAGCCTCCGGCTGATCGCCGCCGTGTCGCTGTAGATGACGCGGGGCGGCTCGAAGCAGAAGTAGAGGCAGGGGATGTCGCGGCGGCGGCGCAGCGGCAGCAGCACGCGCTTGGCCCACCAGAGGGCTGGCAGGCTCGGCGGGCCGAAGAAGACCAGCCCGCTTATGCGGCGCAGCGGCGGCAGCCCACGCAGCAGCCAGGGACCGAGGAGATACTCGAGCGCGGCGTCGGCGTAGTGCCGCCGGGTCCATTCGAGTCTCCGCCCGGTCTCGCGGAGCCGGACATGGGGCGCGAGCGCGGGCCGGCACTCCTCGGCGAGCCGGTGTGTGAGCAGGGTGACTGGCTGCCCGGCGCGGCCCAGGTAGTCGGCCAGCTTGAGTATCAGCCGCTCGGCCCCGGTCAGCTTTTTCAGCCGGGGATAGAAAAAGACGAGGCTCCTACTCGGCACTCTCGGCGGCACCCAGCACCCGCCCGCCGCCCTCGTGCGCCGCGCCGGGGCCGCCCTTCGTCTGACGGGCTTCGTCCACCAGCATCACTGGGATGCCGTCGCGCACCGGGTAGGCGCGCCCGCACTCGCCACAGACAAGTTCGCCGCCCTCCAACGTCACCTTCGCGTGGTCTACGGGGCAGACCAGAATATCGAGCAGATCCTTCGGTATCTCGTTCGCTTTGGCAGCCATGTGTCCTCCTATGTGTCTTCTAGGCTCGGCCACGCGCGTGGCGGTGCTTGAAGGCGTCGCGGTAGTACTGGCCGGCCTGCGCGTGGTCGTTGCGGGCGGTGAGCAGTTCGGCGTAGGTGAAGGCGAGGTCGCCGGAGGCGTCCCAGTACTGGGCCTCGCCGGCGAGTTTGATCGCCTCGCGGAAGCGGGCGTCCGCAGTCTTTGTGTCGCCCTTCGACTCTGCGACGCGGCCGGCGAGGCCGAGCGCCTGCACGTAGGTTCGTAGGGTGTCGGACCGTGTGTGGGCGTCGCCCCGTTTGGCCCTATCCTTGTAGGCTTGGGAGCCAAGTTCGAGGCTCTGCGCCGCGTGCTTCGCGGCAGATTCAGGCTGTTTGCGCCTGAGTTCGAGGTCGGCATAGCTGTGGTGTAGCGCGCTCATGGAAGCCGGGTTGTCTGTGCAGTCGAGGAGGGCGCGGGCGCGCTCCAGGGCCTTTTCGGCGTCGGCATACTCAGCTCGCTGGGTCATTATCGCAGCCATATTCAGGCTGATCTCGGCTGCGGCGTTCAGGTTGTTCACGGCCTCATAGATGTCGAGGGCACGCCCGGAGTAGAGCTTTGCGCTTCCCAGGTCGTCGGCAGCTTTGTAGGCGAGGCTCAGACCCCAGTAGATGCCGGCCTGGCTCTCTAAGCCAGCGAACTCACCGAGCAGGCCCAGCGCCTCTTTGTAGACCGAGATCGCCCCCTCGGGGTTGTCGAGGGCCGAGTAGTCAGCCGCGAGGTTGGTGTAGATCATCAGCCGCAGGTTCGGGTCTTTGACGACCCCGCTCTGGATCGCCTGGAAGCATCGGTCGTGGTGCTCACGGGCCATCTGCGGCAGGTTTTGCTGGAAGTAGGAGGCGCCGATAGCGTTGCGTATGCGTTCGACCATCTCTTCGGCGCCAGAGAGCTTTTCGGTCAACTGCATCGCTTTGCCGAGATCCTGTTGGGCCGCGCCCGGCTCTTCGGCGCGCAGATACGCGAGGCCGCGCAGGTAGTAGATGCGTATCTGCACGGCTTTATTGAGTTGCACAAGGCGGCCCCCATGCTCTTGTTCCGCAGCGTTCAGTATCCGCAGCGCCTCGTCGGCGTGGCCTGTGTCGATCTCGTGCTTCGCGGAGTCGAGTTGGTAGGAGAGTTCTTCGGTGGCGGCCGCCAGGTCAATGCTGTCGGCCATTATGCGTGTGCCGCCGAGGATCTCGCTTGGGGTGAGGCCGAGCTTCCGCGACATGATGTCGAGGGCTTTGAGCGAGGGCCGCGCCTTTCCGCGCTCGACCGCCGAAACATAGCTCTTGGTGAACTCGGGTGAGGCGAGCATGTCCTGCGTCATGCGATGTTCAAGCCTAGCGGCGCGCAGCTTATCTCCGAGGTTACCGATGGTGGTGGTCTTTATCATGGAGTCCATTTGACTATCTTACCTCCTGTATACCGGGGGACCTGTTATAGCAACAGGCCAACTGGCCGAAGGGGCGGCCAAAGTAGCCTTATAATAGCACAGATCCGGGCTTCACACAAGTGCCTCTTGAGCGAGGTCGAACTCTTGTCCCTCGCGCAGTAAATGCAGGCCAAAGGCCCCGCCGACTTTCCCTTCCTCAGCCGGAGGGCTGGTGATCAGGTAGACGCTGCCTGTGCCCAACACCAGACCGTGGCGGCCGCCTGCGCGCACCAGAAGCGCCGTGTTTTCGTCTATCCCGATGCCGAGCGTGCCTGGGCGCTCGGCGACCACCGCCACCAGCCGCGGAAAGCGTCCGCGCCGCCCAAAATGGGTGTCAATCACCCGGTTCGCGCCGGCCAAGCCGAGGCCGGGGTGCAGAACCAGTTCTCCGGGCTTGACCTCCCCTGAGCCGCCGCCACGCGCGATCATCGGGTCGCCGATCGCCGTGGCCCCGGCAGAGGTGCCGCCGACCACCGCGCCGGCCATGTAGGCTGCACGCATCGCTTCGCCACAGGCAGTGCCTCTCAGTGTCTCCACGAGGCTCACCTGGTCGCCGCCGGTCATATAGATGCCGGCGGCTCCGGCGATCAAGGCCGCAGTCTGCGGGTCGGCGGCATCGGCCCGTGTGGCAAGTGGCGGAAGATGCAGGCCGTCCCAGGGCCAGCCCATCTTGCCGAAGGTGCGGTAGTACTCCCCGCCGAGCGCGTCGGGGTGGCCGGTGGCCGAGGCGACGATGATGATGTCACGACGGGCGGGCACGCGGTCGCAGAGTTCGGCATAGGTCCGCAGGAGCCGCAGCCCCTTGTCGAGCCGTTCCGACCCCCCTACGATCAGCAGGCACCCTTGCGGCACCACATCGCCGGCTGCTGTGGCTGAACACTCAGCAGCCAAAGGTCAAGGTCTCTCCTCACCATCGCTCTGTCCGGCGGCGCGGCTGCCGTTGCCGGTATGCATCACCCCTGAGCTGCCGAGGCCGGGCACGCCCGGAACGCGGACAGGCTGTAGCTCGCGCAGAGCCTTCGGCATGTCGTCGGCTCGCACAGGCCCAGGCTCGGGGCCGATCGGGCACGCCATGCCGGTGCCGGTCGCGGCGAGTTGGGCGGCGTAGGTCTGCACCTCATTGATGCTCTGCTGCACCCGGTCTATGAAGGCCACCACGAGGTCGCTGGGTGCGGCCATTTCAATCGCTGCCCTGATCGCCGCGGCCTCGTCGGGGATTATCGTCACCGAGGCTGACGGGCGGTGTTGCTCAATTGTCTCGCGGATCAGGTTGGGCACCTCGCCCGGCTCGCGGCCACGGCGGTCGTCGTCCTCCCGGATGATGATTGGGTCAAAGGTGTCGGCGGCGATCAGGGCCAGCTCAACGATGTCGGAGTCTCGGCGGTCGCCGGGGGCGGCGACGACGCCGATCGCTCGGCGGGGGGCGAGGGCACGCACGGCGTCCTGAATCGCGCGCAGGGCGTGAGGGTTGTGCCCGTAGTCTAGGATGACCTGCGCGCCGCCGACCTGGAAGATATTGAAGCGGCCGGGCGCGGTCTGCATATCGGGCTGGAAGCTACGCAGGCCGAGGCGTATCGCGTCGAGCGGGCAGGCCGCAGCCCAGCAGGCGGCCGCCGCAGTCATCGCGTTTATGGTCTGGAAGGCGATCTTGCCGTTGAGGGTGGCGGGCACCTCGGCGGTGTCGAGCAGAGGTGTCTCGGCGGCGCCCTCGCCGAGGGTGATGACCCCGGCCCGAAGGAAGACGGCCCTGCCGCCGGCCGCCAGGTGGCGCGACAGCACGGGGCCACGCGGGTCTCTGCCGAAGTAGATCACCGACTCCGGCGTGGCGTCGGCCATGCGGGACACAAGCCGGTCCTCGGCGTTGAGGACTGCACAGCCGCCGGAGATGATGCTCTCTACGGTCACCCGCTTGACCTCGGCGAGCAGCTCAGGGCTGTCGATCCCGTCGAGGCCGAGGTGGTCGTTGCTGACGTTGGTGACGACGGCGACCTGGCACTTATCCCAGCCGAGGCCGGAGCGCAGGATCCCTCCCCGCGCGGTCTCTAAAACGGCGACATCCACATCTGGGTGCTGCAATACCGCCTCGGCGCTGCGGGGGCCGCTGCAATCGCCGGCGACGCTCATCCGCCCACCGAAATAGATACCGTCGGTGGTTGTCATGCCGACATGCTTGTGCATCGTCGCATAGACCGCGGCGATCATGCGGGTAACTGTAGTCTTACCGTTCGTGCCGGTGATCGAGATCAGGGGCACGCGCGCCTGCGCGCTCTCCGGGAAGAGCATGGCGATCACGGCGTCTCCGACGGGGCGGCTCTTGCCCTCAGACGGGTAGAGGTGCATCCGCAGGCCGGGCGCGGCGTTCACCTCCACGACGCCTCCGCCGTCTTCGTACATCGAGCGGCGGATGTTGCGCGTGACAACATCGACTCCGGCGATGTCGAGGCCGATCGTTCGTGCGGCGAGTTCGGCGACTGCCACGTTATCGGGGTGTACGTCGTCGGTCACGTCGGTCGCGGTGCCGCCGGTGCTGAGGTTGCTGTTGTCGCGCAAGAAGACGACCTGCCCGGCGGCGGGCACGCTCTCCCAGGTCATCTCTTGCTTGCTGAGTGTGAGCTCGGCGAGGTCGTCCATGCGGATGCGGGTCATGGCAGCGCCGTGGCCGATGCCCCGCCGTGGGTCTTCGTTCACGCGGTGGACAAGCGTCTGCACGTCGTCGCGTCCGTTGCCGACGACCTGCGCGGGGCGGCGGAGGGCAGCCGCGACGAGCCTGCCGTTGATTACGAGCAGGCGATAATCGTTGCCGGGGCAGTAGCTCTCGATAATCACCTGCCGGTCATGTTCGAGCGCCATACGCACCGCGGTCTCGACCTGGTCCTGTGTGTCGAGGTTGACGCTGACAGCCTTGCCCTGGTTGCCGCCCTTCGGCTTGACGACGACGGGCAGGCCGACGGCCTGCGCGGCCTCCCAGGCCGCGGCCTCGTCACGAATCACGCGGCCCTGGGGCACGGGCACGCCGACGCGACTCAACAGCTGCTTGGTCAGCTCTTTATCCGACGCGATCTCGACGCCGATGTTGGAGGTGAAGGCGGTCTCGGCGGCCTGGATGCGCTTCGCGTAGCGGCCGTGGCCGAGCTGCACCAGGCTGCCGCCGCTAAGACGGAACGCGGGTATGCCCCGCCGCTTGGCCGCATCCACGAGGGCCTGGGTGCTGGGGCCGAGCATGTTGTCCTCGGCGGTCTCGCGTATGTCGGCGAGGCAGGCGGCGAGGTCAATCGTCTCAGGCGGGTCGGTGGTGAGGGCGTCAACGATCTCGAGCGCGAGGTCAACGCACATCTTGGCGGCTTCTTCGTCCTTGTAGTCCACAACGACGCGGTACTGCCCGTAGCGGCCGGTGCTGCGGGTGCGCCCAAAGCCGACATCGATGCCGGCGAGGGACTGCAATTCGAGGATGACATGCTCGAGGATATGGCCCATGTAGGTGCCGAGCCGTAGCCGCTCTAGGAAACCGCCGGGCCGCCCCTCGGAGCAGCGATGCTCCCAGAGGCTCGGCAGGAGATCGACGAGCCGCTCGGTGAAGCCGGGCAGCTTGTTGGACGGCAGCGCCTCGAAGCGACCGATGTCGATCCAGATCTCGAGCACGGGCCTGTAAGCCCAAATATTCGGCCCGCTGAGGACTCGTATGCGCTCAATCTTCATGGCGTCTGCTCCTGGTGTGTACTTGGCTCGTGGGTTTAATGGTATCCTATCAGCTTTCAGAGGTGCCGTCAAGCATGGCGGCGGCCGGCTTTCTGATAGTTCGTGCCTGGCGGGTTATACTAATTTTGAGTTTTGAGTTTTGAATTGCGAAGGCCGATGGGTCGGGATGAGCCGCCCATAGGCGGTAGGCGGTAAGATCGGGGCGCGCATCGGTCTTTCGACGGATTTTTTCGTGTTTTGAGTGTCGAGTTGTCAGTACATGGCGATCTGCTCCTTTTTCGTGCGTAAATCTCGCGCTATTTTTATCCTCTCACTTTATATATCCATTTCGGGGGCATTTACTGCTATATTTTGGGGGGTTTGGGAGGCTTAGGGGCAAAGATACTCCGAAAGACCTAGACCTTCGGGAGTTTTGAGTTTTGAGTTATGAATTACGAGTGGTTAGTGCGGATTGCGGGATGATGGGGACGCCGAGACGGCGGCGGTACGGGGGCGTGGCGGGGTGGGGGCGGAGGTCAGGGTGGAGCAGGCGGTGGGAGGAGGTCGCACCACTGCACGATGGGGCTGCCGTCGTTGCGGTAAATGAGGACGCGGACCTGGATCGTTGGGTTTGGGGGGCAGGCGGGCGTGCCCGGCGGCGGGCGGCGGGGACGCAGGCGCGGCAGGAGGGCGAGCACGCCTATCCATGTGGAGGCCGCGAGCATCGGTGGGCCGAACTCGGTGCCGGAGAAGGGCAGTAGGCCGCAAGCGAGCAGCAGGCAGGCGGCGCAGAGGGCAGCCAACTTCATGGCGTGGTCCCCCCAGCCGGAGGTTTGGGCGCGCCGGGCTGCCCACCGAAGAGCTGTGAGAGCACCAGGAGTATGGCGGGGTCGGTGCCGGCTGAACGTTCGCCGCCGAGAATCTTCGAGATTTCGGCCATGAAGAGCATCTGCTCCTGGGTCATCGTGGCGGCCTCGTCGGAGAGCGCGGACATCTGTTGGCGGTGTTGCCACCAGGCCCTCATGCCGGCGTCGTTGGGGCCGAGCACCGTAACAGAGTTGATGGTCACGGAGAATCCGACTGCCTGCTCGACTGTGGCCGCTAGGTGGGCGTTTAGGCGGTTGTGGAGTTCGCTGGTCAGAAAGGTGTCCCGACCGATCGGGTCGTGGACCTGGCAGAGCTGGAGCTTTTCCAGACACACGCGCAGGTTGCGCTCGATAAGTTTGCTGCTGTACCCCTGCCACACTTCAGGCAAGATGATTGAGTAATTCAGGAAGCCGCACACGCGCCTATCGCGCTCAACGATCTCGGGAGGCACGTTCTTGCGGGGCAGGGTGGGTGTGTTGAGAGGAAGAGAGGGGCGGATACTGTAGCCGACCTGAATAGTCTGTGGGGGGCCGCCCCGCATCCTCACTTGGTACATTTCGAGGGAGGCGTTAGAGGGGAAGAGGCGCACCCGGCTGATGCGTTGGTAGAGTATCGGTAGCCAGAGATGGTAGCCTTTCATCCAGGCGCCGCGCTCGAGGCTGTTGCGGTCGCTGACGATCTCTGCTTGGAGGAAGGGTACTTCGACTATCCGTGGGCAGGCAATGAGGGCGAGTGGGATGCCGAGTATGATGACGGCGGGCAGGGCGATGGTGGTCAAGCAGCCGCCGAGGGCGAAGGCAAGAGGCAGGGTTAGGAGCAGGTACACTGCCAGCTCGGTGCAGATTATGAGCGACAGACGCATTCCTGCCTCGATGCGCGTCAGGGATTTCGGTGTCGCGGATCGAAGTCTTCGGGTAGCCATTGCAGCCGTCTCCTTTCAACGTGTCCACGGGTCCGTCGGAATACTCAATTGAGCGAGTGTGTCGTAGTTGCTCATTGGCCTGCTCCGGCAGTTATGGCGTTCGCCAGTTGGAGCAGCAGCAAACCGGCGAGGACTATTGTTTATCTCTTCATTTCTGTCCTTCCTCTCAGATTATATCACATATATCATTCGCTGTCAAGGGGGATATATAGGTGCTTTTCTCTCAACACGGCAAACGTGATGAGGCCGGGAGATTCTTTGCTACACTCAGAATGACAGCCGGTTGGAGGGTGGATTGACGGTGGGTGGGAAGGCGGATTGATGATGGGTAGAGTGTCAGAATGACGGTGGGTGGGATAGGAATGGCGGTGGGTGGGAGGCCGAGATTCTTCGCTGCGCTCAGAATGACAGTCGGTGGGAGAGTTGGCGGGGAATGGGGAAAACTCCCGCATGAAAGGTGTTGACAAGTCGCAAGAAATGGTATAAGATGGGGGCTATGAAGCGAGAGGGAATATCTCAGGAGGATTGGCCTAACCTGCTGCGAAAGGCGTTGCGCGAACAGGAGGCTGCGCTTGCGGAACGCGGGGAGGGCGCGGCGGGAAGCCTTCGAGCGTCGCAAACGGCTGCGGCTACCCTGCTCAATTGGGCGCTGCCTGAGCGGGTAGTGGTCGCCGCGCTGCTGGCCCCGCTGATCGAGGGACGGCCGGAAGAGGCGGCGCGGCTGGGGGCGAGCTACCCATGGGAGGCTATCTCGCGGGCGGAGAAGCTGAACGAGTGGCGCGCAAAGCTGGCCTACTCAGGGAACCGATCCACGGAGGGAGGAGCCGACCCGCAGATGCTTCTGAGGCGGTCGCTATTCCGCGAAACGTATTTGGACCTGCCGGGGCTGTCGCTTATTCTGCTGCTGCTGGCCGACCACGATGCGCGCTTCACGGGCAGCTCAGACAAGGGGATGGCTGAGACTACACTGGCGGTGTTCCTGCCTCTGGTGGAGATGCTTGGCCTGTGGCAGCTGCGCCGCAGCCTGATCGAGCGGAGTATGGGCTTGCTGCACCCGGAGGACTGCCGTGAGATCGCTGATAAATGGCTAACCGAGGGAACCGCAGAGAAGGAGCGGGCCTATACGCGGATCGAGCAGAAGCTCTGGGAGGAGGCGGAGGCCGAAGGGATCTCGCCCTTGCCGAAGGTCGAACCGCTCCTCTACCCTGCCGCTGTCTCCTTTCACAGTCATAGATACGAACGAGTCTCGAAGACCGACATCGCGCGGCGGTTGAGCGTAAAGGTTCTGTGCGCCACGCGGTCCGACTGCTACAGGGTACTCGGCATAGTGCATCGGCTGGGGAGGCCGACCGAACCCGGCTTCGCCGGAAGGTTTTCAGACTATATCGCGGCACCACGCCCCGCGGGCTACCGGGCTCTGCACACATCAATCATCTATCAAGCGTCGACAGACTCCGAAGGGGCAGACACTGAGACACGGATCGTGATAGATTTCCGTATCCTGACGCAGGCAATGAATGAGCTTAACGAATGGGGGATAGTGGCGGCGCTCTACCGGAGGCCGCATGAGCACAGCGAGGCGCCTGCATGGTGGAACCGGCTGGATACGGTGGCACAAAAACTCAGACCGCGCTACAGGGAAGGTGAACACAAATACCCGGTATCGGACCGCCTGAGCCAATTTGAGCTCGGCACCCAGTCCGACCAGCTTTACCTGTTCACGCCGCTC
Source organism: Chloroflexia bacterium (assembly GCA_050998805.1). Taxonomy (GTDB): domain Bacteria; phylum Chloroflexota; class Chloroflexia; order QHBQ01; family JAICKM01; genus JAICKM01. The sequence continues at coordinate 82,008 of JBPCPV010000030.1, read as the reverse complement.
GGCGAGATCATGCTGCTCAAAGAGGGGAGCGGGCCGCTTGACTTCGTCTACGCGCTCCATACAGATCTTATACAGCAGGTCTCGGATGTAAAGGTAAACGGGCAGAATGTGCCGTTGAATTTCCCGCTCCGCAACGGCGACTTGATCGAGATCAAGTACGACAAGCGCGGCGGCGGACCGGACCTCGCGTGGATCGGCCTGGCATCTTCGCAAAAGGCGAGGGCGAACATCCGGCGGAGCCTGGTGAGCCGTGCCCAGGCGATCCACGAGGGGCGGCGACAGATCGAGGAGCTGTTGATCAAGACGTTGGAATACTACGCCAGAGAGCGTAAGTATCAGATGACGATCAAGAGCAAGCATCTGGATGAAGCCCTGGACCGAGCCGTGCAGGAGTTGCATCTGGCTGATGCGGACGCGATGTATGAGCGGGTCGAGATGGGGACGCTATCGGCGGCCAAACTTGTGCGGCGGATTATTTCGGCTGAGTTTGCGTTGGCTCTGACGACACGCGACGGGCAGACTCCGCCCTACCCGCCGGAGCGGATAGAGTTTTGTGATAGGTGCCGCCCTGTGCCAGGCGACGAGCTGATAGCAGCCGAGAAGCGAATCAGCTCGGGGAAAAGCGCGCTGATGCTGCATCGTCGGGGCAACACCGCCTGCCCTGGCGCGGTGGGTGTCGTGAACCCGGTAGATATTCGCTGGGAAGCCCCTGGTGTATCGGACCGCGATATGCTGTTCTTCACAATCGAAGCCGAAGACCGCGATATGCTGCTCGAAGATGTGATTTCGACTATCTACGATGAGCCGAGCGCGCACCTTTCCTACGTGAAAGGGCAGGTGTCTGCCGACGGGAGCGCGGAGATCACGCTGGGGGTGGAAGCGGTGAGGCTCGACCAGCTTGCGGGCATCGGCCACCGCATCGAGAGGGTGGACGATGTGCATCATGTGCATGTGCAGCCGCCTTCTACGGCGCAACGGCTGGCGCTACAGGCCCCGGGCGCGCGGCGGCGGCAGCCTAACCCGTACACCACCCACGAGGTCTACGACCGGTGGATGTTCTATGACCGCGAGGAATCTAGGGCGGAGATCCACCGATGGCTGGACGAGGGGGGCACCGACAGGGTGATGATCTTGCACGGCCAGAGGCGGGTAGGCAAAAGCTCGTTGGCGCGGTTTCTGATGCGCGAGATACGGTTCCAGCATGGGCGGGACCGCGCGGTGTTCGTGGACTTGCAAAAGCTATCGAGCTTCGATGCAGAGAGCCTTGCGGATCTGGTACTCTGCGAAGTCTATAGCGAGTTAAAGGCCGAGATACCGGAGCGCAAAGCTGCTGAGGGGCCGATACAATGGCTCGACAGGGGGCTAGCCGAGGCTGCGGTGGAGCCGGGTGGGGGCAGCCTGCTGATCATGATAGATGAGTTCAATGTCTTGCTCGATAAGGAAGAAGATGGGCGGCGCGACCCGGTGATTTTCGGCAACCTGCGCGCAATACTGAACTCGCGGCGGGAGATCTATTGGATGCTGATCATCCAAGACACACATTTCCTCGACCGTAAGCGACAGGGCAGCGCGGGTGCTCTTTTCCAACAGACACGGACGCTCCACTTGCTGCCGCTCGACCCGCCCTGGGCGCGCAAGTTGACGGTCGAACCAGTGGAACGCTGCGGGATTCTGTATGACGACCCGGATATACCGAGGCAGATTTATAAGTTGACGAACGGCGTCCCGTACCTGATCCAGCTGCTTTGCTTCCAGATGATCGACCGAGTGCGGAGCCTGGGCCGGTGCAATATTACCGCGGACGACCTCGTAAACAGCACCCAACTGATGATCAGCGCGGGTTCGCGGTATTTCGCTCACTTTACCGACAGCCTGACCCCCGAGCGGCAGGTCGTCTTGGCCGCTGCCGCCCAGGAGCTGGCGCATGGAGGGTGGGGCGATGTGACGCAGCTCACGGCTGCGATAGCCAGTAGAGAGGCGGGATTCGATGCCCACACCCTGAGCGCGGCGTTAATTGACCTCGAGAATCAGGGGATAATAACGCTGCGGCAGGTCGGCGACGCTGCACAGGCGCTCATACCGATAGAACTCTTCCACACTTGGGCAAAACGCACCTTCAAGCTAAAGGAGGCACTCGATGCGTGGCGTGGCCCGCGCATCCGCGCGAAGCCGGCAACGGGAAAGGGAACCACGCCAGATGAGAACCCAGACGGACAATGAGAAAGAGCTGTTACAGAACCCGTACTTTCGGCTCCCGGTGACATTTGACCCGGATAAGTTCTATGGCTCGGAGCGTTGGGTGAGGCACATACTCGAAGCTGCGAGCGCCACGCCGACGCACGACCTGGAGCTGTTCGGGCTGCCGGGCATGGCGAAGACCACGCTTCTGCGCTATTGCGCCGATCCAAACGGCGCATTTATGCACCACCTCGAAATGCTCGCGGGCATCTACGAAAAAGAGCCGTGGCGGATCTTGCCGGTACTGATCGAGTTCCGGCAACTGCCGCCGAAGATGCACCCGATTACATTCATCTATAAGCGGCTCTGCGAAGAGTATGCCGGCTATCGGGAGCGAACGCTCCCGAAAAAACTGGGGCTGCCGGACCTGCTCGATGCCCCGCCAGCCTACGCAGGTATGGCGGCAACAGACGCCGCAACAGCAATCGAAGCCGCGACCCGGCGGATCGCAGGCAGGGGTGTTCGCATAGTGCTGCTGTTGGACGACTTCGACATCGGCTTCGAGACGATGAGCGAAGAGGAGACGACGCGCCTGCGCCCCTGGCGCGAGTATGTCGCCTTCATACTGGCGACCGAACGCCCCCTTCACGAGGTGAACCCAGCGGCCATCGGCTCACCCTTCTTCCAGACGCTACCGCTGATCCGGCTCGGCGGCCTCACGCCGGAGGAGGCCCGGCAGATGCTCGAGATCCCGGCCAACGAAAGTGGGCACCCGTTCCCCGAAGCGGATGTGGAGTTCATATTGCAGCAGGCGGGCGGCCACCCGTACTTGCTGATCTTGGGGGGGCGGGCGCTCTGGAACAGCCGCGAAAGGCTCGGCCTGCTGGACAGCGACGAGGCGCTGCCTGCCGAACACGCTGCTGTGCTGCGCGGGCGCTTGCAGGAAGACTTCGGGCGCACATTCCAGATGTACCAGGCGCGCCTGGCAACCGGCGAACAAGATGCGCTCCGCCACTTAGTCAAGAGCGAGCTATCCGAGGAGGACTTCGTGGCGCTCGCCTCGCTGGAGGGCAAGGGGCTTGTCAAGTACGAGCAGGGCCAGGGCGAACAGCGGGGGAAATACGAGGCGTTTTCGCCGCTCTACGCGAGCTTCATCGGCAACCTCCCGGCCGCGACCGGCCCGCCCGAGCCGAACCTGAACGGGATGGAGGCTGCGCTCTATGCTTACCTGCGCGCACACCAGGACCGTATCTGTAGCTTCGCGGAACTTTGGCGGGAGGTATGGGGGCGGCCCGAGCGAGAGGAGAGCGCCGATCATATGCGGCGACGGATGCAGGTCACGGTGTCGCGGCTCCGCAAGAAGCTGCCGGCGATCGGCGAGGACATCAACAGCGTGCGCGACCAGGGCTACCGCTTCGTGGCGCGGGGCTAGCCCGATTGCGAAGTGCGGAGTGCGGACCGCATGGCCTTGACGAACGGCGTGCGCTCGAAGCCGCCCCACTCGGCGAGCCTCTCGTCGGTCGTCGAGCTGCCGCCAAGCAGCATTTTGAATTGGTCGTTAGTGATGAGCGCGGGCAGGACTTTGTCGAAGATAGGCACCGTCAAGCGCATCAGGGGCAGGGGAATGGGAATCAGCAGGCCGCGCTTGCGCTTGGCTTCCAGCGTCTTGCGGAGCATCTCTTTGAGCGAGAAGGTCTGCGGGCCGCCGATTTCGAGCGTCTGGCCTGCTGCGCGCGGGTCGTTGAGCATCTGCACGACGTAGCGTGCGAGGTCGCGGACAGCGAGCGGCTGCACTGGGTAGTTGCCGGTGCCGGGCACGGGCACGACAGGCAGGAGCGTGAGCATTTTGAGGAGGCTGACGAAATCGCCGCCGGGGCCGATCAGAAACGAGGGGCGGTAGATCGTGTAGCCGAGGCCGCTCGCCCGGAGGTATTCCTCACTCGCCCATTTGTACTTGTAGTATTGCGACAGGCCGACCGAGGCAGGGCTTGTGCCGAGGGCGCTCATATAGACGAAGTTGGCGACGCCGGCGCGTTTCGCCTCGTCAACGAGGTTGCGGTGGCCCGCGCCCATAGTCTCGGCAAAGGTCTTGCCGTCCTTTTCGCGGATGATCGAGACGAGGTTGATCACGGTGTCCACGCCCGACAGGGCGGAGTCAAGCGTTTCGGGGCGGGTGATGTCTCCGGTTGCGGTGGCCCAGCCCTCAGCGGCGTGCGTGCGCTGCTTCGCGCCGTCGCGCACAAGCAGCCTCACCTGATCTCTAGGCCCACGCTTATCAAGGGCCTCCAAGATGTAGGCTCCGACGAACCCTGTTCCCCCGACGAGTAAGAGCATAGAGTCAGTTCCTATGAGCGGGTCACACCGTCGAGCGTTCCCGGAGGGAGCGCCGCCATCGCGGCACGGGTCGCGGGGGCGAGGCGTGGGTATTTCTCAACATGGGTCTTGAGCAGCAGCAGGTCGCCGGCCGTGTCGGCGTCGTACCAGGCCGGCAGGAGGGCGACGCGCAAGCCTGCCTCGGCTGCTGCGGCGATGGTGTCGTCCATCGCCTGGCCGGTGCTCCAGCCTATGCCGGTGAAGATCGCGTTCTGGGGGGCTTTCACCCCGACAAGATAGTATCCTCCGTCGGTGCAAGGGCCGAGCACAACGTCTACATCGGACCGGGCTAGCTCGGTGAAGCAGCCGACGACATAGGGCGGGGGCAGGGTGGGGCTGTCGGAGTTCAACATAGCGACGGGGCCGAAACCGAGGGCCGCAGCCTGCCGGGGCAGGCTCGCCAGCCTCTCACCGAGGTCGTCACCCTGCTGGGGCAGCAGCAAGAAGCCGGGCGGCACCAACTGAGCGAAGTGGTCGAGGGCATCGGAGGGCGAGTAGGCGAGCGCGGGGGTGATGCCCGGTGCCTGGGCGCAGGCCGCCAGCACCAGGCGTATGGTGTCGGATAGGAACGCTTCGTACAGCGCGAGCGCGTCCTCGGGGCGGAGAGGCGGGGAAAACCGCGTCTTCACGAGGCCGAGGCTGGGCCGCTTCGCCATGATAATCAGTAAGCCGGGCATCCGCTCGCTCCCTTTTGGGGTTTACCTCTGAGGTCTATGCCTTATCGCCGCCGAGGAGGTGGAAAGTGAAGGCCACTACCTGTCCATAGAGCTGTAGGACGAGAGCCTGGTCTATGTTCTTAGGAGCGGGCTGCTCTGCCGGCGGCGGCGTCAGCCCCATCTCCGGTACCAGGGTCCACGCAGCTAACGTCACAAGCCCACCGAAGAGGCTGCCGTGCAGCAGGTGGGGTAGCCGCAGACGGCTCTGCACCACCCCGTACATGATGCCCGCGACCGTGCCGTAGCCCCAGTGGATCGCCTGGCCGGCTATGTGCGCCTCATCTCGGTCAAGGTGCGTGTCGAAGGCCGTCTCGGCTATCTTCTGCGCGAGTTTGGCCGGTGGCTGCTTGCGGGGATCCGGGGCGGCAGGCTGAGGCGGAAGCAAGTCCATCTTCCTAAGTACGTTAAGCGACAGCGGCATCGCGGCGGTCATGAGTGCCGTGCCGACTAACCCGGCCACGGCCCCCTTTGCGGCCGAAACCAAGAGATTATCTTTTCCCATCGGTCTGATCTCCTCATTCTGGCGGGTCTAAGGCCGCCCCTACTTGCCGGCGGACCGGTCGCATCTATAGACCGCCCTATTGGGCCTGCAAGAAGTATACCAACTGTCGGCTTTGACGCTAATCGGGCCGACATGGTACAATAGCTGTATGGATAGACAGTCACAGATAGACCAACTGCTTGAACTCTACCAGCACCCGGAACACAAAGCCCCGATGCCCGACGCCGACGTGTCGGCGCAGGGCGGCAACCCGGGCTGCGGCGACATCGTGACATACCATCTGAAGGTCGGGGCAGACGGGCGGATCGAGGCGCTAACCTTCGAGGGCGAGGGCTGCACGATCAGCCAGGCCGCGGCGGAACTCGTCGCCGAGGAAGCCGAGGGCGTTTCACTGGCCGAGATCGAGGCGATGACCCATGACGAGATAGTGGACCTGCTTGGGCGCGATGTGGTGATGAGCCGTCCGCGCTGCGCCACGCTTGCGCTCGGCACGCTCAAAGACGCCGTGCGGACCTATCGCCGGTCCCACCCGGAATCGGCGGGCTAGCCGATGCCTCGACGCGCCGTGGACGAAACTCTGACCGCAGACTTTTCGGGGGGCACCGCCCAATACGGCGACGCGATCCTGTTCATCGGCTTCGATCTCGGTGATGCGAGCTTCCAGATCACGGTCTACCCCGGCTACCGCTTCTCCGGGGACGACCGCGTGCATGGGCACATCGGGATCTTTGACGCGCCGATCGGCACACCGTGGACCGAGATATTGGAGCGCGTGGACGAGATCGAGCAGGAGGCGCAGCGCAACTACCAACATTGTGTGCAGCTACGCATGGGAGGCTCTGCTCGGCGCTACGACGCGCGCGGCGGCCTCAACGACACGGGTACGGACCATGTTGCCGACGCCTTCCGCGAAAGCTGGGCGGGGTTTTCGCTGCGCTTGGCGCGCGAGGGCAGCGTGACCCGTGGCGGCGTCAGCTTTGACGGCGACCCGCGGCGCGCATTCTTGGCCCGCTGGCGCGACCGGACTTACACCGTGCGCGTCTACGACAGCGGGTCGCTGCTGGTGGTGCCCGGCGACCGCACGGCGGAGATCCCCTAGCCGAGCGGCGGGCGGCCAGCGCGGCAGTCGTCGCACTCGCAGTTCTTCCGAAGGTATTGGTAAGTGTAGATGCCGGTGCTGTGGCCGTCGGCCCAGATCGGGGTTAGGCCGTAGCGACCGACCTGGCGTATGTCTGCCAGGTCGGTCTGCTCGGGCTTCATCTCGGTTGCCTCGCCCACCTTGCCGGGTATTCCCCATTCCCCTTTGCACTCGGCGCAGGGGCAGAGCCGCCGCAGGTTTGCGAGACTGTGCTTTGACGTATGCCCGTCGCTCCACTCGATATGGAGCAACTTCGTCGTGTCGTCGGCCTCCAGGCCGGTCGGTTCCAAGAAGTCCATGAGATGGAGCCGGGTCGGGCTACAGAGTCTCGCCGCGGTTCGGTATGCCGCCGCGACCGGACTCGGCCTCGCCTTCTTCGACTGTCTCCTGGGTGCCCTGGCCGGCAGCCGCGCCGGCCGCGCCGCCGATAAGTCCGCCAGCGACCGTGCCGACTGGCCCGGCGACAGAGCCGATGACTGCTCCGGTGGCCGCTCCGGCTGCACCGCCGACTTCGGAGCCGGCGGGGGTGGTCGTCGGCTTGGTGGCCTCGTGGCCCATGCCGGCACCTGCCGCGCCGCCGATGGCCGCCCCGGCGACCGCGCCGACGGGACCGCCGACGACCGCGCCGATCACTCCGCCGGTGACCGCGCCGGCTGCGCCGCCGCCAGCTTCCGGCCCGACACCCGAACCTGCGGGGCGCGTCGCGCCGTAGTCAGAGGTCGTGGTGTCCACATAGTCGGGGGCGGCGTAGTCGGAAGTCGTCGTGGTATCCATGTAGCCGGGAGCGCCGTAGGCTGTGTCCGTCGTGGCCGCTGTGTGGTCAACGGCACCGTAGGTGGTCGTGGTATCTGCGTAGCCGGGTGTGCTGTAGTCGGTCGCGGTGGTCTCAGTGTAGCCCATAGGCCGGTCTACTGCGGTTTGCTCGGTGCTCTCTCCGGCTGCGCCGCCTGCCGCCCCACCGAGGGCAGCCCCGGCGACCGCGCCGACGGGACCGCCGACGACCGCGCCGATTGCGCCTCCGGCCAGCGCGCCGCCTGCGCCGCCTACCTCGGAGCCGGCAGGACTGCCGACATCCGGCTTGACGGCCTCATGGCCCGCGCCGGCTCCTGCAGCGCCGCCGATTGCGGCACCTGCCGCCGCGCCGATGGGACCGCCGAGGACAGCTCCGATCACTCCACCGGCAACCGCGCCGCCCGCGCCGCCTGCGGCCTCGGCACCCACGCCCGAACCTGCGGGGCGCGTCGTGCCGTAGTCGGAGGTAGTCGCGGTTGGGACCGTCTCGTAGGCTCTCGTCGCATAAGGGTCGGTGCCGGCTGTAGTCGTGCCGGTGTAGCCGGTGTCGGTCGGGACCGGCATGTTTGCGGCCTGTTCCGTTCCTTCGCCGATTGCGCCGCCCGCGGCTGCACCCGCGAGGCCGCCGACAACCGTGCCGACGGGGCCTGCGACAGAGCCGATGACTGCTCCGGTGACCGCCCCTGCCGCGCCGCCGACTTCCGGCCCTGCCTGACCGCCGACATCCGGCTTGGTCGCCTCGTGTGCCGCGCCGCCGCCGGCAGCCGCGCCGATAGCGCCACCGGCCACCATGCCGACCGGCCCTGCGACAGCTCCGCCGATCAGCCCGCCGACGACAGCGCCGCCGAGGCCGCCTGCGGCTTCGGGTGCCACACTGGTGCCCTCGCCGTAGCGATAATCGGGGTTGGTCTGCCAGAGTGCGGAGTCGGCGCGCACATCGCGCATACCGGCACCCTGTAGGATCTGGCGAATCTCGGTCTCAGGTACCGTATCGCTGTGTACAGTGACGAGCACGCCTCCGCGCTCCACGCCGGCGTGATAGAGCCGGGCCTCGTCTTCGGGCACTCCCGCGCCCACCAGGGCACCGACCAGCCCACCAGCTGCCGCGCCGATGCCTGCGCCGAGGAGCGTTGCGGCGATAGGCCCGGCGAGCACAAGGTTGATGCCCGGAAGCGCGAGGACACCTACGCCGAGCAGCAGCCCGGCCAACCCGCCGAGAATACCGCCGCTGACGGCCCCAGTCGCCACACCTGTGCCGACACCGGTATCCTCAACGAGCTGTGCAGACTGGGTGCGGTCCTGCATGGCGAGGGAAATCTGATCCGAGGGTACTCCGGCGGCGCGTAACTGCTCAATCGCCGCCTGCGCCTGCGCGCTGTTGTCAAATAGTCCTGCTACTGTAGCCATCGTGTCCTCCTTGAAAGTATTGAACGCTGTGACTTCTTCGTTGCGCCCTGTTAACGTAAGCGGTCAGCCGTCAGCCGTCAGCCGTCAGCCGTCAGCTAAGAGAAATGTGCCGATGCTCATAGCTGGTGCTAGAGCAATATACGTGCCAGTTGACAGCGCGCCCAACGCTGTGCTATACTATGGCGTACATTAGCAACCAAGCAACGTGGCGGCGCTCGTCCCTTCCGGGGTCTGAGCGCCGAGTGGGGGAAGCCGGTGAGAAACCGGCGCTGTGCCGCAACTGTAAGCAGCCCGAGGCTGCAAGCCAGGATACCCGCCGCCGCGTTTGCTCCGCATCCTTCGAGCGAAAGGGGGTGGGGGCCTGGCCGGTTTCACCGGCGAGTCGTTTCCTGTTACCCTTCTTCACGGCGAAGAGGGGTATTTTGTTAGCTTTCAGCTTTCAGCTTTCAGCTATTAGCTTTCAGCTTTTAGAGATGTAGGTGCGGGTCTGAGACCCGCGAAGGAGGGTAAGATGAAGCACATCAATCTAGTTGGGCGGGGTGTTGCCGCCGTGCTGTTGGTCGTGGTTGCGCTGCTTATGGCGCTTGCGCCTGCGGCGTCTGCAGCACCGGCCCGAGGCGCATACGACGCAGCGGTTCAGAAGGCGGCGGCCTGGGTCGTCCTACAGCAGCAGCCGGACGGATCGTTCCCTGGCTTCGGCGTCGGCTCGACTGCAGACGCGATCTTCGGGCTGGTAGCCGCCGGGCGAAGCGACGCGGTCGGGGCCAGGGCAGGCAAGCCGGGCGCGCTCGACTACCTAGCAGCGAAGGCCAAAGACTACGCGAAGACGCCGGGAGCTGCCGCCAAGCTGCTGCTGGCGCTGGCTGCCGTCGGCCAACAGGGCAAGGCAAGCGATTGGGGGGGCGTGGACCTACTCAAAGTGATCAACGACAGCTACGACGCCTCCAACGGGCACTACGGCAAGGACGTGACCGGGCAGGCGCTAGTCCTGCTGGCCGACAAGGCGACCGGACAGACTCCGCCGCAGGCCGCAGTCAACTGGCTGCTCGGCGCGGTAGCCGCAGACGGCGGCTGGGCGTTCGACGGCTCGACCGACGCCGGCAAAGCTGACACGAACACGACGGGGCTGGCACTACAGGCGCTTGCCGCAGCAGGGCAGAACGGCAGCCCTGTGTTGCACAAAGGGCTGAATTACCTCTCCGCACAGCAAAACTCCGACGGCGGCTTCGCCTACCAGAAAGCCCCTGATGCGGCAAGCGATGCCAACTCGACGGCGATGGTCGTCATGGGTATCCGGGCGATCGGGGAGAATCCTGCTGACGCGAGCTGGAAGCAGAACGGCGTGGGGCCGCTCGACTTCCTGGCGAGCTTGCAGAACGCCGATGGCGCGCTCCGCTTCCAAGCGGCCCAGCCAGCCGACAACGCGGGCGCGACCTACCAGGCGATCCCCGCGCTGGCCGGCCTTGTGCTGCCGATACCGCCGGCGGCAGGCGGCGCGCCGAGCGGCGGCCCGGTGCCGGGTATGCCGACGAGCGGGGCGGGCAACGGCCTGCTGCTTCCTCTCGCGGCGCTGCTCGCGGCCGGCGTGCTGATGCTCGGCGGGCGGCGGCTGAGGAGGAGATAGGGCAGCTGGCCGCATACCACACGCGGACGTGGCTACTCTGGCTGTCGGCGGCAGGGCTGCCGGCGCTGCTGACGCGCAACCCGCTCTACCTCGCGCTGATCATGCTGGCCGCGCGGGGTGTGGACGAGGCTGTGACCGCCTACGAGCGGGCGGTCGCCCCGGCTGGCGTCGACACACGGCGGATCGGCTGGGGCGGCTTCTTGCGGCTGGCGATGGTGCTGGCGGGCTTCTCGGCGGTGTTCAATGCGCTCGCAGCGCACGCCGGGGAGACGGTGTTGGCCCGCCTTCCGGCAGACTGGCCGATAATCGGGGGGGCGCTGACGCTGGAAGGCGTTGTCTACGGCGCGCTCGGCGGGATCGCTGTCGTGGCGCTGCTGATGACAGCGGGCACGTTTAACACGGCCGCCGATACTTACGCCCTGCTGCGCTCGATCCCGCCCGCGCTCTCCCAGGCGGGGCTGGTGACCGCCATCGGCCTCGCCTATCTGCCCCAGACCATCGTGCGGGTCGGCGAAATCCGGGAGGCGCAGGAGCTGCGGGGGCACCGCTTCCGTGGCGCAGGCTCGATGCTGCCGTTGGCGGTGCCGCTGCTGGCCGGGGGCCTGGAGCGCGCGATCCAGCTTGCCGAGGCGATGGAGTCGCGGGGCTTCTCCGGCAAGACTCCTGAGCGCGGCGGGTCGGCCATCCGCGCTCTGCTGACGCTCGGCACGGCCGGCGTCGGGCTAGGCGCTTTCGGGATGCTCTACTTCCGGGAAGAGCCTGCCTGGGGCGGGGCGCTGCTGGTCGTCGGCGTGTTCGCCATCGGGGCCGCGCTCCGACGGCTCGGGCACACGAGCAGGCAGACGCGCTACCGGCACGAGTTGCGGCGGCGGCGCGACGACCTGGTGTCGGTCGCGCTGCTGCTCTCGCTAACGGTCACGCTCACCGTCTGGGTGCTGCGGCCGGTCTGGTGGGTCTACTCGCCCTACCCTGCGCTCGGCTGGCCCGGCTTCGAGCCGGCGGCGGGGCTGGGGCTGGGGCTACTGGTCGCGCCGGCGCTGCCTTTGTTGAGGATTGTTAAGCAGTCAGCGATCAGCAATCAGCAGTCAGCAAAAGAGGTAGACAAAACACGAGTCGGGAGCTAACTCGGATATGATAGTTACAGTTGAGCATCTTGCATATACATACCCCGGCTCGGAAACGCCTGCCATCAGCGACGTGAGCCTGAGCGTCGAAGAAGGCGAGTTCCTGCTGCTGGCGGGGGAGTCGGGGTCGGGGAAGTCTACGCTGCTGCGCGCGCTCAACGGGCTGGTGCCGCATTTCTATGGAGGCAGGATCGGCGGGCGCGTATCGGTGGCGGGTGTGGACCCGACGGCGGAGGGCACGGGGGCGGCGAGCGGGGTCGTCGGCTTCGTCTTCCAAGACCCGGAGGCTCAGATGGTGGCCGACACGGTGGAGGACGAGCTTGCCTTCGGCATGGAGAACGCGGGGCTACCCCAGCCGCTGATGCGGAAGCGGATCGAGGAGGTGCTCGACAGCCTCTCTATCTCGCACCTGCGCGGACGGCGACTCAGCAGCCTCTCCGGCGGCGAGCGGCAGAGGGTCGCCATCGGCGCGGTGATGACGCTCCACCCCCTCGTGCTGGTGCTCGACGAGCCGACCTCCCAGCTCGATCCCCAGGCTGCCGAGGAGGTGCTGGATACACTGGTCAAGCTAAACAAAGACCTCGGCCTGACGGTCATCCTCTCCGAGCACCGCCTCGAGCGCGTAGTGCAGCATGTTGACCGGATCGCCTACCTGACCGCGCCGACGACCGCGCCGGGGGAGGGGCCAGGCGGCATCGTCATCGGGCCTCCGGGAGAAATGCTGGCGCGGATGCCGCTCGCGCCGCCGCTCGCCCAGGTCGCGCGAGCGCTCGGCTGGGGTTCCGTGCCTCTGAGCATCAAGGAGGCGCGCCGCCTGCTCGCCGCCGACCCACGCTTCCCGCTCGCCGACACGCCAGGCACGGCGACGGCCCGGATCGCGCTGCCATCTCCCACACTGGAGAGCGCGGGCACGGCGCTGCGGGTCGAGAACGCCTGGTTCGCCTACGGCGGGCGCGAGGCGCTACGCGGGGTGAGCCTGGAGGCGCGGCCCGGCGAGGTGCTTGCGCTGATGGGGCGGAACGGCGCGGGCAAGACGACTGTGCTCAAGCTGCTGGTCGGGCTGCTCAAGCCGACGCAGGGCCGGGTGCTGGTCGGCGGCGTGGACACGAGGCACACGTCGCTCGAGGAGATCGTGCGGCGCGTCGGCTATGTGCCGCAGCGCCCGGATCTGCTGCTTTTCGCCGACAGCGTGCGGGAGGAGATCGCATTCACCCGCCGCAACCATGCTCTGCCCCCCAACGGTCCGGTTGTGGCCTCCCTCCTCTCGCAGCTTCACCTAGAGGGATATGTGGATCACGACGCCAAGAACCTGAGCGTGGGCGAGCGCCAGAGGGTGGCACTGGCCGCAATCCTCGCCGCCGAACCGGGCGCGCTGCTCCTCGATGAGCCGACGCGAGGCATGGACTACCGGCAGAAGGACGCGCTTTCGGTCCTGCTGCGCGAGCTTGCCGAGGCTGGGCGGACAATCGTGCTGGCGACGCACGATGTGGAACTCGCGGCCCACCTGGCGGATCGGGTCGCCCTCCTGAGCGAAGGCCAGGTCGTAGTCGAGGGTACGGCCCGCGAGGTGATGTCCGGCTCCCTGGTGTTCGCCTCCCAGGTCAGCAAGCTCTTCGGCGACCCACGGCTGGTCACGCCGGAGGACGTAGTGCGGATTGCGGAGTGGGCCGTAGGCGGCATCAAGGTATAGGCATGAGCAGTCTCCAACACACAAATCGCATCAGCCGCCAGTCGTCAACCGCGCCGCTGCTGGCGGTGACTAGCGTGGTGGGAGTGGGGGCGTTCTTCTACCCGTTCTTTCTGACGCAGGCGAACGCGGGGGAGAACGCCGCGCACCTGGCCGATGCGCCGTTGGTGCTGGTGCTGCTCGTCGGGCTTTGCCTGCTGGTGCTGCTGGCCGATCTGGAGACTCGGAGGCTCGACGCGCGGCAGGTGGCTCTCCTCGGCATACTCGTGGCGACGAATGCCTCGCTGCGCGCGATACCCCACCCCGCCGAGTTCGTGCCGTTCTTCGTGCTACCGATCCTCTGCGGGTATGCCCTCGGCGGAGATTTCGGCTTCCTGCTGGGCGCGCTCTCGATGCTGGTCTCGGCGCTGTTCACGGCGGGGGTCGGTCCCTGGCTGCCGTTCCAAATGTACGCCGCAGGCTGGGTGGGCCTGAGCGCATCCTGGTTCGCGCGTCCGCTCGCCCACGCAGGAGGCAAAGTCGAGAGGGCGGCCCTCGCCGGGTGGGGTGTGCTCACAGGCTTCCTGTACGGCGCCCTGCTCAACCTCTGGTTCTGGCCGTTCACCGCGCCCGCCGCGAGCGCCGACCCGTCGACGGCGTGGGACCCGACGGCGGGGCTGCTCGGCGGCCTCGAACGGTATGCAGGCTTCTACGCGGCGACCTCGCTGCCCTTCGACACGACCCGCGCGTTCGGCAACCTGCTGCTGATCCTGCTGCTGGCCGCGCCCGTGCTCAAGATGCTGCGGCGCTTCAAGGAGCGGTTCAGCTTCGTGACGGTAGGGGCCGAGTAGCGGCTAGGGCCTGCGGACGACCTTCTGCAAGCCCGCCTGGTCGGTCGGCTTGACGATCATCTCGTCAATGTTGACGTGGGGCGGGCGGCTCGCGGCGAACACGATGCAGTCGGCGATGTCCTCGGGCGTCAGCGGGGTCATGCCGGAGTAGACCGAGTCGGCTCGGGGCTGATCGCCCCGGAAGCGGACAACGCTGAACTCGGTCTCGGTGAGGCCGGGGGAGACGGCGGTGACGCGCACACGCCGGTCGGCTACCTCGAGCCGCAGCGCCTCGGTGATGGCGCGGACGGCGTGCTTGGTGGCGCTATACACGCTGCCGCCTTCGTAGGCAGCGTGGGCGGCGACCGAGCTGAGGTTGATCACATGGCCGCCCTCCTGCGCGAGCATCACCGGCACGACAAGGTGGGTGAGCGCCAGCAGGCCCTTGATGTTCGTGTCAATCATCTCGTCCCAGGCGTCGTCGTCGCCCTGCGCGATTGTCGCCACGCCGCGCGCGAGGCCGGCGTTGTTCACGAGTACGTCGATCCGCACGAAGGCGGCGAGCGCCGCCTGCACGAAGGCGGCGAGCTGCGCGAGGTCGCGCACATCCACCGCGCGGGTCAGCACGTCGGCTGCACCCGCCTGCCGGAGTTCGGGCACGAGGGCTTCGAGCCGATCCTCGCGGCGGGCGCAGAGTGCAAGGCGCGTCCCCTCGGCGGCGAAGGCGAGCGCGGTTGCCCGCCCGATGCCGCTCGACGCGCCGCTGATCATCACGACCTGGTTGCGTAGGCTAATTCTCGCCATAGCGGTTCTCTCCTTGCTGCAACGCTAGACGATCTTGGCTAACCGACCAGCTAAATCTCTCTGAACCAATCGTCCAAGACGGAGACTTCCTCGATCATTTTGACGCCGACGCCGAGCCGCAAGTCTTTCAGTTTCTCCATCAACTCATCGCCGTCCAACAGATCGATCGGTTGAGCACCGTCGCGTACCGCCTCTCTTTTGGCTTCGCTGGTGAAGGTTCCTGTTGTGATAAGCAGGCCACGGTCCGCGCGCCCCATCATTGCCCCGCGAAACTCGCGCACCATGTTGGGGCTTATGCTGCCTTGATACCGCTTGCATTGAAAAACGATAGGGAAGCCCAATAGCCCTCCGATCTTCACGCGCCCAACCCCGTCAATACCGCCGTCTCCAGACCGCCCTGTGACGTGTACCTCAACAAAGCCGGACTCTCGCAACAACCGTTGGCACAAACGCTCGAACGCGGCGGGCGGCAGCGCCCGCAAGGTAACCAACAACTGATCCTTCCAGGTTTGCTCAAGTACGGCTTCGGCGATTTCGGGCACGCTTATGTCAGAGGTAGCTGTGGGTGTTCCAACGGTGGGCTTCTTCCTCACAGGGCGGTTTTGAGTCATTGAGCGCACGACTTCTCTAGGTTTAACCGTATCAACCTCCTGGCCCTTCGCGGTCAGGGACCAGACCCCGCGCTCCGAGTTGTCGAGCAGCCCTGCCTTTTTCAGGTAGGTGCGTGCCCAAGCGAGGCGGTACTCCAGCTCTGTTTGACGATCATCGACACCATGAGGTTGAACCAGATCCTTATCGTTCAGATGCAAGCTCTTCGTTACTTCCTCATTCAACTCGGCAATAGATGCCGACCCGCCCAGCTTCTTGATCGCCAGCAGGGCTGGGTTGAACAGATTATCGTATTGTGGGATCGGCATATTCTTACCCCTCTACATCCGTTCCCTTGCCATATCCCGGCTGAGGGTTGTTGAGGGGTTGGGCGTAGCGGCCTGCGGCGGCGGTGCCGGCAAGCATGGCTTCCACGTCGTTGGTGGGCCGGGGGCGGATGACGGCACCGCCGAGATCTATCCCCTGAGACAGCAGGTTGAGCAGGAAGTTCGGCGCATTCTGGCCTGCCGGGGCGGTCGGTACCCTGTCGCCGAGCAGGCCCTTCACCACGCCGGTGAGCATGGTCTGGGCGGAGCCGGCACCGGGGTCGGGCATACCGGTCGGGGCGGCGGGGCGGCCCTTCGGGTGGCGGTTGAAGGGCTGGGGCATGTTGGCCGTGTTGCGGACGCCGCTCGCGGCAGCGCCGAGCGCGCCCTGGATCGTTTGCAGGTGGGTGAGGCGGCTTGTCGCGGCCCCGCCGACGGCCATCGCGGCCGGGGAGAGCACGTCGAGCAGAGTGCCCATGCCGGGCACGGCAGGGTTGTCTTTTTGCGCGCCAGCCAGCATCGCGTCGAGGAGTTCGGGGAGGTCGTCGAAGCTGAGGCCGCGCCTGCCCAGGAAGTGGGTGCCTGCCTCGGAGAAGCCCTGCCCGAAATAGGGGGCTGCCGTGCCGTAGCCTGCGGCGGGGTCGGTGAGCACCTGGCCGGCAAGCTGTAGATCCTCCCCGGCGTCGCCGGTGCCGCTGCCGAGTATGGCGTCTGCGGCGTCCGTGAAGGCGCGGGCCATGCGGTCGCCGTGGGCGGCGTCGCCGCTGAAGCTCGACAGGCTGTTGAGCCGTCCGCGTTCCTGCCGCATGGTCGCGGCGACGGTTTCCATGATGTCGGCTACCGGAATGTCGGGTGGGCCGGGGGCGCGCTGGTCCATTACGTGGCCTCCTGAGTGTCGGGTTTGGGCTTGGCGGGGGTCTCGCGTAGCTGTATGTGCAAGTCGCGCAGCGCCGACTCCGGCACCGGCGATGGGGCGTCGGTCATCAGGTCGGTCGCGGATTGTGTTTTCGGGAAGGCGATCACGTCGCGGATGTTCGCCTTGCCGACGAGGAGCATCACGATGCGGTCTATGCCGGGGGCGATGCCTCCGTGCGGCGGCGCGCCGTACTCGAAGGCCTCGAGCAGGTGGCCGAAGCGGAAGTTGGCCTCCTCCTCGGAGTATCCCATCAGGCCGAAGACTTTTGACTGCAAGCTGCGGTCGTGGATGCGGATCGAGCCGGTCGAAAGCTCGAAGCCGTTGCAGACGATGTCGTAGGCGGTGGCCCGCGTCGCGCCGGGGTCGGTGTCGAGCAGTCCGAGGTCTTCGGGCATCGGCATCGTGAAGGGGTGATGCACGGCGTCCCAGCGGCCTTCGTCGGTGCTCCATTCGAGCAGAGGGGGGTCGAGCACCCAGGCGAAGGCCAGCACGTCATCGTCGAGCAGGTCGAGGCGGCGGGCGAGTTCGACGCGGAGCTTGCCGAGCACGGCCCCCGCGGTCTCCCGCTTGTCGGCGACGATCAGCAGCAGGTCGCCGTCCTTCGCGCCGAGGCGTTCGAGGATCGCATCCAGTTGGGCGGGAGGGAGGTACTTCGCGGCGGGAGAGCGGATCTGCCGCCCGGAGTCGTTGCTGCCCTCGAGCGCGACCCAGATCAGGCCGCGAGCGCCCGCGCGCTTCGCCTGCTCGGTCAGATCGTCAAGCTCGCGGCGGGTGTAGCCGGAGCAGCCGGGCACGGCTATGGCGCGCACCGCGCCGCCTGCGGCAAGCGCACCGCGGAAGACGGCAAACTCGCTGCCGGAGAGGAGGTCGCCGATGTCGTGCAGCTCCATGCCGAAGCGGATGTCGGGCTTGTCGGAGCCGTAGCGTTCGAGCACGTCCGCGTAGATCAGCCGGGGGAAGGGCAGGGTCATGATCCGCTTGTCGGTGACCGCCGGCACAAGTTCGGTGAGCATCCCCTCGATAAGCTGCAAGATGTCCTCACGCTCGACGAAGCTCATCTCGAGGTCAAGCTGGGTGAACTCCGGCTGGCGGTCGGCGCGCAGGTCTTCGTCGCGGAAGCAGCGCGCTATCTGGTAGTATCGCCCGATGCCCGCAACCATCAGGAGCTGCTTTAGCTGCTGCGGCGACTGAGGGAGGGCGTAGAACGTGCCGGGGTGGACGCGGCTCGGCACCAGGTAATCGCGTGCGCCTTCGGGCGTGCTCTTGAAGAGGATCGGCGTCTCGACCTCGATGAAGTCGCGGGCGTCCAAGTAGTCGCGGATGAACTTGATCACGCGGTGGCGGAGCATGAGATTGCGCTGCATTTCGGGGCGGCGCAGATCGAGGTAGCGGTACTTGAGGCGCAGCGACTCGTCGGCCTCCGACGCGCCTGCGACCTCGAAAGGCAGGGGCTTGGCGGCGTTGAGTATCTCCAGGCGCTGCACGGCGACCTCGATGCCGCCCGTGGGGATCTTTGGGTTACGCATCCCCTCGGGGCGAGCGCGCACCGTGCCCTCTGCGGCGACGACAAACTCGGAGCGGAGCGTCTCGGCGGTTGCGGCGGCGTCGGGGGCGTCGGCGGGGTTGCAGACGACCTGCGTGAGGCCCCAGCGGTCGCGTATGTCGAGGAAGATCAGCCCGCCGTGGTCGCGGCGGCGATGCACCCAGCCTTTGAGCAGCACGCGGCTGCCTGCGTCGGCCTCGCGGAGTTCGCCGCAGTTGACGGTGCGGGGAGATGTCTGTTCGGTCTGCATCAAGTGGCCTTTCGGTAGCGGTTAGCTATCAGCCGTCAGCGTTCAGCGTTCAGCGTTCAGCTTGCTGACGGCTGCTTGCTTACGGCTGACGGCTGACTGCTTAGGGACACATTATACAGGCAACCGGGGTCTCTGTCCACTGCTCAGATTGCGGAGTGCGGAGTGCGGAGTGCGGAGTGCGGAGTGCGGAGTGTGTGGCTAACGGCTGAACACTGACGGCTGTGGGTGGCAGGGATCGGGGCTGGTGTGGTACAACATTCTGGATGGGCTAGACTTCTCACAAAGGAGTGACAGATGCAATATCCTGAAGGGATCGAGATACGTGGGACGGTGACGCCGGAGTTCGCGCAGATATTGACGCCGGAGGCGCTGGGGTTTGTTGCGGGGTTGCAGCGGGCGTTCGGCGGGCGGCGGGTGCAGGCGCTGGGGCGGCGGGTCGAGCGGCAGGCGCGGCTATCGGCCGGTGAGCTGCCCGACTTCTTGCCGGAGACCGCCGAGGTGAGGGAAGGGGATTGGAGCACGGCGGCAACGCCCGACGACCTACAACGGCGGCATGTCGAGATCACCGGGCCGGTCGAGCGCAAGATGATGATCAACGCGCTCAACTCAGGGGCCGATGTCTTCATGGCCGACCTGGAGGACTCGCTCTCCCCGACCTGGGAGAATGTGGTCGGGGGGCAGCTGAACTTGCGCGATGCGGTGAGGCGGGAACTGTCGTTCACCGGTCCGGAGGGCAAGCAGTACCGGCTGAACGAGCAGATCGCCACGCTCCTCGTGAGGCCGCGCGGCTGGCACCTCGACGAGAAGCACATGCTGGTGGACGGGGAGTTGGTTTCGGCAAGCCTGTTCGACTTCGGCCTCTACTTCTTCCACAACGCCGAGGAGCTTATCGGGCGCGGCACCGGCCCGTACTTCTACCTGCCGAAGCTGGAGAGCCACACCGAGGCCCGCCTCTGGAACGACGTTTTCACGCAGGCGGAGCAGACGCTCGGCATCCCCGACTGCACCGTTCGGGCGACCGTGCTGATCGAGACGATCCTGGCGGCGTTCGAGATGGACGAGATCCTCTACGAACTCCGTGACCACGCCGCCGGACTGAACGCGGGGCGCTGGGACTACATTTTCAGCGCGATCAAGAAGTTCCGGGACCGTCCCGAGATGCGCCTGCCCGACCGGGCGCAGATCACGATGACCGTGCCGTTCATGCGGGCGTACACCGGACTGCTTGTCGAGACGTGCCACCGCCGGGGCGCGCACGCCATCGGGGGCATGGCGGCGTTCATACCAAGCCGCAAAGACGTGCAAGTAAATGAGGTTGCGCTGGCTAAGGTCCGCGAGGACAAGGACCGAGAGGCCGGCGACGGCTTCGACGGCACCTGGGTGGCCCACCCCGACCTTGTGCCGGTGGCTGCGGCCTCCTTCGACCGTGTGCTCGGCGACAAGCCCCACCAGAAGCAAGTCCGGCGACCTGAGAAGCCGACGGCAGCCGAGATCCGGGAGGTCGGGGTGCCCGGCGGCACGATCAGCGAGACGGGGGTGCGGAACAACATCAGCGTGGCCCTCCAGTACCTGAACTCGTGGCTGCTGGGCAACGGCGCGGCGGCGATCTACAACCTGATGGAGGACGCGGCGACCGCCGAGATCTCGCGCGCGCAGCTTTGGCAGTGGATACACCAGGGCGCGACGCTTGCCGACGGCCGGCCCGTAGACGAGGCGCTGTACGCGCGCATCCGCGACGAAGAGCTGGCCGCGCTGGGCGCGGAGAGTGGGCGGTACGTGCAGGCGCGTGAGATACTCGACAGCCTGGTGCTGCCCGCAACCTTCACCGAGTTCCTGACGATCCCGGCCTACGGCGACCTCGACTGAGAGGGAAGACGCATCATGCCTGAAACGACGATACAGGAACGGCTCGCCTGGCCGAGCAGCCCCGAACACCACGACCGGATACGGAGGCTCTGGATCAAGCACTCGATTGCCGAGGACAGGCGCGACCTGGACGGGCTGATCAGCACTCTGGCCGAGGATTGCGTCTACGAGATACCCGTCACCGGGCAGCGTTGGGAGGGGCACTCGGGGGCGCGGGAGTTCTACACGACATTCCTCGGCGCTTTCCCGGATGTGCATTTCGCGCTGACCGACATCGTGGTAGGCCCGCAGGGGGTGTTTGAGGTGGCCGACATGACCGGCACGCACCTCGGCGCTTGGGCGGGTATGCCGCCGACCGGCAAGCCGGTGCAGCTAGAGATCATCATCCACTTCCCCTGGAACCCGGAGGCCGCGAAGTTCGCCGGGGAGAAGATATACTTCGACCGGATGTCGCTGGCGAGCGTTTAGCCGTCAGCTTTCAGCTTTCAGCTTTCAGCGATAAGCTCTAAAGGAGATGGAGATGGATTTCACGGAAGTGGTACTCAAGCGGCGGATGGTGCGCCACTTTACCGATGAGCCGGTGCCGGCAGAGGTGGTGGACAAGATGCTCGAGCTGGCGCGGCACGCGCCGAGCGCGGGCTTCACGCAAGGGCAGGCGTTCATCGTGGTCACGCGCCCCGACCTGCGTAAAGCGGTCGCAGATCTCTGCGGGGAGGAGTTCTATGTCGAGTCGGGCTACGGCCCCTGGATCTCGCAGGCCCCAGTGCTGATCGTGCCCTGCACTAGTGAGGACGCCTACCACCGGCGCTACCAGGAGCCGGACAAGAAGGGACCGGGCGATCAAGAGATCGAGTGGCCGGTGCCCTACTGGCACATGGACGTGGGCTGCGCCGTGATGGTGCTGCTGCTCGCCACCGTCAACGAGGGCCTCGCGGCCGGCTTCGCAGGTGCGTTCGACCTCGACGGCGTGCGCGGGCTGCTCGGCATACCGAAGGAGTGGACGCCGGTCGGAGTCATCCCGATAGGCCACGGCGCGCCCGACAAACGCTCCCCGTCGCTCAAGCGGGGCCGCACATCGGACACCGTCTACCTCCACCACGAAAGCTGGTAGGCCCGTCAAAGGCTCCGTGTCTCGTGGGAGAGGCGGCGGGTGCGGCGGGTGCGGGCGAAGACGGCAGCCAACAGCGCCAGAGGCACCAGCCACCAGAGGAAGACAAACGCCGTGATCAGCACGTCGCCGGCGCTCGCCAGCATGTCGAGGGAGGCGTTCCAGGCGCGGGAGGCGGTTTCGGACGGCTGCCAGCCGGGGGCCGGAGGCGGAGGCGGCGAAGCGGCGACGATGGGCTTGGGCGAGAGGTTGACGGTGATCGTCGAGAGGTCCGAGTGGTGGCCGAGGTAGTTGATACGGCCCTGTAGCTGCTCGATCTGGCCCTGGACTCCGCTGAGTTGGTTCTGCACCTGCAAGGTGTCGTTCACCGTCGTCGCCTTGCCGAGCAGTGCGCGCAATTGGAGTTCACTCGCCTGGAGGTTCTTCACCTGGGAGTTCAGGTCGGTGTACTCCTCGCTCACATCCTGGCTGGTGGTGCTCTCGCTGACCACCTTCGTCCCCATCTTCCGCAGGCCGCTCATCACGCTGTCGAACGCATCTACCGGCACCTGGATAACGGCGGTCGCCAGCATGTCGTCGCCGTCGTAACGGCTGTTCGAGCTGAAGAGGAAGCCGCCGTTCTGCACGGCGAGGTCGCGGACGGCGGCCAGGCTGCTCTCGACGTTCGCCACGGTGAGATCGAGCTGGCCGGTGCGGATGATTTTGCGGTCCCAGTTGTTCTGCGCGACGCCTGGGGCTGGGCTTGCGCCTCCGCCGGCCGGGGCTGGGGCTTTGCCGATCAAGTTGTCGGCGGCGGCCGGAACGGACATGTCGGCTCCACTGGCTGTACCAACGGTGGGGGCGGCGGCAGCCAGTCCGGGCGCTGCATAGCCGGTTTCGGCATGTGAAATGTTGCGTGTGGCCGAAGGGCGGGCTCCAGAACGCACGAGGGCGGCGGCAAGCAGCACGCATACCAGAGCGATGACGCCGAGGGCCGCGAGACGGCGACGGCGGAGTTTTGAGTTTTGAGTTTTGGGTTTTGAGTTGTGAACTCTGACGGGGATGGGGGCGGTAGGCGGGGGCGGTACGAGGGCGGGGTTCTCGTCATCCTCGTCGATCGGGGCGTGCGGGGTGTCTGTTTGCGGATCCATGTTGGTCTCCTCTGCTAATGCATTCGGTCGGCTTTCGGAAATAGCGCGCTACAGGATAGATGTTGCGGGGGGGGATTTTGTTCCCCCGCAACCGCGCAGCCTGCCAGCCGTTGTTAGAGATAAGCGGGCCGTGGGCGAGGCACGCCGGTTCCGCAACGGATTGCAGGAGGGGAGACAGATGAAGAGGTTTGCACTACCGGTGTTGGGCGTCCTGCTCGCGGGGCTTCTGGCAGGGTTTTTCGTGAGCGGGCATCCGGCCGCTGCGACATCGCCGCCGTCGCGCTATTTCCCGGAGACAAAGCACACAGTTGGCGGCGAGTTCCTCGACTACTGGGAGCGGCACGGTGGGCTGGCCCAACAGGGCTATCCACTGACCGAGCAGATGGACGGCATCTCGGAAACCGACGGCAAGCACTACGTTATGCAGTACTTCGAGCGGGCCGTCTTCGAGCTGCACCCCGAAAACGCGGGCACGCCATACAGTGTGCAACTCAGCCTGCTCGGCTCGTTCGAGTACAAGCACCGCTACGGCACCGCGGGCGCACCCCGCCAACGTGCGTCCACCGACAACCCGCGCTTCTTTAGGGAGACCGGGCACGTCCTCGGCGGCAAGTTCCGGGCATACTGGGAGAGCCACGGCGGTCTGGCGCAACAAGGCTACCCGATTTCCGACGAGTTCACCGAGACCAGCGCGCTCGACGGCAAGTTCTATGTCGTCCAGTATTTCCAGCGTGCGGTCTTCGAACTACACCTTGAGAACGCGGGCACTCCATATGAAGTACTGCTCTCCCAACTCGGCACCTTCCGCTACCGCTCGCGTGTTGCCCCCCTCCCGATCCCGTCCCCGCAGCCCGGCCATTTCCAGATGAACGCGGCGGGGTCCGACTCCTACCTGGTCTGGGAGGACCACATATCGGGCACAAACGACAGCAGGGTCAGCGGGCTGAATCTACAGACCCAACAGACCTTCGATGTAAGGAGCTTCGCCAGTACACAACTCAACCCCGCCGTCTCAGGCCCCTTCGTCGTCTGGGAGGAGCGAGCCTGCACGACTACCAGCTGCCGCCCCGGCATCATCACTATCGAAGACCTAGTGACCACCTTTCCCTTGCAGCTTTCTACAGACAATTCGGGCGACAACCGCCAACCAACTATAAGCGGACGAAATATCGCCTGGATCGATACCGACTCGCAATTTCATACCAAGCTGTTCTACCGGAACCTCGACACGGCACCGGAAACGGTTGTGGAGGATCTGCGGCCGAGCGTCCTCATGGATCACCCGATACTCAGCGACGAATACCTTGTCTGGGCCGAGATGCTGCCCCATGCCCAGCCGGGCGCAGCGGTCGCGGTCATCAAGGCGTATAGCATCAAGGACGGTTCCACGCGGGCGGTCAGTTGGCTCAACAACTGGCCGGTGACCTACACCCTCGCGGACCACCGCCTCTTCTGGCAGGACGGTCCCGCCGACGAGACCCATGAACTCGACCTTGTCACCAACGCCCCGGCGTTGCTGCCTCGCCCTGCGGCCGTCGGCAGCGTGCGTGGCGACATCATGGTCTGGGCGATGCCGGGGCCGCGGCCGGGCGACGACTCCACGATCTGGGGCATTGATCTTAGAGTTGGACAGCCCCTACCCTTGGTGACGAGTCCCGGCGTTAAGGGCAGCCCGGTGATCGCCGACGATTGGCTAGTCTGGCTGGACCAATCGGGGCACTACGTCGGCTCGAACCTCAGCGAGCTATTCCTCGAAGCCTCCGCACCGCACTTCACCGAGACACCGGTGCCGACGGCGACCCCGGTGCCGGTGCCGACCGGAGGCCCGGACATCCGCCTCCACGCGCTGAACGTCGTCGGCCAGCCTGTCACGGCCAAGAACTACGTCTTCTATATCAGCTCGCCGCCGGAGGGCGCGCGAACGCCAGGGCCGCCACGTATAGACATCTACGCATCCGACATCGGCAGCCGAGAGACCTTCTTGGTGAAGACGGTGGCCGGCAATGCGGACTTCCTCGCCTCCGACGGGAACACGCTGGTCTGGGAGGAGAGCGACAACAGAGGCTTCGAGGGGATCGAGGGCTTCGACCTCAACTCGCGCACTTCGTTCGAGATCCTGCCTCCGGCGCAACGCGAGCTTGGCGGGGTCGCGGTCGCGGGCAGCATGGTCTACTACCATGACGGGTCGGCGGGGCACATCGGCCTCTACGCAGTGAATGCGGATACTCACGTCGAGACGCTGGTCAGCGGGCGCGGCAAGCAGCCGGTTGCAGATGGCGGCGCGCTACTCTGGAACGAGGAGCAGGATCTTGGGACGCCCGGTCCCGGCGGCAGCAGCGGCCCCGCCATCTGCACCCTGCATCTCCGCGACAGCGACAACACAGACACCACCATCGCCACGGTGGACGGGCCTCTCTCCGGCGATTGCAGCTTCAGCGGATACCACGCCTCCGGCAGCCTTGTCGTCTGGTCAGCAAACCCGCCCGCCCCCGACATGAGCGTCCACCTCTACAGGCGCGGCACCGGCGCGACCTCGGCGCTGCCGACCGGGTGGGCCGTGAATCCGCTGATCAACGGCGCGACCGTGCTCTGGACCCAGCCGCCGACCACCATCCAGAACGGCTGGACGATCCACTCCCTGAACCTCAACACGAGCGCGCAGCGCGTCGAAGTCGGGCCGATCACCGAGATTGCGGAGGCGTGGGGCTTGCTGAACGCCGGCGCGTATCCTTTCACGATAGAGTCCGAGCCTCCGACGGGCCGGCGCGAGTTGTACGTACTCGGCCTGGGGTCGCCGCCCGGACCGTAGCGGAGTGCGGCCTCCGTCTTTCGGAGTATCTTTGCCCCAATAGGGCCGTTTTGCCCCAAAATGTGGCAGTAAATCGCCCTCCAAATGGATATATAAAGTGAGAGGGAAAATAGCGAGCGACTCAGGCACGGAAAAAGGAGCAGATCGCCGTGGACTCGCAGTTAGGAGCAAAAAACTCCAAAAATCCGTCGAAAGACCTACTTCCGACCGCCTATGCCGTGCCTGACGCGACACCGCAAAGCTGCTGGGTTTCTGATAATCGCTGGTAAGCCGTCATCGTGTCGGTGATTGCGGAGGGCTGGGCTGACCGGCCTGCGTAGAATGTAGCTCGACCGAGGCGACGGTCCACTCCTGGCTCGCGGTCGAGGCGGTGGTCAGGTTGCGGGCGCCCGCGGGCGGGTCGGCGAGGGTCGCCAGCAGGGCTTCGAGCGGGTCGGCGCCACGGGTGATTGCACCGCGCGGCTGCATCGGCCGGTCGAGCGCGGGGAGTTCGAGCCAGCGGAAGTCGGTCGTGCCGGTGGTGGCGAAGACTTTGATGAGGTCTGTGCCCCCGGTGTAGCCTTCGGGCAGAGCGGATTGGAGCGGCAGCACCCGGTGGTCGCCGGCCTCGATTGTCTCAAAGGCGGTGTCGGTCGGGTATGCCTGGGCGATGCTCCAATCGGGTGCCAGGTCGAGCACGGCGACGTTCAGATCCTTGCCGGATCTGTTCGTGATCTGCACGAACGCCCAGTCGCCGGTGTTCACCGTCGGTGTGTTGCCGGCGTCGGCGAAGGGCTGCGGGTTCGGCTGGTCGCCGGGCTGGTAGTCGGGCTGCGTGCCGAGAAACTCGACCACCAGCTTATGGGCGAGCGGCGAGAGCGTGTCGAAGTTGTCCAGTTCGCGGACGTTGCGGTACTTGGCGAGGTGGATCAGCCGCGCCGCGACCTGCCCGCCGGCACCCTGTGCGTCCACCGCCAGGGCGGGCCGGAGGTTCGGCACCGGCATGCCTGCTGCGTCCCAGATTTCGTATGCGCCGGCGGGATTGATCGCGACTTGGTAATCGGTCGCCTCGTCGGTGCCGACTAGCTGGATGAAGCCAGTTGCATCAGCCGTGAGCGCGGCTTCGACGGCGGCAAGAGCGGCGGCCTGGTCAATCGCCGCAGGCAGGTAGTCGTTGCCCTGTGTCACAAGCCGCGCTTTGCGGCGGAGGCGGATGTCGCCGGGGTCGAGCATGACGGCCTGGCTGCCTTGCTGGATCGCGTCGGGGCGGAGGCGGGCGGTGATCGTGGCGATGGAGGTGACGGAGCCGGGCGGGTCGAGCGTGACGAGCGCGAGCCGCGTGTCGATCCGGGTGAAGTCGTCGGTCGCGGGCGGGTAGACGGCGAACTGCGCGCCCGCACGCACCGGGGCCGACTGGCCGACTTCGAGGGTCATCTTGTTGTTGGCGTCGTCCACGTTAAGCACGCCAACATGGTACGACGGCTGCACATGGTCGCTGCCGAAGACGACAAGGCTATCGTCTCCCTCCAACTGCGGGGTCTGCTGGTCGAACTGGCCGTGGACCTTAGCCAGTACGCGGTCGTGGACCATCTTGTAGGTGAGGCCGGGGCCGATGTCTCTAAGCGAGTCGAGCAGCCAGTATGTCAGCGCGCCGTTGCGCTCGGTGCCGTCGAAGGCGAACTCGCAGGCGAGCTCGGTCGGGCGGCAGGCGGCGAGCAGTACGTAGCTTTGGGGCGCTGGAAGCCAGCCACTGCCGCTGGCGAGGATACGTGTGCCCCTGGCGGTCGCGACCCGGTGAGCGGCTTCGATCTCATCCCGGGGGGCGAGGAGGGTCCGGGCGGGGCGGTAAGTGGTGTCCACCCCGCCGATGCCGCGCACCGCGAAGTCGTCCTGGCCCCTCGTGGCCCCGCCCGAGTGGCAGCTATCGAGCACGATTGTGACGCCCAGCCCGCTGTTGACCATAGTATGGAGCAGCGCGCCGAGTTCGAGGTCGCGCAGGTATTGCGCTTCTGAGTGACCGATGTCGGTGGGCACGAGCGCCTCGTCAATGCCGTTTGTCTTGATGTTGGGGTAGATCGTCGTCGCGCGCCCGCCGTGGCCCGAATAGTGGATGTAGACCTCGTCGAGAGGCTTGGCCGTGGACGTGAGCCGCCCGAAGGCGTTGACCATGTTGGCATAGGTCGGCCACTGGGCGGCAGGCTCGGCGGGCTGCGTGCTGCCTGGGACGTTGCTCGCGGTCAGCCGCGTGATCCGCTCGTCGGGAACGCCGAGGCGCGTCTTGAGGAAGTCGGAGACGTGGTTGATGTCGCGCACGCAGCCCTGCAAGCAGGGGTAGCTGCCGTTCGGCAGGCTGTTGGGCAGGTAGCAATCTATGCCGATCAGCAGGGCGTGGAGGTTGGCTCCGCCGCGGGTATTCTGATCAGTCATGGCGGCCTCCTTGTGCGAGATCGGCAGTACTATAGCACAGCGTGTCTATGGCGTCAATCCGGCCCATGACCCTATGGTATAATGCGGGCATGAACGAAGCGAGCATTTGGCGGCGAGACTTGGCGCGGCGGATCGCGCCGGTCTATGCCGACAATCCGAAAGTGGCTGCGGTGATCCTCGGTGGGTCGTCGGCGCGGGGTTGCGCGGATCGGTTCTCGGACATCGAGATCGGCGTCTTTTGGCACGAGCCGCCGACCGACGAGGAGCGGTTGGCGGCTGTCGAGCGGGCCGGCGGCGACCTGATCCGGCTCTATCCCTACGACCCGGCGGAGGAAGTCTGGGAGGACGACTACATGATGGGGCGGGCCGCTCCCGACGCGCTGCAGAGCGGGGTGCTGCTGGAAGTGCCTCACTACACGGTCGAGTTCACTGGGCGGGTTCTGCGGGAGGTACTCGAAGAGTACGACACCTCAGACTCCAAGCAAAACCTGATCGCGGGTGTGCATGGCGGGGTCGCGCTCTACGGCGGCGATCTGATCGCGCGCTGGCAGGCACAGACGGCGCATTACCCAGACGGGCTGGCCCTGGCGATGGTCCGCGCACACGCTCAGATCGACCACCTCTGGCGCGTGGAGATGCTCCTCGCGCGGGGCAACAACCTGCCGATGCTCTACTGGATGTACAGCAACATAGCGCAAAAGCTGCTGCGTGTGCTGATCGCACTCAACCGGGTCTACTACATCGGGTTCAAGTGGCTCGACCGCCAGGCCGAGGGGATGCGTATCGCCCCGCCGGACTTCGCCGGCCGGATCAAGGCTGTCTTCTCGGACCCGCCGGCAGAGGGAGGCCGACTGCTGGCGGAGCTGGCTGAGGAGACGTACAACCTGGTCGAGGCCGAGATGCCTGAGATCGACGTAGACCGGCTACGGCGGATCTTGCGCTACAAGCGCCCGCCGTGGGACAGGATGCCTCCGGGAGCGCTGAGGTAGGCGGCGCGCCCCTCCCTACGGCGCAGTCACGGTGATCGTGCCCTGCATGTAGGGGTGGGGAGTGCAGTGGTAGCCGTAGGTGCCGGGCGTGAGGAAAGTGCGCTGGTAGGCTCCGTTCTGGTAGATGCGCCCACTGTCGAAGAGGCCGGGGGTATCGCTGGTGACGGTGTGGTAGTCGAGGTCTGTGTTGTCCCAGCGGACGGTGGTGCCGGCGGGGATCGTGATGTCCGCCGGAGCGAAGGCGAAGTCCTGGATCGTGACGTTCACCCGGCCGGATGAGAGCGCGGCGCAGTTCGGGAAGAAGGTGTTGGAGACGATCTTCGAGGTCTGGCCTCGTGTCGCCGGCGTGTTCGGGCGGAAGTAGGGACGGTTTTGGCTATCGCACGGCTCGCCGGCGCCGCCGCAGGTGTAGCCGCTGGCCGAGCCGAGGCGGGCAAGCTGGTTGACCCAGATGTAGAAGGGGCTGCCGGGCGGCACGTCGGTGAAGAGCTGCGAGCCGGGGTCGGTGGTCAGTTGGGCGGTGCCCGCGGTGATCTTGCTTATCTGGCCGCGTGTGGCGTTCGCGCCGACGCGGAAATAGGGGCGGTTTTGGCTGTCACACGGCTCGCCGGGGCCGCCGCAGTCGTAGCCGTTGATGTAACCGCGCTCGGCCAGGCGCTCGATGTAGAGGTAGAAGGTCGTGCCCGGCGGCACGTCGGCGAAGTGCCGGCTCGTGGGTGTGTCAACCAAGTCGGCGGCGTTCGAGACGATCTTCGCAAGCTGCCCACGGGTGACGTTCGCGCCCCAGCGGAAGTAAGGGCGGTTCTGGCCGTCGCACGGCTCGCCGGGGCCGCCGCAGTCGTAGCCGGAGATCAACCCCCGGCAGGCGAGGCACTGCACCGGGGCATAGAACGGGTTGGAGGGAGGCACATCGGTGAACTTCTGAGTCGTGCAGATGACGGGGGTCGGCGGAGGCGGGCCGGGTGTGGCTGTCGGCCCACCGGGGGTGACCGTCGGCGGGGGCGTCGGCATGAACATCGTCGGGGTCGGGCCTGCGGGCGTCGTCGTAGGGGTCGGGGTGGGCACCCCAGGGCCGACGATCTTCTTGAGGGTGCCGGTGGAATAGCCTCCGCCTTCGATGTACCAGAGAGCGCCGTCCGGCCCGGTTTCGATGTCGGTGTTCACTGTGACGCCCTGCACGACGTTCGTCGCGGTCACGAAGGTGCGGCTGCTGTCGAGGTAGAAGTGGCGCATGAGGCCGGTGTTGTAGGTAGCCATGAAGATGCCGTTCGTCCACTGGGGCACACTGTTGCCACCGTAGACAGTGATGCCGGTGGGGGCCTCGCAGCAGGGGCCGTTCGGGATAAACCAGAGCGGCAGGATCGTGTTGTACTGCGGGCTGGGGTTCGGGTCGTCGCAGGGGTAGTTCTGCCGCCAGCCGTAGTCGTATCCGCCGACGATGCGGTTCATCTCGTCGTCGCAGCTCGGCCCGTTTTCACTTGCGAAGATCCGCCCCGGCACCAGGGTGTCGAAGGCGAAATCGAAGCTGTTACGCAGGCCGCGCGCGTAGAGCGAGGGCAGCGCCCCAGTGACGGTGAAGACCGGGTTATCCGCAGGGATCGAGCCGTCTGAGTTGATGCGGTGCATCTTGCCGTTCTTCTGAGTCACATCCTGCGAGTACTGGGGAGTGTCGCCGCCATCGCCAATGCTGATGTATAGTTTGGCGTCGGGGCCGAAGTGGATGTTGCCGCCGTTGTGGTTCGTGGCGGCGTCGACCGGCGAGTGAAAGATCGCGATGGGGTTGGAGCCGACGCCGTTGTTCTCGGTGAAGCGGACAACTTGGTTCTCAGTGGCCCCGCAGAGGCCGCCGGCCGGGGCGCAGGTGGTGTAGACGTAGATATAGTGTGTGGTGGTGAAGGCAGGGTCCACTGTGATGCCGAGCAGGCCGCGCTCGCCGCTGCTGTCCACGCTGAATGTGATCACCGGGGCGGCCTGTAGGCTGCCGTTCTCGAAGAGGCGGACGCGGCCGGTGGTCTTCTCGGTGTAGAAAAGCCGGCCCTGTGGGTCGAAGGCGAGGGCAATCGGGTTGACCATGCCGGTGAGCACGGTCTGGATCGATGCGCCGGGCGGCAGAGGCTCGGTGCCGTCCTGGGGACCGGAGGGGCCGGCATGGGTCGCGGGGCTGACGGCCCAGGCAGCGATGCCGAGGCCGGTAAGCATGACGAGAGGTATCAGCGCGAGGAGTTTGCGGGCCGGAGAGTACATGACGAAGCTCCTTCGATTGCCGATCGTGATCGGTGAGGTATCTTATAGCTACCACAGATATTGTGGATATTGTAACGGGCAGTTGGGGAGTCGTCAAGTTATGATATAATGGGCGCGATGAGGGCTAGGCGGATGGGGCGGTATCTGGTATAATGCGGGCTGAACGCGGCCCCTCGCCGTGCTTATTGCTATAAGGAGAGGAAACTCAGTGCAGATTACCCGCGAAGATTTGCCGGAGCGCCAGGTTGCGCTCATTTTGGAGTTCGAGCCGGAGGAGATCGAGCCGGCCCTACAGAAGACTTACCAGCGGCTCGTGAGCAAGGTGACTATCCCTGGCTTCCGTCCCGGCAAAGCGCCGCGCGCCCTGTTCGAGCGGCATGTTGGCCGCGAGGAGTTGGTGCGGGAAGCCAGCCAGGGCATGATGGCCGACGCTATCAAGGAAGCTGTGGAGAAAGAGAACCTGGAAGGCTCTGAACCCAGCAACGCGGAGATCGAAAGCACGGAGCCGCTGCGATTGCGCGTGCTCTTCGACCTGGAGCCGCTCGCCGAACTCGGAGATTACTCGGATATACGGGCGTCCGCCGAGCCGGAGGAGGTCATGCCGGAGCAGGTGGAAGCGGTGCTCGAACAGCTGCGCCGAAGCGAAGCCGAGTGGCACGACCCCGCCGAACCCCGCCCCGCGCAGATGGGCGACCGGGTGACGTTGGACCTCGAAACCTACACGATAGACGGCGAGGTGTCGAATATGACCGGCACCGACATTACCTTCGAGCTGACCACGGCGACTGGCCCGGTCTGGCCGAGCGAGATAGACGAGAACATCGTGGGTATGCAGATCGGCGAGGAGAAGGATTTCGCCATAACCTTCCCGCAGGAATATACGGACGAAAAGCTGCGCGGCAAGGATGCCACAGTGCATGTGAGTCTGAAGGGTCTACAGGAGGCCGAGCTCCCTGAGCTGAACGACGAGTTCGCCGAGCGGCGGGGGGGTGTGCCGACCGTGGACGAGCTTCGGGAGCGGATAGAGACGAACATGCGCGAAGAGGCGGCGACTAACGCGCGTAACAAGCAGACGCAGGCCGCGCTCGATATGCTTAAGGAGCGCGGGCATGTCGAGGTACCGCGCAACATGATCGACGAAGAGGTGCAGCGCCGCTACGACCGGCTGGCCTCCGGCCTCCAGAAGCGGCGGATCACCCCCTCGCGCTACTTCACTTACGAAGGCAGTAGCGAGAAAGAGTGGCGGGAGGCGCAGCGGGAACCGGCGCGCACCGCGCTGGCTGAACTGCTGCTGTTGCGCGAGTTCGCCGACCGAGAGAAGATAGAGGTGAGCGACGGCGAGGTTGATGAGGCAGTGGGGAAGCTGCTCGAGCGGTATGACGAGGGCGAGCAGCGGGAGGCGGTGCGGGGTATCGTGGATACGCCGGAGCAGCGGAGTGGGCTGCGGGGCCAGCTATTCGAGAACAAGCTGGCCGAGAGGCTGACGTCGATAGCCGAGGGGCGGGGGGACGAGGCCGGCGAGACGCCGGCGGTACAGGCGGACGAGGCGGCGGTGCGGGGAGATGAGGCTGACGAGACGCCGGCGGTACGCCCCGACGAGGCGGCAGTACGGAGGGATGAGACGGAGATGGGCGGCGCGATTCCTGCTGAGGAGAAGGAGCCTGGGCCGCTCGAAACAGCGGGCGGCGCCGCCGAGGTTCTGGGCATCGGCGAAGAAGTGACCGATGCCGATGCCGAAAAGCAGGCCGAGGCGGGCGAATAATCGAACAAATGGGCTGTTTGTATATTGCGATCCGTCGCGTGATCCGGTATACTGAAGCAGTGTAAACCAACCACGGAGGGATTTTGATGAACAGCCGTTTATTGCAGGGTGCGCCGAGCGCTATCGTGCCCTACGTAGTCGAGAGTACCAACCGGGGTGAGCGCGTATACGACATCTATTCGCGCTTGCTGCGTGACCGGATCATCTTCCTCGGCACACCGATTGACGACCAAATCGCCAACGCAATCGTTGCACAACTTCTTTTCCTGGACTACGAAGACCCTGAGCGCGACATACAGCTCTTCTTGCACAGCCCCGGCGGCTCGATAACCGCGGGACTGGCGATCTATGATACGATGCAGTTTATCCGGCCGGACATTTCGACGATCTGCATCGGCATGTCGGGATCTATGGCGACTATCCTGCTCTGCGCGGGCACCCACGGCAAGCGGCTGACGTTGCCGAACTCGACGATCCACATGCACCCGGCGGGGGTCGGGCAGATCGGCGGCTACGCGCCTGATATCGAGATCCAGGCACGCGAACTGCTGCGCCAACAGTCGAAGATACGGGAACTGATGGCGCATCACACCGGCCAGACAATCGAGAAAGTCTCACGCGACTTCGACCGAGACTTCTTCATGGACGCACACCAAGCGCTCAAATATGGGATCGTGGACGAGGTAGTGCCGAACATGAACGCGATCAAGGGCGAGGCCGCCGAGGGAGTGAAGAACCTCGACAGCGACGCCAAAGACGACGAAAAAGGCAGCGAGAAGGAATAGTTAGCAGGCAGAGAGGTGGAGACTATGGCCGGTACACGCGCAGGCAAACCCCAGTATCACTGTTCGTTCTGCGGCAAGAGCCAGGACGATGTGAGGCGGCTGATAGCCGGGCCGAACGCCGTCTATATCTGTGATGAGTGTGTTGACCTCTGCCGGGAGATCATTGACGAGGACGATCCGGCGGTTCCAAAACCGGAGATCGGTTTGGATCGCACGCACCTGAAGCCTAAGCGGATCTATGACCTGCTGAACCAGTATGTGATCGGCCAGGACCGGGCCAAGAAGGTGCTGTCTGTCGCGGTGTATAACCACTACAAACGGATCGGCAACAACGTGCGGGGCGACGACGTTGAGCTGCAGAAAAGCAATATCCTGCTGCTCGGCCCCACAGGCTCAGGCAAGACATTGCTCGCGCAGACTCTCGCCAGAGTGCTCGACGTGCCGTTCTCAATCGCCGATGCGACCGCGCTGACGGAGGCTGGGTATGTGGGCGAAGACGTGGAGAACATACTGCTGCGGCTGTTGCAGGCGGCAGATCTCGAGATCACGCGCGCGGAGAAGGGGATCGTCTACATAGACGAAATAGACAAGATCGCCCGCAAGAGCGACAACCCGTCGATCACACGCGATGTGTCGGGCGAGGGAGTGCAGCAGGCGTTGCTCAAGATAATCGAGGGCACCGTCGCCAACGTGCCTCCGCAGAGCGGACGAAAGCACCCTCACCAAGAGTTTATCCAGATAGACACGAGCAATATCCTGTTCATCTGCGGCGGGGCATTCGAGGGGCTTGAAGAGATAATCGCGCGGCGGGTCGGCGGCGGGCGAGCAATCGGCTTCGGGCACGGCGGAGACGCGGGATCACGCGAGGGCGGCTCAGTTATGTCGCAGATCATACCCGAAGACCTGCTGAAGTACGGGCTGATTCCGGAGTTCGTGGGCCGGCTACCAATGGTCGTCTCGCTCGAACCGCTCGACAAAAATACGTTGCTGCGTATCCTGACCGAGCCTAAGAACGCGGTGATCAAGCAGTACCAGAAGTTCTTTTCGCTCGACCGGGTGGAGCTGACATTTAATACAGACGCGCTCGAGGCGGTTGCCGATAAGGCGCTCGAACTCAAAACCGGGGCGCGGGGCCTGCGTAGCACGATCGACGAGGTGCTGCTCGACATCATGTATGAGCTGCCCTCGCTGGAGAGTGTGCGCCGATGTGTCATCACCCGTGAGGTGATCCAAGAAGGCCACGCTCCGCTGCTGCTCACGCGCCCGGATCGTGAAGCAGGCGAGGAACTCGACGAGGCCCTCTACCTGCCGGAAAGCGCCTGAGAACGCTGTCTATGCTACGATCTCTCCGCCTCGGCGGGCTGCTGACGCCAGCGATCTTCGTGCTCGTACTGTTGGCCGCCTGCGACACTACTCCGGTGCCGACGGCGACCCCGGTGCCGCCGACGCCTACTCCGGTGCCGACGGCGACCCCGGTGCCGGCAACGGGTGGGCCGCTCGGCATCCCTGCTTCACCGGCGGAGATCACCCTGATCAACGACGCGATCACCAAGACCGTCGCGGCAGATAGCTATCATTACAATGCCGCGCTGGAGATACCGGGCATGGTGGCGAACACAACCATCGTGGGCGACTACAAAAGCCCCGATGCGGCACATATGAGCGTCACGGGGGGCGGCAAGACAACCGAGATCGTAAACATCGGCCAGACTACTTACATCAAGAACCCGGACGGAAGCTGGACCAGCGGCGATGTGAGCCAGGCTGCGGGCAGTGTGAACCTCGGCAGCATGGGAGCGATGGCCGGCAACATAGACCCGACAAAGACGAGCAACATCGTCCGCCTGCTTGCCGGCTTTGTGTCGGGGATAAACAGCGCGAACAAGGTCGGCAGCGAGACGATCAGCGGCACCCAGACGACGCGCTACAACGTGCCCGTCTTCCTGGGCAACCTGATGGGATCAGGCGGCAGCACCACACCCGGCGAGCAGCCGCTTGGCTACGCTAACGTCTGGATCGACCCGGGCACGAAGCTGATCCACAGGCTGAACGCCCACATTGACCTCACAGACGTGATGAGGAGTTTCGCGGCCCTCGGCGGGCCGACACCCAACCCGGCTCTCCCATCCCCGACGCCCCTGCCGCCGGTGGTGATCGACATGAATGTAGAACTCAGCGACTTCGGCAAGGCAGTCGAGATCGCGGCACCCGCAAACGCCACACCGGCGATACCCGGCGTGCCGACCAAGCAACCGTAGCATATCCAAAGGAGAAAGTTTAATGCAAGTGGTAGATAACAGTAACATGAACCCGATACGGCGAGTCGCGCTGACGGTGCTCTTCGCTGGGCTGCTCGGCCTGACCGCAGCCTGCGGCGGCAGCGCGACCGACACGCCTGTGCAGCCGACCAACACGACTGCCGCGGCCCCGACCACCGCGATGGCGGCTGATACCCCGACAACGGCGATGGCCGCAAACACCCCGACCACCGCGATGGCCGCAGACACCCCGACAACCGCGATGGCTGGCGAGACACCGACCGCAGGCATGACCGGCGAGACACCGACCGGCGTGATGACCGGCACCACCGGCGGCACCCTCACGGGCAGCGGGGCCGACATTCTCAAGACGTCCACAGACGCGATGAAGGCCGTCAAGACTTACCACTTCACAATGGACATCGGATCCACCGCGGCTGGGCAGAGCAGCACGACTAATGCAGCGGGCGACTTTGTCCAGCCGGACAGCATGGCGATGAGCATGACCGTGGCGGCCACCGGGCTGAACAGTAGCATCGGGTTCGTCAAGATCGGCACAGATACATGGACCAACGCCACCGGCAACTGGAACAAGAGCACTACGCCTGCCGGCGCGACTAGTCCTAGCGACCTGACCAACAGTTTCAGCGGCACGGCGAAGGACCTCGGGGATACGACGCTTAACGGTGTTGATGTTCACCACGTCAGCCTCGATCAGACAACCGATGCCGCAGGCACGGCTGTCAAGACGACCACCGAGGTCTGGATAGACAAGGCGACGAATTACATCACGCAGATGAAAATCACCGCCGACACGAACACCGCCGGCCAGGAGGCCACCAGCGACATCACAATGAAACTCTCGAAGTTCAACGACGATTCGATCAAGGTGGTGGATCCGACCAAGAAATAGCGAGCGACGGCATGTAGTGCAGGAGGATAGGGTTTGTGGATAAGAGCTTTGTGATCTCCAAACTCAACGAGGCGCTCGTACTCGAACAGGGCATCATCGAGGTCGAGCATACTCTCGGCAAGCGGTCGAAGAACGGGGAGATCAGCAACGTCGCCGAGCAGGCTGCGCGGGAGGATGAGAACCACGCCCTCGCGCTGCAACGGACGATCCGCGACATGGGCGGGCAGGTGAAGCCGCCGCCGATGGAGGGCCGCGCCTGGATAGAGGCGCTGATCCGCGCGATCAACGTCGAGCGCAACGAGCTGGAGCGGCTCGGCCTCTACCGGATGCTTAAGTTCCGCGCCGTCGCGTCGGGCGAGGTGATGGATGTGATCAGGCGGACGATGGGCAACCCTCCGACGATGGAGACCCTGCTTATCGGGCTGACCGAAGATCGCCAGCACGCCGCCCGGCTGGCACAGATCGAAACGAACTACGCGGCCAATGAGGCGGTACTCTAGCCCAATGGCCTGGATTGAGGGATGGGGCAATGCCGCCGGAAGAAACTGACCTCGGACCTATATTGGGGTTTGAAGCCGAATCTGTCGGAGTGCCCGGGCAGCGGACGTTCCGCGTGAACATCCACTCGCCGCAGGGCGCGGCACGGCTCTGGCTTGAAAAGGAGCAGCTCCAGCAGCTCGCGATAGCCATCGAGGAGTTCTTGATGGAGCTGCCGAACCAGCGCCGCCATCTGCCGGGCATGGGCGGTTCCCTGCCCTTCCCGTCGAGGCCAACAGTCGAGTTCACTATCGGGCGGCTGGCGCTCGGCTTCGACCAGGATGAGGATCTGGTGAGCCTAGTGGTGCGCGAAATCGGCGAAGACCCGGAGGAGGAGGGAGATCGGACAGTCCGATGTCAGGCGAGCCGGGAGATGATGGAGGACTTCAGCCGGCAGGCGCTCGAAGTGGTCTCGGCGGGCCGCCCGCGCTGCCCGTTGTGCAACACGCCGCTCACCGGCCCGACACACTGGTGCCCACGCAGCAACGGTCATGCGCCCCTGCCGAGCCAAGCATGAGCCGTGAAACGTGATTCTGCATACCATCTTACGGCGCTGTTCGGTTATTTTGCCCTCAGCCTGACCGTCACATACCCTCTTGTCGCGCGCTTCACGACGGAGGCGATGGGCGAACACCCGCCCGACCGGATGCAGAACATGTGGAACCTCTGGTGGGTGAAGGTCGCGCTGCTCGACCGGCACATCAGCCCGTTCCACACCGACATGTTGTTCTACCCGGGCGGCGCGGACCTCTATTTCCACACGCTTAACCTGCCGTCCACGCTGATCACCCTCGTGCCTCTGCTCGCCTTCGGTGTGGTGGGGGCCTACAATTTCAGCGTGCTGTTCGCGTTCACGATGTCGGGCTATGCGGGCTTCCGGCTGGTGAGCTACCTGACGGGCAGCCGGGCCGGCGGGCTGCTTGGCGGGGTGATCATCGCGTTCAATACGCTGATGATAGACCACAGCCGGGGGCAGATCAACATCATCAGCCTCCAATGGTTCCTGCTCTGCATCGAGTTCTACCTGCGCGCCTGGGACACCGGCAAGCGCCGCGATGCGATCTTGACCGGCACCTTCTTCACGCTAGCCCTGCTGACCGTCGGCTATTTCGAGGTATATCTGCTGCTCTTCTTCGGGGCGCATTTGCTCTGGATAGCAGTCAGCAGTCAGCAGTCAGCAGTCAGCAGTCAGCAGTCAGCAGTCAGCAGTCAGCAGTCAGCCGAGATTCTTCGCTCGGCTCAGAATGACAATGGGTCGGTTGAAAGCGATACGCACTACGCACTCCGCACTACGCACTCCGCACTACGCATTCTGGCCTGGGCGGGGGGGACGGCGCTGGTGTTGGCGTCGCCGTATCTGATCGGGGCGTGGCTGAGTGTGCAGAACGGGACTATCCCGCGGGCGGAGGTGGACGACATCGTGACGCTGAAGCGGTCAGCGGACTTGTTGAGCTTTATCGTGCCCTATCGGGAAGGCTGGCTGCTGGGGCAGGATGCGCCGTGGTGGGCCTGGGTGGACCCGCGGATCACCGACACGGCGTACTTGGGGCTGGTGCCGATGGCGCTGGCGGGGGTCGCGCTGCGCGGGGGGCGGAGGCCGCCAGCCACGCCGGTCTGGATCGCGCTGGGGGCGCTGGGGCTGCTGCTCTCGCTCGGGCCGATCTTGCAGGTGAACGCGCAGCAAACGTTCGACGGGGTGCGCGTGCCGATGCTTTTTGGGCTGCTGGAGCAGGTTCCGCCATTCAGCTTGGTGCGCCACCCGGTGCGGTTCATGACGCTCTGGTACCTCGGCCTGGGGATATTGGCGGGTGCCGGCGCGAAGCTGCTGCTGGAGCGGGCGCGGCCGGCATGGCGCGGACCAGTGTTCGCAGTCATGCTCGGCCTGCTGATCCTCGAAATACCGATCTATGAACGGACGACGACGCCGATGACGATCCCCGCGAGCCTGGCAGCGATGAACTCCGACCCGACGCAGGGCGCGGTCCTCGAACTGCCTTACACTAAGCGGGGCGGGGCCGACGCGCCTCAGATGCTCTACCAGATACAGCACGGCAGGCCCATCACGAGCGGCTATATCTCCCGCCCGATCGCCGACCCGTATATCCAGGCTTGCTCTACGTTGCAGGCGTTCAGCTACTACCGGAGCATCGGCGCGCCCGACATCATCACACCGACCGATGCTCTACAGCTCCCGTCCCTGCTGAACAGCACGGGCATCGGCTTCATCGTGGTCTACAAGTGGCTGCCGCAGACATCTGCGCTGCGCGAGCCGGTGCCCGCCGACGACCTGCGGGCGCTGCACGACCTAGCGGCCCGGCTCGGCACGCAGACAGCCGACGACGACACGGCCACGACCTACCGCGTGCGCCAAACCGCCGAGCAGCCCGGCCCCTTCCTGCAACTCGGCCCCGACTGGCACGACGTGGGCAAGAGCTATGGGCAGCCGTTCAGGTGGATGGACGGGGCAAGGGCGGACTTTTGCGTGTTCAGCCCGCAGGCGCGGAAAGCCCCACTCAGCTTCACGGCAACCAGCTTTGCCGCGCCCCGGCGGCTACAAGTTTGGGTGGGCGACAGCCAGGTGTTCGAGGCGAACGTGCCCGGCGACCAGGCTCTTCACCAGCTGACCACGCAGCCGCTCGACTGGCCCGCAGGCCCGCAACTCGTGCGGCTGACGGCACCGGAAGGCAGCGCAAGCCCCGCCTCCCTCGGTCAGGGCAACGACAACCGCCAACTGAGCCTCGGCTTCACATCGATCCGGCTGGGCACCGCGTCCCCATGAGCCAGAGAGCGGCAGCACGCGGGGCCGAGGGCTTGCGTCTGCTGGTGGCGCTGTTGTTCACAGCGGTCGCGCTGGTGATCAGCCAGCAGACGCCGGCATCGGTCACGCAGGATCTCGGCAGCGCCGATGAGGCTGTCGGGGTGACGGGGTTGAACACGCTCCCGGAGGTCAGCCCCGAAGGCGGGTTCCGCTGGGGTGGGAGCCGGGTGACGTTCGACCTCCAGCCGCTCGGCTACCCGCTCGATACGCGACTGCACGTCTCGGGGGCACGCCCCGCCGATGTGCCTGCGGTGAGCGGCGGCGCGCAGGCCGGGGGGCAGAGCCTCGGCGTGAAGGAACTGCCCCGCACGTCCACCGACATCGGCTATAGCCTGCCGGCGGCGGCGATGTTCAGCATCAATCCACGGCTGACTCTCACGGCAACAACCTTCGAGCCGCCGAACGACCGGCGCAATCTGGGAGTGGTCTTCTACCGGATTGAGACTCGCAGCGGCCCCGGCCTGCCCGCGCCCTGGCCGGCCGGGGTGCTGCTGGTGAGCGGCCTGCTGGCCTACGCTGCGGCCCGCGCCGTCTCCCGCCGCCCTCGGCTCGGCTTGGTCGTCGCGGTGGCCTGGGCTTTGCTGCTCGGCCTGCTCAACGCCACACAGAGGCCCTGGCTGGTCTTCTACTGCCAGTATTTCGTCGTGGTCCCCCTAGTGGTGCTGCTCTTGCTGCCCTGGTTCCGTGGCATGGTAGCTCGACGGAAGCTGTCAGCGATCAGTAGTCAGCAGTCAGCCATCAGCCGTCAAGGGTTGGTTGAAGGCGATACGCACTCCGCACTCCGCACTCCGCACTCCACAATCGTCATTACGGAGCGCCCGTGGCCCGTTGCGCTGGCGGTGACGGGGGCGGCGCTCGTCATATTCGCGTGGCACTTGGTCGCGCGGGCAATCCCGACTACGAACGACCCGACCGACAACTGGACCTGGGGCGTCGCTTTCTACGGCGCGCTGCCCTGGCAGCTACAGGCGCTCGGCGTGGCTATCGTCGCGGGCGCACTGGTCTGGGCGGTCAGGGGTCGGTGGTCAGTGGCCGGTGGTCAGCAGTCAGCCATCAGCGATCAGCAGTCAGCCGAGATTCTTCGCTCCGCTCAGAATGACAGTACAAACGCTCCGCACTCCGCACTCCGCACTCCGCACTCCGCACTCCGCACTCCGCACTCCGCACTTGTGATCGCTGGATTGGCGGTATTCAGCCTGCTGCCGGTGAAGTATGCGGAGGGGGATAGCGTTGAGTTCGACAAGAAGATCACGGCGGGCGAGCTTTGGCGGGAGCGCGAGTTGCTCGACTTCTACCTGAAGGCGAAGCTCTGGCGGCTATGGCACGACTGGTGGCCGCTGCCGTCGCAGCTATACGCCGCGATAGACACACTGGCGGGCGGGGTCTACCTGGCAGGCGCGGGGCTCATCGGGCGGGCGATGGGACGCACGGGGCACGAGGCGTGGGTGCTGGTCGGGGGGCTGATCGCGCTCGGCAACATACTCCTCTTCTTCGGCTATGTCGAGAGCTATTCGCTGGTCGCGGTCGCAAGCCTGTTCGTGCTCTGGGCTTGCTGGGAGTACACGAGGGGGCGGGTCGGCTTCGGAACGGTCGGCGCGCTGGCGACGCTCGCCCCACTCTTCCACGGCTCGGCGATCTGGTGGGGGCCGATGGTGGTGGCGGCCTGGCTGCTGAGGGCGCGGAGCCTGCCGCAGGAGGGACGTTGGCGCACCGCCCTGAGCGAGGGTGCCGAGGGAGTGGGCGTCGGGCTGGCTATCGTGCTGGTCACGTTGAGCGTGATGCTCATCGAAGGCTACGATACGCAGCAGTTCCAATACGGGCTGTCGTCGCTCGGCGGACGCGATAACCACACGATGATGCAGCTTTTCATCACGGAGACTACATCCGAGCATTACCCGTTCTTTTCATGGGCGAACCTGGGAGCGGTGATCCAGGAGCAGCTATTGACTGCGCCGCTCGCGTTGGTGACGATCCTACTGACTGCGGCTACGGCGGGGCGGGGCGTGAAGCGGCTGGTGGGCGCGGTGCCGTCGCTGGTCGCGCTGGGGATCGGCGCGGCGAGCATGTTCTTCTACAGCATCACATGGAACCCCGACATCGGGCCGCGCAACGACTGGGATCTGCTCTCGCAGCCAGCCTACGCGACGACACTAATCGCGGTCTACCTGCTGCTCCACCTGCCGGAAGGCCGGCCGCGGCGGCTCGCGCTGGCGGCATACCTGAGCGTGTCGGGTGTACACGCGGCGGCCTGGGTGGGATTGCATGTGCTGGACATCCATGTCTGAGCGGTCGCGGCGGCTCGGCACCCATCTGCTCGCGGCGCTGTTCTACCTGCTGATCAGCGCGGTCGTGACGTATCCGCTTGTGCTGCACCTCGCCGGCGAAACGCTGGGACCGCACTACGCCGACCGTATGCAGAATATGTGGAACCTCTGGTGGACCGGCACCGCCCTTCTGGACCGCCACACCAGCCCCTTCCACACCGACATGCTCTTCTACCCGCAGGGCGCGGACCTCTACTTCCACACGCTCGACCTGCCACTGACGCTGCTCGCGGCGCTGCCCGCACGTATCTTTGGTCTCGTGTTTGGCTACAACTTCAGCGTACTGTTCGCGCTTGTGCTCGCGGGCTACGCGGGCTGGCGGCTGGTGGACTACTTGACCGGCAACCAGGCGGCCGCGCTGATCGGGGGCATGGTCATCGCCTTCAACCCGCTGACCCAGGTTCTCGTGCAGGGGCAGATCAACGCGGTAAACCTCGGCTCCTACGTGCTCTGCATCGAGTTCTACCTGCGCGCCTGGGACACCGGCACCCGCCGCGACGCGATTCTCGCGGGGCTGTTCTTCGGCCTCTCGGTACTGACCGTCGGCTACTACGAGGAGTACTTGCTGCTGTTCTTCGCGCTGCATCTAGCCGTCAGTGGTCGGTGGTCGGCGGTCGGTGGTCAGTGGTCAGGAAGCATAATTCGGAACTCAAAACTCGAAACTCGAAACTATTCCGCACTCCGCACTCCGCACTCCGCACTCCGCATTCTGCTGTGGGCGGGGGGGACGGCGCTGCTGGTTACGGGGCCGTATCTGCTGGGGGCGTGGCTGAGTTTGGGGAGCGGGCAGGTGGTGGCGTATTCGGCGACGGATTTGGAGAAGACGACGAGCAATTCGGCTGACCTGCTGAGTTTCCTGCTGCCAAACAGGGACGGGTGGCTGTTCGGTAGGTTGGCCCCGTGGTGGCGGGGTGTGAACCCGGCGATCTACGACTTCACGTTTCTGGGGCCGGTCACGCTGGTGCTTGCAGCACTCGGTCTAACGTACAAAGTGGCCCGCGGTAAGGCGCTCTGGCTGGCGATGGCGGTGCTGGGGGTGGTGCTGGCGATGGGGCCGGTCTTGCAGGTGAACGGGAGCCGGACAGGGGTGCCGCTGCCGTTTGCGCTGCTGAGGTTGGTGTCTCCCTTCGACATCATACGGGTGCCGTTTAGGTTCAGCACTATAGCCTGGATCGGACTGGGTGTGCTGGCGGGGATGGGCGCGGCACGGCTGCTCGCGGGGCGGGGGGTGAGGCGGCAGGTGGGGACGGTAGGGCTGGTGATCGGGCTGCTGCTGCTCGAGATGCCGCTGCATCTGAGGCCGACGCGCCCGCTCGATATACCGGCGAGCATCCAGGCGG
Source organism: Chloroflexia bacterium (assembly GCA_050998805.1). Lineage (GTDB taxonomy): Bacteria > Chloroflexota > Chloroflexia > QHBQ01 > JAICKM01 > JAICKM01. The sequence goes on along the minus strand of JBPCPV010000030.1, from coordinate 37,942 downwards.
TGACCCATGACCCGGCACCGGGCGCGCTGCTCGAGCTGCCGTTCACGCAGCATGGCGGCCCGGACTCCTCGCGGATGCTCTACCAGACCGCACACGACAGGCCGATCACCGGGGGCTACCTGTCGCGGAGCATCATCCCACCCGACCGGGCAGCGTGTTCGCCGTTCGGGGTGTTCAGCCGCTACCCCGACATCGCGGCAGAAGACATCATCACGCCGACCGCAGCCGGTCAGCTCCCGCAACTGCTCGCGGCGAACGGGGTCGGCTTCCTAGCGGTCTACAAGTCGCGGACGGCGGACATCACGAATAACGACCCGCTTCCGCCCGGGCAGCTTGCGGGGCTGGAGGCGCTGGCGGGGCGGCTCGGAACGCCACTTGCCGATGACGCCACGGCTACGACCTACCGCGTGCGCCCGGCTGAGGGGCAGGCACGGCTTTTCCTACAGCTTGGCGACGGCTGGCACGGGCTGGAGCAGAGCGGTGGCGGGCCGTTCAGGTGGATAGATGGGGCGGAGGCTGAAATGTGCGTCTTCAGTCCCGAGGCTTCGCGTGGGACGCTGACGATGCGCGTGACGAGCTTCGGCATGGCTCGCCGTCTACAAGTATTGCTCGGCGGGCGGCAGGTATTCGAGGCGAGCGTGCCTGCGGACGGCGCACTGCACACTCTGGCGACACCGGCGCTCGACTGGCCGGCAGGTACACAACTCGTGCGGCTGACTGTTCCCGAAGGCAGCGTAAGTCCCGCAGCCCTCGGCCAGGGAAACGACACACGGCAACTCAGCCTCGGTTTTGGCGGCATCACATGGGTAGCAGGCGGGCCGTGACGACGGGCTTGCCTTCGGGGGTATAATAGAGTGGACCGGACTATGCTAGGAGCCAGTCATGCCGGGAAATCTCTCGCCGGAGCTGATCGAAACGATTGTCGCGGGGCTGAACGGCGACCCGTTCGCGGTGCTGGGGCCGCACGCCGCCGTGGACGCCGAGGGGCGGCCCGCCGTGGCGGTGCGGGCGTTTTTGCCGTGGGCGTCATCCCTACAGGTGGTAAGGCATGACGGTGCGCTGTTCGACGCCTGGCGGATTCACCCGGCTGGGTTCTTCGAGGCGGTCATCCCCGGCTCAGAGGCGTTCGGCTACCGTCTGCGGGCAACCGACGCGGCGGGCCTGGCGCGCGAGATGGCCGACCCGTATGACTACGGCCCCCTGCTCACAGAGTTCGATCTGCACCTGATCGGCGAGGGAACACATCACCGGACCTATGAAAAGCTCGGCGCGCACCTGCGGGAGGTCGGCGGGGTGCGGGGCGTGCATTTCGCGGTCTGGGCACCGAATGCGCTGCGCGTGAGCGTGATCGGCAACTTCAACGGCTGGGATGGGCGGGTACACCCGATGCGCTTCCACCCGCCGCAGGGGATCTGGGAGATCTTCCTGCCGGGGCTGGGCGAGGGTGAGGCGTACAAGTACGAAGTCAGGTCGCTGTATAACGACTACAAGGCCGACAAGGCCGACCCCTACGGCTTCTACGGCGAGTTGAGGCCGCGAACCGCCTCCGTAGTCGCCGAACTCGACCGCTACGCCTGGGGCGACGCCGAGTGGCTGGGCCGACGGGGCGATGCGAACGCGCTCGACCGGCCGATCTCGATCTACGAAGTACACCTCGGCTCGTGGCGGCGGCTGCCGTCGGAGAAGCAGGAGGACCGTTCCCTCACCTACAGGGAACTGGCGCACGAGCTAGTAGATTACGTCAAGCAGATGGGCTTAACGCACATCGAGCTGATGCCTATCTCGGAGCACCCGTTCGACGGCTCGTGGGGCTACCAGACCATCGGCTACTACGCGGTGACCAGCCGTTACGGCACTCCGGAAGACTTCATGTACTTCGTGGACCGGGCGCACCAAGAGGGGATCGGCGTCTTCTTAGATTGGGTGCCGGGGCACTTCCCGAAAGACATACACGGGCTGAACTACTTCGACGGAACGCACCTCTACGAGCACTCTGACCCGCGCCTCGGAGAGCAACCCGACTGGGGGACGCTTGTCTTCAACTTCGGGCGCAACGAGGTCCGCAACTTCCTGCTGTCGAATGCGCTCTTCTGGCTCGACAAGTACCATGTTGACGGTATGCGGGTGGATGCTGTGGCCTCGATGCTTCACCTCGACTTCGCGCGGAAGCCCGGTGCGTGGGTGCCGAACAAGTACGGCGGGCGCGAAAATCTCGAGGCGGTGGACTTCCTGAAGCGGTTCAACGAACTGGTCCACGCCGAACATCCGGATGTGCTGACTATGGCCGAGGACTCGACAGACTGGCCGATGGTCACACGCCCGGTCTTCTTGGGAGGGCTGGGCTTCGACCTAAAGTGGAACATGGGGTGGATGCACGACATGCTCGATTATTTGGCCGAAGACCCGATCTACCGCAGGTTCCACCACAACCTGATCACTTTCTCGCTGATGTATGCTTTCAAGGAGAACTACCTGCTGCCGCTCTCGCACGACGAGGTTGTCCATCTCAAGAAGTCGCTGCTCTCGAAGATGCCGGGCGACGGCCCGCAGCAGTTCGCCACGCTGCGGGTTCTGTTCGGCTACATGTGGACCCACCCCGGCAAGAAGCTGCTGTTCATGGGCGGGGAGTTCGGGCAGCGCAGCGAGTGGAGCGAAGCGCGCGGCCTCGATTGGCACGAGCTAGAGCACGAGTCCCACCGGGGGCTGCACCACTACATGAGCGACCTGCTCCACCTCTACGCGGCCCAGCCCGCCCTCTGGCAGGTAGACGGCAGTTGGGACGGCTTCGCCTGGCTCTCGGCGAACGACGCCGAGAAGAGCGTGATCGCCTTCTGCCGCCGAGCCGCCGACCCAGAGGATCTGATCGTGGTCGTCTGCAACTTCACGCCGGTGCCCCGCGAGAACTACTGCATCCCGGTGCCGCGCGCCGGCTACTACCGCGAGATCCTGAACAGCGATGCAGCCGCCTACTGGGGCGGCAACGCGGGGAACATGGGCGGCGTGCATTCCTTCGAGCAGGACTGGTCGAGCACGGGGCACGCGCTCTGCCTCTACCTGCCGCCACTTTCGGTGATCCTGCTCAAGCCGGACCGCGCGTGAGTTTTGAGTTACGAAATCGTCCACGAAAGGCACGAAAAAGACACGAAAAGAACGGCGCTTGAAGCAAGTCATCGTCTGTGGGAGAGTCGCTCTGCGCTCGATTTACTTACCCTAGCGACTCATCGAGGGCGGAGCCACTCTCCCACAGGCGGGGCCTCATAACGCCGGGGCCGCCGAGACGGCGGCGGTACGGCGCATGGGGCCTACCACGCTTCGTTGCCGACAGCCGATCCGGTGCGGATCTCGTCGTGCCGGTTCTCCGGCGTGATGCCCGCAACGAGCTGGTCTAGGTCGTACACGGGAGCGGCCGCCGGGGCGATCACCAGCTGTCCGTTGACGACGGTGCAGAACACCGAGGTGTTCTCGTCCCAATGAAGTTGCTCGGCGTATGCATCGGGAATGCACACAGCCAAATTATTGCCCCATTTGCCGATGGTCCCACTCATCTGATCCTCTCTGTTGTTCCTCTCAATAGCCGGACGCGGTGCGGAACAGGCCGGAGATTAGCTGTAGAGCTACGATCGCTATGATCGGTGAAACGTCTATGAAGATGCCGGGCACCAGGCGGTTCATAATATCGCGGATGGGTCGTAGGATCGGCTCTGTTACGGTAAGCAGTAGACGGGTGATCGGGTCGCCGCCGACCTGCATGAACCAAGATAAGATCGCCCGGATGAAGATCAGTACAATCAAGAGGTTGAGAAGTAGGGTGATGATGCTGAATAGACTTGACATAGCTTTGCTCCATTTGATAACGATTATTGCCCACAAAACAGGCTGGACACCATATATACGGTGCCCAGCCTGTTTGGGTTGCAACAAGAGAGACGTTGCGAACGCTACCTTCCCTCGTCGGACTCGGCCTCGCCTTCAGCGGTCTCGCCCTCGGCGGCCTCGCCCTCGGCGGCCTCTGCGGCCTCCTCTTCCTCTTCCGGCACAACCGTGATGGCGCTGATCCTGGCGACGACCTCTTCGGGGTCGGTGATCAGTGTGACGCCGGGCGGCAGGGGGATGTCTCCGGCGTGGATCGCCGCGCCAAGCTCGTCGAGCGCGCTTACGTCGGCCTCGACCTGCTCAGGCACGGCGGTCGGCAGCACCTTGACCGTGAGGTTCTCGAGGAGTTGCAGCAACACGCCGAGATCCTGCTTCACGGCAGGCGCGTCGCCGGTCAGGGTGATCGGCACATGCGCCGTGATTTCCAGGAGGAGGTTGACGACGTGGAAATCTACGTGGGTGACGGCGTGGCTGACCGGGTCGCGGGAGACTGAGCTGATGAAAGCCCGCGTGGCAGGGCTGCCCTCGCCGACGTGGAGATCGACCAGGTGGACGTTGCCGGCGCTGTGGTAGGTGCGCGCGAAGGTGTGGGCGTCCACCTGCACAGGGGTCGGAACACCCATGTTGTAGCCGTAGATGACGCCGGGCAGGATGCCCTCGCGCCGCAGCTTTTTCGCGTGCTTGCCGGTGACGGTGCGTGGTTCTACATATAGCTCAAATTTCTGGCTCATTTTTTGCCTTTCTAATGGTCAGTGGAGATTCTTCGCTACGCTCAGAATGACAATGGGTCCGGCTGAGATTCTTTGCTGCACTCAGAATACAGTGGGTTAGTTAGCGGCTACTCGTCGCTTAACGAGTCGCGCAGCAGGTCGAGTTTTTCTAGGGCGATGCCGGTTCCGATAGCCACGCATTGTAGAGGGTGCTCGGCGACGTAACACGGAATGCCGGTGATCTGGGTCATGAGTTCGTCAATATGGCGGAGCATCGAGCCGCCGCCGGTCATGATCATGCCGCGGTCTATTATGTCGGCGGCGAGTTCGGGCGGGGTGCGCTCCAAGACGGTGCGTACCGCGCCGACGATTGCCTCGAGCGGCTCGGCGATGGCTTCGACGATCTCGTTGGTGCGGACCGTGATAGTTCGCGGCATCCCTGCTACCTGGTCGCGCCCACGGACATCTAAAACTATCTCTTCTTCGCAGGGAAGCGCAGAGCCGATCTTGATCTTTATGTCCTCGGCGGTGCGATCGCCGATAAGCAGGTTGTACTTGCGCTTGATATAGTTCGCTATATACTCATCGAGTTTGTTGCCGCCGACGCGGATCGAGTTGGTCTCAACAATGCCGTTGAGGGCGATTACTGCGACCTCGGTGGTGCCGCCGCCGATGTCTATGATCAGGCTACCGTTTGGGTCACTGACCGGCACGCGGGCACCGATTGCGGCGGCGAGCGGCTCGCGGATCAGGAAGACGTTGCGCTCGTCGGCACCGGCCTGCATCGCCGCGTCCCTCACGGCGCGGCGCTCGACACTCGTGACTCCCGCGGGGATGCAGATCATCACGGTCGGCTTGAAGACGTTGAAGCGCCCGACGGCCTTGCCGATGAAGTACTTGAGCATAGCCTCGGTGACCACATAATCGGCGATAACTCCGTTCTGCATCGGGCGGACGACTTCGATTGTCTCCGGGGTGCGGCCGATCATGTCGGCGGCCGACTGGCCGACGGCCTTGACGCGGCCGCTGACCGTCGAGATGGCGACCACGGAAGGCTCGTTGAGGACTATGCCTCTGCCGTTCACGTAAACCAGAACATTAGCTGTACCGAGGTCGATTCCGATTCGGCGCGAGAAAAGGCCCATCCGTTAAGCCTCTGTTTCCGGCGGGCTGTGGCGTAGCCGGCGGCCCTGGGCCACGCGCAGGCGCACAACCGCCCGGCGCATAGCCATTTGCGCCGCAGCGTCGGGTTCGCCGCCCGTACCGGCCGCCAGGAGTTGCTGGGCGCGGCGGCGGGCCTCTTCGGCGTGCTGGATATCGATCTCCTCGGCGTGCTCGGCTGCGTCGGCCAGCACGGTCACGCGATCCGCGCTGACTTCGAGGAAGCCGCCGTCTATCACGAGGGATTGCTCGGACCCGCCCTTCTTGACTACAAGCTCGCCAACCTGCAAAACCGTCAGCAAGGCTACATGGTGGGGCAGTATGCCGATGAGGCCGTCCCACGCCGGGGCGATAACCATATCCACATCATCTTCGTACACCATACGCTCGGCGGTGACTACCTGGAGGCGGAGGGGCATTTCGTTCTCCTTAAGCCTGAGCCATTTTCGCGGCCTTCTCTACGGCCATCTCGATACCGCCGACGAGGAAGAAGGCTTGCTCAGGGAGGTGGTCGTGCTTGCCGTCGAGAATCTCGCGGAAGCCGCGCACCGTGTCGTTGCGCGATACGTAGGTACCGGGGGTGCCGGTGAAGGCTTCGGCCACGAACATCGGCTGGCTGAGGAACCTCTGGATACGCCTCGCGCGGGAGACCACCAGCTTATCTTCTTCACTGAGTTCCTCGATGCCAAGAATGGCGATGATGTCCTGGAGGTCTTTGTAACGCTGGAGGACTTTCTTCACCGACTGGGCGACGTTATAGTGCTCATCGCCGACGATCCGGGGGTCGAGGATGCGGCTGGTGGAGGCCAGCGGATCCACGGCGGGGAAGAGGCCCTGAGCGACGAGGGCGCGCTCGAGTGTCACGCTGCCGTCGAGGTGGGCGAAGGTGGTGGCCGGTGCGGGGTCGGTGTAGTCGTCGGCGGGCACGTAGATCGCCTGCACCGAGGTGATCGAACCCTGCTTGGTCGAGGTGATCCGCTCCTGCAGCTGGCCCATCTCGAAGGCCAACGTCGGCTGGTAGCCAACGGCTGAGGGCATACGCCCGAGGAGAGCAGATACTTCGGAGCCAGCCTGCACGAAGCGGAAGATGTTGTCAATGAAGACGAGCAGATCCTTGCCCTCGTCGCGGAAGTACTCGGCCATGGTCAGCCCTGTGAGGCCGACGCGGAGGCGGGCACCCGGCGGCTCGTTCATCTGGCCGAAGACCATCACCGTCTTGTCAATGACCCCCGACTCGATCATCTCGTTGTAGAGCTGGGTGCCCTCGCGGGTGCGCTCTCCCACTCCGCAGAAGACCGAGTAACCGCCATGTTCCGCCGCGATGTTGCGGATCAGCTCCATGATCGTGATCGTCTTGCCGGTGCCCGCGCCGCCGAAGATCCCCATCTTACCGCCCTTCGTGAAGGGACAGATCAGGTCAATGACCTTCATGCCGGTCTCGAAAATCTGGGCCTCGGTAGACTGGTCGGAGAAGGAGGGCGACGGGCGGTGAATGCCGTAGGTCGGGGTGTCGGCGGGCACGGGGCCTTTGCCGTCAATCGGGTCGCCCAAGACGTTGAACATGCGGCCAAGCGTGCTCGGGCCGACCGGCACGGAGATAGGGCCGCCGGTGTCTATCGCGCGCATACCACGGCGCAGGCCGTCGGTGGTGCCCATTGCGACGCAGCGCACCCAGTCGTTGCCGAGGTGCTGTTGAACCTCGGCGACGATCCGCGTCGGACCGGGGCTGCCGCCGGTGATGCGCTCGTCTTTGTTGTTGGTTTCGACTCCGGCCTCGGTCAGCGGGATCTCGACTGCGTTGTAGATGTCGGGCAGCTGGTCAGGCGGGAATTGCACGTCCAAAACCGGCCCCATGATCTGCACGATACTTCCTTCGGCACCCATAGTTTTCTCCTTTGATTTACCCTGTGACCGCAGCAGCGCCGCCGACGATCTCGCTGAGTTCGCGGGTGATGTTCGCCTGGCGGAGCTTGTTGTAGGACAGGGTGAGTTCTGATACGATTTCTTTGGCGTTCTCGGTGGCGTTCCGCATCGCCACGAGGCGGGCAGACTGCTCACTGGCGATGGATTCGAGGAGCGCCTGGTAGATACGCGCCTCGACGTAGCGCGGCACAAGCTGATTGAGCACGACGGCAGGGCTAGGCTCATAGAGGTATTCGACCTGCGGGCCTTTGAGTTCGGAGGGCTGGAGCGGGAGCAGAGGCACGACGACCGGCTTTTGGATCAGCGTGTTCACAAACTCCGAATAGATGAGGTAGAGCGCGTCGATCCGCCCGGCGGCGTATTCTTCGGTGATCACGCGGGCAATTGGGATGATGTAGTCGGGGCGGGGTCTATATCCGTAGTTCGTGAACTCGGCGATCACCGGCCGCCCGTAGCGGATCATGAAGTCGCGGCCTTTGCGGCCCACGGGCACCATCTCGAAGCCCTGGGCCACACCCTCGTCGAGCATGAAGCGGGTCGTGCGGCGAATCACATTCGAGTTCATGCTGCCGCACAGCCCCCCATCAGACGTGATCAGCACGATGCCGGCGTTCTTCACGGGCCGCGTTTGGAGCAGCGGGTGGGTTGTGTCGGCGTCCATCGTGCCGAGGCGGGCGGCGAGGTTCGCGATCACTTCGTCGAGCTTGTCGGAGTAGGGCCGACCGGCAAGCACCGCCTGCTGGGCGCGCCTCATGCGCGAGGCGGCGACCATCTCCATCGCGCGGGTGATCTGCGAGATGTTCTTCACCGACCGGATACGCATACGGAGTTCGCGTGTACTGGGCATCTTAGAACGAGACCGTCTTCTTGAACTGGTTGATTATGTCGCCCATCTGGGCCAGGACTTCCTGCGGCGCTTTCTTGCGGGCATAGTCGGTGACGAGCTTGTTCAGGAAGTCGGCATGGTTGATGTTGAGGTATTCGTGGAAGCGGCCTTCCCACTCGCGGACGCTCTCCACGGGCACATCGTCCAAGTAGCCTTCGGTGACCGCGTAGATGATCATCGCCTCGTTGGCGGCGGGCAGCGGCCGGTATTGGGGCTGCTTGAGCACTTCCTGGATGCGGAGGCCGCGGTCGATCTGCATCTTGGTCGCCTTGTCGAGGTCCGAGCCGAACTGGGCGAAAGCGGCAAGTTCGCGGAACTGCGCCATGTCGAGCTTGAGGCGGCCCGAGACCTGGTTGACTACCTTGAGCTGGGCGTCGCCACCGACCCGGCTGACCGAGATGCCGACATTGATCGCGGGGCGGATGCCGGCGTTGAACAGGTCGGACTCGAGGAAGATCTGGCCGTCGGTGATCGAGATCACGTTGGTCGGGATGTATGCCGAGATGTCGTTCGCCTGGGTTTCGATGATCGGCAACGCGGTGAGGCTGCCGCCGCCGTAGTCGGGGTGCATACGCGCCGCGCGCTCGAGGAGCCGAGAGTGGAGGTAGAATATGTCGCCGGGATAGGCTTCGCGGCCCGGCGGGCGGCGCAGGAGCAGCGAGACCTGGCGATAGGCCCAGGCGTGCTTGCTGAGGTCGTCGTAGACGATGAGCGCGTCCTTGCCGTCGTGCATAAAGTCCTCGCCCATGGAGCAGCCGGCATAAGGCGCTAGGAACTGCAACGGGGCGGGGTCGGAGGCGTTGGCGGCGACGATGATCGTCTGCTCCATGGCGCCGTTATCTTCGAGGACGGCAGCGAGCTGGGCGACGGTCGAAGCCTTTTGGCCGATAGCCACATAGATGCAGATAACGCCGGTGCCCTTCTGGTTGATGATCGCGTCAATCGCGAGCGCGCTCTTGCCGGTCTGCCGGTCGCCGATGATCAGCTCACGCTGGCCGCGCCCGACGGGGATCATCGAGTCGATCGCCTTCACGCCGAACTGCACCGGGGTGTCCACGTTCTTGCGGTAGATCACGCCGGGTGCGATGACCTCGATGGGGCGGCGCTTCATATCGGCGGGCAGCGGCCCCTTGCCGTCAATCGGCTCGCCGATGCCGTTCACCACGCGCCCGATGAGCTGAGGACCGACGGGGACTTCGATGATGCGCCCGGTCGCGCGGACGGTCGCGCCTTCCTGGATCCCAGTGTAGGGTCCGAGGATCATGACGCCGACGCTCTCTTCCTCGAGGTTGATAGCCATGCCGGTGACGGTCGTCGGCCCCGCCTCTCCGGGGACTTCGATCTCGACCAGCTCGGACGCCATGACGTTCGCTAGGCCGTAGACACGGGCGATGCCGTCGCCGATTTCGACCACCGTGCCGACATTTACCGCGCGCACATCCTGGCCGTAGTTTTCGATCTCGCTCTTGATGATCGAGCTGATCTCTTCTGCTCTTAGCATAGTATCCTAACCTCCGTACTCAGCCTATCCGCTCGGCCAGCTGCGCCAGGCGCGTCCTAATGCTTCCGTCATATAGTTCGTCCCCGATCCGGGCGATGATCCCGCCGATGATCCTCGGGTCCACATGGTTACGCAGTTCGACTTGTTTGGCGTTCGCCAGGGTCTTGAGCCGTTCAGCCACAGCCCGTTCGTGTTTCTCGTCGAGGGGCACGGCTGTGACCACGGTCGCCACGACGATCCCCTGCTCTTTGTTCGCCATCGCGGTGAACTCCTCGGCGACACGCGGCAGGCTGGCGATGCGCCCGCGGTCGGCGAGCAAATAGAGCATCTTATGCACACCCGGGTCAAGTTCGACCGTGAAGGCGCTGTCTATAACCTTGTGCTTGGCACCGGTGTGAACGCTCGGATCTTCCAGACGAGCCGCCAGCTTGGGATCGCTGAGAAGCGCGGCAGCCATACGCAGGTCTGCGCGCCAGCGGTCGAGGTTGCCCTTCTCAAGGGCGAGTGCGAAGGCGGCTTCGGCGTAACGCCGTGGCACGGCTCCCTGCGGCATCGTCTTCTCCTATCGTGCCGCCGAGACAGCGGCGATACGGTTATCGCGGGCCGCCGAGACGGCGGCGATAGGGGCTACTGTAATCTCGCGTGGTCGGCCTGCTTGAGCGCATCGTCAATCAACTGCTGTTGCAGGCCGGGGTTGGTGGTCAACTCCTGGCCGATCACCCGTGTCGCGGCCATGATGGTCAGCCGCCCGACTTCTTGGCGGAGTTCGACCTTCGCCTTCTCGGTTTCGGCCTGGATCTGGCTGCGGGCCTCGGCCAGCATCTTTTCGCGCTGCTCACGGGCTTCGGACTGAGCCGCAGCGATCATGCGCTGGCCCTGCTGCTGGGTCTGCGCCCGCATCTGCTCGGCCTCTTTGCGTGCCTCGACGATGACGTTCTGAGCCGTCTTCTGCGCCTCGCTGAGTTCGCGCTTGATCTGCTCCGCCTGCGTCATGCTCTCCCTGATGCGCTCGGCACGAGTGTCGAGCATCTTGAGCACCGGCGCATACGCGAAGCGGCGTAGCAGCAGCAGCAGGATGAGAAATGTCGCCCCTTGCCAGAGCAATATCAGGGGATCGATACCTAATCCGCTCATAGCCTTAACTCGCTACGAAGATCAGAACCAGGGCTGTCACGAAGGCGTAGATGGCGACGGCTTCCGATAGTCCGGCCCCGAGGATCAGTAATGTGCGGATCGGGCCTTCTGCGTCGGGGTTGCGGCTGACGCCCTGCAAAGCGCCGAAGGCGGCTATACCAATGCCGATGCCGGGGCCGATGCCCCCGAGGCCGATCGCCAGACCGGCGCCCAGTAGACGTAGTGCATGTGCATCCATTTAATCTCTCCTCCTATAGCTGCTGTTTCCTATAGACTGCCTATAGCTTGTCTGTCGTTGTCTGTAAGCCGCCCCGTGGGGCCGAGGACGCGCCGTTTGGCGTGCCCAATCCTTACCTAAGTTGTGCGGCTCTACCTGTTGCCCGACCGCAGTACATTCCGCACTCCGCACTCGGTTCAGCCCATCGCCACTTCGGTGCCGGACTGCGGGTGGTAATCAACGCCTTCGCCCGCGGGGTTGTGCTCCACGTCGTGACCTTCGGCGTCGCCGTGGCCGCCGATTGCCATGCTGATGTAGACCAGGGTGAGCATCGAGAAGATCAACGCCTGGATCATGCCGAAGAGGAACTCGAGGCCGACAAAGATGATCGTAGCCGCGCCGACGAGGACCGTGCCGAGCAGGAAGTACATTACAGAGAGCAGGACTTCGCCGCCGAAGATGTTGCCGAAAAGACGAAACGAGAGCGAAATGATGCGGCTGAGTTCACCCAAGATATGAATCGGCGCGAGCAGCACCGGAGTTGAGAGTTCCTTCAGGTAGCCGCCGGCACCGTGGGCTATCACGCCCGACGCCTGGATCACCACGAAGGCGATCAGCGCCATCGCCAGCGTCATATTCAGGTCGGCGTTCGGCGCGCGCAGGAAGGAGTGGAACTCAGAGCCGGCCGGGCAGGCGTTGGATGCCACGGCGTCCGCCGCAGGATAGCAGCCGCCGAACCAGGTGACCGGCAGCAGCGCCAGCCAGTTCGCGCCGATGATAAAGATGAAGAGCGTGCAGATCAGCGGGAAGATCACGCGGCCGGTGCGCTTGCCTGCGGTGCTTTCGACCAGGCCGAGTATCATCTCGACCACGGCTTCTGCGAAGTTCTGCAAGCGGCCGGGTATGAGGCTGCTCTTGTTCATCGCCAGCGCGAAAATGACCACGATCAGCGCCATGATTATCAGCGACATGATCATCGAGTTGTTGACGTTGAGCGGGCCGATGGAGAAGATAGGCTCGGCAATGAAGCTCGGTTTGGGCGCGACTATCTTGGGCAAGAAGAAGTTGGCTATGACGGCGGCTACCACTACGATGCCGATTATCGCAAGTGTGGTGCGATCTCTAAGTATCTTCATCCCACTCTCTCCTACGCTCGTCCCCGGCGCTCACTCGCCGTCAAAGTTATCGTACTCGTCGCCGTCGACGGTGCCGGGACCAGTCCCGTCGGTTTTCGCCGCCGGTTTGCCCGGCTTGCCGGCAGGGAAGGCCGTCGCCAGCCGATAAAACGTGGCGAACATGCTCACCAGGCCGATGCCGAGGCCGACCAGCACCAGCCAGGGTTTAGTTCCCCACAGCCCATCCAGATAGAAGCCGAGGCCGGTGCAGATGACCATCGGCCCCGCGATCCCGAAGCCGATCTCGGAGATCACCGCCAGGGCGCGCATTTCGTTGCGGTCTTTCATCGTAAGCGTTCACCGTTCAGCAATCAGCCGTCAGCGATGTGAAAGGCCGACCGATGTTGGTTGCGCCTGATTATATCATCCCGGCGCAATATTGTCAATATTTTCACAATGTTTGCCGGGAGGGGCTACTGCTCGCCGTCCCAGGTGAGTTTCGCTGAGTTGATCATCACGAAAGGAATGCCGAGAGCGCCCGACGGAGAGAGGTTTTCGATGGTGAGCGTGTTGTCGCCGGGGTGGAGCACGGAGGCGGGGAGGGTGATTGTCGCGCTGCCCCAACTGCCGGCCTTCGGGCTGTAGTCGTTCGGCAGAGGGTCTGCGCCGTTGTAGACGGACTGGCCGTTGACCAGTACGCGCATCGGGGTCTTGGCCTTGTCCTCGGAGTCCATGCCGGTGAGCACGAGCTGGGCCTGGCCGGTGGGCTGGGCGGTCAGCTTGAAGGGGGCGGTCATCGAGGAGTACTGGGTGCCCTGGCCGTAGACCCAGGCTGCAGTGCGGCCTTCGTAGATGCTCGGAGGGGCGTAGCGGTAGCCGCCTGCGAAGGCGGTGTCTCCGATTGTGAGGCTGAGGTTCGCGCCTGCCGGAGGCGTCGGAGTGTCGAACACCGGGCGGCCATGCGTGCCGCCGCCAGCCGGAGAGGAGGTTGGCCGCACCGGCGCGGCCGTCGGCGGTTCAGGAGTGTCGCTCGGTGGGACGAGCGCAACTGCGGTGTCGGTCGGGGCGACGGCAACTGCGGTGTCGGTCGGGGCGGCGGCGGACGGCGTGTCGGTCAGGGCCGGTGGAGGCGACGGGGCTGGAAGCCCGACGACGGCCGTCGCCGTCGGCAGAGGCTGCCCAGCTTCCGCAGTCGGCGTGGCGCTCGCTCCGAGGCCGCCAAGGAAGCGGCTGCCGAAGAAGCCGCCCGCGACCAGTAAGAGCAGGATGAGGGGCAGGGCGATCCATATTATCGGCCTGCGGCGGGGGCGGTTTTCGTGCGCTGCCTGCACGCCGCTGAAGGAGGCATAACGAGCGTCGGCTGGCGGGGCGGCAACGGCCACCGGGATCAGGGGCGCATAGGACTGAGGCGCAGGGACGACCGTGACCGGAGGCGGGGGCGCAGCGTGCATCAGGAAGCCTTGCAGATCGGCCTCCATGTCCGCCGCCGATTGGTAGCGAGCGGCAGGCGCTTTCGCCAGGGCACGCATCACAATCGCCTCGAGCTGTGGCGGCACACCGGGCGCGCAGGCTCGGAGCGGCGGCGGCTGCTCGTAAACCTGCTTGTAGGCGACCGCCGCCGCGTTGTCTCCCTGAAACGGGGGCTGCCCACAGAGCATTTCGTAGAGGACCAGGCCCATAGAGTAGACATCGCTATAGGGGCCGATCTGGCTGCCGGTCGCCTGTTCGGGGGAGAGATAGGCGGCGGTGCCGTAGGTCATGCCGGCCTGGGTGAGACCGGGGCTGCCAAGGGCTTTGGCTATGCCGAAATCGCTCAGGCGGACGGCGTTGTGGCTGTCGATCAAGATGTTCTGGGGCTTCACGTCTCGGTGGACGAGGCCGCGGGCGTGGGCGCTCTCGAGTGCGCGACAAACATCGGCGGCTATGCGGGCGGCCTCGTCGGGGCGCAATGGGCCGCGGGCGGCTAGGTACTGCTTGAGGTTCTGGCCGTCGATGTACTGCATGGCGATGAAGCTGATCTCGCCGTCCTTGCCATAGTCATAGACATCCACCACGTTCGGCGCGGTGAGCGCGGCCGCGGAGCGCGCCTCTAGCTCGAAGCGCGCCGCCTGCTCGGCGTCGGCCACATACTCGGGGCGCAATACTTTGAGCGCGACGATGCGCCCGAGCCGCATATCTTCGGCTCGGTAGACCGCCGCCGCCCCGCCCTCGCCGATCTTGTCGAGCAGCTTATAGCGGTTCGCTAGGATTGTGTTTATCGGTAACATGCACTGCCTCTATACAACTTGCGTTGCGCCGCCCGCGTTCCCAACAGTAAAAGCAGTTTCCATGCCGCTCTTTTGGGTTGAGCCGATAGCCGGCGTGAGGGGTGCAGACAGCACGGCGGACTCGTCAATTACGCCTTGACAAAGACCTCACTCTCCCCTATAATTGGCGCAGGCAGCCATGCCGGGTAGTCATGACGGATCAGGCTCTCTGACAGGGTCTTATGGGTTTGCAGCTCTCTTGGCCCAGAACCTGCTTAATTCAACCAAAGCCACTAGCCCGCACGTTAGGTAGATGTTGCCCCTGCTCTCGCTTGTTGGTCGGGAAAGGTTGGGCATGAATACATGGGCCTCTATGACAGACGAGCTTCCCCGTGGTGTCGGCGACCCAGATAGGTTGGTTTCGCTGCGGGCCACAACCCTCCTTGATAGTCCCCCAGATGAGACGTTCGACCGGCTGACACGGCTGGCTGTCGTGCTGCTCCACGCGCCCTCTGCCACCGTTGTCCTGATCGACGAAGATCGCCAGTTCTTCAAGAGCAATGTCGGACTTGCCGAACCCTGGGCATCTAAACGCGAAACCCCCCTCTCCTACTCATTCTGCGTCCACATGGTCGCATCGGGCGCTCCCCTCATCATCGAGAACACCCGTCAGAACCCGCTTGTCCGAGATAGCCTTGCGGTAACCGAATTGGGCGTCGCGGCCTACGCAGGCATCCCGCTCAAGACCGAAGATGGGCATGTGCTCGGCGGGTTTTGCGTCACCGATCGCCTGCCGCGCACCTGGACCTCCGAAGAGATCGAGATACTGACCGAGCTTGCCGCCCTGGCGTCTGTGGAAATAAAGGCGCGCACTGCGGAGGCCAACCTCCGGCAAAGCGAAGTTCGCTACCAGGCGCTGTTGACAGCCGAGCAGCGCCATGTGCAAGACCTGTCGCTGCTCGACCGCGTTCGCACCGCCCTCATGCGCGAACTCAACCCGTCGCGCATCTTCCGCACCGTCGTCGAGGCTATCGCCCAAACCTTCGGTTACACCCAGGTCAGCATTTACCTCATGCACGGCACCGGCCTCGTCATGCAGCACCAGGTCGGCTACGACCGCTGGTTCGAGAAGATCCGGCTCAATGAAGGCGTCATCGGTCATGTTGGTTACACGGGCAAGCCGATGCTGATCGAAGATGTGCAGTCCGACCCCCTCTACCGAGCAGCCCAAGGCGATGTCGTATCCGAGGTCTGCGTGCCCCTCCTCGACCAGGGTACCGTCATCGGTGTGCTCAACGTCGAGAGCCGCCACGGCGTGACCCTCTCCGACGCCGACCTCCAGCTCATGATCGCGCTGAGTGAGCATGTGAGTTCCGCCGTCTGGCGGGCGCGGCTGTACACCGAAAGCAAGCTCGCCACCGAGACCCTGCGCCGCCGCAACGAGGAGCTGGCCGCACTCCATGAGACGGCGCTCGGCCTGATCGACCAACTCGACTCGACCACTCTGCTCGAGGCTATACTGGCGCGGGCCGCGGCCCTAATAGGCACCAACAACGGCTATCTTTATGTTGTAGATCCTGGACTTCAGGAGGTAGTCTTACGGGCGGTCACCGGGATTTTTGTCAGCACCATCGGCTATCGGCTTGAGCGGGGCCAGGGCTTGGCCGGGCAGGTTTGGGCGACCGATGCTCTGATTACGATTGACGACTACAACGCTTGGCCTGGGCACAGGGCGGACCTCGAATGGCTCAACATCCGCGCAATCGTCGGCATACCCCTGCACTCAGGCACCGAGGTGATCGGGGTGCTTGGGCTTAGCCATCAGCAAGCCGGGCGGACGTTTGGGCCGGAGGAGACGGCCCTGCTGGAACGCTTCGGGGAGCTCGCCTCGCTGGCGCTGACGAACGCGAAGCTCTATGAGGCTGCGAAACAGGAACTCGTGGAGCGCAAGCAGGCCGAGGAGATGCTCGCCCACCTCGCCCTCCACGACCCGCTGACCGACCTGCCAAACCGCACTCTGTTCAACGACCGGCTGCACAGGGGCCTGCTGACCGCCCAGCGCGACAACAAGACGTTGGCCCTGCTGATCATGGACCTCGACCGCTTCAAGGAGGTCAACGACACTCTCGGTCACTACACCGGCGACTTGCTCTTGCAGCAGGTGGCCGGCCGCCTCAGCCAGACCGTCCGCGCTTCGGATACTGTGGCGCGGCTCGGAGGCGATGAGTTCGCGGTGCTTCTGCCCGTCGCCGAGGCGAAGGCCGCCAGACGGATTTCCCGCAAGCTGGCGAAGGCATTGGAGCTGCCGTTCGACCTTGACGGCCATCGCGTCGGCACGCGCGGGTCCATCGGCATCGCGCTCTATCCCGAACACGGGGCGGATGCCGAGACGCTGATGCGCCAGGCCGACGTGGCTATGTACACCGCCAAGCGCCGTGGCGGAGGGTACGCCGTCTACACTATGGACGACGATCCCTACAACGCTCGTCGCATGAAGCTGATCGAGGAACTCCATAGGGCCATCGAGAAGGACGAGCTTGTCCTCTACTACCAGCCCAAAGTCAGCCACAAGACCCACCGCACCACCGGCGTCGAGGCGCTGGTTCGCTGGCGGCATCCGACGCACGGGCTGATGCTGCCCGACCAGTTCCTGAGCCTGACCGAGCACAGCGGGCTGATCGAGCCTTTCAGCCAGTGGATCTTCAATGCAGCGATCCGCCAGTGCCGGGAGTGGCAGGAGCAAGGGCTTGCGGTGCCGGTTTCGGTCAACCTCCTCGTCCCCGATCTACAAGACCCTGCCCTGTCCGACAGGATCACCAGCCTGCTCACCGCGTGGGGGATCGATCCCGTGATGCTCCGCATGGAGATCACCGAGGCCGCCTTAATGACCGACGCCGGGCGCGCCCTCAAGGCGCTCCACAGCCTCCACACCGTCGGCCTCCACATCGAGATCGACAACTTCGGCACCGGCAATTCGTCGCTGGCGCAGCTACAGCGCCTTCCCGTGGACCAGATCAAGATAGATAGATCGCTCGTCCTCGATATGGCGAGGAACGAAAGCGACGCAGTGATAGTCCGCTCGACGATTGACCTCGGCCACAACCTCGGGCTGACAGTCGTCGCCGAGGGCGTGGAGGACCAGGCGACGTGGGATCTGCTGACTGCGCTCGGCTGCGACGAGGGGCAGGGCTTTTTCCTCAGCCGCCCGGTGCCTGCCGAGGAAGTGGCGCGTTGGATCCGCCGCCCGATCCTAGAGTGAGCCACGCTGCGGCTTCAACGGCGAGGTTATAGGACGGCCCCCGCCGGATCGTGCAGTCGGGCAGTGAGTTCAGGAAGCTCTGCCCATAGCTTTTGCTGACGAGGCGGCGGTCGAGCATTGCGACAACGCCCCGGTCGTGCCGGCTGCGTATAAGCCGCCCGAAGCCCTGCTTGAAGCGCAAGATCGCCTGTGGCAGCGAATATTGCGAGAAGGCGTCGTCGAACTGCTCGCTGCGCGCCGCGAAAACCGGGTCGGTCGGCACACGAAACGGCAGCTTGGCGATCACCAGCACGCTTAGGGCGTCGCCGACGACATCTATCCCCTCCCAGAAAGACGACGTGCCCATCAGCACACAGCCGGGTGTGTTGCGGAACCGCTCGAGCAGCTGGCGGCGCGAGCCGTCAATATTGTGCCCCAGCAACAAGAGGCCGTCGGCCTCGAGCTGGTGCTGTAGCGCCCTGTAAGTCGTCCGCAGCGCGCTGTGCGAGGTGAACAGCACAAGCGCCCGCCCCCGTGTCGCCTTGCAGAGAGCGAGGAGCGTCGCTTCCAACTGGCGCTGATAGCCCGGCTGGTTTGGCTCCGGCAGGTCTTCGGGGATGTAGAGCAGCGTCGAGCGCGCGTAGTCGAACGGCGAGCCGACCTGGAGGTCGCCCCCCGTCTGGAGGCCGAGCCGTTCGCGGATGTACGAGAAGTCGCCGTCCGTGGACAGCGTCGCCGAGGTCAGCACCACCGTCCGCTTGGTGCTGAACAGGTATCGCTCCAGCAGTTCGCCGACATGCAACGGCGCGGAGTGTATCGTGGTCACCCCGTCGCGGGCGTTGGACGAGAGCCAGTAGACTGCGCCGTCGCTTGGGTTGAGCACGGCGGCGTTCAGCCGACTGTGCAGCTCCTCGGCCTCGTGCCAGAGGTTCGCCAGCTCCAGCAGCAGGTTCGCCGGCCCCCCACTCTGAGCCGTCTCCAGGTCTTCGAGCATCGTCACCACGGTGTTCAGCTCGGTGGCGACGGCTGAGAGCAGCAGCGCCAGGTTGTCCCAGGCGAGCGTGGTCTCTCCCCAAAGGGCTTCCTTGCGGATATTGGGCGTGAGCCGCAGCCGCTTGTCGTACTCGTTGCGCTCCTCGCTGTGCGCGTCGAGGATCCGCTGCATACACGCGAAGAGTTCGCGTGCGTGAACAGTCATCCGCTCGCAGACTGGGTGGAGGTTTTCGAGCGCGCGGTCGAGCGCGGCGAGGGCGCGCGGGGGGAGTTCGAGCGCGAAATCCCGCCGTATGTCGTAGAGCAGCCCGCTGCCGTTGTGGCTGAGGCTGCCGGCGAGTTCGAGGATATCGGCCTGCGTGACGTGGTAGCCTAGCTGCTCTGTCGCGGCGTCCTCGAGATGGTGGGCCTCGTCAACGATCAGGTGCTTGTAGGGAGGCAGCACCCTGTTCCCGGTAGCGATGTCTGCGAGCAGCAGTGCGTGGTTCACCACTAGGACATGCGCGCCCTCCGCGTTCTCTCTTGCGCGGTGGAAGAAGCAGAGGCCCTTCTGGTTATAGACGCACTCGTACAGGGGGCAGCCTTCTTCGCTCACGCAGAGCTTGCCCCAAACCTGCGGCTCGGCGTGTACCATCAGCAGTTCGCTGCGGTCGCCGGTCTTAGTTGTCGGCAGCCAGATCAGCACCTTGACGAGCGTGCGTAGCTCATCGAGGCTGGTGATCTGCCCGCGCCGGAACCCCGCCCAGCGCCGCAGGCAGATGTAGTTGCTCCGCCCCTTGAGCAGCGCCGACTGGAACTTGAGGATCGATGCGAGGCCCGGCAGGTCTTTGTCGAAAAGCTGCTCCTGCAAGTTGATCGTGTCGGTGGCGACGACGACGCGGGTCTTGTTTTCGACCGCGAAGTGCAGTGCCGGCAGCAGGTAGGCCAGCGACTTGCCGGTGCCTGTGCCCGCCTCGACGACCAGGTGGCTGCCCTCGTTGAAGGCGTGCGCGACCGAGCGGAGCATGGCGACCTGCTGGGGGCGCACCTCGTAGTTCGGCAAGACTCCGGCTACCGCGCCCTCCGCGCCCAGCCCGGCGACTATGGCCTCAACGTCGATCGGGCGTGGGGTTTCGCCGTCGTTGTTTTCGAGAGGAGGCGGCGTCTCAGGCGGGTGGAGGAGGCCGAGATCGAACTCAGCCTGCGAAAAGCCCGCCGCCTCGAACTTGCCGGCGAGGCTGCCCACACCGGAGATAGGCCGGCTGAACGCGGTCTGGGCCACTTCGCGCTCGACTTCCTGGAAGAGGCCGCGCAGAGGCCAGTCGCTTGTCGCCGTGGCTCGGTTGATCTCCGAGAGCACATCAATCGGCAGATCGCGCAGGCGGGCGACCAACGCCTCGAAGACACCCATTGCGAGTTCGGCGTCGGCCACGGCGCGGTGCTGCGTCGGCACCGGCAGGCCGAGGGCAACGGCGACCCCGACGAGGTTGTACACCGGGATCGACGGCAGCAGCAGCGTCGCCAGCTCGAACGTGTCGTAGGCGCGGTTCCGCAGGGCCACTCCCTGCCGCTTGAGCAGGGCCAGGTCGATCTCGATAGAGTGGCCGACGATCGGGCAGTCGGCGACGAAGCGCAACAGCTCCGGTGCCACCGAATAGAGCGCGGGCGCGCGGCGCACATCCTGGGGGGTGATCCCGGTGAGCGCGGTGATCTTATAGGGTATCGGCTGGCTGGGGCGGATAAAGCTCTGCCAGCGTTCGATTATCTCGCCGTCGCGGAACTTAACCGCGCCGATCTCGATTACCTCGTCCGTCTCGGCTCGCAGGCCGGTTGCCTCGGTGTCAAGTGCGATATAGGTGCGGCCCAAGTATGGTTCCGATCTAGTGCGTAGTGCGGCTTATGTGTTGGGGTTCGTTGCGCGGGTGAATATAACGTTGAACAGTTGGTGTATGCCGTCGGGTTGTTTCATTTCGCGCAGTTTGTCATAGGCGGAAGCCTGAGCCTGGGCTAGGGCGTCGGGCGGGAGCGATTCCAGGAAGGCGCGGGTGCCGTTCGACCCCGCCGTGGCCCACCAATCGTCTTCGTCGGCATACGTGAAGTCGGCTTGTTCTTCGGCTGCCTCTACATCGGCGAAACCGGCTCGGCTCAGGAGGGTCGCCATGCCGCCGGGCCGGTTGGCTTGGGGCCTGTTTTCCAGCCAGCTCCATCGCTCGTCGCGGGGCCCCCAGGTGGAGACGGCGCAGATGCCGTCGGGCTTGAGCACACGCCGGAACCCCGCAAACGCCTGCTCGAGATGGGGGGAGAAAAAGATACCAAAGCCGCAGAGGACGGCATCGAACGATGCGTCGCCGAACCCAATCTGCTCAGCGTCCATACGGCGGATCTGGGCGTTCTTCACGCCCCGCGCCACGATCTCGGCGGATGTTTTGGCGACCATCTGCTCGGCGAAGTCTATTCCGATGACTTCGCCGCCCGGACCTACACGTTCGGCGGCGGGGAATAGGACGGCGCCCCTGCCGCTCCCCACGTCCAACACGCGAGCGCCGACCGGCAGGCGCGCAAAATCCACGAGATGCCGCCCGAAATAGTCGAAGAACTGCGGCCCCACGCGGCCGTAAGTGGGCGCGGCGCGGGACCAAAAGAGGGGCGATTGTAGCCTCAGTGCGGTGTCGTCAGTCATCAATAACCTCGGGCCGGGTCCACGGTGTTCAGCAACGGCTCTCCGGCCAGGTAGCAGCGGAGGTTGTCGCAGAAGAGTTCTGTGGCTCGGCGGTTATAGTGGGGGTTCGCGCCCGCGAGGTGGGGCGTGATCAGCACGTTCGGCATCGCCCACAAGGGGCTGTCTGCGGGTAGCGGCTCCTGCGCGAAGACATCGAGCGCAGCCCCGCCGATCCCTCCGGCCTGGAGGGCGGCGATCAGCGCGGGTTCGTCCACGAGGCCACCCCGCGAAATGTTGATCAGCACAGCCCCCGGCTTCATCGCGGCGAGCGCCTTCGCGTCCATCATGCCCCGCGTTTCGGGCGTCAACGGCGCAGCGAGCATCACGAAATCCCCCTCGCCGAGGAACTGCTGCAACTGGTCGGAGGTATAGAACCGCTCGACATCGGGATCGGGCGCCGACTGGGGAGAGCGGCGCAACACGACTACCCTCATGCCGAGGGCGTGGGCGAGCATCGCGGTGCGTCGGCCGATCGGCCCATAGCCTACGATGCAGAGGGTCTTGCCGAAGGCTTCGTCGGGGGCATAGCGATCCCAGCGGGCCTCGCGTTGCGCCCGCATCGCGGCCAGGAAGCCGCGCTGGAACGCGAGTATGTAGCCGATGGCGTGCTCCGAAATCGGCACGGCGTGTATCCCGGCAGCGGTCGTCACCCGCACATCACCGATCTGCTCGAACAGCCCTGCGGCGATCATATGGTCTACTCCGGCGCTGGTCAGTTGTATCCAACGCAGTCGCGGAGCCTGGCGCAGCCATTCGAGCGGGAAGCGGAAGGTGAAGAGCACCTCGGCCTCTGCAAGCAGTGGTGCGAGTTCCTCATCGCTGAGGCGACGCCAGCCGGGGGCGGGGCGGGTAGCGCCTCCGGGCGCGACGGCATCGGCCTGCTCCGGCTCCATGCTCATGCTGATGTGGACGCGCGAACTGACCTCCCGGATCATACCCAACTCGGCCTCGGCGAGCGGGAAATTGACCAGGAGATTCACACGATCTGCGGCTGTGCCTAGAGTTGTCACGGGGCGTATTGTACACCATTGCGGGGGCGCTTGACAAGCAATGCCCATTCCGGCATACTGCCTACTGACCATGGATGATGACCTTTTCCGCCGCGTCATGGGATCGTTTGCCGGCGGTGTGACGATTGTGACTACGTTGGACCAGGACGGCACGCCGCGCGGGTTCACTGCGAGCGGCATGACTTCGCTTTCGCTCGACCCGCGCCTGCTGCTTGTCTGCGTCAGCATACGCTCGGCCACGCTCACAGCGATCCAGAAGCGGGAGGCGTTCGTGGTCAACATACTCGCCGACTCCCAGCGTGAGTTGGCGCAGCGGTTCGCGTCGCGACTGCCCGACAAGTTCGCGGGGGTGCGCTGGGAGCCGGGGACGACCGGCGTTCCGGTACTGGCCGGCTCGCTCGCGCACGCAGAGTGCCGGGTCTACGGTGTGCGCGACGGCGGGGACCATCAGATCATACTCGGCGAGGTGATCTCGGCCTCGGCAGGGGACGCCGTGCCCCTGCTCTACTTCCGTGGACACTACGGCGTCTACCACGGCGATATAGCCTCGGTGCTTGGCTCCGCCGAGGATTGGGAGATCTGGTAGATGGGTGAGGCGAAGGGCGCTGGGGAACTGCGTCGGCTACAACAGCAGCATGTACTCAGCGTGGAGCAGTTCGGCCCCGAGCTGGTAGAGCCGCTCTTCGCGGAGGCTAAGGCGTTCGCCCGCATGGTGGAGGAGGGGAGGCACTCGAAGGCGCTCGACGGGATGATCGTCGCCAACCTGTTCTACGAGGCGAGCACACGCACCGACCTCTCCTTCCAATCGGCAGTCGCCCGGCTCGGCGGGCGGATCATCAACACGGCAGGCGGGGTCAGCTACTCGTCGGTCACGAAGGGCGAGAGCCTGCGCGACACGGTGAAGACAATCGCCTCCTATGCCGACGCCATCGTGATTCGCCACCCCGTGAAGGGAGCGGCGCGAGAGGCTGCGGATGCCGCCGACGAACTCAGCCTGACCACCGGCCGCCTGGCCCCGATCATCAACGCCGGCGACGGCATCGGCGAGCACCCAACCCAGGCCCTGCTCGACCTCTACACGATCAAAGACCGCTTCGGCCCCCAGCTCGATGGCCTCTCCATCGGCTTCACCGGTGACCTCCGCAACGGGCGCACGGTCCACTCCCTGATCAAGCTGCTGGCTATTGACGGGAACCGGGTGCGGGCCGTCTGCATAGCCCCCGAAACCCTGGCGTTGCCAAACGAGTATATCGAGTTCGCCCGCGCGCGCGGGATCGAGGTGACTGAGACCGGCGACCTCCTCTCGGCGATAGGCGACCTCGACGTGCTGTATGTGACACGGGTGCAGAAGGAGCGGTTCGTGGGCAGCCACCTCGAAGACCTGGCGATGCGCGCCTTCGGAGAGCATTACGAGCACCTCGACGCGGCCACGCAGGCCGCGCTCCGCCCGGTCGCCGAGATCCATGCCGCGCGGGACTACGAGCAGGCGAGCGCGAGCTACGTGATAGACGAGATGATCATGCGCCTGGCGAAGCAGGAGATGATCCTCATGCACCCCCTGCCCCGCGTCACCGAGATCCCCGCGAGCCTCGACCAGGACGAGCGCGCCTACTACTTCCGCCAGGTGCAGAACGGGCTATACATCAGGATGGCGCTGGTAGCTGCGGTGCTGGGTCAGACGACTTCGGAGTCCTGAGTGCGGCCTACCCTCTACGGCCCGCAGACCGTAGAGGGATTAACGATGCTTTCGTAGAAGGTGCTCCCTGTCGGCCGCTAGGGCGAGGTGCCACCGCCGAAGTCGTCGAGGTATGCGTTCGAGGCCCCTATCGCCCCCACCCCGATCTTGCCGCCTCTGCCGTTGAAGAACGCCTGGTCCGCCGCACTCAGCGTCACCGTGCCGAGCAGCATGGCGTTCTTGTAGAGCCGCACGCTGCCGTCGGCCCGCACCCGCGCGCCGAGGCGATCCCCGCTCTGCGACACTTGACCGCCCCCACGCAGATTGTGTCTGCGCTTGCCGCGACGCTCGATGTGACCGTGCATAGCGGCGACCCCTGGCAGGCCGTGCTTCGCGCCGTCCGCGACAAGCGCCTGCTGCTGGTCATGGACAACTTCGAGCACGCTGGGGCAGCCGAAGCGCGCCGCGCGGCTGTTCGGCGCGGCGGAACAGCTGCTCGATATCCTGAGCGCGAAACTCTGGGGTGCCGACCGCCTCGACTACGAGCACTACCTCGCCGCTGCCCGCGTCCAACTCGACGAGGCCGTCTTTGAGCGGGCCACGCAAGAGGGCCGGGTGCTGAACCCGGAGCAAGCCATCCTCGCCGCACGCGAATTCGCGGCAGCACTGAATGCTCAAACTGCCGGGTCTGGACGTGCAACAGGTTAAGTGCCTCACGCAATTGGAGGATGCACCATTCAGCGCCTTTGTCGGGGAATGCGATATGGCGACAGCTAAGGCGTCAGCACACGCCCGCTGCCCGGCTCTGCGGACACCACGCCGTCGCGCATCACTTCGGTCCCGCGCAACACCACCCGCTGCACATGCCCGCGCACGCGCCTGCCGGCGAACGGCGTCCAGCCGCACTTCGTGAGCTGCTGGTCGTCGGTAATTTCCCATGCGGCGTCGGGGTCTATCTCCACGAAGGTCTCCGGCTGTTCGGGGATGGCGAAGACGCGGCGCGGCGCGGTCGCCATCAGCTCCACGAGGCGATCGAGGCTGAGGCGACCTTCCGAGACGGCAGTGAGCATCAGAGGCAATGCCGTCTGGAGGCCGGGCACGCCGTAGGCCGGAGCGGCGACCTCTTTCTCGGCGCGGGTGTGGGGCGCGTGGTCCGTGGCGACCATGTCCACCACGTCGAGGTTCGCCCAGAGCGCGTCCACGTCGGCCCCCGTGCGGAGCGGCGGCTTCATCATGCCGTATGGCCCCAGGCGCGGCAGGTCGGCATCGCTCAGGAAAAGATGGTGGGGCGCGACCTCGCAGGTCACGGGCAGCCCGCGTTCTTTCGCGGCGCGGATCAGCCGTATCTCCGAGCCGCGGCTGACGTGGCAGAAGTGGACGCGGCGCGGCGCGGCGGCAAGCAGTCCAAGCACCGCCGCGACGCTGCGCTCCTCCGCGTGGACGAGCAACGGCTTGTCGGGCGGCCAGGCGGCGAAGATGTCGAGCATCGAGTCAAGCCGCTCCACCAGCAGGCTGCCGGTCGTGTGGTCGAGATAGAGCTTGAGGCCGAACACCGATGGGGTGACTGCGGGGAATGTGCCGAGGTTGTCGGGCGTGGCCCCGTAGTGGAAGCCTATGTCGCAGCAGGTGCGAGCCGCCGCGCGGGCGCGCTTTTCGTCGAGCGCGGAGGGGGTGATCGTCGGCGCGCCCGGGTTGTTCGGCATGTCGAGGACTGTCGTGATCCCACCGGCGAGCGCCGCCCGCGTGCCGGTGGTGAAGTCTTCCTTTTGCTCGCTCCCCGGGTCGCGCAGGTGAACATGCACGTCAACAAGCCCCGGCAGGCGAATACTCGTCATCTCGGTCAGGCCGCCGAGGCGGAGGAGGGCCGCTCCGCACCTGCCGGCTGGCAGGTCTCGCACCAGAAGGTCCACCGGCCCTCGCCCGGCCCCTGGCGCTTCTGGCGGATCTTGCCGCCGCACCTGTGGCACGGCTGGTTAGTACGCCGGAAGACCCAGTGCCGCTTGCCCCTCCCGCCGGGAACGACGCCTGCCTCGATCAGCTCACGCAAGTCGTCGGGCACCGTCCAGCCGCGATTGGCGAGGGCGCGTTGCGCCACGAGCGGCACGGCATCGGCGATACAATCTATCTCGGCAGAGGTCAGCGCACCGACAGTTCGCCAGGGGTCCAGCCTGCACTCGAACATGATCTCGGCCTTGAGGTAGTTGCCCACCCCGTTGGCGACTGTCTGATCGAGCAGCACGACGCCAATCCCCTGGGCATGGTGCTGTGGGCGCAGCAGTCGGCGGATGAACTCATCGCGGTCGAAGGGTACGGCGCACATGTCCGGCCCCAGCGCGGCCAGCGTCGGCAGCTCTGCGTAGGGGTCGCCGATGCCGATGTCGAAGACCTGGCCGTTGCAGAGCGCGAGCAGGGCGTTCGAGGTGCGGATCTGTGCCCGCGTGGTCCGGTCGTATGGGACGACCGCATCCGCAGGGTGGTACTCCCACTTGCCGAACATCAGCAGGTGGAAGTGAAACCAGAGACCGTCGTCCATATACCAGAGGATATGCTTGCCGCAGGCGGTGACACGCTCGATGCGCCGCCCCGTGAGCGCACCGGGGTGCCTCTCCATCCAGCCACGCGCCTTCCGCAGGTTGGTCTCGACCTCGATCAGGTCGGCCCCGGCGAGTTGCTCGTCCTGTCTCTGCGCTATGCGATGTACTTCCGGCCCTTCCGACATGGCGAAAACTCGGAGTTTAGGCAGTGGTAACACGAGCAGTTCCGCCTGCCTGCGTGCCCCGCCCGAACCAGTTGCGCCAGTCCTTGTTCTCCCAGACTACCAGCAGCAGACTGGCGTTGAAGATCGAGGAGTACGTCCCCGAGATGATCCCGATCAGCAGCGCGAGAACGAAGTCCCGCACCGAGACGCCACCGAACAGGTAGAGCGCGAAGAGCGTGAAGATGACTGTCAGCGAGGTGTTGATCGAACGGGTCATCGTCTGCACCAAGCTGTAGTTGACCGTCTTATCGAAGCTGTCGAACTTGCGCCGCAGCAGGTTCTCCCTGATCCGGTCGAAGACCACAATCGTGTCGTGGACCGAGAAGCCGATCACGGTGAGCATAGCCGTGATGAACAGGGCGTCAACCTCCTTGTTGAAAAGCACCCCGAGGATCGAGAAGATGCCTACCACCACCAGCACATCGTGGAGCAGCGCGGCGAGCGCGCAAATGCCGTAGCGCAACGGGTTCTGCACCCGCCGGAAGGCAATCGAGAGGTAGATCAGGATGCCGAGCGAGGCAAGGGCTACCGCGAGCACAGCCTGCCCCGCGACCTCACTTCCGACCGTTGGGCCGACCGTGTTGTACTGGATCTCCCGGCCAGCATCGAACTTAGTCGTGGCCTGGGTGGTCGCGGCACCGGTTGTGGATCCGGCGGTGGTCGTAACGGTGCCTGTAGCGGTTACGGTGCGGGTGGCCGTCACGGAAGCCGCGGGTTGGATGCTGCTGACTGTGGTTGTTTCCACATGGCCGGCGACGATACCGTTATCCACCAGCAGCTTCACGAGCTGGGCTTTTTCGTCCTCGTTGATGTTTGTCATACGCAGCACCAGCGTGTCGGTCGGAGGGCGGCCCGTAGCCGGTATCTGGGCGTTCTGGACCGATGCCTCCGGGTGACCGTTCGCCTTGAGCAGCGTGGCGACGCGCCCGGTGCCGAGGTCCGCGCTCTTCGGGATCACCTCCCAGTAGGTGCCGCCCGTGAAATCGATCCCGACTTTCAGTCCGAAGAGGAGCAGCGAGATAGTGCCCGGGATGATGATCAACAGCGAGAGCAGGAAATAGAGATACCGCTTGCCTACAATATCGAACATTAACGCTCCTTAAGCTAGCCTACGGGTTGGATGCCGCCTTCGGTCGGCGGTGGGGTCACGCGCTTCGGCTGGTCGATCCCGAACCACCACTGATTCTTGGCGAGGGGCAGGCGCACCACCAGGCGCAGGAATGTGCGCGAGACGAAGAACGCGGTCAGCAGCGAGATCAGCACCGAGATGAACAGCGTGAGCGCGAAGCCCTTGATCACGCTCGCCCCGAATGTCCCCCCGAACCAGTAGAGGATCGCCGTGATGATCAGCGTGGTCGCGTTCGAGTCGCGGATCGACGGGAAGGCGTGGTCGAATCCGGCCTCCACCGCCGCGCCGATCGTCTTGCCGCTACGTAACTCTTCTTTGATACGCGCGAAGATCAGCACATTGGCGTCTACAGCCATACCGATAGACAGGATGAAGCCAGCGATGCCCGCCAGGGTCAGCGTCACCGGGATGACGCGGAAGATGGCGAATGTGACCATGGCGAAGATCAGCAGGGCGATGTCGGCGAGCAGACCCGGCAGCCGGTAGAACAGCAGCATGAAGAGCATGACCAGTGTGAGGCCGACCGCGCCGGCCACGAGGCTGCGCTGCACCCCTTCGGCACCGAGCGTCGGGCCGATGGTGCGGTTGCTCACCACGTCGAGAGCGACCGGCAGCGCGCCGTAGCGCAACTGGATCGCCAGCGCCTGTGCCTCCGAGGCGGTCATGTGATTGATCACGCCGACGCCGTTCGGTATCGCGCCCTGGATCACCGGGCTGGAGATCACTTTCTTATCCAGCACGATCGGCATATACTTGTTGATGTTGTTCTGCGTAAAGTCGCGCAGCTTATTCGGACCGTCACCCTTCAAGGTGAACTGGACCTCGGGCGTGTTGGTCTGCGGGTCAATGCCGGCGGTTACTTTCGTGCCGTCAACCTCGGCACCTGTGACGATCACCGGGAAGACCTGGCCGTTGTTGTAGGTGACGAAGCCGGTGGTCGGGCTGACGGTGCCGGTGGAGGTGATACCGGCTGTAGAGGTGACGCTGCCCGTGGGTGTAATCCCGGCCGTGGAGGTGAGGGTGCCGGTGGGGGTCAACGACTGGGTGTTGGTGATCGGGGAGGTGCCGGATCCCTGCTGGTAGGCGCGGATCTGGTCCGGCGTAGGAGGGCCTTTGTCGGTCGTAACTAGCGAGCCTACAGGGAGTTGCTGGTCGCCCGAGTTGATCCATTCGAGGTAGCCGGTTTCGCGCATCGTCTTGATCACCTGGTCGGGGTCTTTGACGCCCGGCAGCTCGACGATGATCCGGTTGTTGCCCTGGAGCTGGACGAGCGGCTCCGACACACCGCTGCCGTTGACGCGGTTTGCGACAACGTCGGACGCAGCCTGGAGGTTACTTTTTTGTACGTCGGCGGGCACCCCCGGCTGAGGCCGTGCTTCGAGCAAGACCTGCGCGCCGCCTTTCAGGTCGAGGCCGAGGCGTACATCGAACATACCCGGCCAGAAATTGATTACCGCCGCAATCACCGTAATTAGCAGGATCGCCGCTACAGCCGTAGCGATGTTTTGACGCACTGGAAGGCTCCTCTCTTATGCCGTTATGCGAAAAATCGGCATCCCTCAGAGGACGCCAATTAAGATTATACGCCATCGGCACAGGACTGTCAACCGCGTGTTTGACTGGTGATTACCCACATCTCGGGGAGGATGCGAAATCCGCCTCTGTGTTGTAGAAAGGAGTAAGCCATTACTCTTTTCACACAGGAGGCGGATCTATGCAAAGTATACCCGTTGCCCGCTCGCTTGCCCAGTTGCCGGCAGCCGAACTCGAACAAACCCTCAACAGGTTTCTCGCTCCAATGCAAGCAATCTTACCCGATGCCCGCTTACGCCGCGTCCTGCCGCTGGCAGTCGCCGGCATCTTGGCCTCCCAGTCTCCCCAAGTCACCCGCATGGCGCAGCCCGTATCCAGGCGGCTCGTCGGCAAGGTCTCGGCAGCAGCCAAGCGCATCTACCGCTTGCTGGGCAATCGTCGCATCTCGGCGCGCCGTCTGACACGCGGCCTCTACCGGCTGGCCCAAGCCACTGTCGCCGCCGAGGCCCCCCCCTATCTGGTGGTCGCCCTCGACCCCGTGCGGTTCGAGAAGCCCTACACCCACAAACTGCCCGGAGTTTGCACGGTTCTAAGTCTACCCCGCCCGACCGTTACGGCGCGGCTCGGCTGGCTCGTGGCTATCCCGCCCTCACAGCTACCATCGTCGACACTCGCGTGGCGGCCACTACCTATGCCCGCTGGTTCTCCTACAAGTTCGACTTTGACAGCCAAAACCACGAACTGCGCCACGCGATGTGCTTGACGCGCCAACTCTTCCCGCAGGAGCGTCTACGCTTTGTCGGCGACAGCGGGCTGGATGCCCTCGAGCTCTTCGGGTATATGAACCAAGTCGAGGGGCAATAGGTGATCCGAGCCAGCCACATGGAGCGCTGGGTCGAGGTGTATAATCTGCGCTTAGACCGCTGGGAACGGGAGCGTTTGGGTGAGATGGTGGAGACGCTGCCCTGGGAGAGCAGTTGGGAAGTTGTCTTTACCCATGCCGGCAGGACCCGGTTGGCGAAGGTTCGTATCGCGTGGCTGGGATTGCGGCTGGGGATAGCAGATGGGCTGGAGGAGAGTGCTCGCCCGCTGGTCTGGGCGCTGGTTGTCTACGACCCCCAGGAGGAGCGCACGCTGGTGCTGCTAACGAATGTGGAGGTGAAAGACGAAGCGACGGCGCAAAGCGTCTATAGCGACTGGCGGTTGCGGGGACGGATAGAGCAGGGCTACAGGTTCGAGCAAGAGCAGGGCTTGGATGTAGAAGACATGGGGTACGCAGCCTAGAGCGTCAGCAGATGGTGTTCGTGCTAAGTAAGTGTTCAATAGTCCTTGGCACTTTTCACGCCTGAGATGGGCTGCAAAACTCGAAGAGATTTTTGCAACGTTACTTAGTGCTGGCAGCAGCTCAGTTTGTGTACCACGTGGCCGAGGAATGGCCTCCGCTGGCGGTAGATTGGCTGCGGCCGTTGGGTGGCAAGCTGGGGTGGGCGATTGACCGGGACGGGGGCTATATTCTGCTGTGTGGGTTGGCAGCCGTATGGCAGGCGGTGGCCGCACTTACTCATCTCGAACGCCACCCCTTCCCCCACCATCTCTTCCCCGGACAAGGATGTGGGTAATCACCAGGTCGCTTGCTATTGACATTCTTCCTCCAATATGCTATACTGAGTATAGATTTGGTGTGAGTAGCATATTGTGTTGAGTATAAGAAAATGAGGGCGCTACGATGAATAGCCCACGTAGGAACAGTGTGCCAGGAGGATTCAACCCTGCTGGTTTTTTCGGCAAAGAGGTTGCCGCCAATCCGTTTCCTCTGTTTGCACAGTTGCGCTCGGCAGGAGCTGTGGTCGCTGTCTCTTTGCCCGTCCCCTTTGGATCAGAAGTACAATCCGTCTGGCTGGCGACACGGCTTCAGGAAGCGGTTCAGGTCTTGAAAAATCAACTCTTTACCGTTGACCCATCAATGATCTCGCGCGACGATGATCCGCAACAATCACCGCCTCGTGCTCAGGGAGGATTCCTTGGTCATCGATGATTGCCGTCGATGAACCGGATCATCGGCGTTTGAGAGGTCTTGTCTCCAAAGCCTTTACGACGTTGCTCCGATGCCTCCCAGATATGCGGCTCGATACTCCCAGAGGGGGTTACATGGAAAAGCAATGTATTCTAGCATGGGATCAGCAGCTTACCCGTTGCCTTCTAATCCGTCTTCCATACGAGATGTTGTTTTTCGGAGCCTCGCATACAAAGACAAAGAAAGGTGGCGTATGAACCAGCAGGAAACCATGCGCGTCCCGCTACGTGAACGCAATAAGCAACGGGTGATCCAGCGTATCCAGGAGGCTGCCTTTGAGCTGTTTCGGACAATCGGCTACGAGCAGACGACGATGGATGCGATTGCGGAGAAGGCCGAAACGAGTCGTGGCACCGTGTTTAAGTACTTTCCCACCAAAAGCTCGCTGTGGCTGCTGTTTATGAAACGATTGTATGTCGACCAGGTGCAACCACAGGTGAAGGTGTATCTGGACACCAATCCGTCCACGCCCCACGCCCTGCAATTTCTCTTCACACGTATCTATGAGCAGGTCTTTCAATTTCCTGAGGTCGGGCGTGAATTTCAGGCCCTCCAGCAGTCCCTCCTGAAGGCGCGTCCTGCGTACACGGACATTAATAAAGATTCCGGATTTCTTGATATGATCCAGATGATTTTGGAGCATGGTCAACAGCAAGGTGATGTTCGTCGCGATATTCCGCTTGAGAAACTGACGCGCTATACGACGGTGTTATACATCTCTCATGTGTCCGAAATGCTCGAAAGGGATTACCTACTTGAAATAGAGACCTTGCTGGAGTTTCTGCGCTCCGGCTTTTGCTACTGAATACGAATTGGGACATACAAGGGAAGATCGGCTAAAACCTAGAAAGAAGAAAACCATGTCGGAACCCGTATTGCGGTCACAAAACCTGCACAAATCGTTTGGGCGTCGCAAGGTACTCCAGGGTGTGAATTTCTCCATCTACCCAGGTACCCTCGTAGGAATTGTTGGAGAGAATGGAGCTGGCAAATCGACACTCCTGAGCATCCTGGCTGGTGAGTTACGACCCAACCATGGAGATGTGGATCGTCACGGCACGATGGGTTATTGCCCGCAAAGCGTCATCTTGAACGATGCCCTCACTGTTAACCAGCACCTCAACTACTTTCGTGCGGTGTACAATCTCAGCGACTTGAGCCGCGCCGATGAACTCGTTGAAACGCTGGGGTATCAAGAGTACCGTCAACAACTGGTTGGTACCTTGAGCGGGGGCACAAAACAGAAGCTCAATCTCACCCTCGCGCTGATGCATCGACCACAATTACTCCTGCTCGATGAACCGTACCAAGGCTTTGATTGGGAAATCTACCTGCGCTTCTGGGATCTGGTCACTGAATTGCGCGAACAGGGCTGTGCGCTCCTGGTCATCTCCCACTTGTTGTTCGAGCAGGAGCGTTTTGACGAGGTATATCGCTTACAAGAAGGCCAAGTGCGGGGACAATAGAAAACCTACCTGAATTGAAAGAAAGGTGAAGCAAATGATCGGTTCCATTGGTCGTCGCTATCTGACTGCGACGCGCTATGCGCTCCTGGCGCAAGCCAAAAACGGCATGGCCATCCTACTACTGATTGCATTTGTACCCATCTGGTACTCCATCATGGGTATGTTTGCCGATAGGCCCATAGATTTCAAGTTTTGGGTCACCGGGACTTTCTTGCACGTCAGCAGCCACAATCTCTCATTGTTGACGGCAGGGCTGAGCGCAATCACGCTCATTGTCGGGTTCATGCTTTTTACCTCGACCCGCAAGGATCGGCAATTCGATCAACGGTTAGTGCTCAATGGGTATCCTCAGCCGTTACTGATCCTGGCCAAACTCACTTCCCTGATGGCCGTTGCGGCTGCCGTATCACTCTATGCGAGCGGCGTCCTGCTTGTTTTCTGGGGTCCTGGCTCAGTACCGGTGGTTTGGCTTGGTTTCTTCTGCGCTGCTCTCTGCTATGGTGGGTTCGGCTTGCTCCTCGGCGTTCTCCTGCGTGGGGAACTTGAAGGGTTTTTTCTGATCATTATGATCAGCCTGATAGACACGTTTACGCAGAACCCGGTTGGCTACCCGTCGTCCGATCAAAGTTATGTGGTGTGGTTCCCTACATTTGCGCCGACGCAAATTGCCGTAGCAGGTGGCTTCACACACCTGGTGCCCTGGAATTACGTCCTTCTTTCTCTGGCATGGTTTGTAGCATTTGCACTGCTTGGTCTCGCCATCTTTTGGTGGAGGACTCGTGCGTGGAGAGTACACACGACAGCTTCGTCTCCTCCCCGAGTGTCACAATCGGTGACGGGATCCTGAAATGTACCCGGTTAGTGTAAAATAGATCCGCCTCCTGTGTGAAACGAGTTATCGCTTATTCCTTCCGACCACACAGAGGCGGATACCGCACTCGCTCGAGATGTGGGTAATCACCAGCGTGTTTGAGCCGTCAGCTGTCAGCCCTCAGCTATCAGCTGTCAGCCCTCAGCCCTCAGCCCCCCACTGTCATTCTGAGCGCAGCGAAGAATCTCAGCGGAAAGCTGATCACTGATAGCTGATCGCTGATAGCTGACGGCTGATCGCTTACCGTGGTATAATGCAGATGGAGGCTAGAAACAGATGAAGACCAGCGAACGCACAGAAGAGACACAGGCGAGTGAGCCGGAGACCGCCCTCACCGTCCACCTGTCCGCAGGCACGATGCGCCAGCTAGAGGAGACAGCCGACGCCCTCGGCGTATCCGCCGAGCAGCTGGCGCGATTCGCCATCGCCGACATGCTCGATGGTCCTGACGACGACTTCAAGAAGGTTGCAGACTACGTTTTCGAGAAAAACGCCGAACTCTATAGACGGCTCGCCTAATGCGCTATCTGACCCGGCGCGATGTACTCGACATCCATCTGCGGGCGATACGCCAATCCGGTGGCTCCCCGGGCATCCGCGACATGGGCGGCCTGGAGTCGGCCATAGCTCAACCGCGCATGACTTTCGGCGGCATGGATCTCTATCCCACAATCACCGAGAAAGCGGCCGCCCTGGCCTACTCTCTCATCCTCAACCACCCGTTCGTTGACGGCAACAAGCGCGTCGGCCACGCAGCGATGGAGACCTTTCTGGCCCGCAACGGCTATGAGATCGCCGCGACCGTGGACGAGCAAGAGCACGTCATCCTCAACGTCGCGGCCGGCGAGATGGGCCGCGACGAATTCACCGCATGGCTCGCAGCACACGTAGTCGAGCGTAAACCGGGCTGATGGCACTCAAACCACTTGGTAAGGCGGCCCAAAGACGCTGTGCCGCCTCCCCGTTCCGTCCAATACGGTGATGAGGACCGGAGAGAGTTCAGCCGGTTGCCCGGTGTCGGGGAACCAGATGCGGCCGCGCTTCACCACGATCAGTAGCCCATGCTCGTCGCCCACCGCCGTGAAGGTTTCGCTGCCCACGCCGTCATAGATACCCGCCCCCAGTTCAGCTTGCAGCAGGCTCACCGTATCCGCCACGTTGTCCGTCGCCAGCCCTATTTCGCTGATGGAGAGGATGCTCTGCTCAGTAAATGGCTGGTCCGAATCGTTCGCCAGGCCGTGACGCGCGATAAACTCCAGGATGTTCCCTGCGGGATCACGAAAGTAGACCGAGTCGGAGTTCCAATTCTCGGAAGAGAAGGCGTCCGCGCCCGACGCATCCCGAAGCAGCGGCACACGTCCGGCTATCCAGGCTTTCGCTTCCCGAAAGCGGTTCTGGGGTATATCAAAGGCAAAGTGATACACGGCCTGTTCCGTCGGGTGTGTCGGGCGGAACACGAGCCGCGAGCTGCCGACCTGTAGGGCGAGCGCACCGGCTTCTTCAACAGGGGCCAAACCCAGCACCCGCGTGTAGAAGTCGCGCTGACTAACCAGATCTGCCGTCAACAGATGCAGTTGAATGATTCTCATCGTTCTTTTCGTGCTTTTTCGTGCCTTTCGTGGATCGACCGAGCGCTCTAGCCCTCCACCTCGATCTTGTCCTTGCCGCCGTAGAAGTCCCACCAGGGCTTCGCGCCCTTGACCAGCACCTCGTTGAGCGCCTGGATGTTCGCCACGCCCCGGCCCTGTAGCCAGGCTCGCAGCGCCTCCGGTCCCTCTTTCGCGTAGACCGGGATGCCGTCCTGCCAGGTCGCCCGCCCACAGAGCACGCCGGAGAAGGGCGTGCCGGCCTCGGTCGCCAGCTCAAGCGTCTCGCGGAATACATCGTCGCTCACTCCCGCGCTCAGGTAGATGAACGGCACCCGCGTCGCCGCCGCCGCCTCTCGGAAGAGCCGCATCGCATCGTCGCGGCTGTAGGCCACCTGCCCGTCGGTGTTCGCCTGCGCGCCTTCCACGTAGCTGAGGTTGACCGGCACCTCGACCTTCAGCACATCAACCCCGTACTGTGGCTGCGAAAACTCCGCCATATACTTGCGGACCTTGTCGGGCTTCACGTTGGCGAACTCGATGCTCTTCTCGTCAGGGATCTGGTCGCTGTAGGCGAGCGGCTCCAGGAAGAACGGTATGTCGAGCGCCTTGCACTCAGCGCCCACCCGCTCGATGAAGGCGTGCTTGATCCTGTTGACCCACTCGTCGTCGTCAGGGTCGTAATAGAGCAGGATCTTGACCGCGTTCGCACCCGCGGCCGCGAGCCTCATCACCGACCAATTCGGCAGTAGGTCGGGCATCCGGCCTTTCGCGTTCGCGTCGTAGCCGGTCTTCTCGTATGCCAGCAACACCCCGGCGTTCGGCGCTCGGTGGCTGATCGCATCAAGCCCATACTCCGGGTCGAGCAGGATCGCCGTCGCGTATGGCGTCAGCACCTCAGTGACAATCGCCTTGAACTCGGCAAGGTCGGCGTCGGTCGCCTCGCTGCCGCGCGCCTTGCCGATCGCCTTCTTGAGCGACCCCCGCTGGTCCATCGCCGCCGCCGCGATCACTCCCCGCTCGTTCGAGAGCGCGGTGATCCCCGCGAACTTGCCCTTTGTCATAAGCACTTTGTTTCCGGTCTCTATCGTCGCCATAGTATCTCCACCTCCGCTATTCTTAAATAGCCGTCAGCTTTCAGCCGTCAGCCGTCAGCTAAGAGACGTGTGCCCATTGCTTCCGCGCGTCTAGCCCGGCAGGATAGACTCCAGCTACCAGCCCAATAGCTGAAAGCTGAAAGCTGACGGCTGAAAGCTGAAAGCTGAAAGCTGACGGCTGAAAGCTCATTTGCGCTCCTGCTGCTCCGCCGCCTCAGCCAGTGGCCGGATCAGCTCCACCACCTCGTCCTGGCGAGCATGGCGGCCCAGCCCCGCCTTAGAAAACACGAGGCTGCCATCAGCCGTCACCTCAAACCGCCCATCGCGCGACGGGATCAGCGTCAGCGAGGTGATCACCGGCTCGAAGTTCATCAGCAACTCGTCCGCCACACGGACGGCACGCGCGCCATAGTTTCAGACCTGGCAGTACTCGATCTCGATTTTCATAGCCGCCAGTATAGCACCTTCCCGGCGGCTCGGCAAGCCGAAAAATCGCTTGACATGAGGTGCGCCTATGTAGTATAATCCGGTGCGCGCCGCAGAAAACGGCGTGCGGGAGCGTTTGCGGCGCAGTAGGTCCGCTAACTCGCGCCGACGTAGCTCAATTGGCAGAGCTCCTGTTTTGTAAACAGGTTGTTGCGGGTTCGAGTCCCACCGTCGGCTCCCAACCAAATAACACGGGCAGGTGCCGGAGTGGCCAATCGGAACTGACTGTAAATCAGTCGGGCAACGCCCTACGGAGGTTCGAATCCTTCCCTGCCCACTACGGGCCCACGTAGCTCAGTCGGTAGAGCACGTTCTTGGTAAGAACGGGGTCAGCAGTTCAAATCTGCTCGTGGGCTCCGAACGACCTAAAGCCGATCGGCAGGCCCCCGCTAGCCATAGCGTGGGGCTTTGCTTCGTTAAAAAGGAGAATGAAACGCAGTGGGAAAGAAACGATTTGAGCGCACGAAGCCACACCTCAACGTCGGCACC
The DNA here is from genome assembly GCA_050998805.1 of Chloroflexia bacterium. Taxonomy (GTDB): domain Bacteria; phylum Chloroflexota; class Chloroflexia; order QHBQ01; family JAICKM01; genus JAICKM01. Next base: position 73 of record JBPCPV010000030.1, on the reverse strand, counting down.
ATCGGCCATGTGGACCACGGCAAGACCACCCTCACCGCCGCCATCACGAAGGTCATGTCCCTCCAGGGTCGCG
>JBPCPV010000029.1:0-99688 GCA_050998805.1 Chloroflexia bacterium | reverse complement strand
CGCGACCCTGGAGGGACATGACCTTCGTGATGGCGGCGGTGAGGGTGGTCTTGCCGTGGTCCACATGGCCGATGGTGCCGACGTTGAGGTGTGGCTTCGTGCGCTCAAATCGTTTCTTTCCCACTGCTTTACGTTCCTCCTAGCTAAACTTCTGTCTTATCTCTGCGCCTTGGCGACTAGCTCTTCGGCCAGCGTGCGCGGCAGCTCCCCGTAGTGGTCGAACTCCATTGAAGAACTGGCCCGCCCCTGTGTCTTCGAGCGCAGGTCAGTCGCGTACCCAAACATATTTGCCAGAGGCACATCGCCGCGCACGACTGTCGCGCCGCTCAGGTTCTCCATGCTCTCGACATGCCCACGGCGGCTGTTCAGGTCGCCGATCACCTCGCCTGTCCACTGCTCAGGTGTGGTGATCTCGATCTTCATGATCGGCTCCAGGATCACCGGGCGTCCCTTCAGCATCGCTTCTCTCAGCGCCAGCGTGCCGGCGATAGAGAACGCCATTTCGGAGGAGTCGACCGGGTGGAACGAGCCGTCCACCAGCTTTGCCTTAACGTCTACGACGGGGTATCCGGCGCGGCCCGCCGTCGGCAGAGCCTCGCGTATCCCTTTTTCGACCGCCGGCACGTATTCGCGCGGCACCGAGCCGCCGATGATGCCGTTGGTGAACTCGAAGCCCTTGCCCGGCTCCTGTGGCTCGAAGTCTACCACCACATGCCCGTACTGCCCCTTGCCGCCCGTCTGCTTGACGTGCCGCCCCTCGGCGTGGACAGGCTGGGTGATCGTCTCTCGGTACGCCACCTGTGGGCGACCGACGTTCGCCTCGACGCGGAACTCGCGCCGCATCCTGTCGGTGATCACGTCTAGGTGCAACTCGCCCATGCCCTCGATGATCGTCTGGCCTGAGTCGATGTCTGTGTGGACCCGGAAGGTCGGGTCTTCTTCGGTCAGCCGCTGGAGCGCGATTGCCATCTTGTCCTGGTCGGCCTTCGTCTTAGGCTCGATTGACTGCGAGATCACCGGCTGAGGGAAGACGATCTGCTCGAGGATGATCGGGTGGCTCTGATCGCAGATCGTGTCGCCGGTGAAGGTGTTCTTGAGACCGACTATCGCGGCTATGTCGCCCGCATAGACCTCCTCGATCTCCTCGCGGTGGTTCGCGTGCATCTGCATCAGCCGGGCGACGCGCTCTTTTTGGCCTTTGGTCGCATTGTAGGTATAAGATCCTGCGGTCAGCTTGCCCGAATAGACCCGGAAGTAGGCCAACCGGCCCACGAACGGGTCGGTCACGATCTTGAAGACGAGCGCGCTGAATGGCGCGTTCTCGTCGGTCGGGCGGGTCACTTCCTCTTCGGTGCCCGGGAAGATGCCAGTGATCGGCGGCTTGTCGAGCGGCGAAGGCAGGTAGGCGATCACGGCGTCGAGCATCGGCTGCACGCCTTTGTTCTTCAGCGAAGAGCCGCAGAGCACCGGCACGATCTTGTTCGCCAGCGTCGCGCGTCGGAGCGCGGTAACCAGGTCGTCGTTGCCGATCGTCTCGCCTTCCAGATAGCGCATCGTCAGGTCGTCGTCGCTCTCGACTATCTTCTCGATCATAATCTCGCGCTGCGCGGCGGCTTCCTCAGCCATGTTCGCCGGAATCTCGGTCTCCTCTTGCTCGGCATCGAGGTCGTCGGAATAGATGATCGCCTTGTTGGTGATCAGGTCCACGATGCCCTTGAAGTTCGCCTCTGAGCCGACCGGCAGCTGGATGCAGACCGCGTTGGCCCGCAACCGGTCCTTGATCATCTCGACGGTGCGCCAGAAGTTGGCCCCGGTGCGATCCATCTTGTTGATGAAGCAGATCCGGGGCACGCCGTACTTGTCGGCCTGCCGCCAGACGGTCTCAGACTGCGGCTCGACGCCAGCCACCGAGTCGAAGACGACCACGCCCCCGTCGAGCACGCGCAGCGAACGCTCCACCTCGACCGTGAAATCCACATGGCCGGGTGTGTCAATGATGTTGATCCGGTGGTTGTTCCACTCTGCCGTAGTCGCCGCCGAGGTGATGGTGATGCCGCGCTCGCGCTCTTGCTCCATCCAGTCCATCGTGGCCGCGCCCTCATGCACCTCGCCGATCTTGTAGATCCGCCCGGTGTAGTAAAGCACGCGCTCTGTCGTCGTCGTCTTGCCGGCGTCGATGTGTGCTATGATCCCGATGTTTCGGGTTCTTTCTAACGGAAACGCTCTAGGCACTTTAATAACTCCCGATCCAGGGCTTAGAACTTGTAGTGCGCGAACGCACGGTTTGCCTCAGCCATCTTATGTGTATCTTCGCGGCGTTTAATCGTTGCGCCGACGTTGTTGCTTGCGTCGATCAGTTCTGCGGCCAGTTTCTCGGCCATGCTCTTGCCGTTGCGGGACCGCGCCGCTTTCAGGATCCAGCGGATCGCCAGGGCCACACGGCGGTCGCCTTTGATTTCGACCGGCACCTGGTAGTTCGCTCCGCCGACGCGCCGGGGTTTGACCTCCAGCACCGGGGTCGCGTTCCGCATCGCCAGCTCGAACACATCCATGCCTGGGCGGTGGGTGTTGCGCTCAATAATGTCGAGCGCATCGTACATGATCCGCTCTGCGGTGCCCTTCTTACCGCCGATCATAACCTTGTTGATGAAGCGCGCCACGACGGGGCTGTTGTACTTCGGGTCCAGGCCCGGATCGCGCTTTTCGTAATGTGCCCGACGAGGCATTGATGTTCTCCTCTACTAAAAGCTCGACTCATTTACACGCAAAAAGATGGAATAAAGGCCGCCCACGCGAGGGCACCCTTCATATTTCCATCTCTGCTAAGTTCGACCATCCGTAACCACTGGGCCGCAGCCCGGCGTTATACTTAGCTGGATCAGGTTGTCTTGACTACCGCTTGCCCTTTTGACCGGGCTTGATGTTCGCGGCAGTCTTCTGGCCGTACTTCGACCGGCTCTGCTTGCGATCCTTCACTCCCTGTGTATCGAGCACGCCACGGATAATGTGGTAACGCACGCCCGGCAGGTCTTTCACGCGCCCGCCGCGTATAAGCACCACCGAGTGCTCCTGCAAGTTGTGACCCTCGCCGGGTATATACGCGGTCACTTCCATCGAGTTGCTCAGGCGCACGCGGGCGACTTTACGGAGCGCCGAGTTCGGCTTCTTCGGCGTCTGGGTACGCACGTTCGTGCAGACGCCGCGCATCTGTGGCGACCCCTGGATGCGCTCCATCTTCTGGCTATATGCGTTGTAGCGGAACCGGAGCGCGGGGGCCTTGCTCTTCTTGGTCACGCTCTTCCGGCCCTTCCGCACAAGCTGATTAATCGTCGGCATTAAATCCAAATCCTCCATAAAGGCGCTAGTTTGGCACAGTTGTTGATTATAACATACATCGAGGGGTATGTCAAGCAATTTGGCGGGCGGATTTAGACACGCCGCAGACTGCTATCGCCTCAGCCGCCGCGCAAGATCCTGCACCCACTTCCGGGCCGCCGCGAGCGGGTCGTCGCGCTTATACTCGACCACCCTCCCACGCCACAATCGCTCCGGTGGCTGGGCCGCCCCGCCGTTCCGGGCGCTGCTGAAAAAGGCGATGCCGACCAGCACCAACCCCGCGATCAGTAGCATATTAGTCACCACCGGCATCGAGTGGCCTGTCACCAGCGCCGCCAGCCAGAGCAAGATACCGAGGCCCATCAGCCGCCCCGGCGAGGCAAGCCTCCCGCCGAAGACAGCGTCGGCAGTGCCCCGCAGACGCCGCCGCATTAGCTCCCGCTTGTGCGTCCGCTCGGCGGTTTGCAGGATCTCGTCCAACTGCTTATCGAGCAGTGTACGCCGTCTCTGATCGGCGTCGTCGTTCTTTTCGTGGTCGCGGCCGGTCGGGTGCATACCCAATTGTACCACCGCCGCCTTGCGGTTGTCAAAGCAGGAACGGCTGGTTAGCCACCTCGCCTCTTCTCGCCCACGCCCTTGAAGAACGTGTAGCAGAACACACCGTCCGCCTCCGTCGTGCGGTAGAGAGCTTCGACGCCTGTATCGAAGATCTCCGGCTTGATTAGACCTCCCGCAATCGCCGACTCCCGAACCCCCTCGATCATCGCGGTGAACGTCTTCTTCGTGAAACCCTCGACTAGCTCGGGTCGGCTCGAATCCACGTACACCATCCGTGGTGAGACACGCACTGCGTCGAAGCCGGCCTCGACCATCAGAGGGTAGACCTGCCGGCCGATCAGTGCATTGCCGCCGGCCTCCCGCTGCATCTTGACCTGGCACCCGATCGCCGCACGGGCGGCGGAGCTATCGGGATAGAAGTAGGCAGATCCGTGATCTCCCTCGATAACGGTGATGCTGCCTCCGGGCCTGAGCAGCCTCTTGAGAATCGCCAATGCCTCAACAGGCCGTGGGAGGTGCTCCAGGACGAAGCAGACGAACACATGGTCGAAGGACGCGGCATCGAACGGCAAAGCAAAGATGTCCGCTTGCCGGAAATCCACGTTGGTTAGTCCTGCCCGTTTGACTCTCCGCCTGGCCTCCGCTACTGAGTCTGCGGAGAGATCAACCGAGGTGAATCGCGCATCGGGGCTTCGCCAGCCCAGGGTGACCGTCTGGGCACCGACACCGCACCCAACCTCGAGCACCATGCTGCCGGCAGGGTATGCGGTGTCGGAGTGTAGTAGCTCGACCAGCGCCCCGGCCTGATCCTGTAGGCGTTCGTTCTCCCGCGGGTGATAGCCGTGTACATAGATCTCGCTCATGGTTCGACTCTCGGTCTGCGCCTACTTCTTCTTGTCCCTGTCCGCCTCGCCCGTGAAGCGATCTGCGATTGCCCCGCCCAACATGCTCCGCATGAAGCCCGGCGGCTGACGGCGGCGCTCGGATTCCTTCGCCTCGATCTCGCCCTCGGTCGGCGCGGCCTTCGGGTTCAGCCAGCGCGTGCGCGCGTTGCGCCCCGCGATCAGCGCGCCGCCGAGCTCTCGGCCCGCGCCGCTCTGGAGGTCGCCGGGGTTCGTCTCGGCCAGCATGTCGCGCAGTTCCTGTAGGGCGAGCTGGTAGCGGTCGATCCAGCCGAGCAGGTTCTCGCGGTTCGCCACCAAGTCGGCACGCACCGCCAGGGGGTCGGTTGAAGCGAAGCGCGTCGCCTCCCGGAAGGCTGCCCCCGCCATCGAGTGCATGTCGTCCCACGACGGGCTGCTGCTGAGTAGGCGCATCAGCCCGTAGCTCATCACTATCGGCAGGTCGTTGATCGCCGCCTGGAAGCTGTCATGCTCCCAGGGGTCCGTGAAGTAGGGTCGCGCGCCGACCGACTCCGCCATGCCGATCACCTGGTTGACAGCAGCCTCGCTCGCGCTCCCCAGAGGCATGATGCAGTAGGGCGCGCCCACGAACAGGTCCGCGTCCGGCGGCTCATCCAACACCTCCTCGGACTTCACCGAAGGCCCCGGCTGGCGGCGCAGTAGCGGGTGCCCGCCGACAAAGCTGACCCCCGACGGCAGCAGCTCTCCGGCCCACTGTAGGGCCAGCCGCTTCGCCGGCGCGGTGTCGGTGACCGTTGCGCCCTCCGGCAGGTGCGGCGCGATCCCCGCCAACGTCTCCCGCAGTTGGCGCGTCGGCGTAGCCACTATCACGAACGACGCCTCGCGCACCGCCGACGCCAGGTCGCCCGCAGCCCGGTCTATGCTCATGTCCTGCTGCTGCGACATCTTCAGCGTGTCGAGGTCGGGGTCATAGCCGACGATGGTGAACTGCCCCGTCTTGCCCCCCGGTGCCTGCATACTCCGCTTGAGCGCCATGCCGAGCGAGCTGCCGACTGCTCCGAGGCCGATGATCGTGATCTGTGGCATGTCCCCTATCCTTTCGTGCGTAGTGCCCGCTACCCTCGGGAGAGAAAGAAGAACTCCATCAATGCTAATACAACGAACAGCAACAGCGCGTTCAGCCCATTGAGCAGCGAGAAGAGCGCCATGCCGAGGCAAGCGACCAGGTAGAGGCCGCCGAGCGCCGCCTGCCGGACCGCGCGGCGCAGGTCGTGGCGATGAATACGCCCCCTGAACAGCGCCCAGCCGAGGCCGTAGAGCGGCGGCGTGAGCGCGGCGACCGTGGCGGCGAAGGCCAGCGCCATGAAGCCGATCGTCGCCGGCAGGCTCGCGCTTGCTGTGGCCGGTGGGGTCACGAATATCATCAAGTAGCCGAGGAGCGCCCAGGCCGCCGTCCCGAAGAGCCAGAAGAGGCCCATGTCGAACGCCCGACCGACCGCCCAGAAGAGAGCCGCCGGCCCCAGCACCGGCAGCACGTAGACCGCCAGCAGCACCGGGTCCATCGGGTTCTTTATCGCCTCCACGCGGTGCGTCGCCAGCAGGCCCGTCAGCGCGAGCAGCGCGCCAACCCCGCCGAGGCCGATGCCCCAGAGCGTGCTCGGCGCAGGCGCGGGCCGGTTCCCCACTAGCTCACCGTCGCAAGCGACCCGCGCGCGGTCTTCACCACGTCTATCCGCGACGCGAACTCGTCTTTGATCTCGTCAATATGTGTGATCACCAGTATCTTCTCGAAGTCGCCCTGGATCGAGCGGATCGCCTGCACCAGGCGCTCGCGGCCCTGCGCGTCCTGGGTGCCGAAGCCTTCGTCAATGATCAGCGTCTGTAGCTGCGCCCCAGCCCGACGCGCCAGCAGCTTGCTGAGGGCGATCCGCACCGCGAAGTTTATGCGGAAAGCCTCGCCGCCACTGAACATCTCATACTTGCGGGCCACACCTGTGCCGTCGGTGATCTTGAGTTCGAGCGTCTCGATGGTGCTGTCTTTGCTTTTCGCGGGGCGTTGGGTCTCGAATGTAAGCTGCATCCGGTTGTCGGTCATACGGCCCAGCAGCTTGTTCGCCTCCTCGCTGAGTTCGGGCACCACCTGCTCGATCACCATCGCCTGGATGCCGCCCTTCCCGAACGCCTTCGCCAACTCTTCGTAGATCCCCTTCTCGGTCGTCGCCCGCGCCAGCTCGGCGGCGCGCGCCTCGCGCTCGATCTCGGCGCTCTCGATCCCCTCGAGCTGCCGCTCCAGCCCCGCCTGCTCCCTCGACAGCAGGTCGAACCGCTCGCCCTCCTTCCGCAGCATCACTTCACGCTCTGCCGACTCCCGCCGCTTGTCGGTCAGGTCGGCGACGGCTGCGGCGAGGCGCGTTTCGTCGGCGCGCTCGCCGGCCAGCCGCGCCCTGTGGAGTTCGAGCCGGTCCCGCTCGCCCGCCAGCCGCTCGCTGTCCGACTCCAGCTTCTCGGCAGCGGAGCGCAGGTCGGCGTTGCGCTTCTCGTAAGGCTCGAGCGCCCGCGCCTCGGCGGTCACACGCTTATGTTCCTCCGGGCTGTAGGCCAGCGCCCGCAGCCGCGCCTGGGTCGCCGTCAGCTCCGCGCGCTCCTTCATCGCGTAGTCGCCGAGTTCGAGCCGGACTTCGACCGCCTGTAGCTCCGCCGCCTCGCGCTCGGACCCTTCGCGGGCCTCCGTCGCCGCCTGCTGTTCGCGTTCGAGCGCCGCCTCGCGCTTCTCCGCCATCGTCCGCGCCTTGAGTCGCAGGTCCAGTTCGGCGCTACGGGCGGCGGTCGCTGCCGCCTGCTTTTTCAGCTTCTCGGCCTCGGTATTGTTCGCCCTCCACTGCCCGCGCCGTTCTTCTATATCGGCGTCCAGGCTCGCCCGTACACGCGCCAGCGCGTCGGGGTCGAGCATCATGCCGCAGAGTGGGCAAAGCTCTTGGCCGCTCCGCCTCTGCGCCTCAGCCGCCGCTATGCCGTCGTTCAGCCGCGTCAGCTTCTCCTTGAGCGACTTCGCCTCGGCCTCCAGCTTCTCGTTCGCCCCGGTGAGCGTAGCGATCGCCTGCTGCCAGGCGTCGTGCTCCACCTGGGCGGCCTCCCGCTCCGCCTGCAATGCATCGTACTCAGCGAGTTGGCGGCGGACCTCGGCAAGCTGCTCCTCGGCCTTCTCACCCTTCTCGACGGTCTTGCGCTTCTCGGCAATGCCCCGCTTGAGCATTGCTATCTCGTTGGCCAGCACGTTCTTGGCCCCGTCAATCGCCCGCTCGCTCCGGTTGATCTCGCCTTCGACCTCATGGCTGCGTTGCGCCAGCTCCGCGAGTTCGCGCTCCCGCCCGCGCAGCGCAACCAGCCGCGCATAGTTCGCGGCGATCTCCTCGCGCCCCGCCAGGGTCTCCTGGTAGCGCAGCAGGTTCGCGTCGAGCGCGGCGATCGCACGCTCCGCCTTTGTGATCTCGACCTCGTGTTGCGAGGCGCGCGCACGCGCGTTGTCGAGTTCGGTCTTGTCCTTCTCAGCCGCCGCCACCAGTAGCCGCAGCCGCTCGGCATCCGTCTTGGCCGTCGCCAGCGTCTCGCGCGCGTCCTTCAAGTAGGCGGCTATCTCCGCCGCCTTCTTCTGCAACTCCGCTTTCTGCAAGATCTGCTTGTCCAGCTCGGCTATCCCCGCCGCCAGCTGCCTCCGGTCGCCGTCGCAGGAGCGGGCCGTCTCGCGGGCGCGCTCGTTCAGCGCGTCGTACTCCTCCAGGCCCAGTATCCTGGAGAGTATGTCTTTGCGGTCGGTCGGGCTTTTTGTCGTGAACTCGTCGGCGTGGCCCTGCCGCAAGAAGGCCGAGTTGACGAACGTCGCGTAGTCCATACGCAGCCGCTCTGTGATCAGTCTCTGGGTGTGGCGCGCTGTGTCGCCGCCGATGCTCCGCCAGCCCACCACGCCGTCCAACACCTCGAAATAGAGCTTGCCGGTGGTCGTCCTGCCCTTGCGCGACCGGCTCCGCAGCACGCGGTAAGTCAGGTCGCCGAGTGTGAACTCGAAATCCACGCTCATCTCGCTCTCGCCCTGCGCGATCAGGTCTTCGTCGTCCGCGTGGGCAGGTGCCTCGCCCCAGAGCGCCCACGTCATCGCGGTCAGCAGCGCCGACTTGCCGGCCCCGTTCTCCCCCGACAGGCACGCGACGTGGATCGGACCGAAATCAATCGGCTCGGTCTGGTCGCGGTAGCTCATGAAGTTCTTGAGGCCGAGGCGTAGGGGTATCATTCGACGGTTCCTTCCTCTATAGGTATACCCGTTATAGGTATACCCGTTTGCCACGCGGGTGTCAAGCATGGACAGAACTCTCTATCCTATGGTATAGAGTACCCATGAATGAAGCCTACCCACTGCTGCTCAAGCCCGAGTTCCACGAGCGCGTCTGGGGCGGGCGGCGGCTCGCCGATCTGCTTGGAGCGGAGCTGCCCGACGGCCCAATAGGGGAGAGCTGGAGCATGGGGACCGACAGCCGCGTGCTGAACGGGCCGCTCGCGGGGCGGCGGCTCGGCGACCTGGTCGGGGAGAAGCCCGCCGCGATGCTCGGGCGGCTGCCCTCGCTCGCCGAGCGAACCGACCTGCCCCTCCTCTTCAAGATCATTGACGCACAGGACCGCCTCTCGATCCAGGTTCACCCCGACGACCACTACGCGCGCACGGTCGAGGGCGTGCCGTTCGGCAAGACGGAGGCGTGGTATGTGCTCGACGCCTCGCCGGGTGCCTACGTGATCCACGGCTTCGAGCGCGCGGTGACCCCCGACGAGGTGCGCGCCAGCCTGGCCGACGGCAGCCTGCCGGGCCTGCTCCACCGGGTCGAGCTTCGCGCCGGCGACACGTTCTTCGTGCCCGCGGGCACCGTCCACGCGATCGGCGGCGGGCTGCTGCTCGGCGAGATCCAGGAGAACTCGGACATCACCTACCGGCTCTACGATTGGGGCCGCCCCCGCGAGACGCACGTCGAGCAGTCGCTGGCCGTGATGCACCCCCGGCCGTCGGGCTTCGGCCCCACCCGTGCGCTGGAGGTCGCGGCCAGCAGCAGCACGCTCGGCTTCCTGGTCGCCTGCCGCTATTTCCTCTACCAGTCGCTCGAAGTCCACGGGGCGCTGCCCCTGGAGACGAAGGGGCGCAGCTTCCACGTCCTGTTTTGCTATGCCGGTACGGGCACGATCCGCTACGCCGGCGGAGAAGCCGCGTTCGCCTCCGGCCAGACCTTCTTCCTCCCCGCCGACCTCGGCACCTACACCCTCGCCGGGGAGGGCTGCCAGCTGCTGCGCGCGCTGGTGCCCGACATGCAGGCCGACGTGATCGGGCCGCTGCTCGAAGCCGGATTCACGGCGGCGCAGGTGGACACGCTCGGCGGGCCTCCGGGCAACGAAATCGAGCGGGCGATTGCCCCCGCGTGTAATGTGTGAGGGCGTCATTAAGAGAGAAAGGTAGAGAACGAGCGATGTCAAACCTACAGTTAAGGGTCGTGATGTCGGCAGTAGGCGCAATCCTGATCGGCCTGCTCCTGAGTGCTTGTGGGACGAATATGCACACAACCGCAGGCGACGGAGTTCCCTTGCGATCCGACAGCACGCCGATCCCCATCGCACCCAATAACCTCATTGGGAAATCGCTCGCGGAAGTCGGACAATTCGCATTGCAACAAGCTGTTCTCCGAGGCGATGTCAGGAGCGGAACCCCGCAGCCCGCACTCGTCCGCTCCGTCACGCGACCCGACCTACCCCAACTCGGCTTGAATTGCATGCCCGACTGGGGGTCAATTGAGGAACCACCGTATATCCTTGTCATCCTCAAAGGTGACTTCCAGCCCAACATACCGTGGCCACAAGCCGTCAGCGATCCGAGGTCGGAGCACTATATAGCTTATGTGTATGACGTTTGGGCTGGGGAGGTGACTCTGATCGATGCCTCGTTTGATGACGGCCACTTTAAGACAGCCTTAAATGACCCGAGTCTGCCCGATCCAAGGTCATCTTCGGGTACAACGTGCCCCGACTATCAAGGACCGCGAACTCTGCACTACGGCGACACACTGCCCCCCGGGCCTGACTCCGCTGCCCTATGAAGCACCACCTACGCACCTACCAGGACCGCAGCCGACGGAACAAGTGCCGGCGTTAAATCCCTAAAGAGGTTGTGGATAACTTGGTGGATAAAGTTGTGGATAAAGGATATTGACAGCTGGCCCGTTCTGTGGTATGATGGTCTCACTTCGATAGATGTTCTCACGAACCTAAATCGCGGTACAAGAGCCGGAGGATCCGCAAGGATCGTCCGGCTCTTGCTTTGTGCCTACCGCTTGAGGACTATCTCACCGAAGGCGGTCTCCTGCTCGGCTGTGGCGAGGCGGCGGCGGAGCAGCTCGAGCACAGCCATGAATGTGACTACGACCTCGGCGCGGGAGCCGCAGGCCAACAGCAGCGACCAGAGGGCGACCGAGCCTCCCGCGCCGGCAGCCGCCAGCTTGCTCTCGAGCTCGGCCACCTTCTCTGCGAGGGTGACCTCGTGGGGGATGATCTCCGGCGGCTCGTCGAGCGGCATCTGGAGTTGCAGGCGGCGGTTGACCATCGCAGTGAGTTTGGCGAGGGCTACGCCGTCCAGTCCCAGGGTCGGAGGTCGGGCAAGCGGGCGGCGGGCGAAGATCTTCGTGGAGCGGGCGTAGCTGTGGAGGCCGGAGGCGTCACGCTGCCGGAGGTCGCGGGCGGCCTGCTGCACGGCCCGGTATTCGGCGAGCCGCCGCACCAGCTCGTCGCCGACATCCTCCTCGTCGTCCTGCGGCGCGGCGGGAACCGGTGGGCTGGGCAGCAGCGACTGCGACTTGATCAGCAGCAGCTTCGCGGCGACCACCATGAACGCCGCCAGCACCCCCGGCTCCGGGGCGGGCAGCGCCTCGACGTAGGCCAGGAAGCCGTCTGCAACCAGCGCGAGCGAGACTTTGCTGATCTCAAGCTCTTGCCGCTCGATCAGCCGCAGCAGCACGTCGAGCGGCCCCTCGAAATCGGGCAAGCGCACGGCGTAGGCTTCGCGCGGGGCGTCGTCCATCGGCTACTCCTGATCGTCGGCGCGCTGGAGGAGGGCTAACGCTCCCCGCAGGTGGGGCGGCAGGCCGTCGGCGTCCTCGTGGTGCAGCACCAGTGCGACGACATCCGGGTCCACGCCCGCGCGTTGCGCCAAGCCTGCGCCGAGCGCCGGGTGGCGCTGCTGCAACCGCCAGGGGTAGCGCGGACTGCGCGGGGAGGGGTTGCCCGACCCGAGGCGCTCGAGCAGTGCGCGCCCCGGCCCGACGCGCCGCAGCAGCGTAGCGGCAACCCGGTGCAGCAGGCCGACGCTGCGCCCGCTCGCCGGATCCCACTTGCCGATGTCGTGCAGCAGGGCCGCAGACAGCAGCAGAGGCTCAGTGTGCCCCTCCTGTGAGAGGCGGGCCGCCACGTTCAGGGCATGGCGCTGGTAGGGCTGCGGCATGGCTCGGAAGAGGCGCGCGGCATCGTCAGGCAGACTGGACGCTCGCAGCGCTGCCTCGACCTCAGCCGGGGCGACCGGGGCCAGCGCCCGCACGAACTGCCGCACGCGGTAAGGCGGGCCGTGCCGCCCGCAACCCAGGAGGGAAGCCTTCACCCCGCTGCCTAGATCTGCGGCCCGGCGAACACCCCAAACAAAAGAGTAACGACCGGGGTAATCATCCTATTGAGCAGGTTGAGCTGCGGCACCACAAAGGGGAGCATGATCAGCACGAGGATCGGGGCATAGCCGTAGCGGCGGAGCGGCTCGACGATCAAGGCCCAGCGCGGCGAGAACCCGCCCGACAGCACATGCGAGCCGTCGAGCGGCGGCAGCGGGATCAGGTTGAAGGCGAACAGCAGGAAGTTGACGTACATCATGTAGTACAGCACCGCAATCACCTGCTCGGACATGTTCTGCACGAGGCCGAAGCGGAACGGCAGCGCGAACAGGATGCCGAGAACCAGGTTGCTGAGCGGGCCAGCCATGGCGACCATGACCATGCCACGCCGACCGTTGCGGAGCGCGGCGGGGTTGATGCTCACCGGGCGGGCCATGGCGAAGAAGCCGACGCCCAGCGCCATGAGCACGAAGAGCACGAAGCCGAACGGCTCGAAGTGGGCCAGGGGGTTGAGGGTGATGCGGCCCTCGCGGTACGGGCTGTTGTCGCCGAGGCGCACAGCGGTGTAGGCGTGCATGAACTCGTGGACCGTGGCCCCGATGATCACGCCGAGCATTATCCCGATGAAGCGCGCGGGGTCGAAGCTGATGTTCAATCGTCGCCCCCGTGGTACTCCGTCTCCGGCTCATAATCGCGCTCCTCCGCGCCCATCTCGCGGAGCGCCGCCCGTACCGCCTCTACCTGCTCCGGCTCGGGGTGGAGTATGACCAGTGTGGTGGCCCCCGCTCCGGCTGCGGCGGCGGCCTCAGCGTCGGTGTCCTGGCCGGCCGCGTTTTCGCCGCTGATCAGGTCAATCGCAGCGTCGGTGCCGGCGGGCCGGAGCAGGACCGAGATGTCGTCCTGCGGATAGCCGATGGCGGTCAGCTTGTCGAGGATCGGCCCCGGCTGCTGCGCTCCCTTGAACATCGCCATGTAGGTGGGGCGACCGACGATTGTAGTGCGTTCTTCCAGGGTGTTTTCGGGGTCAATCATCTGCATAATCCTCCCTCAGGTGCGGCTTCTGCCCAAGTGTACCACGCCAGCACCGGTGCGTCAACCCAGCGCGAGCGCCGCAGCGCCGAGCACGCCCACCTGGTCGCCGAGCGTCGCCGGCAGGATCTGTAGGTCGCGGAGGAAGGGGGGCATCGTGCGTTCGCGCACGGTGGCCTCCAGAGGCTCGAAGAGCATCGGCCCCATCTTCGCCACGCCGCCGCCGATGACGATCATCTGGGGGTTGAAGGTGTGGATCGCGTTGACCACCGCCGTCCCGATAGCCACCCCGGCGTGCGTGATCAGGTCGAGCGCGTCGGGATCGCCCTGGCGGGCGGCGGCCTCGACCAGTTCCGTCGTGACGGCATCTGCCCTGCCCCCGGCGAGTGCGGCCAGCACCGGGGCTTTGCCTCCGGCGACAAGCTCCGCGCCCTGCCGAGCGATGGCGGGGCCTGCGGCGATTGCCTCGATGCAGCCGATGTTGCCGCATTTGCAGCGTGGGCCGTGCAGGTCAACGGTGGTGTGGCCGAGTTCGACTGCGAGGCCGTGCGCGCCGCCGAAGATCCGCCCGTCGGCGATCACGCCGCTGCCGATGCCGGTGCTGATCGTGAAGTAGACCAGGTGGCGCAGACCGGGGCGGTCGCGGCCCACCCCGAAGAGGTACTCGCCGAGGGCGGCGGCGTTGGCGTCGTTGCCGAGTTGGACCGGCACGGGGCGATCGAGCAGCGCGGCCAGCCGCTCGCCGAGGATGTCGCGCAACGGCACGCTATCCCAGCCGGGCAGGTTTGGTGGGCTGTAGAGGATGCCGGTCGCGGGGTCGAGCGGGCCGGGCGCGCCCACGCCGACGCCGATCAGCTCGGCGGGGTCCGCATCAGCGATGACCGCTTGTATGCTGCGGAGGATCGCCTCGACCACGGCATCCACGCCCTCGGCGGCGGGCGTCGCCTCGCGGTGCTGCTCCAAGACCTCGCCCGCGGGGCTGACGCGGGCGGTCATTATCTTGGTGCCCCCCAGGTCTACGCCGACGACGTAACCGGCCATGAGATCCTCCTTCGTTCTACTTCCAGAAACGGTAGCGGATCAATGTCCTGACGACGGCGAGACCGTCCTTCCAAGAGATTTTCTTGCCTTCCCACTTTTCGCGCCCTGTATAAGATATGGGGATCTCGTAGATGCGGTTGCCCATGCGGAGGATCTTGGCCGTGATCTCGGGGTCGATACCCCAGCGTTCGGACTTGATGTCGAGTTGGCGGCTGATGTCGGCGGTGAAGACTTTGTAGCAGGTCTCCATGTCGGTAAGCGTGGTGTCGAACAGGATATTCGTGACCAGGGTCAGCAGCTTGTTGCCGATCTGGTGCCAGAAGTACATCGCTTTGTGCGGCCCCAGGAAGCGCGAGCCGTAAACGGCCTTGCTGCGGCCTTTCAGGATCGGGCTGATCAGCATCGGGTACTCTGAGGGGTCGTACTCGAGGTCGGCGTCCTGGATGATCACGATGTCGCCGCTCACAGCTCTGAGGCCGGTGCGCACCGCCGCGCCCTTGCCCGAGTTGACACCATGCTTGAACAGGCGGAGCTTTCCCTCGTCGGCGAGCTGCTCGAGGATCTCGCCGGTGCCGTCGGTCGAGCAATCGTCCACAGCGATCAATTCCTTGTTCAGCGGCACCGCGTTTACCTGGTCCACGATCTGTCGTATCGTCCGCACCTCGTTGTAGACCGGCATGACGACCGAGATCATGTAGTTCTCAGGGATGCCGGTGCCGGGGGCGGGTTTAGGAAGAGATGCGCCGCTTGCGGAAGGCGGCATCGCCTTCGTGTCTTGTGCCATACTGTGTAGAGCCTCCTGGTGCCGTGTTAGGGGAATACCCTCGCCGTCAGAAGCCCCATTCTATCACAAAAGCGTGTGCCGCTTCAACTGCTTGCTGTCCCAGTGGCCCCCGCGACCCCGAAAGCTCGTCTCCGTCTTTCGGAGTATCTTTCGTCCCGCGGCCCCATTTTGCCCCAAATCTGGCAGTAAATCGCCTCCCAAATGGATATATAAAGTGAGAGGGTAAAAATAGCGGCGCGAAAACGCACTCCTCCGTGCCCAAAAAGGGACCGACCCGCTCACACGCCGCCAAGCTTGCCGCTGGATTTTGCCCGGTTTCCGAAAAATACTCCGATCGGAGTATCTTTGAGCATGAGGAGGTAAAACAATGAGCGATCTCGTGCCTACTCGAAAAGACTACATTATTACCCGCCAGGCACGAAGTATCAGCCGGAGGCCGACCCCCGTGCTTGACGCGACCCCCGAAAGCTGATAGGATTCTGGTTAGCCGAAGTAAGGGTTCAAGTGGACGCTCTGACATCTACAAGGAGGCTCTCGATGACTCTGAAATCGCGCGTGCGTGGGTGGGCGCTGCCCGTGCTTATGCTGTTGCTGTTGGTGCCGCTCGCCTGGCCGGCCGGTGCCGCGCCGCCCGCTCCGCCCACGCCGCCCGCCCCCAGCCCCGACCTCGGCGCGGAGTTCCTGACCTATGGGGCCGACATGATCCCCGACCCGAAGAAGCCCGCCGAACGGGTGCGTAACTTCTACTCGCGCACCGTCGCGGGCGGTGACGAAAGGCAGCTCACGACCTCCGCCCACGCCTGGTATCAGAACTGGGCACCCGACGCGAGCGCCATTGCCGTCGTGGACGAGGGTCTGGCGCTGTCCGTGATGAAGCCCGACGGCAGCGACATCCGGCAACTGGCTGCGGGCGTCTACTCGAACCCCTTCTGGTCGCCGGACGGGCGCTTCATTGCCTACCTGGGCGGCGAGGGCTGGACGGCAAAACCGCTGCCGCGCGGCGACCTCTGGGTCATCCCCAGCGGCGGCGGCCCGGCGTGGAAGGTGCCGGGCGCAACCGACATCCCAAGCCTGCCTGCGGGCGTCGCGTGGTCGCCGGACGGCACGCGGATCGCGGCCGGCTTCCCCGGCCACATCTTCGACCTGACCCGCCCCGACGCCCCGCCCGCCGAGCTGCCGGGCGACGGCAGGGGGATGTGGGTGCTCGGCGGCGGCTGGTCGCCGGACGGACGCTACATGGCGGTCAGCGATGGCAACCGCTTCGGCGTCCTCACCCTGGCGAGCGGCCATTTCACGGAGGTGGCCCGCGCGAACGGCGCGCCCGGCACGGTGAAGGCGGGGGCGAGCTGGGCGGGAGGCCCGCGCCGCGTGGTCTTTTCCGTCTCCAGCCCCGGCTCAGAGGGGCACCGGGTCGTCGCCGCCGACTTCGACGGGGGCAACCCGTTGCAGATCTGGTCGGTTCCCCATGTCGAAAACCCGCGCCGAGGCGAGATCTCGTCGATCGGTCCGCCGGGCGTCTCCCCAAGCGGACGGCAGATACTGATCCGCGTGAGCCGCACCACGGCGCTGGGCGGCGCGCTGATCTTCAATCACGAGTCGTGGCTGCTGCAACTCGACGGCAGCTCGAACAAGCTGCTGATACCGAACAGCTTCAACGCGGTCTGGCGGCCCAAGACGCGGTTCCCCTCGGCGAGCGCGGCCTTCTACAACACTTGGCGGCTCAGCGACAACGCGGTGGCGACAGGGCAGGCCGTCCGCCCCTGGACATGGGGGCCGCGCCCGATCACCTCGACGCTCGAAGCCTGGTCCTCCGCGCCCGGCGGCAAGCGCCTCGTAGAGTACTACGACAAGGGGCGGATGGAGATCGGTGACCCGACCCTACCGCGCCCCAGCAAGTACTACGTGACATCGGGGCTGCTGGTGAAGGAGATGGTGAGGGGGCAGATCGCCACGGGGCCGGATAGCTTCACTCCGGTCAACTCTGCCGACCTGCCGGTCGTCGGCGATGAGGCGAACAACCACTCGCCGAGCTACGCGACCTTCAACACGCTGGGCGCGGCGACCGATGCCGGCAAGGAGGCCAACCATACCGGCGAGCACGTCTCCACCGTGCTCGGAGCCGACGGCAAAACGAGTCAAGACGCCGGCCTCGGCGCGGGCGTCGTTTACGCCCACTTCGTGCCGGAGAGCGGCCACAACATCCCCGACGCCTTCTGGACATGGCTACAGGCCCAGCCCGACTGGGTGTCGCTCACCGGCTACCCGATCAGCGAGGCGTACTGGGTATTCGCGCCGGTCGCCGGCAAGCCCGACCAGCCGATACTGATCCAGCTCTTCGAGCGCCGCTCCCTGACTTTCGACCTCGCCAACCCTCCTGCGTTGCGGATCGAGCCGGGGAACGTGGGGCGGCAGTATTGGGCGTGGAGGTCAGGGCAGCACTAGCGGCTTAAGCCCAATTCTTCCAGATCCTCCGGCGTGTTGAGGTTACGGAAGCCGGCGAGATCCGGGTCCACGGCGCGCAACTCCGGCTCGTCCAGATACAGCACCCGCACGTCGCCATAGAAGCCGACCATCCGCCGCTCGCCGCGCGCGAGGCACGCGGCGACGGCCGGGATGCAGGCTTTGGAGTAGATCGCGTGCAGGGTCTCTACCTGCTCGGTGCCATCGGGCGCGGTCCACCGGGGCACAAGCACGTCGTAGTCGCGGGGCAGGGCGGCCATGTAACGGAGCAGCGCGGGTTGAAGCTGCGGCATGTCGCAGGCCAGCACGAAGTTGTGAGCGGCGCTGCTCGCGGTCAGCCCCGCCAGCAGGCCGGCGAGCGGCCCCTGCCCTCCCACCGCGTCCGGCACCATCGGCAGGCCGAGGAAGGCGTACTCGTCGGGCGCGTTCGTCACCAGCAGCACCGGCCCAAAGCCCGAGACGGCCCCGACCACCCGCTCGATCAGCGTCGGCCCGCCCGCCTCCAGCCTCAGCAGCGCCTTGTTCCGCCCCATCCGCCTGCTCTGTCCGCCCGCCAGGATGATGCTGCCGAGCTCGGCGGCTGTCGGGGTCACGATCTAGTCTCAGGCATCGTCGGCGTCGGGGAACATCTCAAGCTGCGGTCCCTGCTTGAGCCGCTTGCGCTCCCTTTGCTCAAACTTCGGTCGTGGTCCTGGAAAACGGCGAAGTCGCCTCGCTGGATCACACCGGCGGCCTGGGCGGCATCGGCGAGTTGCTTGTTGTGGTCGCTGAGTTGGTTACGCAGGTATAGGCGCTGTTGGGCCGCCGGGAGTCCGGCCATTTCGTCGGCAAACTCTTGTCGGCGGGTTTGCTCGGCGAAGTAGGTCTGGCCGAGCGCGACGATTGGCTTGTTCGGGTCGGCGTTCTGCATCACCAGATAGCAGGCGTACCGGGAGAGTTCGACATCCTCGACTTCTCTCCGCGAACCGGACCCCAGATCGACCATCTTGCGGGCATCCGCAAAATGGTCGCTCAGTCTCTGACCGCTGTTCATGCAGGCCAGTTTGTCGCGCTCCAGGGCGGCCTTGAAATTGCGGTAATTAGTCTTGTAGCCCAGCACTTCGGCCAGCTCTCGCGCCGACCAGTATTCCCCGCCTTCGTCTGTTTCGTGGCGTATCCTGTCGAAGGGAGATGTGTTTGTCTCCGCCAGATCGCTCATATTAGGTCCTCGCTTTCGGTGAGTTATTGCCTATGCCTCAGTATAGCACAGATGTTCCCAATGGGCAACGGCCTGGCGGCCTGCGTCTCCCACGGCTTGCGCCCAACTCTCCCGCACGCTACAATAGACCCATGAAGCTACTCACGCATCAGGGGCCGGGGGCAGGGAATCCCCCCTATCCGTTCTCCGCAATTGTGGGACAGGAGGAGTTGAAGCGGGCGCTGATGATCGCGGCGGTCAACCCGCTCGTCGGCGGGGTGCTGATACTGGGGCACCGTGGCACCGGCAAGTCAACCATCGTGAGGGCGCTAGCGGGGCTGCTGCCGGCGGAGCAAGCGGTCGCAGGCTGCCGCTACGGGTGCGCGCCCAGCGGCCCGTTCTGCGACGAGTGCCTGGCCGACCCGGGGCGGCGAGAGCATCGTGTGGAGCGCCGTGTGCCGGTTGTGGATGTGCCCCTGGGGGCGACCGCCGACCGGCTGACCGGCAGCCTCGACCTGGAGCGTGCGCTCGGCCAGGGGGTGCGCGCCTACCAGCCGGGGCTGCTCGCCGACGCCAACCGGGGCTTCCTGTATATAGACGAGGTGAACCTGCTCGAAGACCACCTTGTTGACCTGCTGCTCGATGTGGCGGCAGGCGGCGTGAACATCGTGGAGCGCGAGGGCCTGAGTGTGCGCCACCCTGCGCGCTTCGTGCTGGTCGGCTCGGCCAACCCAGAGGAGGGCGAACTGCGACCGCAGCTCCTCGACCGCTTCGGGCTGCTCGCGCGCGTGGAGACTATCTCCGACCTGGACGCCCGTGTGGAGATCGTGCGCCGCCGCGAAGCGTATGAGCGCGACCCCGCCGCGTTCGCCCGCCGCTGGTCCGGCGAGCAGCGCGCGCTTGCCCGCAGGGTGCAGGCCGCACGGCGCGCTCTGCCGAGGGTTTCCTTCCCCGACGACTTGCTGCGGGATGTCGCCGCGCTCTGCCGCGACCTCGGCGTGGACGGGCACCGCGGCGAGATCACGATCGCGCGCGCCGGTTGCGCCATGGCCGCGCTCGAAGGCCGCAGAGAAGCCGAAGCCACCGATGTGCGGCGCGTCGCGGTTCCGGCGCTCCGCCACCGCCTGCGCCGTGGACCGCTCGACCCGCTTGACGGCGGGGAGCGGGTGGCCGAAATGCTGGACGGCATCTTCTCGCCATGACGCCCGACCTCTCGCTCGAAACCGCCCTCGCCATGCTCGCGCTCGACCCCGCCCTCGGCGGACTTGCCCTGCTCGGCGGCGACGGCTGGGAGCTGGGCGAAGCCGCCGCCAGCCTCGCGGCTGCCCTCGGCCCTCAAGCCCGCGTCTTGCGCCTGCCCGTGGGCATCGCACCCGACCAGATGCTCGGCGGCCTCGACCTCGACGCCACGCTCCGGCAGGGACGGCGCGTCGTCCGCCCCGGCCTGCTCGCGGCCCACGACGGCGGCGTGCTATGGCTGCCCGACCCGGATCTCCTGCCGACCGAAATCGTGGCCCCGCTCACCGCCGCCCTCCGGCACGGCGCTGTTCAGCTAGAGCGCGACGGCCTGAGCGCCCGGCACCCCACCCGCCTCCTCCTGCTCACAGCCGCGCCGTCCCGCTACCCTTCGCTGCTCGAGCAGGCCGGACTCTGGCTACCGATTGCGGAGTGCGGAGTGCGGAGTGCGGAATATGGCGACGGGCGCATTCAGCAATCAGCGAGCAGCCGTCAGCGAGCAGCCGTTAGCGAGCAGCCGTCAGTGCCCCTCAATCCGCACTACGCACTACGCACTACGCACTACGCAGCAATCGCCGACGACCAGATCGCCGTGCTCGCCGCCGTAGCCATGCGCCTCGGCGTGACGGGGCTGCGCGCGGATTACCTCGCGGCCCGCGCCGCCCGCGCCGTCGCCACGCTGGCCGGCCGCGCCGTTGTCGAGGACGTGGACCTCGATCTGGCGGTCGCCTTCGTCCTCGCGCCGCGCGCAGGCGGTCAGCCGTCAGCCGTCAACCGTCAACCGTCGGCGGAGATTCTTCGCTACGCTCAGAATGACAGTGGCGGCGCTCAGAATGACAGCGAGGGTGACTCCGCACTCCGCACTCCGCACTCCGCACTCGTCGAGCGGCTGATCGGGGCGCAGGCGGCGCTTCTGCCGAGGGATGCTTTGCCGAACCCGGCGGGGAGGCGGAACGGCGGGTGGACAGGCGAGGTCGGCGCGGGGCGGATGGCCGGGGAGCGGAGGCTACTGCCGGCGCGGCACGGCAGGCCGGGGCCGGCTCGGGCAGATAGACGCCGGCCCCGGGGGGCGACACTCGACGTGTCGGCGACGTTGGAGGCGGCGGCTTGGCGGATTGCGGATCGCGGATTGCGGAGTGCAGACTACGCATCGATTAGCGCCTGGGACGTGGGACCTCGTACTCCGCAATCCGCACTCCGCACTCCGCAATCGGAGGATGGAGGTAAGTTCGTCCTGCGGGCCGAGGATCTGCGGTGGCGGACGCCGGAGGCACCGGCGGGAGTGCTGTTTGTGCTGGCGGTGGACGCGAGCGGCTCGATGGCGCGCAACCGGCTGGGACCGGCGAAGGGAGCTGCGTTGCTGCTGCTCGAACGCGCCTACCTCCGGCGCGATCGGGTGGCGCTGATCGGCATACGGGGGCCGGAGGCGGGGCTGCTGCTTCCGCCGACGCGCTCGTCTGCGCGCGCCCGCCGCCTGCTGGAGAGCCTGCCTGCAGGGGGCGGCACACCGCTGGCTTCGGCGCTGGCGCTCGGCCTGGAGGTGGCAGTGCGGGCAGGCCCCGGCGGCTATGGGCACACGCTACTTGTGCTGCTGACCGACGGGCGGGCGAATGTGCCGTTGGCTGCCCCGCCCACGCCCCAAGGCATCGCCGCCGAGGTCGTTGCGCTCGCGGGACGCTGGGCTACGCTCTCGGCTCGCGGGGCAGCCGCAACGCTGGTGATCGACACCCGCCTCCGCTACCTATCTGCGGGCGAGGCCCCTGCCCTGGCCCAGACCCTCGCCGCGCGCTATCTCTACCTGCCCCACGCCACGCCCACTGCCGTCGGCAAGGCGGCAGAGGAGACAGCGGGGCGGCTTGGGTGGAGATAGTAGCCCGTCAGGCGATACGCAAGACGAAGAACAGCCGCAGGTCGCCGCCGGCCGCCGTGTAGTCGGTGTAGCCGGTGAAGGTGAAGCCAGCGCGGCGGCAGAAGGAGATCGCCGGGTAGTTGCGGGGCGCGAGTTCGAGGCCGAGCGCCGACAGCCTGCCGCCGCCGCCGTCCTCCACGGGAGCGGCCGCCCAGGCGCGGGCGGCGTCGAGCAGCGTGCTGCCCAACCCCTGCCTCCGGTGCTCGGGGTCTACCACAAGCTCGGCGACCCAGGCGAGGTGCGCGTCGGGAACCGCGCTCAGGGAGACGTAGCCCCAGACCTCGACCGGGATCTCGGCAGGGTCCGGCTCGGCATCGGCGTCGCCCGGCGGTGGGTTGAGAGCCGGTTGCGGCGGGCAGGCGACCAGCAGGCAACCTGCGGCTTCCCAGGCGGCGAGACGGGCCTCCGGGGGGCGCAGGCCGCAGATGCCGGGCACCTCAACCGGCCGGGGCAGGCGCACCTGCTGGAAGCTGACGCTGAATGGGGCATCGGGGGTGCCGCTCTCCAACGAGGCAAGGCCGAGCGCGGGGTCGTCCGAGCTATGCGTGGCAGCTTGCCACATGCGGGCGGTGGTGTAGCCGTCGTCAAGCGCGAGGCAGGCAAGCCTCGCGCGGGGGCCACCCAGGCGCACCTCGACGCTCATTCTTCCGCAGGGCCGAGGATCGCAGAGCGGCGTGCCGATGGATCGGGCGTGGCAGGGCCGGGCATCGGCGTTGGACCGGGCGGGGCGAGAGGCCCATCGGGCGCGGCCTCGACCTCGACGACCTCCTCGGGGCGGTCGGGTTCCCGGATCTTCTTCCAGAGGAACTCAATGATGATCTTGAGCGTGGCCGCGGCCGGAACCGCGAGCAGCAGGCCGAGGATGCCGGCCAAGCTCGCCCCCGCCAGCACGACAAACAGCACCGTCAGGGGGTGCAACTCCACCGTCCGCCCGATGACGAACGGCATGATCAGGTTGTCCTCGACCTGGCGGATCACGGTGTACATCAGCGCGACGGCGACGCCGAGCATCAGGGGTTGGAGGCTGAATGTGTTCGTCTCAGGCTGGGTGAGAGCGACGAGTGTGGCGACTGCACCGGCGGCATAGGGGCCGATGTAGGGTATCGTCTCGACCAGCCCGCTCATGATGCCGAGCACCAGCGGGAAGCGCACGCCGAGTATCTGGAGGCCGACGAAAGTCGCCGTGCTGATGAGGACGATCAGCAGCGCCTGCCCCCGCAGGTAGGCACCGAGCGTCGAGTTGATCCGCTTGAACCAGGGGTCAAGTTCAGTCAGCACGCCGGGCGAAAACATCCCACGGAAGTTGCTGACGATCTTATCGGCTTGCAGCAGGAAGTAGAATGTGGCGATCAGGTAGAGCAGCAGCTTGAGCAGCCGGTCGGCTAGGTCGCGCACGAGCTGGGGCACCTGCGTCCGCAGCCCGCTGATGAAGTTGTCGGCCGCCTGGCGGATCGCATCGCCCATTTGCGGTGTCGAAATCCGGATGTCGCCTATGCGAAGGTTGTTGCTCCTGATGAAGTTCTCGACCTGCTGGGTATAGAGCGGCACGTCGTTGGCAAGCTGGTGAGCCTGCCTGCCCATCACAGGCACCATGACCGTCAGCCCCCAGGCCAACGCGGCGAGCAGGCCGAAGTAGATCAGCACCACCCAGAGAGCACGCGGCCCCCCGATGCGGCGTACGGCAAAGCCGACCAGAGCGTTCAGGATAAAAGCCGTGACGAACGCCCAGATGAAGGGCGTGACAATCGAGCCGACCGAGTAGAGGAACACGAGCGCCAGCCCGATTCCCGCCCAGATCAGCACAATCTTTGTGCGCGCCGTGAAGTGGATCGTCTCCATACTCCTGTATCATAACACAGCTGCGCGGCATGGGCAATGTTTGCGCGCGGCCGGCGGACTGTGGTAGAATGGGGCTGCGATTACCCGACACAGCCGGCACAGAGGAGACCCGTCGCATGGCCGATACCAGGATTACGAAGCCCGCGATTGAAGGCGTGGTGATCAAAGACCTGACCACCCACCCCGACGAACGCGGCTACTTCCGCGAGATCATCCGCGTCACCGACCCGTTCTTCGGAGAGGGCTTCGCCCAACTCAGCCACTCGATGATGCACCCCGGCGTGGGCAAAGCCTGGCACATCCACAAGACCCAGGTTGACTGGTGGTATGTGCCGCTCGGCGCGCTCAAAGTAGCCCTCTACGACACACGCCCCGACGCCCCGACGCATGGGGTGACTATGGAACTGTTCATGGGCGAGAATTACCCTCAGAATGTGCTCAAGATCCCGCCCGGCGTCGCCCACGGCTGCCGCGCCCTCGCCCTCAGTCACCTGTTCTACGTCACCTCGAAGACCTACGACCCTGCCGAGGAAGGCCGCATCTCCCACGACGACGCCGAGATCGGCTATGACTGGACGAGCCTCCCGGAGATCAAGTAGCTCCGGCCTACCTCCAATCCGGCTCGGACGCCCCGCTCGGCACTATCGCATGGGCGCTCTCAGGGTGTAGGAAGTCGGCGACCATCAGCGCACCGACAGGGACCGCAGGGGTTTCGGCGCTCGGGATCGCCTGTATGTAGGCGATGCCGGAGCTGTCCGGCCCCCAGCTTGGGTTGGAGGCGGCGCTGCCCTCGTGGGGGTTGCCGAACGCAGTGCGGTTCCCGCTGCCCAGGTTAAGCACCGCGACCTGAGCGATCCCGCTCGGCGGGAGAACCTCATATGCCAGCTTCCCGCCGTCGGGCGACCAGAAGACTCGGCCGTAGCTGCCCTCGTAATCGAAGTCGTGCAGTGTCGGTTGGGCACCCTTGTCGGTCGTGGTGACGATCAGCCCGCTGTGGCCCTCTGCCATGAAGGCGACGCTGTGATTGCCGGGTGCCCAGGCGGGGTAGCGCAGGAAGTTGGTGCCTGCGTTGAACTTCGCTTCGGGGTTCACGAGGCTGGTGTCCTGCGGGATGTTCGGTATCTTGATCGGACTCCATCGGTTCTGCCCCTGTGCGTTGATCATATCTATCGTGTTGCCTGAACCGTAGGGGTTGTCGGCTGTCCGCTTGCCGGCGGTCGCGAAGGCGAGGCGTTTGCCGTCGGGTGCCCAGGCGGGGTCCATACCGTCGGCGAGGCGGTGGGGGCTGGTGCCATCCGCGCCGATCAGCCAGACCGCGCTCGTGTCACGGGTGTCGAGCTGCTTGTCGCCGTTCGTGTCGGCGGTGCGGGTATAGGCGAGCGTCCGTCCGTCAGGCGACCATTGGGGTTCGGACTCGCCGATCCCGGGGGTATTAGTCAGGCGGTGCAGCGAACTGCCGTCGCCATGTACCACCCAAAGGTCGGCGGCGACCCCGTAGCCAAGCAGGTAAACGATGCGTGTCTTGTCGGGCGACCATCGGGGCGAGGTGATGTCGCCCTTCACGCCGAGGCGGGTCAGCCCCGAGCCGTCGGAGTTCACCACAGCCAGCTCATTGTCGAGCACGAAGACGATCCGGCCTGTGCCCGACGAGGGTGGAGGCGTCGGGGTGACGGGCGGGGCTGTCGGAACGGGCGGCGCGGTTGTCGGCGTCTCGGCAGGCGGCACAGGGGTGACGGTCGCCAGGTCGGGTATGTTCGTCGCGGTCGGCTCAGGGACCGTCGGCGCAGGAACGGTATCGCTCGGCGCGGCGGTCGGCGGCGGGGCGAGCGGCGTATCAGTCGGGGCAGCCGTAGGCGGCGAGGCGGTGTCGGTGGCCGGGGCCTGGGGCGCGGCGGTGTCTATGGCCGGAGGCTGTGTCGGCGGGAGCGAGGTCGGCGGCAACTCGGTCGCAGTGGTGGTGGCGGGGATCGGCGTGCCGGTGGGCGCTGCGATGTCGCAGCCGGCAAGCGCCGGCAAGAGCGCAAGCATCAGCAGGCCGAGCAGCCCGGCACGGCGGGGAGTGTAAGAAATGTGGCTCATTCTTAATTCACCTTTCCAAATACAGGACCAGAGGTTGGCACAGCGCCGCCCGCTACAGAATACAACGTAAGAGGGGCGCGGCGGGTTCCGCGACGGCTCAGAGCGTTCGGCGGCGGAAGACGACGACGCCGATGCGAGTGAGGCCGGCGATCAGGAAGATCGCCTGGTAGTTGTTGATCGGCAGCGGGCCGAGCGAGTAGTTGCCCCCGGCGAGCGCATTTGCGATGATGCCGCCGATGAGCGAGGCCGCGAAGGCGGCCACGCCGGTGATCGCCGAGTAGAGCGCCAGGTAGCCGGACCGCCCGGCGGCAGGCGCGCGCTCCATCAGGCGGTTGTTCAGCGCGAGGTTGACGCCGGTCCAGAAGATCCCCGACATGATGTTGTTACAATATAGCAGCCAGATGTTCGCCGGGGTGACAAAGAGCCAGGTGAGCGCGAGCGGGGACGCGCCGATCATACTGACGGTGAGGGCGAGGCGGTGCCCCGCCCTGTCGGCCCACCGGCCCCAGAGCGGCGCGGTAAGAATGCCGACTGCGACCGTGGTCATGTCGAGTGTCGCTAGCTGCTGGTAGCTGACGTGGAGGTTCTTGAGCGCCTGGGCGCTGAAAAACGGCACGCCGAGGTTCACCCCGATGCCCCAGATCGTCATAGTCAAGATGAACGCCCGGAAAGACTTGTCGCGCAACGGCGCCTGCAACATCTGACCGAAGCCCATGCCGCCGGGCACGCGAACCAGCTTAGGCTCCGGCTGGCGGCTGATGAAGACGGTGCTCAACAGCCCGGCGACGCAGGCGGCTCCGTAAAGGACCGCGAAACCTACCTCGGGGTGCCCGTTCTGGCGGGCGAAGTCGAGCAGGCTGCCGCCGCCGAAGATCACCACGAGGCCGACCAGCGCCAGCACCGTGTTGCGGGTGCCGAAGAACCGCCCCCGCAGCGTCGGCGGGATCAGGTCGCTCATCCAGGAGAGCCAGGCGTTGCTGCTGATCGCGAGCAGGCTCCATGCGAGGGCGATCGCGGCCACGACGAGCCAGAGCCTCAAGACCGGGTCCATCGGCACAAAGAGCAGCACCACCGGCACGAGCCAGAAGAGCCGACCGAGGCTCGACCAGACTGTGAGCGCACGCCTGTTGCCGCGATGCTCGACCATCCAGGCGGCGGGGAGCTGCACGAGCTGCGTCAAGACCGGCAGCGAAGTCACCAGCCCAAGCACGAAGTCACTCGCCCCCAGGAAGAGCGTGAGCGCGGTCACGAACGAGCCGGTGGTGGTGTTGAGGAAGACCTGGGCAAAGCCGCCCTCGAAGATAGACCAGCGCATCCCGGTCTGCACCTGCGAGGGCAAGAGGCCGCCGGCCGGTTCTTCGGGGACTGCCGGCAGGATGCGGAAGGTCGGCGTGATGCGGTTCTTGGCTTCGCTTAATCGGGGTCGGCGGAGGCGGGGGCTACTCCCGCGCAGCTTCTTCATCGCTCCACTCGGCGGTGTCGCGGATACGGATATATCCGGCCTGCGGGTCTATCTCGAGGACGACATCTCGGATCGCCGGAACCAGCAGCTCTTTGCCGGACGGCGTGCGGACCACGTACACGTCGTTGCTACCGGTCGCAAGCAGCTCCTCGACGACGCCGAGGCTGCGCCCGTCGGGTGCAAGGACCGGCAGGCCCTCGATCTGGAATGAGTAGAAGGTGTCGGGCGGCAGGGGCCAGGCTTCGGCAGCGGGGAGTTGGAGCAGGTAGCGCCGCAGGGCTGTGGCGGTCTCAGGGTCGTTTACCCCCGCCAGCTTGACGAGCGCCTCATGGACCTGCCCTGCCCAGGGACCGCTCCGCTCGGCGTCCGCAGGGTCGGCCAGAGGGAAGAGCCGCTTGTTGCCTCCGCCGAGCAGCCGGGCGGTCATCACCTTGTACTCCTGGGGCGCGGCGGACGCTGCCTCTGTAGGACGCCCGCCCTTTATGAGAGGCGGCGGGCAGAGATAGACGTGTTGCAGCGCGAGGAAGCGTTGCGGGAAGTCGCTGAGTATGCTCACTCGCAGCTCGCCCCGCACGCCGTGCGCCGCGATAACTTGACCTATCGTGATGAAGTCGGGGGCCGCCACCCTACATGATTTCGAGGATGCCGCGCTTGCCTTCGCGCTGGGCCGACATGCTCACCAGGGCACGTATCGCGCGGGCGATCTTGCCGTCGCGCCCGATGACTTTGCCCTTCTCTTCGGGGTTCACGGTCAGCTCGATCATCACCGTGCGCTCGGTGCGGACCTCGCGGACTTCGACGTCGTCGGGGTACTCGACGAGCGTCTTGGCGATGTACTCGACGAGGTCTTTCATGCCTCCGGTGCCTCGGCATCTGCATCGCCGGCGGGAGCGGCCTCTGCGGCCTCGGCGTCGGCGGCAGGCACCGATGCTGCGGCCTCTCCCCACATCGGCGCGTTCGCGGAGCTTGCTTTGTTCTTGCGGCCGTAAGCCTCGACTACTCCCGGGGCGAGTTTCGTCAGCCGGAGCAGGCCGATCACCGCCTCGGTCGGCTGCGCGCCTTTCTTGACCCACTCTTCGAGCTTCGCGCCGTCGAGGTTGACGGTCGGCGGATCGGTCCGGGGGTCGTAGTGGCCGAGGATCGTCACGAAGCGGCCGTCGCGGGGTGCGCGTGCGTCTGCGACGACCACGCGATAGTGCGGTTGGAACTTAGCGCCCGTGCGGCGCAACCGGATCTTGAGCATTGCTTCTCCTAGATAAATGCGGCAGTGACGGGCGTGACTCTCAGGACAGAGGCCCATCCCCATAGCGCGTATAGTGTGCGCCATAGTATACCCGTTTCGGAGCACGGCGTCAATGACGCGAATTGCCTCACGGTAGCTACCTAGCGATGGGTGGCTTGTTGGATCTCGTTCAGCAAACCGTTTAGAGGGCTGCTCCGGTAACTGTTAGTTGCCATTGATCCCGAGTTTGTTGTTACGACTGTGTACCGGTAACTGACCTTCCACAAGGGCTGACCGTTCAACCTCTGAATACTATCGTCAGATTGCGCGTGGTTTAGGAGGAAGACGCGCTACCGCAGCCGGCGAGGCTCATGCCAACCACAAGGCACAATGTGAGTGCCGGAATAACAGTGAAAATCGCTACGCATCGTCGTCCGGCCAATCCAGTTCCTCCTGCAAGGCGCGGATGCGGTTTGCTAGCTCGGCGCGGGTGGATATGCCGAGTTCTTCCATCATATCGAGTATCGTCTTGAGCGCAACCTCATCAGCGGTGCCGGGCACGCCGAGGCGCTCGTCGGTTCGGGGCACAGCCAGCCAGCGCATCACCTCATAGCTGCCTGCGACGCCGATCTCGTCCATCTCCTCGGCAAGGCTCTCCATGTCTTCGAGGAGAAGTGTCTTTTCGTACTCGCTGTTGCTTTTGCCGCCCATAACGTTTGTCCCCTCATGCATGGCACATGCAACCTCCGTGCCCCCGGCTCGTTGATTGTAGTAGACCCACGGGCTGTGGGTGGTCCGGCCTCGCATAGCGTGCCTCTGGGCCGGCACCGTCCGCAGCCTGTCGGCATAGACTCTGCTGGCAAAGACATTTGGAACACATATAGAAGGAGATAGATTATGAAAACTCGGATTATCTTAAGCCTGATCGCGTTCGTCGGCCTGGGGGTCTCCCTACTCGGCATGGCGGTCGCAGGCGCGCAGGAGTTCCCCCCGTTCGCCCACCCGGCGTTCGAGGTCGTCTGGACACGCACCGACTCTCTGGTGGCCCAGGGACGGGTGCCCCGGAGCTGGTACTGGGGACCGCACCCGAACACGCCGGGCATCTATGAGAAACTGACCGACGCCCCTGGCGGATCGGGCCAACGCCTCGTGCAGTACTTCGACAAGAGCCGCATGGAGTTGAACAACCCCAATGGCAACCCGAACGATGCGTTCTTCGTTACCAACGGCCTGTTGGCGGTCGAACTGATCGGCGGCTGCATCCAGACCAGCATCGCGTCGCCGTGCGGCGAGCAGCGGTACTCGGCATACATCCCGATGAGCGGAGACTTCGGCGACCATCTCGCGCCGACCTATGCGGCCTTCGCGAAGGTCTCGAACAGCCGCCTCGGCGACCACCCCGCCCCGGACTCGCGCGGCACGAACGTCACCGCGACGATCGACCGCACCGGCAACGTCGGGAACGACCCGTCGAAGGGATCGGACCCGCTGACGCAGGTAATCTACTACGAATCGCGCACAAAGCACAACATCCCGAAGGCGTTCTGGGACTTCCTGAACCAGGTCGGCGATGTGGTGGACCAGGGCCATGTCGTGCGTGAGCCGATCAGCAGCCCGTGGTTCTACGCGACCGGCCTGCCGATCAGCGAAGCCTACTGGGCTAAGGCGACCATCAAGGGGCACACCACCGACGTGCTAATCCAGGCTTATGAGCGCCGCGTGCTGACTTATGTGCCGACGAACCCCGAGGCGTTCCGGGTCGAGATGGGCAACATCGGCCAGCACTACTACAACTGGCGCTACGGCTTCCAGGGCCAGCCGCCGGGCAGCACCTTCACGCCGGTGAGCGGCGGCACGCCTACCTTCGCGCCGACGACCACTGCGGTGCCGAGCGGGACAGCCGTGCCGAGCGGCACAGCCGTACCGAGCAGTACAGCCCTCCCGTCTGCGACGAGCACCCCCGGCCCGGTGCCGCCGTGCCTCGCCTGCCCGACGTACACGCCGGTGCCGACGAACACGCCTACGGCTACCCATGCGGCAGCACGGTAGCGGTTAGCTTTCAGTTTTCAGCCTCTGTAGGGGCCGGTTTGAAACCGGCTCCTACAGA
Source organism: Chloroflexia bacterium (assembly GCA_050998805.1). Taxonomy (GTDB): domain Bacteria; phylum Chloroflexota; class Chloroflexia; order QHBQ01; family JAICKM01; genus JAICKM01. The sequence continues at coordinate 68,907 of JBPCPV010000029.1, read as the reverse complement.
GGCGTTTTTCAGCCCGCCCGGAGTCCTATCGGCTTTCAGGGGCGGCGTCAGGCACGGCGGTGCATATCCGGCCGGTGTATATGCGTGACGAGGTGCGGATCGCGAGGTTGGTGTGGGTGTTGACGCGCCGGCGAGCGGACGGAGGGCAGAGGCAAGGTCACATGACGGCGTTAGACATGACGCAGCAGATCCTCGCATTGTTGGGTCGGCCAGCCGACTTCTACTCGCGCTTGGCTCACGCGCCCCAAAGTTGCCTCCCCATTTGCCCGAATGATCAGTCACAACTCGAAACCGCCTTACCGAGCACAGCCCGTACTTGCCGCCCAGCCTGCCCACGGTGGCTGATCGCGTCCTTTTCGCCGGGAGGGATTTCGCCGACGGTGAGGCCGCGCTCGGGTAGCTCGAAGATCGGGTCGTAGCCGAAGCCGTAGCCGTGGCGCTGCCTGGGCGCGGCGGCGATCCGGCCTTCGAGGCTGCCCACGCCCACAAACTCCGCGCCGTCGGGGTCGAGCAACACGATGACGCATCGGTAGCGCGCGGTGCGCTCCGCCGGGGGCACGTCGCGCAGGCGGGCGAGGAGCAGGCTATTGCGTTCGTCTGCGGTGGTGTTTGGGCCTGCCCAACGGGTGCTCATCACACCCGGCCCTCCGCCGAGCGCATCCACTTCGAGGCCGCTGTCGTCGGCCAGCACCCAGGCCCGCATCCCCCGCTCCCGCACCAACGACCAGTAGGCACGCGCCTTGAGCCGTGCGTTCGCCTCGAAGCTGTCGCCGGTCTCCTCCACATCGTCGCTGATGCCGAGATCGGCGAGCGTGAGCAGGCGGTGGGGCAGGCCCGCGAGTATGGCGCGGAACTCGGCGATTTTGTGGGCGTTGGTCGTCGCCAATAGAAGCGTCTGGTCGGGCATCAGCTGATCGGCCTCAGCCCTGCCGTGATCACCTCGCGCTCGTCTTCGAGCCAGGGCGGCAGCGAGAGGCTCTCTCCGAGGCCGTCGGCAGGCTCGTCCACCAGGAAGCCGGGGCCGCGCGTGGCGAGTTCGAGGATGTGACCGTCGGGGTCGTTGAAATAGATCGAGCGGAAGTACTTGCGGTCCAAGATAGGGGTTACGTCGAGACCGGCGGACAGCAGGCGGGCGCGCCACTCCACCTGCTCGGCCTCGTCTTCGATGCAGAGCGCGAAGTGGTGGGTCTGGCCCTGGCCGATGCGGGCGGGGCGCATTGCGCCGGGCTTATACTCGAAGTAGGTGATGAGGCCGCCAGGTGCGCCGCCTTCGGGCGCGAAGTACCAGTGGGGGATGCTGAGGTCATCGTAGTTGACGGTCTTCTTGACGATCTGCATACCGAGGAGGCCGGTGTAGAAGGCGGCTGTGCGCTCGATGTCGCTGCTGACCGCGCTGATGTGATGCAGCCCCGTGAGCCGCATGTCGTCGGTGACCGCGGCGACCGGCTCCGGCCAGGTCTGCGCGCGGATCGCGGCCTCGTCGCGGCCCTCTTTCGTCAGTTCGCGGGCCGGAAGCTGTATGCGGGTGCCGAGGTCCTCCTCGTCCTCGTCGGCGGCCATGCCCGGCCAGCGGGTGGCGATCTCGACGCGGCAGCCATCGGGGTCGCGGAAGTAGAGCGAGTAGAAGTAGCCCCGGTCATACGGCCCATCCACCGCGATGCCGCGATCCGCCAGGTAGCGCTTCCACTTGAATTGGGCGTTCGTGCTTTCGACGATGAGCGCGAAGTGGTGGGTGCCGCCGATGCCGGTGCGGCCCCGTGCGGCGTCAGGCCACTCGAAGAACGTGACTAATGTGCCGGGCCGCGCCGCGTCGTCGCCGAAGTAGAGGTGGTATGTCGTCGGCCTGTCGAAGTTCACGGTCTTCTTGACCATGCGGATGCCGAGCAGCCGCGCATAGAAATCGGCGGTGCGCTGGGCGTCCGCGCAGACAAGTGTGATGTGGTGTATGCTCTGGATTTCCATTCGCTGTCCCTTCCTCGCCCCCATTATAGCACACGCCGAGACCAAGCGACATACAAAGCCCCCAAAGATCCGTCTAAAGACCGATGCTTTTGAGTTGCACAACCGCCTTCGCCGGTGGTACACTACGGCGTGGACAGATGGAGCCTGACGGCTGACGGCTGATAGCTTACGAGCTTTTAGAAAGTGAGCAACAAAATGGCGAACGATCAAGACCCGGTAATTCTGAGCGCAGTCCGCACTCCGTTCGGCAAGTTCGGCGGCAGCTTACTGCCGTTGTCTGCGGTGGAGTTGGGGGCCTGCGTGATGGGCGAGGCGGTCCGGCGGGCGGATGTGCCGAAGGAAGACATTACGCACAACATCATGGGCTGCGTGGTGCAGGCCGGCCTCGGCCAGGTGCCGTCGCGCCAGGCGGCGTTCAAGGCGGGGCTGGGGCGCGAAGTCACCTCGGACACGATCAACCGGGTATGTGCGAGTGGTATGCGTGCCGTCACTCTGGCCGGAGACCTGATCCGGCTCGGCAGGCACGACCTGATCGTGGCCGGCGGCATGGAGAGCATGAGCAACGCCCCCTACTACCTCATGGGGGCGCGCTGGGGGCAGCGGATGGGCAACGGCGAGATGATAGACGGCGTTGTGTATGACGGCCTGACCGACCCGATGCTCAAGGTCCACATGGGCGAGCACGGCTCGACGGTCGCGGCGGAAGAGCACGTGAGCCGCGAGGAGCAGGACGCATGGGCCTACAGGAGCCACCAGCGCGCGGCTGCCGCCCAGGACGAGGGCCGCTTCGCCGACGAGATCGTAGGGGTGCGGATACCGCAGAAGAAGGGCGAGCCGATCATCGTGGACAAAGACGAGGCTATACGCCGCGACACGACGCCGGAGGGTCTGGCGAAGCTCAAGCCGGTCTTCGGAGCCGACGGCACGATCACTGCCGGTAATGCGCCCGGCCTCAGCGATGGCGCGGGCGCACTGGTCGTCGCCTCGGCAGTATACGCAAAAGCACACGGACTCAAGCCGCTGGCCCGCATCCTCGGCTACGGCGAGGCCGCATGGGACACCCCCTACCTGGCCTACACTCCGGCGATGGCCGCGCACAACGCCCTCAAACACCTCGGGCTGACGACGAACGATATTGACCTCGTGGAGATCAACGAGGCCTTCACGAGCGTCACAATCATCAGCAGCCGCCGCCTCCACCTCGACACCGAGATAGTCAACGTGAACGGCGGCGCGGTCGCGCTCGGCCATCCGATCGGTGCGAGCGGCGCACGCATCCTGATGACGCTGATCTACGAACTCCGGCGGCGGGGAGGCGGCATCGGCCTCGCGGCGATCTGCTCCGGCACGGCGCAGGGAGACGCGATCATAGTCCAAGTGGACTGAGAGGATAGTATGACCACTGAGACAACGTTCGAGGCTCGTCCCTACGGGGGCGAAGAGGATTTGCCGGCGATCTGCGATCTACTCAACACCTGCCTCACGACCGACAAACTGCTCGGTGAACCTTATGTGACGGTCGAGAGCATGGGGCAGATGCTGGACGAGCCGGGCCTGGATAACGCCCTAGATGTGCGGCTCTGGATGGACCGGGCCGGGCGTGTGATCGGCTACGGAGAAACCCACATCGAGCCGTCCGACGAAGAGCAGGTAGTTGATGCTCACTTGTTCTTCCGTGTCCACCCCGCCACGCGGGACGTGGGACTGGAGCGCGAGATCGTGGGCTGGGCCGAAGAGAGGGTGCGGGCTGTGGCGCGGGAGCGCGGGCAGAAGGCCCACCTGCGGGCTGGGTTGCACCTGACGACGCCTGAGTATATCGCCTACAGGCAAGGTGCGCTCGAGGCGCTCGGCTTTCGCCCTGTGCGCTATGGCTATAAAATGGCCCGCCCGCTCAACGAGCCGATGCCGGAGCCTCAATTCGCGCCCGGTTACACGCTCCGCCGCCTGGAGAAGCACGAACACGACAAATGGGTGGATACATTCAACTGGTCGTTCATTGACCACTGGAACCACCACCCACTGACGCCGGAGCAGCACGAACATTGGGTGAACAACCCCAACCACCAAGACGATGGCGACCTGATCGCGGTGGCCGAGGACGGTACAATAGCCGCCTTCTGCCGGTGCGAGATCATTGGCGAGGACAACGCGAAGATGGGCCGCAACGAGGGCTGGATCGACGCGCTTGGTACGCGGCGTGGGCACCGCAAGATCGGCCTGGGCCGAGCTATGCTGCTCGCCGGGATGCTCTGGCTCAAGTCACAGGCCATCGAGACGGCGGTGCTGAACGTAGACGCTGAGAACCCTACGGGCGCGCTACGGCTCTACGAGTCGGTCGGCTTCGAGGTCACGGACAGGACGGCCACATACCACAAGGACTTGTAGGGAGACGCCATATGAGCAGAACGACCGTCGAGGAAGTTGAAAAGGCAGAACATAGCGATGCCAACGCCGCGATCCCGATGCTTGGGGGGACCGAAATAGCTGAGGCGACGGCGACCGAAACCACAGCCCCGGCTGGAGGCGAGGACGCGGGCGGCGCATCGCTGCGTGGGGCGCGCGACTTCTGGCTCGTCTGGACAGGGCAGAGCGTCTCGATGATCGGCGACGGGCTGTACGGCATCGCCCTCGCATGGTGGATCACGCAGACGCTGGGTTCGGCGACGGCGCTCGCCGGTTACGCGCTCTGCTGGTTCATACCGAGTGTGACGCTGCCGTTCCTCGCCGGCTCCCTGATCGACCGTTCCAACCGCAAGATCGTGATAAGCGCGATGGACGGCTTGCAGGGCCTCGCAGTCACCGCGCTCGCCGTGCTGTTGGGCACAGGCAACATGCAGCTCTGGCATGTGTATGCCGGGGCGGTCGTCCTGGCCGCCTGCTCTGCGCTCCAGAACCCCGCTCTCGACTCCTCGATCCCGAACCTGGTGCCGGCAGCCGCGCTCTCGCGGGCGAATGGCCTGTACGCAACTTCGCAGAGCGTGAGCAACATCGCAGGCCCGTTGCTCGGAGGCACCCTGGTGGGTCTGATCGGCCTGCCCCTGACGATGTTCATCAACGCGACCAGCTTTTGGGTGGCGACCGTGGCGACGCTGCTGGCGCGCATACCGTCGCCGCGGGTGCAGGCAGAGGCCGGCAAAAGCGCGTTCGCCCGCCTGGTAGACGATGCGACCTACGGCTACCGCTGGATCTGGAAGCGGAGGGCGATCCTCTACTTGCTGCTGATCTTCACGGTCTGCAACTTCCTGATCGCCCCGACCTACCCGCTCGAGGCGCTGGTCATCAAGAACCAGCTCGCGGCGAATGGCGCATCGCTCGGCATGGATGGAGCGTTCATCTTCGGCCTGGTGAGCGCCGCGATGGCTATCGGCGCGCTGATCGGCGCGCTCTTCTTCACCCGCGGCTACGCTATCAAGCCAATGGCCTGGGGCGTCTGCATCGGTTGGGCGGTCGGCGGGATTGCGCTGCTCAGTTTCGGCCTCTCGACTTCTGTGGTGCTGACGTTGGTTGCAGCGTTTTTCTTGGGCATAGATGTTCCGCTCTGCAACATACCGAGCCAGACAATCTGGATGTCCTACACTCCGGACTCCGAGCGAGGCCGGATCTTCGCGGCCCGGCGGACCATCGCCTGGGGCATACAGCCGATCTCAATCGCGATCGGCGGCCTCGTTGCCCAGCAGCTAGGACCGGGCATCTTGTTCGTGACCTCGGGCGCGGCGATCACGCTAATCGCGCTCGGCAACTTGGTGTTCAACCGCAAGATCCGCACGCTCTACGCATCCGACCTTGAACCGGGCGCGGCGGTCAGAGGGCTGGTCTACCGGCGCTAACGGGTTCTGCCTATAAACTCGTCAGCGAGCGCGAACACACGCTCCTTGTCGCGATCCACCGTCACGATATGGTAGCCGTGATGCAGCACCGCCAGACGCTTGTCGGACGAGGAGATCCGGCTGTAGATGTGCATCGAGTTCATCGGGTGAACCAGATGGTCGTGGCGGGCATATATGATCAGGCTCGGCAGCGTGATGCGGTCCAGCCCCTCACGAACCTGCGCCAGCAGATCGATCAGGGTCACGCAGGTCGCTAACGGCAGACGGTCATATGTCAGCCAGAGCCGGTGGGCAGCCGGGTCGGCGATGTCGCTGGTGAACGTGGCGAGGTAGGGCAGCCGGCGGCCGGCGGCGTTCAGCGGAACACGCAGCACGGTCGGTATCCAAACCGGTGCGCTCATGGTGATCATGCCCGCGTATGCCTGCGGGTCGCGTGCTGCCAGGTAGAGGCAGATCGCCCCGCCGAGCGACAGCCCCGTCAGGTAGATCCGCCGGCAGCCGTGTGCGCGCAACTGCTCCAGCCCGACCTCGGCGGAAGTGACCCAGTCGCCCCAGGTCTTGTTGCGGAGGTCTTCGGGCGAGGTGCCATGCCCGGCGAGGAGCGGCGCGGCCACGCTGACGCCGGAGGCCGCCAGCCGTGCCCCCATCTCCCGCATTGTGAACGGCGAGGACGATAAGCCGTGGACCAATAGGCAGCCGGTCTCCCCGCGAGGGTAGAAGAACGGCTCTACGCCTTCCATGGTGAGGGGGCGGGTCACCCGGCTTGCGGGGTCGGCATCGGCATCGGCCATGCTAGCGGCCCGCGTAGTTCGGGGCCTCTTTGGTCAGCACCACATCGTGCGGGTGGCTCTCGCGCAGGCCGGCCCCGCTGATGCGAATGAAGCGGGTCTGCTCCTGGAAGTGGCCTATGCTCGGCGCGCCGACGTAGCCCATGCCGGCCCGCAACCCACCCACGAGCTGGTAGACCATCGAGCCGACCGGCCCCTTGTACTGCACCCGGCCTTCGATGCCTTCGGGCACCAGTTTTTCGAGGCGATCAATGTCCTGCTGGCCGTAACGGTCGCGGCTCGACGCCCGCTGCTTCATCGCGCCGAGCGAACCCATGCCCCGGTACTCCTTGAAGCGTTCGCCCTGGTAGAGTATCACGTCGCCGGGGCTTTCGTCTACTCCTGCCAGAAGCGAGCCGATCATCACCGTGTCGGCCCCTGCGGCGATGGCCTTAGCCACATCGCCGCTGTACTGGATGCCGCCGTCGGCGATGATCGGGATGCTGGCCGGCCTGGAGGCGCGCGCGACCTCCCAGACCGCCGTGATCTGGGGCATCCCCGCGCCGGAGACGACGCGGGTGGTGCAGATAGACCCCGGCCCCATGCCGACCTTCAACCCATCGGCACCGGCGTCTATGAGCGCGGCAGCCGCCTCTCGTGTGGCTATGTTGCCGCCGACCACGGCGACGCTGTGGCGGCTCTTGATCCGGCGGACCGCAGAGATCACCCCGGAGGTGTGGCCGTGGGCCGTATCCACGAACAGCACATCAACCCCAGCCTCGATCAGCGCCGATGCCCGCTCGAAGCCCTCGTCGCCGACGCCGACAGCAGCCCCGCAGAGCAGCCGTCCGAAGCGGTCGTAGGTGGCGAGCGGGTACTGCTGCTTCTTCTGGATGTCCTTCACGGTGATCAGCCCCGTCAGCCGCCCGGTATCGTCCACCACGGGCAGCTTTTCGACCTTGTGGCGGCGCAGCATCTCACGCGCTTGCTCCAGTGTGGTGCCCGGAGAGGCAGTGTAGAGCGGCGCGGGCGTCATCCACTCGCTCACCTGGCGGTCCATGTCTTCCGGCTCGGCGAAGCGGATGTCGCGGTTCGTGAGGATGCCGACGAGCCGGTCCGCCTTCACGATCGGCACGCCGGAGATGTGGTAGTGCGACATCAGGTCACGTGCATCGCGTATTGTGTGGTCGGGGCCGAGGCAGATCGGGTCCACGATCATCCCCGCCTGCGACCGCTTCACTTTATCCACCTCGGCCACCTGGTCGGCGATGGACATATTCCGGTGGACAACTCCGAGGCCGCCTTCGCGCGCCATAGCAATCGCCATGCGGGCCTCAGTCACAGTGTCCATCGCGGCTGACAAGATAGGGATGTTCAGGTTTATCTCCCGTGTCAGCCGGGTTGCCGTCGAAATGTACTGGGGCGTGGGCAAGACTTCCGAGTACGCCGGCACCAGCAGCACATCGTCGAAAGTCAGACCCTCCCAACCGAACTTCTCCTCATCAGACAGCATCATGCCCCTCCCCCTCTGCACATGCGAATGTGTAGACATGCAAACATTTCGATAAGTGTACACGATTTGGAGGCTTTGGGGCAAGCTGCGATTCCACCACGAAAGCACACGAAAGCAAGCTCTCCTGCGTTCTACATAGCAGAGTACCATAATCACCCGACAGAGGAGAGACTTCGTATGAAGCGCAAACAGATCCACCTCGGACGGGCTGCCCTGCTCGTATTGGCGGGCGCAGTAACCCTCACGCTCGCAGCGTGTGGCGATGCTACGCCGACGGCGCAGCCCTCCCCAACGGCGGCACCAACCAACACGTTGCCCGCGCCGACCGCAGCGCCTCCGGCGTCCACAGCGGTCCCGGCTGCGACCGACACGCCCCCCGCACCACCGGCGGCCACAGACACCACCGCAGCCGCACCTGCGGCGACAGACACGACGGCAACCGCGCCTCCGACTGTCGCCCCGCCGACTAACACCGCACCCGCGCCGCCGACCTCGGCCCCGCCGACCGGCACAACCCCGCCTGCTCGGCCCACGGTGCGTCCAACTCCCCGACCCTTACCGCCGACAGCCAGGCCGCCCACACCTAAGCCCGCGCCGAAACTCGTCAACGTCAGAGTGTACGACTTCGGCTTCGACCCGCCTATCCTCACCATCGTGCGGGGCACGAAAGTCGTCTGGACGAACGCCGGCCCGACCGATCACACCGTGGCCGACAAGAACGTGACATGGACCTCCGACATCCTGCACACAGGCGATGTGTACAGCCGCGTCTTTGACACTCCGGGCACCATAACCGTGATTTGTACACTCCATCCGGACATTATGATCAGCACAGTCGTGGTGAAATAGAGGCAAGCGGGGCGCCGAGGGAGCAGGGATGTCTGAGCCGTATCACGGTAACGAGGGGGGATTCGAGACAGGCTCGGAGCCGGAGGCTACCGACCAGCGCGCGCGAGTGGCAGGCACCTACCCCGAGTTCACAGACGACGCCCGGGGCGGCTGGCCGTCCTCGGAGCCGCGACCCCGCCGGTTTGGCCTCACGCCTGCCGGAGGCGCGTACTTTGCGGCGGCGGTTCTGCTGGTCGCGGCGGGCGCACTGCTCGCCGTCTGGCAGCCCTGGAAAGCGCGGTCCGGCCTGCCGGCCATAACGCCTGCCTCCCCGACTCCCGTCCTGTCTTTTGCGACCGCTCCTGTTTCTCTGACGAGCGTAGTCACGCCAACCCACCGCCCCGCTCCCAGCGCCACCGACGACACGCCGACCGGGCTTCCGTCGGGCTATCCGACGCTGCCGCCGCTCGCTACAGTGACGCCGCTGCCGGGTGCGCCCATCGGTCCGCCGCCCCCGACGGTGACCAGCCCGCCGGTCGCGCCGTCTGAACTGCCGACAGCCCCGGCACCGCCCTCTCGCTCGACGCAGACTTCGCTGCCGGCTGCCGAGCCGAGTGCCACAGCAGCTCCACCGGAGCCGTCGCCGACGGAGCCGCCCCTGCCGACTGAGCCGCCGCAGCCCACCGAGGTGCCGACCCCAGAGGCCACTGCCACACCCGTCCCTCCCCAGCTTGCCACACCTACGCCGGCAGCGGAGCCGACGCGAACTCAGGGGCCGCAGGCGACGAGCACGCCCACGCCGGGGCCGACAAACACCGCGGCTCCGTTCACACCAACCGCAACCCCGACCGCCGCGCAGCCGACAGCAACGCAGGCACCACCGACATTAACCCAGCCGCCCGCGACCGCAACTCAGTTGCCGGTCCCGCCAACCCAGCTGGCCCCAACTGCGACTGCGTTGCCGTCCACCCCGACCCAGCAACCCCCGACGGCAACACCGCTGCCTCCAACCCCGACCCAGCAACCCTCGACGGCAACACCGCTGCCTCCAACCCCGACCCTGGCGCAGCCGACCGCAACCCAGCTACCGTCCACGCCAACCCAGCCCGCCTCAACAGCGACACCACACGCCGCAACCCCAACGGCGGCGGACCCCACGGCAACCGCCGCTCATTCTACCTCGACGCCCCGCCCTCCTTCGCCGACTCCTGCGCCTGTAGTCCCATAGATAGACAGTAGGTGCCGTCAATAGTCCACATTGCACACCTCCTCGTCCCCGCCCTGCTTCCGCCATCGGCCTACTCCATTTGGAGTATCTTTCGCCCCGCCTCCCGTTTTAGGGGCAAAATCTTGCAGTAAATGGCCCCCGAAATGGATATATAAAGTGAGAGGGTAAAAATAGCGGGGCGAAAACGCCCTAATCCGTGCCTGAAAACAGAATGGCGCGGGGCCGCGCCGGAAGACTTGCCCGCGGGTTTTGCCCGGTTTTCCAAAAATACTCCGATCGGAGTATATTTCGGCATGAAGAGGAAAAATAGTGGGCCATTGTGTGCCTGAGAAGATGATTGCGCGAAATGCTATCTATAATAAGCCCCCAGGCACGAACTACAAGCTGGAGGTCGCCCGACGTGCCTGGCGCAGCCCTCGAAAGCTGATAGATCACTGATAAGCTGACGGCTGAACGCTGACGGCTGACAACTCGTCCGCCTTCTACCTCTTGCCGCGCTTAGGCGGGCGGCGCGCTGGGTGCTGTAGGTCGGCGTCGCGGGGCGGGATAAGGGGTGGGGCCAACTTCGGGTCTGCGAGGCGGTTGAGCATACGGTCTATGTCGGCGAAGCCGGTGTCGGCGCGGGCGGCAAGGGCTGTCGGCGGAGTGTCCGGGCTTGCGGGCGCTGTGGAGGCGGCGGTCTCTGAGGCGGGCGTGCTCTCGACGAAGCCGAGGCTGTTCACGAGCTGGACAACGCCCCGGCGCAACAGGTGGTCGGCCTCGCGGAGGGCGACGACGAGGGGCGCGTCAGGCTCGTGGCGCACCAGCATCTCGCGCACCTGGCGCATCAGGTCGAGCGTCTTGGTCATCGTCATCACGATGTCGCCCTCGCTCAACTCGACCTTCGCAAGCAGGCTTGCCATGTCGGCCCCCCGGCACCAGGCGCGCACCGTGCCGAAGAAATACGAGTTGTAGCCGGTGGTGATCATCAGCCCGTGGCGGCGCTCGATGAAGAAGATCTCCCGCTGCAATTCGTCGAGCCTCCGCCGCAGGTTGACAAGCTGGCCGGGCAGCAAATTGCGGTTGCGGAAGTCCACATCGCGGTCGTAGGCGAACCAGGAGAAAACCTCTGCCAGATCGGCGGGGTGCAGGCCGTCGAGGTAGCTTGCTTCGAGCAGTTCGCAGATCATCAGCGAGTTGGTGTCGAAGAGGTCCATCAGGCGGGGCGCTTTGTCGGTGGTGCGGCCCTCGGCGTCGAGGTAGTAGAAGCGTTGAAGCACGCCGATCAGCCCGTCGAGCAGAGTTTGGAGGCGTGTGTCCTCATAGTTCCGCCTGGCGTCGAGGAAGTCCACCGCCTGCTGCCGCCCCGCCTCGATGCGCGCTCGCTCCCGTCTGCGGCTTCGGTGCTGCTTCCGAACAGGGCAGGTATGGCAGGGATGCACCCGCTCCTCCGCGACAACCCGGCGCAGGTACTCTCCGGCCCCGGCCACCTGGGTGTCGAACTGCGCGAGCTGCGCGTCAAGTTCGACGCTCTGCTGCTGCTGGTGGTCGGCGATCCACTGCTCGAGGTCCGGCAGATCTATACCGGCCAACTGCTCGGCCATCCACTCCCGCGCCTCGTGGCTGACTGGGATGCCCTCGCCGACCGGCATGGCGGTGCCGGCTTCAGCCAGGTCGCTCAACTCGGTCGGTAGGGCAATCTGGGGGCGGGCGGGCGGGATGTAGTCAATGCTGCTGTAGTTCGGGACGGCGATCACCCTGTCTCCCAACCAAAAGAGGCCGGCAACTCCGAGGCGCGAGGCCAGGTAGACGGCCCAGCCCCGGTTTTCGATGTGGACAAGCCCGCCCTTCGGGAAGACGCGAAATAGGCGGCGCAGCGTCTCCCGGTCGGGGCGGGGCCAGGGGAGCGAGGTGCGCTTGGCTTCGAGCCGCTCACGGGCGGCACTGAGTTTGCGCGACCTGTCGCGCCCGGTCTGTACCGCTCGGCCCAGAGCCTCGTACTCGTCGAGCAGATCCTCTCCGGCGGGTAGCCCGATCAGGCAGCCGGTCGGGTTGGCTTCGAGTGCCGCGTCCCACTCGGCGACGGACGCCTCCACGTCGAAGAGGCGGCGCGATTGCTGGAACTGCAAGAGGCTATGGCGCATCACGGCGAGCACGCGGTCGCCGCGCGGGGCGTCCCAGAGGTTGAGGATGGTGTTGTAGCGAACCGTGAACGCGCTCTCGACCGGCAGCAACGGCCCCGTTGCGATCGCGAGGGCGTCGGTGAACGAGACCCAGGGGCTGTACGGGATTATCACATGGCCCTGCTTGTCGATCCCCCTGCGCCCCGCGCGGCCAGCCATCTGCTGGAACTCGTTCGGGATCAGCGGGCGGCGGGACACACCGTCCCACTTCGACATCCGCCCGATCACGACGCTGCGGGCCGGCATGTTGATGCCGAGCGCGAGCGTGTCTGTGGCGAAGACGACCCGCATTAGCCCCGCGCTGAACAGCTCCTCGACCAGCTGCTTGAGTATCGGCAGCAGACCGGCATGGTGGAAGCCGAGGCCGCGCCGGGCTAAATATAACACCGTCTTGACCTGTTCGAGGCTGCGATCTTCGGGGTCGAGCCTGTTGAGGTAGCTTGTGAGCACCGCCTCGATCCGCTTGCGGGCGGCAGGCTCGTGGGACGCCTGGAAGCGCATCATCGCGCAGACCTCGGCGGCTGCCTCGCAGTCGCGGCGGCTGAACAGGAAGAAGATCGCCGGCAGCATGTCGCGGCGTTCGAGCGACTCGACGATCTCGCGCGGGGTCGGCTCGGGGCGCTCGCGGGCGCGGCGGTTGTCCTCGTCGTCGTCGGCGGTCCAGCTTCCGGGGCCGCGCATCTTCAGCCGCACCTCGCCGCCGACGCCCTTAAAGTTCGCCACCTGCACTCCGGCCGCGTTGATCACCAGGTTCGGCTCGCCGTCGAGGTAGTAGTAATAGTTCAAGGGCACCGACCGCTCGAAGTGGGTCACGAGGTGAATGAGGCTGTGGGTGCGGCTGATCCAGCCGGCGACCTCACCGGCGTTGCTGACGGTGGCGGAGAGACAGGCAAGCTGGATGTCGGGCGGGCACATGATGATCGACTCTTCCCAGGTGGTGCCGCGCTCTTTGTCGGCGAGGTAGTGGATCTCGTCGAAGACGATGCAGCCGACGCCCCAGAGTTCGGAGGGGGTCTGGAGGAGCATGTTCCGCAGCACCTCGGTGGTCATAATCAGGATCGAGCCGGTGCGGTTCTCCACGATGTCGCCGGTGAGCAGGCCGACGGCGTCGCCGTACTGCACCCGCAGGTCGCGGAACTTCTGGTTGCTCAACGCCTTGATCGGCGTGGTGTAGATGACACGCCAGCCGCGAGCATGGGCGCGGAAGACGCCGAACTCGGCCACCACAGTCTTGCCGGTGCCGGTCGGCGCGGCGACCATCACAGACTCGCCGTCTGCGAGGCGACCTATCGCCTCCTCCTGGAAGTCGTCGAGCGCGAAGGGATAGCGCGCACGGAACGCCGCCAGGAGTTGCTCCCTGTCGTTCGGGTCGAAAGCCACTAATCGGTGAACTCCTGGACGAACATCTTGCCGTAGATGCCGCCGTCCATCACGCCGATGCCGACTCGGCGGAAGGCGGGGTTGAGGATGTTCGCGCGGTGGCCGGGGCTGTTCATAAGCCCCTGGTGGGCGCGCGCCGTGCTGATCGCGAGCGCGAGGTTCTCACCTGCGGCGGTGTAGGTGATGTTTGCGTCGCGCATACGGTCGAACGGAGAGCGGCCATCGCGCCCAGTGTGCGAAAAGTAGCCCTGCCGGAACATGTCGGCTCCGTGCGCCCGCGCCAAGTCGCGCAGCGGTGGGTCCATCGCCAACGGCGGGAGACCGGCCTTGCTGCGCTCCGCGTTGACCATGCTCAACATCTGCTCTTCGGCGTCCGCGTCGGTCGTCGGCGCGCTCACCTCGAACTTGAGAGCAACCGTCTCCCCCGGCCCGATCTCGGGCTTGACGGTGAGGAAGCCGAGCGTCTGCTGGAGGGCAGGGCCGAAGATGGTTTCGAGCGGGCGCTCCAGGTCCACTGCCGCGCTCACCAGCCGCCCCCCGATCTCCGAGTCGAGGATCGCCTGGTGGGGCAGGCCGGGGATCGGCGCGAGCGCGAGCAGCGTCAGCAGCAGCCCGCCGACGAGCAGACCCTGGAGCGCGCCGGGCAACAGCGCGAGCCACCTGTTCAGCGGCGAACGGGCGGCCCTGTAGAGGCTGCGCCCGAGCAGTATCCGCGAGACGGCGGTGTAGACTATCTGGGTGCCGAGCCAGCTGGCGAAGAAGGCGACAGGCGGGGTCCAGGGTTCGGGCAAGCCTGTGTGTCCGGCGAGCCATGCGGCGACAGGCGTGGTGAAGAGGAGGGCGGTGCCCAGGCTCAACAAGAAGCCGAACAACCCCGCGGAGACCTGCAAAAAGCCCCGGCCGGTGGCTGCCGCTGCCGTCAGGCCGACCATCACGAGCAGCGCCCAATCTACCCAGTTCAATCCAGCCAAGAAAGCCCCCAAACAACCCCAACGCCAATCAGCTACTCCGCGTTCGTTGGGCCAGTATAGCGCTGGGTGTAGGCGTCTGTCAAACAAGGGCTGCCCCTTCCCGCTCGCGGCCTGCCGTTGACAATACAAGCCGACCTGCGATATAAATAGCACGTGTGGAAATCGTCTAACTGGCTACTTGCGGTATCCGCGTTGGGGTTGGCCTTCCTGGCGCAAGGCATCGTTGAGGCCGCACGCATCCAGGGGCTTTCTGTCCCTCCTGTCGCCAGTTGGCTGCTCTTCGGCCTGGCGGCGATCCTGTTGGTAATCGCTGCGGGGCCGACTCCGCGTCTCGTGCCGGCCGGCGTGGCCCCCTTGCTATCCCGCGTCCGGGAGATGCGGCACCGTACGCTCTTCGTTGGCTGCCTGACGAGTGCCTGCGTTTGCGCCGCAGCCTCAGCACCGCTATTTTGGATGCTGAACGCGGCTGACCCGCAGACCGTCGCAGCAAGCTGGGCGGTGAACGATGGCTCCTGGCTCCTCTATTTGGTGTCGTTGCTGCTCTTTGCACTTGCCTTCGTCGTCTGGGAGCGCAACACCCCGGCTCCGGTTGAGGGTAACGAGGCTGACCCGCCGGCAGACCGCCTGCCGCGCCGCCGCGAATGGGCGCTGATCGCGGGGTTATTCGTCTTTGCATTGTTGCTGCGCGTAGTCAACCTGGAGCAGGCACCCCCGGGGCTTTGGTTCGATGAAGCGCAGAACGGCATCGTGGCCCGGCAACTGGTCGCGCCCGGCGGCGCGCATCTCACCTTCATCAGCGGTTACACCCAGATGGGCGCACTCTTCTTCTACTTCGTCGGCCTCGCAGTGAGGCTCTTCGGGAACCTGGCCTGGCCGGTGCGCCTGCTGCCCGCCCTGGCCGGCGCGGCACTCGCCCCTCTGATCTACTTAATCGGCGCGAGGCTCTACGGCCAGCGAACCGGGCTGGCCGCCGCCGGCCTGCTCTCTGTGTCTGCCTGGAACATCACCTTCAGCCGCTACGGTGTAGACACCGTGCCGACTGTTGCACTTGATGTGGCTATCTATCTCTGCGTGTTCCAAGCTCTGCGTACCGGGCGGCTCGGATATTTCGCGGGCGCGGGAGTCCTCCTCGGCCTGGTCTTGCAAATGTACTATATCGGCATGTTGGTGCCGATGGTGTTGCTGGTCATGTTAGTGCATATGTTCATTACCGAGCGAAGACACCTGCTTCCGGCGCTGCGCGCAGGTGCCGGGTTCTTTCTCCTGGGGGCGCTGCTCAGCTTTTTGCCGGTCGCGCTCTTTGCCGGCGAGAAGCCTGACATATTCAACACCCGCATTGGCACGGTTTCGATCTTCCGCCCCGATATTCAGGCAGCACAGCCCGACATCCTACAGACAAACATCGCCAAGCACCTACTGATGTTCAACTGGGTCGGCGACGACAACCCCAAGCAGAACCTGCCTTTGGCACCGATGCTCGATTGGGTGACGGCGGCGCTCTTCCTCGCCGGCATCGGCAGTTGTTTGTTGCGGGCCAGGCAGAAGCAGTATTTCTTCCCGGTGATCTGGCTGCTTTTCTCTATGGTCGGGGGGGTATTCTCGAAGGATGCTCCCCATTCACAACGCACTATAGAAAACAGTGTGGTCACTGTTCTGGTCGCCGGCATCTTCCTCGGCGATGTCTTAAAGATAGTAAGCAGCGCGCTCGCTCGGCTGCGTATACGGGCAAGGAGCATGGCGGACCCGCGCCGGTCGGCACAGTTCGCCGGACTGGTGAGCGCGATCGGCATATTCGTGGTGGTGGCCGGGGCAGGCAGCATGACGCTCTACCGATACTTCGTGCTACAGGTCAATGACCGCACGGTCGCCTGGGAAATGAACAGCCCATTAGCCGAAATAGGACACTATCTAGCGCATTACTCCGCGACCCGCGATATTTACGTTGATTTGCCTTACTACTACAAGGAAGTCGGACGCTATCCGGCTGCCGTCGCCTACTTGGCACCCGGTGCCCAGGTCGTCGAGTGGAAACACACAATCCCGCTAAACGGGAATCGCGATGCCACAGTCCTGCTCCACCCTGTCTCTGAGCGCGAGGTGCCCACCCTTACACGACTCTATCCGCACGCGACGGTGGATCTCCTGTTGGTGCCACATGATCCGCGACCTATGCTCTACACCGTCTCTATACCGGCAGCCGACATCGAAGCCGCGCAAGGCGTCCATGCGGCCGTCTACGCTCCGGGGGCCGCTCAACCCCGCGAGGAGTTGAAGATACCCGGCCTCGAGTTCGATTGGAGCCGGGAAATCGCCGGTCCAGGCACAGTCTATCTCACTGCGACACTACGGGTGGACGAGTGGGCCGGTTACACTTATGAGTGGCAGCCGGCCGGCGGGACAGCCGACTCCTCCGGCTTCCTGCTCGACGGCTATAGCCGACCCCCAGGCATCCCTATCTGGCTGGCAACCGGCCTGCACAGCATCATCGTCACCGACACTGTGAAGACGGCGATCGGCATCTCTCAGTTGGTCAGGACACCAGCCGATACTTCACACGGGGGCCGATCCGAAGCGATACCGACAGCAAACCTCTTCGACCCACGCAGGGTCGAGCCGAGTGGACTGACCGTCCTGTTCCGCAACGGCATCAGTTTCGGTGTGCCGGTCGCGGCCCAGCGGATCGATACACAGGTAGACGACTGTTTCACGGCGGACGCACCGCCATTGCCCCTGCCCTATACCGCCGAGTGGATCGGACAACTCTACATACCGATGACCGGCACCTACGGTTTCGCCGGCAAACAGACGGGCAAATTCCGCCTCTATCTGGATGGGGAACTAGTCATACGCAACGTGGTGTCGGGCAGGCTCGGTGAGGCCCAGCTTCGCCTAGCTGCCGGTTGGCACCAGATCCGCCTGCTCATGCAGGACAGCGACAAGCCCGCCGCTTCCTATATGCACCTCTACTGGACTCCTCCAGGCTATACCCGCTCGATTATCCCCTCGGCCTTCCTATGGCCGTTCGCTAACCTCCTGCCGGAAACGACCTGGAGGCCGACGCTCGACCAGGCCGCTGGCTTATCAGAGCAGGAGTGCGGCCCCTGACGCCGGCCCGAAAGCACTCGTCTCGGCAAGGATAACGGCGGTAGTATTCCGCAGTATGGCGCAGGCGTGGTCTGTTGACAGACAGCTTGCCCACAGCCGCGCTCGCTAGACGAAGATCTCGGTTTATGTTATGCTTGGTAGTTCCTGTGCTTTATGCGGGAATAGTAGAGTTCGATTCGATAGGAGCACATGGTGAAGCTGGCTCGATCACATCCTGAAGATCCCTGGTCCGATGGGCACCCGGAGGGCGTAGCCCTCGATACCCAGACCATCGCACACCCGGCTGAGGAGATAGCCGCCCCAGGAATGGCAGCCGGTGCCAAGATCATGCCATATATAGCTCGCTGGTGGACGCTTAACCGAGTCGCCGTCACGCAGGCTTTCTTCGTCTTTCTTAGCCTGCGGTTGCTTCTCAGTGTAGTAGCCGGCCTAAGTATCGGTATGTTGCCAATGCAAACCGGGCAGCACTCGACTTACCAACGCAGCACAAATCCCCAACTCGATGCGTGGTCCCGTTGGGACTCGGAGTACTACCTCGATATTGCAGAGCAAGGTTACTCGACGCGGCCCCAACTCGCAGTCTTCTTCCCGTTATACCCGATGCTGCTGGCAGGGGCGGCACCGCTTACGGGCGGGGATTATGTACTGGCCGGGATACTCGTGTCAAGTGTTGCTTGCTTCATCGCCCTGTTCTATATGTTCAAGCTGGCAGCATGGGAGTTCGGCGAGGAGGTCGCCGGGCGGTCTATCCTCTATATGGCCGCCTACCCTATGGCCCTATTCCTGTTCGCGGTCTATACCGAATCGGTCTTTCTGGCGGTCACACTCGCGGCTTTTTATTATGCAAGGCGGAGGCGCTGGGCTTTCGCCGGGTCTGCAGCTCTGCTGGCAGGGCTTGCCCGGCCCACAGCCATCGTGCTGGTTTTGCCGCTTGTCTACGAGGCATGGTGCCAGGCGGGGCATACCCTTCGCCTGCCGACCCTGAAACGGCTCGTTAGCCTGCGCTATCTACTCGGGATTGGCGCTGCCCCACTCGGTTGGCTGCTGTTTGCCGGCTATTTAGCCTGGCTCACCGGCGACATGCTTGCTATCCTTCACAGCCGAACGCTGCCTCCGTTCTGGCGTGAGGTGTCTATGCCCTGGGACACCCTGATCTCTGCGATCCGCCGGCTTGGCGACCCAACTCTCTCGCCTTTCGCCCGCACGGTCAACACCGCCGATCTGATCGCCACGCTGCTCTTGCTCGAAGCCTGTATCGTTGCTTGGTGGGCGCTACCCCGGATCTATGCGATTTATTGCAGCGGATCACTTATCTTGCTGCTGTTGCTGACTATCCCAGAGTGGCCTCTGCAATCAATGCAGCGATACTCACTGGCGGTCTTCCCATTGTTCTTTCTGCTGGCGAAACTCGGAGCAAATCGATATTGGCATCAGCTCATTTTGATGACCAGCCTCCTGCTGCTGGGCGTCTACACGGCTCTCTTTGCCAACTGGTACTGGGTGTTTTAAGATGCGTACGAGTAGGCCCGATATGCGAAAGGCCGACAATGTTGCACTCTTGTGCGTCGCCGGGATTGTGCTGACGGTCCTCTGGGCAAATAGTTCGGCACTCTTTCCAGGCGTGGCATACAAAGCCGGGCCGATTGTTATGCCGAGGCAGACCTTTGCCGATGTGCCGCCGACCCATACGTTTTGGCTGCCGGTTGAGCGTGCCTCCGAGCACGCAGTGATGGGGGGTTATCCATGCGGGACTGCCGGTGAACCGTGCGATACTCAGCGCCGACCATACTTTCGCTGGGCGCAGAACATGTCCTTGGGAGATGTTGTACAAGCTCTTGCCGCTGCCGGCGGCTATGGTGACCCACCTGCATCTCAGACCTTCAGCGACGTGCCGCCGTCCTCACCTCTCTATCGCAGCGTAGCGCAAATCACGCTCGCGCACCGAGGCGTTCTCATCGGCACTCCGTGCGGCGGTCCCCAGGAGCCGTGCGACTCCGCCCACCGACCCTACATACATCCGGAGCGTAGCGTGAGCCGCCTCCACGCGATTCAAATTATGGTCGCGGCGAAGGGCTACGATGAAGATCCGACGGTCCAGACCTTCACCGATATACCCCCGGCCTCTTCCTACTACCGTCCCGTCGAGCAGGCAGTAGCCCATATATTGATCAGCGGCTATGGCTGCGGTGGGCCGGAGGAACCCTGCGATGATCGCCGCAGGCTCTATTTCCGGGGCGACAATCCGGTAACACGCAGCCAGTTCGCTAAGATCCTAACCATCGCCGAGGGCTACAATGAGTACCCGGTTGCGGCGCACTGATCGCTTCACGGGCACAGATGTTGCTTGAAGAAGTCGGTGATCGCGTTGTAGCAGACCACGCGGTTCGGGAACTTCAGCACGTCGTGGCCCTCATCCGCGAAGACAAGGTATTCAACCTGCTTGCCCGCCGCCCGTAGCTGCTCCACCACGTCGCGGGACTCGCGCTCAATGACGCGGGGGTCGTTCTGCCCCTGGATCACCAGCATTGGGCAGCGGAGGTCGTTGATGTAGGTGCGCGGCGAGCGTTCGAGGAGGAGGTCGCGATCCCGCTCGTGGTGGCCGACGGCAAGATCGAAGTACGGCTTCCAGGTCTCGGGCACACGGGCCACGAAGGTAGTCAGGTCGTATGGCCCGAACATCTCGACGGCAGCCGCCCAGAGCTCGGGGTGGCGCGTGGCCTGGGTGAGCGTCATGTAGCCGCCGTAGGAGCGGCCCATCACGCCCGCACGCTTGGTGTCGAGCCGTGGGTCTTCGGCGAGCCGGCGCATCGCTTCCACATGGTCGAGCCGGTCCTGGCCGCCCCAGTCGCGGTCAATGTGCTTCGTGTAGCTGAGGCCGTAGCCGGTGCTGCCGCGCACGTTCGGCACGAAGACCGCGAAGCCGTTGAGAGCGAGGAACTGGATCAGGGGCATCGAAAACCAGGCGTAGTTCGGGCGCTCCTGGCCCTGCGGCCCGCCGTGGATGTAGTAGACCAGGGGGCGCGGCCCCTCGAAGCCAAGCGCGGGTGAGGGCATATAGAGCCGCGCAGAAATCCGCAGCCCGTCGAATGAGGTGAACGAAGCATCCTCGCCGGGCGAGAGATGCTCTGCGGGCACGCCGAGGATCTTCTCCCGCGTGAGCGCACGCAAGCTGCGGTCTTTGTTTATCACATAGATCTGCGTCGGAGAAGTTGCCGTAGCCAGGGCCAGCGTGAAGCGGTCGCCGGGTTTGTCGTAGTAGACCGACTCCATTTCTCCGCCGGCCAACTCTCCCTCGCCGACCAGCGCCCGCTCCAGATGGAGCGTCCGGGCAGCCTCGTCGAAGCGGGCCTCGTAGAGCCAGGAGCAGCCGTCAATGTTGTAGCCGACGATGTAGCGATCGTCGTCAAGCTGCTCGAGCTTGTCCATCTCTCCGGCCCCTGAGTGTACCTGGCCGACGACAGCGACCGGCTCGATCTCGCGGGGCGGGTCGAGCGGCATATAGCCGGGTCCGTAGCTGTCGGTGAAGAGCGACGTGCTGAACAGCAGGCCCTTATCGCCGGGCGTCCACCAGCACTGGACGATGCTGTTGAGCGGCACATCTTGTTCCTCGGCGCGCTCCTCCAGGGGCACGCCGTAGAGCAGCTTGCGCTCGCCGTTGCCGCCTTCGACCCACTCATAGAGCACCTGGTCGCCGACGGTGTAGCCGTCCGTCAGGATACCCCGGCTCTGGGCGGCGTTCACCCCGTCGGGGTAGCTGCCCCAGGCGCTCTCTCCCAGCTTCTCCAGCGCCCCGGTGTCGAGGTGCCCCTTGTAGGTCGTCACGAGCTGCTCGCTGCGCGATTCCGACCAGAGGTAGACGGTGTTCGTCTCCGGGTCGCAGTGAGCGCAGTGGACACGGGCGTTTGCGAAGAAGTCGCCGAAGGCGGGCACCGGCTCGCCGCCCTCGATGGGGAGCACCACCGGCTGGTAGTTCTCGTCGCCGTCGTCGTCGAGCATCAGCATGATCTTGCCGAGCTTCGGGAAGGCATAGAAGGGGAGGCCGCCGATCAGGTGCGGGTTGGGGAGGGCTATTTGCGCGGGCAGCAGAGGCTCGGGCACGCTGCCGGTCGCGTCCATAGCATACAGGCTGAGTTGTCCGCTCATGTTGCTGACGAAGTAGAGCCGATCCCCCACGAGTTGCGGGCTGATGAACAGTCGGGCCGAGAGCAGCGATTCGATGCGTGGCATAATCTTATATCTCCTTATCTGTTGGTCTCTTAACCATTGTCTCTATGAGCCGCTCAAGGGCGGCTGCCGGGTCATCGCAGATGCCGGAATGGACCGGCGATGTCTGGATCACTGTGCTGCGCGGCGCGGTGAGCCAGCCGAAGCGTTCGGCCTGTGGAAGCCGCCCGATCGGCCCTGCGGCATCCCCCCCGGCGCAGACCCGCGGGATCGCCTCCAGCTGCCTGGCGACTTCAGCGAGGTCCAGATCGGGGTCGAGCGCGGCCAGCCGCCGAAGGTCCGCATCGATCCGGGCTTCCAGGAAGCGGCGCGTCCGGCAGAACAAGATCGCCCCGACGTTCGCGAACTCGCCACGTTCTACACGCGGCACTACGCGGATTATGGCGTAGTTAAACGATGCTTTCGCGGGCACCTATAGCCTCCTCCACGAAGCCGGCCGAGGCTAGCCGATCCGTCAGGTAGCCGACATATGCAGCACGATGCTCGCTCCGGTCGGGCGGCGAGTCGTGATCGAGCCATGAGCCGGGTATGTCGGCGACGATCTCGGCGATCTTATCCAGCGTCAGCATCGAACGCAGCACCAGGTCGGCCTCCTCGAGCGCATCGGCGAAGGGCAGTAGCACATGCTCGCGGATGGCAGGGAAGCGGCTACGGCTGCGCTCGGCGTAGTCCGTCCACCAGCCTGTCCGGTGGTGGAAGTAGAGAGCGGCACCGTGGTCGATCAGCCAGAGCTGGTTGTGCCAGAGCAGCATGTTTGTGTTCCGGGCGGTGCGGTCCACGTTGGTAACGTAGGCGTCGAGCCAGACGACCGCCGAGGCGAGCGCGGCATCGGGCCGGGGCGCGGTCAGCGGGTCGAAGATCCGCGACCCCGGGAGGTAGTCGAGGCCGATGTTCAGCCCCGCGCTCGCCTCCATAAGCGACTGTATCTCGGGGTCAGGCTCGGTTCGTCCCAGCACCGGGTCCAACTCCACAAAGACGATCTCAGGCACGGGCAGGCCGATGGCGCGCCCGATTTCTCCGGCGACCAATTCCGCGATAAGCGCCTTCGGGCCTTGTCCGGCACCCCGGAACTTGACGACATACATCCCGTCGTCGTCGGCTTCGACGATGGCCGGAAGCGAGCCGCCCTCCCGCAGGGGCGTGTCATAGCGGGTCGCCGTTACGGTTCGCAGCATCGGACGGGCTAGAAGGCGTGCGGGTCGGCGTAGATGTCGCGGACATGGCCGTTCTCCGCTCCGTAATCAGCGTCCCAGCCACCGGAGTCGAGCCGCAGGTTCGCATCCTGTTCGGCGTCCTCGTTCTCGGCGTCGGGCAACGGCTGTTCGCCGAGCGCCTCGGCCACCCAGGGGTGGTTGCGGTCCAGAGTCAGGGTTTCGAGGCTCTGCATCTCACCGGTGGTCGGGTGGCGGAAGGGGCGCGTGCCCCGATGGAACAGCCCTCGGTTCACGGCATCGTTCACCAGCGCGCGTATCTCATACATCGGCAGCGGCAAGATCGCGGCCACAGTCAGGTGCCGAGCAATGAACGAGCGGATCATGTAGGCGCTACGCGCCTCCAGCTCGGCGGTGGACTCCAAGAAGAGGTTGCGCTCCTGGGGCGTGAGGTCTTCGAGGCTGATCGGCGCGCTGCCCGGAAGCGCCTGCGGCTGCTCACCGGGCAGCGACACATAGTCCACGCCGTCCACCATGCTGAGGCTGACGACACCGCGTCTCTCAGCCTCTTGGAGAAACTCCTTGAACTTGAAAAAGCCGTACTGCTCGACGTTGAACTCGCCAAGCCGCCGCCACAGACCCTCCTGCACGTTCGGAAAGACCAGTTTGCGGCCTACGGCAGCCAGGTCGTGTACCACATCGGCGAGCGCCCTGTAAGCCTGGCCCAGGTCGCTGGTCGGCTCCGGCGGCGGGCCGAACAACCGCGCGGAGTGGCCGATGACGCGCTGATGCATCTGAATGGCCGGAGGGCGGTTGCTCACCAGCGCGCGTAGCTCTCGCACCTCCTGCCGCAAGGCTGTGATCTCGTCCATGAGCTTCTCGTAGTGGGTCCGCAGCCATTCGCCGATCTCCGGCTCCTCGACCGCCGGGGCGTCCGGCTGACGCTGCACGCCGAGGTAATGTGCCATCCGCTCGATCTCGCTCGGCCGCAGGTAGACCGGGTCGCGCGCGACGAAGTTGTTCAGGCTCTCCACACAACGCTCATAGCTGTCGAAGCGCCAGGTGAAGCTGTCGGTCTGCAACTGATTGTCGCCGTGGGCAACCGGCAGGACAAGGCGCGGGAAGACCGTGGGGATGTCGGGCCAGAGGTTGTCGCCGTCCTGGATCAGCGAGCGCATACTACTCAACCACGCCTGCATGGCGCGGGCGGTGTTATACGCCTGTTGAATCGGGTTCTGGTCGCGCGGGTTCGACGCAGGCAGCGGCCGCCACGCGCCCGCCGTCTCTTCATACTCCCACGGCCCGTTGATCGTGCCGCGTAGCCGGTGGCGCTCATTCTTCACCTCGAGCATGAAGATGCAGGGCCGCGCCTGGTCCTCTCGGATAACCAGGAAGTCAACCTGGCGCTGCCCGCGCGGGTTCGGTATCTGAAACTCGACAAAAACGTGATACGAGTCTCCCAAGCGACGAAGCGCCTCCAACAAACCCTTATCGGCGGCTTCATAGTTGCCGATGTATATCTTAGCCATAGCCGTCCTCTCTCAAAAGAAAATGAAAAGCACCCGGCAGGCTTCATATTGCCCAGCCGGATGCCCCATTATACACCAGATCAGCGAACGGCGTAAGCCTCAGGCACCCGCAACTCTTCGGCCTCGGCATCCGGCTCGGTCTCGCCGGCCCAGAGCCGCCGCATCTCCTCGCAGCCAGCAAGCAGATCGTCCAGCTTGCCTTCGGCTTCGATCCGCCCGTCTTTCAGGACGATGATCCGGTCGGCCCGGCGCAGGGCGGCGCGGCGGTGGGAAACCACCAGGCAGGTCGCCTCGCCGTGCGCGAAAAGCCCCTCCCAGAGTATTCGCTCGGTCTCCACATCGAGGGCGCTGGAGAGGTCGTCGCAGACTATCAGCTCGGGGTCGCGGACGAACATGCGCGCCGCCGCCACCCGCTGCATCTGCCCGCCGGAGAGCCGCACCCCGCGCGGGCCGACCAGCGTGGACGGCCCTTGCTCCATTTCGGCCACGTCGCGGTCGAGCACCGCCAGGGAAAGCGCCAAATCGAGCGAGGCTCGATCTTCGGGCAGGCCCATGAGGACGTTGTCCCGCAGCGACTCGCTGAACAGGCGGGGCACCTGGGGAGTGTAGGCGCAGCGCGGAGGCACTAGCAGGGCCGCAGGGTCGTTCACCGCCTCGCCGTTCCAGCGGATCTCGCCCGCGTCAGAGGGGAGCAGGCCGAGCAGGGTCTGCAAGAGCGTGGTCTTGCCCGCTCCCACGCGCCCGGTGATCACCACGAACTGCCCACGCCCCACCCGCAGATCTATCCCTTCTACTCCGTGCGTGCTGCCTGGGTAGCGGTAGGAAAGGCTGGCAGCTTCGAGGCTGTACAGGCGGTCGGCCTCGGTCTTAGGCGTGTAGGGCACTTCGGGGTAGGGGCCTCTGGAGTAGACGGGGCCGTGCTCGACCAGCGCGGTCGCCGGTGCGCCGCCGATGAGCATAGCCATGCGGTCGAAGGCAACTCCGGCCTGCTTGTGGCGGGCCAGCATCCGCCCCGTGATGCGCGGCAGGCTCATGCTCGTCGTCAGGTAGCTCACGAAGAGAGCGAAGTCGCCGACGCTGAACGCGCCGCTCCTCATGCTGCCTGCGGCGAGGATCAGGACCGCGCCGGTCGCCAGGTTCGCGGTGTTCATGTTGAAGGTTTCGAGCATCTGGGTGAAGAGGCTGTCGCGGAGCGCAGCCCTGCGGCGGGCCTCGTTGATGCCGGCAAAGTGGCCGACCGTGCGGCTCTCGGCCCCTGCGATCTTGACAGCCTGCACCCCACCGAAGATTTCGGCGAGGAAGCCGGTAACGCGCGCCCCTGCCTTGCGGCTGTCGGAGCGGAGCCGCTTGATCCGCCCGCTGAAGGCGTTCACCAGGGTGATCACCGTGACGAGCGGTAGGAAGACGCCGAACGCTACCCAGGCGTTGATCTGCACCATAACGATCAGCGCCAAGACCGCGAAGACCACCTGCGAGACCGTGTCGATCCAGACATCGAGGTAGCCGGCTACGTCCTCCACATCGTCACGGAAGCGGCTCACCACCTGGCCCGGCGATTCCGGCAGCGCGTGACGCCCACCGACGATCCGCGCCAGCAGGTTCTTCCGCAAGAGCGACTGCACCGAGAACCAGAAAAAACCGAACGTGTAGAGCGACACGCAGAACGAGGTCATACGCACAGCCTCGGCGAGCAGGAAAATCCCGATCAGCGTCCAGACATCCCAGCCAGACGGCCCTTTCCCGGCGAGCACGTCGAAGAAGGTCTTCAGCACGAGGCCGTAGGCCAGGGGCACGATGAAGAAGAGTGCCCAGAGTATGTGGTTCACCAGGTAGATCCAGGGCCGGTAGCCTGCTAGCCGCCAGCTCAAGCGTCCGGTGCTCATGACGCCACCTCCTCGAGCGCGGTCCGCAGCAGTTGGTAGAAGCGCGAGCCGGGGTCGCGCACGAAGTCGGCGCGGCTGCCGTACTCCTGGATTCGCCCCCCGTCGAGCACGAGTATCTCGTCGGCGCGGTCCAGCGTGCCGAGGCGATGGGCGATGATGATCGCGGTGCGTCCGTCGAGCAGCCGGTCCACAGCGTGCTCGATCAGTCGCTCGGTCGCAGGGTCGAGCCGCGAGGAAGCCTCGTCGAGGATGACCAGGCCGGGGTCGCGCAAGAAGACACGGGCGAAGGCGAGCAGCTGGGCCTGTCCGGCAGACAGCCCTCCTCCCCCGGCCTCGAGTTCGCTGTCGAGTCCGTCGGGCAGGCGCTCATACCAGCGTCCGAGGCCGAGGTCGTAGAGGACGGCGATTATCCGCCCGTCGTCGATCCTGTCGTCGAAGAGCGTGAGGTTGTCGCGGACGCTGGCGCGGAAGAGCTGCACATCTTGGGTCACCACGCCGATATGCTCGCGCAGGTAGTCGAGCTTCAGTCTGCGTATGTCCACGCCGCCGAGGGTGATCCGCCCGGAGGTCGGCTCGTAGAGGCGGAGCAGCAGGCGGCTGAGGGTCGTCTTGCCGGAGCCGGTGCGCCCGACAACGCCAAGCACACGGCCCTCGCCGAGCGCGAAGCCGACATCGTGCAGCACCGGCTCACCGGCCTTGTAGCCGAAGCCCACATCCTCGAACGCGACCGACAACGGGCCGCACGGCAGGTCGGCCCCCGGCCCATCGTTGATCGCGCTGGTCGTGGCGTATAACTCCTGGATGCGCGCCGTGCCTGCCGTCGCCTTCTGGAACTCCTTTAGCTGGTCGGTGATCTGGTCGAGCGGGCGGCGCAGTGTCTCGGTGTAGGCGATGAGCAGGTAGACGGTGCCGAGGCTGATGGCACCGGCCTTGTAGAGGTACGCGCCGATCGCCAGTGCGAACATGTAGCCGAAGGTCCAGAGGCCGACGCTGATCACCACCATGACCGATTCCAACATGAAGGCGCGGCGGCCCTTGTTGTAGACCTCGCGCATCGGCTCATAGAGGCGGCGCATCACATAGTTCACGGCACCGTTGGCGCGGATGTCGTTGAGGCCGGAGAGCCGCTCCTCGATGAAGCCGTAGAGCACCGCGCTCGCCTGGCGCTCACCGGCGGCGGCTTCGACCCCGATCCGCCTACTGCGGCTCAAGACGAAAACGGCGACGCACGCGAAGGCCGACATGCCGAGGCCAGCGCGCCAATCTTCGCGGAAGAGTAAGACGAGCACGCCGATCAGCAGCAGCAGGTTGCCGGCCAGCATGAGCACAAAGCGGGAGAGGAAGTTCGATAGCGCGGTCACGTCGCCGTCCACCCGTTCGAGGAGTTCGCCGGGGGTGCGGGCGTTGTGGAAGCCCATATCGAGCCGCAGGAGGTGGGCGGTCAGGTCGGCCCGCAGCCGGTTCGTGGCCGTCCAGCCGACATCCTCAGCGACGTAGGTCTCGGCCACCGCGGCCAACTGCGCGAGCAGCGCGATGACCACGAAGGCCACGCCCGCCCAGACCAGCGCATCGAGCGGCCTGCCGGCGAGGGCGGCGTCGAGGAAGCCGCGCAATATCTGCGGGTTGACGAGCTGTAGGCCGATGTTGCCGAAAAGCAGCGCAGCCAGCAGCCCGACCTTGCGCTTCTGCGGGCGCAGGTACGTGACGAGCAATGAGCCTTGCTGTTTTACGCTGATCTGCACTTAATCTCACCCTCCTTATCTATATACTACCCGATCCGAGCGCCTCTCCACATCGGTCCACAGCCGTATTAAGCCGATCCACGAAAAACACGAAAGCTGAAAGCTCGCGCCCGTGCTATAATACGCCCATGAACAGACCCGACTTCTCAGAGTACGGCATCGAATCGCATTGGTTCGGCGAACCGGCAGCGGAGCTGAGGCTGCTCGTCGTGTACGCGCACCCTGACGACGAGAGCTTCGGCAACGCGGGGACCATCGCCCGCTATGCGGCGGAGGGCGTGGACGTGCATTACGCTTGCGCCACACGCGGCGAGTGCGGCACCGTGGCACCCGGCTTCCTCGAAGGCCATGCCGACATAGGCGCGCTGCGGACGGCGGAGCTGGACTGCGCGGCGCGGGCGCTAGGGCTGCGGGCGGTGCATTACCTCGGCTACCGCGACTCGGGCATGCCGGGTTCTCCCGACAACGCCAACCCTGCCGCGCTGGTGCAGGCACCTCTCCGGCAGGTCACGGGGCAGGTGGTCGCGCTGATACGCGCGCTGCGGCCGCAGGTCGTGCTCACCTTCCCTCCATACGGCGGCTACGGCCACCCGGACCACATCTATATCCACCAGGCTGTCGGCCCGGCCTTCGACGCCGCCGCAGACCCCGTGCTCTATCCCGAACAGATCGCCGCCGGACTATCCCCCTGGCGACCAGCCAAGCTCTACTACTCGACGCTCGGCACAGGCTTCCTTCGGCTCTCAGTCGCCATGATGCGCCTGCTGAGGCGCGACCCGCGACGGTTCGGAGAGAACGCAGATGTGGACCTCGTGCGCGTGGTGGAGGAGGCGACGCCGGTGACGGCGGTCGTCGCCTGCGGCGCGTGGACCGAGCAGATGGACCGCGCTCGCCTCTGTCACGCGAGCCAGTTGGGGGGCATGGCGGGGTTGATGCGGCTGCCGCGCCCGATGCGCCGCCTGCTGATGGGCCGCGAGCAGTTCACCCGTGCCCTGCCGCCGTCTGGACGCAAGCGGGAGCGCGATCTGTTCGCGGGGCTGTGAACCCGCGTGCGGCTATGGGGGTATTATTAGGCAAGGAGGCCCTCGGTTGGATATGGCTCTTTGCTTTGGCCGTACGAGAACGTTGCTGCTGCTCGCGCTGTTGGCGCTCCCACCGGCCTCGGTCCCTCCGGCTACGGCCCAACCTGCCTCCCGCACCTTCCCCGAAACCGGCCACACAGTCTCAGGCAGCTTCCTCTCCTTCTGGCAGTCCCACGGCGGCCTCACCCAACTCGGCTACCCCATCAGCGACCCCCTCATCGAAACCTCGGATACTGACGGACAGCCTTACACCGTCCAGTACTTCGAGCGCGCCGTCCTCGAATCCCACCCTGAGAACGCAGGCACCCCGTTCGAGGTACTGCCGTCGCTGCTTGGCGACTACCGCTACCGAGAGTACTACGGTCCCGACGGCGCTCCCGACCAGCACGCATCGTCCGAGGCACCGCGCTACTTCCCACAGACTGGCCACACCGTCGGCGGCTTCTTCCGGCGCTACTGGGAGGCTCACGGCGGACTCGCCCAGCAGGGCTACCCGATCTCCGATGAGTTCACCGAGGTCAGCGACCTCGACAACAAGCCCTACACCGTACAATATTTCGAGCGCGCCGCGTTCGAGCTACACCCCGAAAACGCCGGCACGCCATACGAAGTGCTGCTGACCCAGCTCGGCACGTACCAGCAGCGCACACGCTACGGCACGGTGACGCTTCCGCCGCCGGCGGAACAGGGGCTGGCACAGGGCGGGCCTGTCGGGTCGAACACCTATTTGGCTTGGATAGAAGACTCTCCATACAGCGAGCATCCGAATGAGAAACTCTACGCTGTAGACGTTCGTAATAGCCAGCACACCAAACCCATAGCTGCTAACCGGTCGGTTGTATATCTCTCTTACTCGGTTTCAGGCTCTACAATCGTCTGGGCAGATGGAAATGGTGCCGTCCTGGGGGAAGACCTCGACACCGGGATTACCTTCACCATCGCTTTGGGGGATTTCGCCCCTACTATCGTCGGCAGAACCGTCGCGTGGTTTGAGGACAGCGGACCAAATACCCGCTTGGTTATGAAAGACCTTGATACCAATACGACCAGCGTCGTCGCTTCTGCTCGGCCAGCTGGATACGGCATTGCTGTCAGTGATGAATACTTTGCCTGGACTGAATACGGTGCTGGACTGGATTGCGACCTCCATTACCTAAGGCGCTCGACCGGCCAGGTACAAACCGCCGCGCAGCAAACGACAGGCCAGTGCGCTCTTTTCGGGTCTTCCATACTCTCGGGCCATTATTTGGTGTGGGCTGACTCTCCCAACCCTACTCTGCTCATCAACCTCGACACCGGGGCTACAACGCCTCTGCCCGGCGGGAAGGGATCCAGCGCAGCGATCCGTGGTAACACCGTCGTTTGGACGGCTTACGCTGGGGGTCTCAATGGAGAAGTCTGGGGAATGAAACTGACTGATCGCATTCCGATGCGGCTGTTAGGACCGAGGGCTGGCGGCTATAGGAGAGTGGCAATCGCCGGTGATTGGCTGATCGTGTCGGAAGGGAGAAATCTCACAGCGCACCGGCTGGCCGACCTCTTCACGCCGGTACACAAGTAGAGGGCGAGCTGTTTTGCCGGGAGAAAGGTATTGACAGAACGCCTAACGTCTGCTATAATATAGCTAAGTTAGCTAGATTGGATAAGATGGATGGCTACCAAGACTGTCAGCTCAACTGATGCACAGAACAACTTCGGGCAGGTCCTCGATGATGTGGTGCGTACGCGCACGCGCTACATTGTCAAACGGCGCGGCACACCGCAGGCTGTTGTGCTGAGTTTCGAGGACTTCATAGAGTTGCTCAATAACGAGACACAGCGCCAGGATTTTGCTTCCGTGCTAAAGGAACTTAGCCCAGTTTACAGTTTGGGCGAGGTAATCGAGCCTGCTAACGCTACAAGTACTCAACGCTAAAGATCGTCCGGGAGTACACAACGATGCCGATCGGAACCCAGCCTAAGGGAGCAACCGTTGATAGGGTGCCTATCAATTCGCCGTTTCGCTACGCGGGCGGTAAGTTCTACGCTCGTAAGCTAATTTTGGAGCAAATGATTCCGCACAGCTACTATGCAGAGCCATTTGCCGGGGGCGGTTCGATCTTTTTCGCCAAAAGCAAGGCTGCAACAAACCTCCTAAACGACGCAGATCCCGAACTCGTCAATTGCTATATCCACATAAGGGATCATGTGGAGGAATTGATTGCCTTGCTGGATGGGATCGGGGCCAGTAAAGAAAATCATACTTACTACAAGAATGTGTATAGGCCGACGAACGAACTTGAACGCGCCTTTCGGTGGTACTATCTTAACCGGACCAGCTATTCGGGGATTATGAACGCGCCTAACTGCTATTGGGGGTATGGTGACATTTACAGTATGCAGCCGAAGAATTGGCCGGGTCATCTACGGCGCTGCTCGGCCAAGTTACAGGATGTGCAGATCACCTGTGCGGATTTCGCCCAAACCATCGAGCAGGCTCCTGACGGAGCGTTCTTGTTCGTAGACCCGCCCTACTTTAATGCGGATCAGGACAAGTTTTACACTTACAGCTTCACACGCGCAGATCATCTGCGTCTGGCTGAGGTTTTGCACACGCACAGCCACCGCCTCTCCTTCCTGCTTACGTATGACAACAGCCCCGAAGTCCGCGCCTTGTATCAGTGGGCGGCGGCCATGCTGGACAAAGAGTGGAACTACACGATCAACCGGACGGATGATCAGACCAAAAAGACGACCGACCGAGGCAAACGTTACATGGGGCGGGAAGTGTTTATTTTGAGCTATGACCCGGCCGCCGTCGCGCATCAGCCTGTTGCTGTACAACTGCCGTTAGTTGGGTTTCCAGCTGATTTAGCGGTTGCCAGTTCGGGTCGCCGGTCAGCAGAACAACCGGTGTCCGCGGGATGAACCCGTCCACAGCAATTCGAGGCGGGAGCACGAAGCGCCAATCAGCAGCAGCAGCTTCCACTAGAGTTGACGTACCTGCTGCATTGTAGTACTGCATGAGTGCTTCGATAAGCGCA
Organism: Chloroflexia bacterium; assembly: GCA_050998805.1. Taxonomy (GTDB): domain Bacteria; phylum Chloroflexota; class Chloroflexia; order QHBQ01; family JAICKM01; genus JAICKM01. Next base: position 36,530 of record JBPCPV010000029.1, on the reverse strand, counting down.
GCATCGTCTATTAGCTCCAGTTCTTCCCCGATTGTTGCGCCAGCATAGAGAGCGTTTGTGGGATTGCTCACCAGCACATCAAAAGCCGTCTCCGCGTAGCGGTCATTTGTTTCGAGCTTCTTGTTGCTCCGGCTCCGATGGCATTTGACCTTGAAGTGAGGCACTTTGTGGGTCCGAGAACGAGTGCCCAGCGTCATTGAGCCGCGCACTGCACTTTTAGACTCGACCACGAGCCGGATCCCAGTGCGCTTGTGAATAACTTCGAGATCCTCGTCTGGTATGCCCGGCTGGGCATTGCGGTTCAGTTTGTTTACTTGCCAGGCAGCCGCATCGAGGACTGTAGGTAGAACTAGACTAAGGCTGTATTCCAACCCTTTGCCGCGCAGCATGGGGATCACTTTTTGGTCATTGAGGATATCGAAGATGTGCTGCGGGGGTATAGAATACTTCCGGCAGTATGCCAGCAGTTTCTTGCCCAGCCCCTCATAGTCGAAATGCTTTTCTTCCTCATTCATTTTCTTGTCCTTTGCATTGTTCTTAGGGGGCGGGAGTGCATGGGAGTCGAACCCACCGATGCCGTTCTTAGCGACACCCGGACAGTTTTGAAGACTGCGGAGCCCACCGGGACCCAACCACCCCCCCGCTGCGCCTCGCGGCGCGGCGTGCATCTAGGATAACTGACCGGGCCGGGGTCTGTCAAGGCGGAGTGCGGAGTGCGGAGTGCGGATTGACGGGTGCGGAGTGCGAGCAACGAGGTAGGGCGAACCAATCGAGGGCAGAGCCGCTCTCCCACAGACGCACCAGGCCCGGCCAGGGTCCACGGGCGGAGCCGTGTCTTACAGGCGCGGGATTCGTGCCCTATGGCGGCTTGTACTCAGCCGGAGCGTACTCTATACTGTTATCGGAATGAACGAACAGCCTTTTTCCCCTGGCGGACTGACTACTGAACGGTTTGGTCGCAGCCTCGAATACTACCCCCAGATCGGGTCTACGAACGACCGCGTGCGGGAGCTGGCGCGGGCGGGAGCGCGGGAGGGCCTGCTCGTGGTCGCCGATGAGCAGACGGCAGGCCGGGGCAGCCACGGTCGAAGCTGGCTTGCCCCGCCGGGGGGCGCGATCCTCGCCTCGCTGCTGCTGCGGCCACAACGTCCGGCCGGCGAGGTCTTCGCGCCGGTAATGATCCTCGGCCTGGCTGTACGCGCCGCCCTCGCGGGCGCGGGAGCGCCTGCGGCGTTGAAGTGGCCGAACGATGTGCTCTGCCGCGGGCTCAAAATAGCCGGGATTCTCTGCGAGCTGGCGATGTCCGGCGGAGTTTCGGATTTCGTGATAGCGGGATTCGGCGTCAACATTGACTTTGACCCCGCAGCTTACGGCCTCAGCGAAGCGGCGACCAGCCTCAGACTCGAGGTGGCGGGCGCATTGCCGAGTCGCCAAGACTTGCTGAACAGCATCCTCTGCGAGGCCGAGGCGCGCTACATACGGTGGCAACAGGGGAATTACCTCGGCATCTGGCAAGAGTGGCGCGATAGGCTCGCCACGCTCGGCTCCGAAGTGCGGGTTGATACAGGTGATGGACGGGTGGAGGGAATGGCGATCAGGGTCGAGCGGGACGGCACGCTGATCGTCTCCACACCGCAAGGTGAGCGCCGTTTGGCGACCGGGACGATTTTACTCGGCTGACATCGCTGATCATTCGTCTATTCGTGGCCCCGTATTCGTGGACGGCTTCTTCCCGCAAGCACATCGAGCGCGCCGAGCACTACCCCGTTGCCGTGGCTGTGGCTAATCTCCGGCCCCGCGTAACTCCACGCCGCTCAGTTCGTCTATATAGGTGAAGCACTTCACCTTATGGCTGACCACTGACCACCAACCACCGACCACTGACCGCTACAAGGAGTATGGGAATGAGACGCACACCTGCGACCGCCCGACTGTTTTTTGCGGCTGTCTTGCTGCTTGTAGCTGCGCTCGGCCTGCTCCCCGGCGGGGGCGCGCCGGTCGCCGCCCGCATCGCGGCTCAAGCACCTGCTCCCTTGCCCTTCATCCCGCTCACTCTTGACGACGCCGGCCAGGTCAGCTTCGTCTCTGCCGTGAGTTGGCTACAGGTGAGCGGAGATTGGGCCGCCTACGCAAAGCTCGTGAGTGCCTGCGGGCACTGTGCGCCTCCAGTCGGGACGATCACTCTCAAAAACCTGATTGATCAGCGCACGATAACTCTCCAGATGGCGATGATTACAGAGGACGACAGCTGCGGAGGAGATCCCCCCGCTGCCGATGGTTTCGAGTTCGCCTGCAACTGCCCGAACGGCGACACGCATAACGGGCCTCGTCTGCTTTGGACCCAGCCGACCCAAGCGCCCTGTCAATATGAGTACTTCCTGCGCGGCACCCTAGCCTGCGACCGCTGCTACTTCGACCCTGCTGCCAACCATGGCGGCCCCTGGACCGGCGGCGACCTCGCGCCCGATCCGCCTTCCCCCTACGATGTCTCCGTCGAGCCGGCAGCCGACCCCGACTTGGCGGGTACGTTCAGGATAGCCGACCGCAGCACCGAGAAAGTGCTTCTGCGTGTCCCAGCAGGGGGTCACGGGCGTGTAGAGAGGTTGGCGACATCCGGCGATGCACTGGTCTATGTGCTGGATGAGTCCCTTCCTCCCCAATACCTATACAGCAAGAATTTAATTCACCTCGTCTGGCTCGGTGCCCCCGACCCCGCCTTCGGGCGCGTCTGGTCGAAGGCCGACGCGGCCGTGGCCGCCGGAACGGCCCCACGCTCCTGGCTTTGGGGTCCGACCCTCCTGTACCGTGCCGCCGAGGCTTATGCCCAGAGACCGGGCGGCAGGCACGATGTGGAGTACTACGACAAGGCCCGCATGGAGGTCAACGACCCAAGCGCCGACCCGAACAGTCCATACTACGTGACTAACGGCCTGCTGACCGTCGAGATGATCAGCGGCGACATCCAGACCGGCAACACCTCCTCGATCCACGAGACTGTGCCATGCATACTCCCCGTGGTCGGAGACCCGCGAAAGGACAACCCGATCGCGCCCGATTACAATTCCCTGGCCGGCGTTGCCAGCCTGCACGGCGAACACCAAGCACCCAACCGCGTCGGTCAGCCGGTCAGCGATGCCCTCGACACTGGGGGCGGGGTCTACACAGACATAGTCCACTCCGGTCTCTCCCACTACGCCGCCTTCGTGACCCAGACCGGCCACAACATCCCCGACCTCTTTTGGCACTACTTGCAGGACATGCAGCCTACCTACGGCTTCGATTGGACATACGTCCTGGGATACCCGATCACCGAGGGATATTGGACCCAGATGCGCGTGAGCGGGCGCGACCTCTCTGTGATGATCCAGGCGTACCAGCGCCGTGTCCTCACTTACGTCCCCGACTTCGCCCCCACCTGGCGCATTCAGCAGGGCAACGTCGGCCAACACTACTTCGAGTGGCGATATGAGCTGAACAAGTGATGCGATCCATGAAACGACTTAAAGCTATCTTGGTCCTGCCTCTGGCGGCTCTGTTCATCGGAAGCGGGATATTGCACTTCACGGACAGCACACCCTATGTGCGGCTTATGCCGCCGATGCTGCCCGCGCCTCTCCAACTAGTCTACCTCAGCGGAGCAATCGAGGGCAGCCTGGGGGCGATGCTGCTGATCCCGCGCACCCGGCGGTTCGCGGCCTGGGCGCTGATCCTGACGCTGATCGCCATCTTCCCCGCGAACATCTACGGCGCAACCTCCGCCGGCGGCGACCACCCCGCCATGCCCGGCATCCCAGTTTGGGCGGCCTGGGGGCGCCTCCCCCTCCAGTTCGTACTGATCGCCTGGGCATACTGGTACACCCGCGAAGTTTGACACCTCGGCGTGCTTGTGATACACTTTCGGCTGTATCGGTATCTCTGTGTGCTGAATTACAGACGAATATAGCTTATATCGCCGGGCCAAACAGGCGTCCGGCTCACCTGAGAGGAGCAGCTAAACTATGGTAACAACAACCGCCGGAGCGCAGCGCGCGGGCACCGACGGCCACGGCCTCGGCATCGAAACCGGCAAACTTGTCAAGCACTTTATCGGGGGGCGCTGGGTCGAATCCGCTAAGGGCAAGACTTTCACTTCCACGAACCCCGCCACCGGCGAGACGCTTGCCGAACTCAGCGAGGGCGGTGCCGAGGACGCGAACCGCGCCGTGGCCGCAGCGAAGGCTGCGTTCGACGGCTGGCGACTCACCCCGGCTCCCAAGCGGGGCGAGATACTCTATCGCGCAGGCCAATTGCTCACCGAGCGCAAAGAGGAAATGGCCCGCCTGATGACCCAGGAGATGGGCAAAGTCCTCGCCGAAGCACGGGGCGACGTGCAGGAAGCGATTGACATGACCTTCTACATGGCCGGAGAGGGGCGGCGGATGCGCGGGGAGGTCGTGCCGAGCGAGTTGCCGAACAAGTGGGCTATGACGACCCGCGATCCAATCGGCGTAGTCGCGGCGATCACGCCGTGGAACTTCCCCGTCGCGATCCCTAGCTGGAAGATCATGCCCGCGCTTGTCACCGGAAACACCGTCGTGATCAAGCCCGCCAGCGACACGCCGCTCTGCGCGCTCTCGCTCGTCAATATCCTCCAGGAGGCGGGGCTACCGGCGGGCGTGCTCAACTTCGTGATGGGGCCTGGCTCTACGGTCGGCACCGCGCTGATCGAAAACCCCGACGTGGCGCTTATCTCCTTCACCGGCTCGACCGACGCCGGCAACGCAGTGGCCGTTGAGGCAGCCCGCCGCCTGAAGCGCGTCTCGCTCGAAATGGGCGGCAAGAACGCGATCATCGTGATGGACGATGCGGACCTCGACCTCGCGCTCGAAGGGATACTATGGAGCGCGTTCGGCACCAGCGGCCAGCGTTGCACCGCCGCGAGCCGCGTCATCGTGCATCGGGCCGTCAAGCAGAAGCTGGAGGATATGCTCCAAGACCGCATCAAGAAGCTCCGGCTCGGCAACGGCCTCGACGCCGCCACCGACATCGGCCCGGTGATCAACAGGAACCAGCTATCGCGCATCCACGGCATGGTGCAGGAAGGGCAGAAGGCCGGAACGCGGCTGGTCGTCGGCGGCAAAATCGCCTCGGAGGGTGCCCTCGGCAAGGGCGCGTTCTACGAGCCGACGCTCTTCAGCGACGCGGCACCGGACGCGATGGTCTCGCAGGAAGAGATCTTCGGCCCGGTGACGACGCTGATCCCGGTGGAGAACCTCGCCGAGGCGATCAAGGTGAACAACTCCACGAAATACGGGCTGTCCAGCTCTATCTACACCGCCGACGTGAACAGAGCCTTCACGGCGATCCGCGACATCACGACCGGCATCGTCTACATCAACGCAGGCACCATCGGCGCTGAGATACAGGTACCGTTCGGCGGCACGCGCGGCACCGGCAACGGCCACCGCGAAGCCGGGCAGGCCGGCCTCGACACCTTCACCGAGTGGAAGACGATCTACGTTGACTACAGCGGCAAGCTACAGCGCGCGCAGATCGACCTCGCGGAGGATCCTGCTAGCTAGCCATGCCCTTCGAGTTCTTGTTGATGCGCTTCCCCCATCCGACGCAGCCTGGGCAGGAGGCGTTGGACGCGGGGCCGCAGCCCATCTCACGGGAGCAGATCCGCCAGGTGGCCGGGGAGATGCCGGAGTTGCACCCCGGCCCTGACGGTGAAGGCTATATCACCGAGCCGCAGGGCGGGCCGCATATCCGCATACACGTGGACCCGTGCGAGCCGCCAGAGTTCATCTCGGTGGACTTCGACCGCTACGCCGGCCAGGACGACTACGCGACAGCGCGCGCCGTCGTGGACAAGCTCTGCGAGGGGCTGCGGCTGACCATCGCCGACGACCCCGATGCCACAGCACTCGGCGAAGAGGAGGCTGAGGCCCCGGCCGGCGGCCTGGTGGATCGGTTGCGGGGCATATTCCGCCGGCAATCCAAGTAGGGGATACTGAGGAGGACGATGTCTGAGAACGCCGACCACAAACCGCTCCCGCCCCTGCCGGTTCGCCGCGTGGGAGACCCACGCCCCCTACCCTCCCCTGTCCCGGCTCCTCCCGTAAAGGCGGCGAGGGGGCTTTCCGGCTCGCGGGCGGTGGCGACCGGGATAGCGGCGGCGCTGCTGCTCGGCGCGCTGGCGGTCGCGGCGCTGCTGATCTTCAACCCGTTCAACCAATGCTCCGCTTGCGGGCAGGTTCTTGCATATACCGACCAGGGCCACACCCACATCGGCGTCGCCACCCCCCACCCGACCTACAACAGCGACCCGCCCACATCCGGCTGGCACCGCGAGGAGTTTCCACAGAACTCCGGTGCCGTTGACCTCGAAAAGCCGCTCGACGACGAGGTTTCGGTCCACCTGATGGAGCACGGCAACATCATCATGTGGTACAATTGCCCGCCGGGGCCGGACTGCACCGCTATCCACGATGGGCTGGTAGGCGTGGGCACATCCCTGCCGGCGGGCGCTTTCTACCACGTCTATGTCATGCCGCGAGCAAGCCTGCCGAACCACGCGGTGATCGCGCTCGGCGCGTGGCAGCATTTGGAGTACCTGGCGGGCTTCGACAAGAACTCGGTCACCGACTTCGTGCAGCATTTCGGCGGGGGTATACAGCAAAACACGCCGACACCGACGACCGGGCGGTAGACAGGACGCAGGAGAGATGCCATGAAACTCGCGCTCGCGGTCATACAGAAGGCGCACACCGACCTCGTGCTTGATGCGCTGACGGAGGCCGGATACAGAGCGACCCGCCTAGCCAGCACCGGCGGCTTCCTGCGCGAGGGCAACACCACGCTGATCGTGGGCACGGAGGACGCCCAGATAGACCCACTGATCCGCCTGCTGCGTGAGACAGTGGCGCACGCAACAGGACGGCCCCCGGCCTCCAGCGGCGAGTCCACAGGCCGGGGCGCGGTCTTCGTGCTGCCGCTCACGGAGTCGTTCCAATTATGAGCAGCCGGACCGAAAGGGAGACCGCCGAGACCCTCGCGCCCGGTGCCGAGGTGGAACTCGACCTCAGCGACATGGCCTACGGCGGCGATGCGGTGGGGCGGGCCGGCGGCAACGTGGTCTTCACCTGGGGCGGCATCACCGGGGAGCGGGTGCGGGCGCGGGTGGACCGCGTGAAGCGGGAGCTCGCCTGGGCGACGGTCACCGGGGTTGAGACCGCCTCGCCGCACCGCGTCGCGCCGCCCTGTCCCTACTTCGGGCCGTGCGGCGGCTGCCAGTGGCAGCATATTGACTACGCCGGCCAGCTCGACTTCAAGACCGAGATTCTGCGCGAACAGCTGCGCCGTTCCGGCGGCCTGGATGCGGGGCAATTGGACGGGCTTCTGCGGCCGGCCGCAGGCATGGACGACCCCTGGCAGTACCGCAACGTTGCCCACTTCCGGGTAGACCCGGCGAGCCGTCAGCTCGGCTACTTCCGCCGTGGCAGCCACAGCGTAGTGCCGGTCGCCGTCTGCCCGATCAGCGACCCCGGCATCAACGCGCTGCTGGTGCCGCTACAGCAGCTTTTCGAGGAGCATAGCCAGGCCCCGGGCGACCTGCCGCCGAACCTCGACGAACTCGACGTGGAAGCCGTCCGGCGCGGGCAGATGCCGATCTCGGTGCGCGAGCGCAAGATCAGCGGCATCCCGATCTGGCAGGTCACGGTCCGCACCGGCGCGCCACCGCAGGGGGAAACGCCGGCCGACGCGCCCTGGGCGGGGCGCCAGATGGTGGTCGTGCTCCACAGCCTGAACGGGGAAGCTCCTCCTGCCCGAACAGGGCGCGGGCGCGGCGAGGACGAGACGCCGCGAATGGCTGTTGCGCTTAACCGGCGGGCGCTCCGCAAGTGGATCGGCGGGCTGGGCGGGCTGGTGAGCGTGGTCGAACTCAGGCAGGACGGCTCACTCGAGCTGATCGGAGAGACGCAAGCGGCGGGGGCGGCGAGCGCGGAGGATGCCTCAGAGCTGACGGTGCCGGGGCTGGTCAGCGGCAGCAGGCGAGCCGCGCGCGACGCGACCGACCAGCCGGAAGCGCCGCCGGGCGTGGTGCGCCAGAGCCTCGGCGGGGTGAGCTACCGGCTGGCCCCGCAGGCGTTCTTCCAGGTGAACAACCTCCAGGCTGAGGTGATCTTGGAGTTGATCCGGGCGGCGTTGCCCGCGCCCGTCGCCTTGCTGGTGGACGCATATAGCGGCGCGGGCGCGTTCGGGATGGCGCTGCTCGCCGGTGTGCAGGCAAAGCGCGTCGTCGCCATTGAGAGCGATTGGGCGGCAGTAGAGAGCGCACGCTGGACGGCGGCGCTGCGCGGCGTCGGCCCGCCGGAGTTGGAGATCGAGGGTGGGCGAGTCGAGTACGTGCTGCCGCGCCTCGATCTGTCTCCGGATGTGGTGTTGCTCGACCCGCCGCGCGCAGGCTGCGCTCCGGCCCTGCTGCAACACCTGCTCAAGCGGCCCGCGCAGCTGCTGATCTACGTTTCGTGCGACCCGAGCACGCTCGCCCGCGATGTACGCACCCTCGCACCCGGCTACAGGCTCAGGAGCGCGCAGGTTGTGGATATGTTCCCGCAGACATACCACATCGAGACGGTGGCGGTCCTGGAGAGGATTCGCGCAGATGAGGGGATCTCCGAGGAGGTAACGGAGTAAGGAGGGGCAAGATGGATGCTGCTTATGCCGCGTTCCAGCGCGAGTACCCGGAGTACGAAAGCACCCGCAAGCTGGACGAGTTACGCGCGACCGAGTATGCGCGCCTCGACGCCCAGGGGCAGGTTTACCTCGACTACACAGGCGGCGGCCTCTACGCCGAGTCGCAGCTACGCGACCACCTCGAGATGCTGAGGGGAGGTGTCTTCGGCAACCCGCACTCGGCCAACCCGACTTCGCAGGCGATGACGCACCGGGTGGAGGGGGCGCGAGCCTATGTGCTCGACTACTTCAACGCCTCGCACGACGAATACGCGGTGATCTTCACTATGAATGCGAGCGGGGCGCTGAAGCTGGTCGGCGAAGCCTACCCGTTCTGCCCAGGCAGCCAATATCTGCTGACGTTCGACAACCACAACTCGGTGAACGGGATACGGGAGTTCGCCCGCCTAAAGGGCGCGACGATCCATTATGTACCAGTGGTGCCGCCGGACCTGCGTATAGACGAGGCACAGCTGGAGGATGCTCTGAGAGCTGCTCCGCGCGGGCGGGCGAACCTCTTCGCGTACCCCGCCCAGTCGAACTTCTCCGGCGTGCAGCATCCGCTCGAATGGATCGCGAGGGCGCAAGAGCAGGGCTGGGATGTGCTGCTCGACGCCGCGGCTTTCACGCCGACCAACCGCCTCGACCTCAGCCGGATACATCCCGACTTCGTGGCGCTGTCGTTCTACAAGATCTTCGGCTACCCGACCGGCATCGGCTGTCTGCTGGCCCGCAAGTCCGCGCTCGCCAAGCTGCACCGCCCCTGGTTCGCCGGAGGCACGATCACAATCGCCTCAGTGCAGGGCGACGGCTACTACCTGGCGGAGGGTGAGGCAGCGTTCGAGGACGGCACGATCAACTACCTGACGATCCCCGCCGTCGAGATCGGGCTGAAATACATTGCCGAGATCGGCATCGAGACGATCCACACGCGGGTGATCTGCCTGACGGGGTGGCTGCTCGAAAACCTGCAAGAGCTGCGCCACAGCAACGGGATGGCGATGATACGGATCTACGGGCCGCTCACAACCGAAACGCGCGGCGGCACGGTGACGATCAACTTCGTCGGCCCCGACGGGCGCACGATCGACTTCCGGGAGATCGAGGAGATGGCGAACCGGGCGGGGATTTCGATCCGCACAGGCTGCTTCTGCAATCCCGGCGCGGGCGAACTCGCCCACGGCATCACCAAACAGGCGATGAGCGATTGCTTCAAGAACGAGGAGCGGATGACCTTCCAGCAGTTCCTCGCGGTTGTTGACAGCGACGAGGCCGGAGCGGTGCGTGCCTCCGTCGGCCTGGCGTCGAACTTCGCCGATGTTTACCACTTCATGGAGTTCGCGCAGACGCTGGTTCGCTAGTGCGCGGCGCGCCGAGGAGCGGGGCGAGGAACGCAGCCGCCAACCGCCCCGCCTCGGCTTCTTTGCCCGGCAGGAAGTGGGTGCTGCCGGGTATGATCGCGGTCTGTATCGGCGGCGGCAGGCGGTCTACGAAGGACAGCAGCCGGTCGGGCGGGGAGTATGTGTCGCCCTCAGCCGAGATGAAGAGCTTCGGGCCGAACCAGTAGCCGAGGTGGGTCAGATCCCAGGCGGCGACCGGGAAGCCGATCATCACAGCCGCCTTCACGCGCTCGTCGGTCGGGTGCAGACGCAGGTAGCTGAGGATCATGCGCGCGCCGAAGCTGAAGCCGACGAGCGCCAGCCGCCGCGAATCGGCCCAGGGCTGGGCCGACAGGAAGTGGAGCGCCGCGCCCACATCCTCCGTCTCATGGGAGCCTTCTACCCAGCCGCGCGATTCGGGCACAAGCTGGTACTCTCCGCCGCTGCGCCCAACGCCTCGCGAGTTGTAGCGGAGCGCGCCGACGCCGAGCGGGTAGAGCGCATCGGCGACCGCGCGGAGGATCTTGCTGTCCATCGAGCCGCCGCCCGCCGGGTTCGGGTGGTGCAGCAGCAGCACGGGGTGCTGCCGGCCGTCGTCGAAGCCGGCGAGCTTGCCTTCGAGCATCACCGGGGGGTCGCCCCGCGCCGCGCTCGACGGAAACCCGACGGGGTGCCAGAGGCCGGTAGTCGGGCTGCCGCTAGCGGCCATCCTGCACCGCGAGGCTGAGGGTGAGTATCCGGCTCGCGCCGACCTCGACCGAAACGCGCGGCGGGGGGCCTGCCTCCCAGGTCAGCGCCGCCGCATCGGGGTCGGCGGTCTCGTCGAGGCGAACTACCTCAGCCGACTTGACGAAGGCCGGCAGGGTGATGCGGGCGCTGAGCGGGCGGTCGGCGATGTTCCAGGCGCGCAAGATCAGCCGGGTGCCGTCTTCGCTGCGCTTGAGGGCGCTGAGGATCAGTTCAGGCGGCTCGCAGGCGAGCAACGCGCCGGTCTGGGGCAGAGGGCCGTCGTGAAGCTGCTCTGCAACGGCGTGCAGTGGCACCGCGAAGCTGTGGGCCTGGCGGTACGCGCCGGAACCGAGCCAGTCCCCGGCATAGGGCACCAGCGAGTACTCGAAGGTATGCACGCCGGGGGTCTGGCCGCCGGGCGAGGGCACTCCGGGGCCTGCATGACCGGCAGGGCGTACCGCCAGGTCTTCGCGGGAGAGCCAGCCGACCGAGCGGAGCAGGGTGAGGGCGAGCAGCGTGCCGTCGCCGCCGGTCCGGGCCTCGAACTCGGGGAGGCCGCGGTTAGCCAACAGCAGGCCGCGCCGCCCGTCGCCGACGGCGACGAAGCTCTTCTGCGGGTACTCCGGGACCGGCGGCTCGAACCAGTCCTCGCTGCCTGGGTAGACACCGGCGGGGCGGCGCACCACGTCGAAGCTGCCCTCGGCGTCGGAGTGGTCGGTCTGCACCGGCACGTCGAACAGCACGCGCAGGCGGTGGTCGGCGGCGAGGTTGTCAACCGTGGTCGTGATGTCGGCGCGGCGAACGCCGTCCCAGAGGCGTATTGTGGAGCGGACCGCACATCGGACGATGGCGGCGCTGCGAGCGAGGCGATCCTCGCTCAACGAGGCTGGGAGCACAAGTTCGCCTTCGATCACGATCATGCTGCCGAGGTGGTCGCGGCGAACCTCGATCTGCGGCGGGCCGCCGAAGCCCTCGATCACCTGGTCAGTGGTCGGCGGGCTGTAGTTGTACTCGTCGCCGGCGTCGCCGGTATCCACGAAGATGTTTCCACGGCGCACTATCACCCCTGCCTGCTTGTCGCTCAGGCTGAGAGAGCCGTCGGCGTCAACCTGTATACGCAGCCACTCGTTTTCGATCAGATAACCCTGGGGCGCGCCGGCGGATGCGACTGTGGCAACCTCCGGGTGGAGCGGGCCGGGGCCTGTGGCCTCCGGCGGCTCGGGGTTGAGCGGGGGTTGCGGCTGGAATAGCGCGGAGGGGCGGGGCGCGGCCTCGGCAGGGATGGACGTAGGCGGTTCTTCTGCGCTCTGCTCGAGGCCGGTTTCGGGGGGGGCTGCGAGGTCAGCGAAGGCGGGGGCGATGGTGTAGGTGCGGTAGCCGAGGCCGGGCACGTCGTGGGCGACAAAGCGGACGAGAAGCTGCCCCGCGTGGTGCCCGCGCAGCCGGAAAATCCGCACCTGCCCGGCAGAGACGAGGCGGCGGGCGGCATCGGCGGCGGTCTGCACGGCAAGCAGATCCGGCTCGCCTGCCTCGGCCACGGTCACGTCAACATCGATCACCCCGGCTTCGTCGGCGCGGTGCATGAAGACATCGAGCACGGCCATGCCCATCACCCGCCCATCGGTCGCCATCGCGAGGGCGGTCTCGAGCGCCGGAGGCTCGAGATCGAAGGAAGCGACTTGCTGCGCGCGCCGCTCGACCACCTCGTAGGGGACTTCTTCGCCGCGCTCGTCGAGCAGGCGGAAGCCGAGGAGGCTGGCGGTGGATTCGACAATCACCTGCACCACGTCGGTGCGAGGGCTGCCGAGCGGGTTGTAGACGACGACGGCCAGCCGGCCGTCGGCCCCGGCGGCGGCGGTATTCACGAAACCGGCGACTCCGGCCAGGGACTCGTCGCGGAGCGCGCCGCCGATCTGCTCGACGGCTGCGTACCGGGTCCGCATCTCGTCATGCACGGCGTCCACCGAGCAGCCGCAAACGCTGTCGTGCGGCTGATTCTGGAGGAGGTACTTCCAGGCGGTCTGGCGCAGGGGTGCGGCCGAGTCTATCCTGATCGCCTGGTCCATGTCGGCAGGGCCGTGGGCGACCGCGAGCGCCCAGAGCATCGCCTCCCAGGGTTCGACCCAGCGTTCGAGGAGGGTCTCGGCGGCGTAGTTCGCCTGCTTGATCCAGATGCGGGTCGAAAGTACGCCCGGCAGGAGGTTCGCGTGGGCGGCCTCGCGGAACTCGCCGAGGTGGTTCGGCAGGGTCCGGCCTTGTAGGCCCCTGATGATCGCCTCGCGGTAGGCCAGCATGGTGGTGTGGAGGAGGCGGACGCCGCTGCCCTCCAGCTCGGTGTTGAGGGTCGCCAGGATCGTGGAGAGGTGCTCGCTCGGCGGGATATGGTCGTCGCCGTTGAGGACAAGCAGGGCATTTGTTGAGGAAAGCGGAACCTGGGTCTCGCGGAGCCAGGCGACCTGGCGGCGGGCGGCGGCGAGGGAGAATGAGAGCGGGAGGCCGTTGGAGTAGCCGCTGATCAGGCGGGTGGCAAGCACCATGCTGCCGTCGGGCGCTTCCCAGGTGAACTCGGTGGCGGGGATGTCGGTGCCGATGCCGCGCCAGAAGACGGCCCAGTCGATCCCGAAGCCGCGCAATATCTGGGGCATCTGGCTGATGTGGCCGAACGGGTCGGGGATGTAGCCGACGTTCATCGAAGCGCCGAAGTCCTCGGCTATGGCGCGCCCCCGCAGGAAGTTGCGGATGATCGACTCGCCGTCCACCAGGAACTCGTCGGGCAGGATGTACCAGGGGCCGACGAGGACACGTCCGCTCTCCACATAGGCGCGGATCTCGTCGGCGCGCTCAGGGCGGATTTCGAGGTAGTCTTCGAGCACGACCGTCTGCCCATCGAGCGTGAAATACTCGAAGTCGGGATCGCTGTCGAGGATGGCGAGGAGCTTGTCTACCAGCCGGACGAGCTTCGCCCGAAAAAGCTGGAATGGCAGATACCACTCGCGGTCCCAGTGAGTGTGGCTGACGACGTACATTGTCAGGGGCGTGCCCGCCTCGGTTTCGGTCTCGGTTTCGGCGGCAGGAATGGTTGCTCCGGCGACATCCTCGTCCACGAGTACTTGCATCTGGTTCCTCCTGGAATGAGCTGGGTCACTACGATGTTCAGGCATTGTACCGCAAAGCTGGGCAGGAGGCAAGCAAACGAGGGAGCCTTGCGGCTCCCTCTCGTGGGTCTGCTTCGGTTACTTTGTTGTGGCTGTGGCTCCAGGCTGGGGCGATGTGGTCGCCTGAGGTGGAGGGGAGGCCGGGGGCGTGACGGCGCGGGTCGGGGCGGGCGGGAGGCCCGTGCCGGTGATGGTGCCGGTGTTCGTCAGTGTGCCGGTGTTCGTCAGTGTGCCGGTGCCGGTTGTCGTGCCGGTGCCGGTGAGTGTGCCGGTGTTCGTTATCGGGACGGAAGGCACGTCGGTCGGCAAGACCGCCGGGCCTGGGGTCGGCGTCGGCGTCGGCAGCGCCACCTTGAGGTTGGTGATGGTGGAGCTGTCTTTCTGCTTCTGGAGCCAGTCGTCGTATGCCTTTGTCTTGGCGGTGGTGAGTTCCTGGTCGGTCAACGCGCGTGAGGCGCGCTCGACGAGGCGGATGATGTGCCAGCCGAATTGGCTGTGTACCGGGTCGCTGATCTGGCCGGGCTTGGTGAGTAGGAAGGCCGCGTCGGAGAACTCCTTGACCATCGGCCCGCCCTTTGCGGTCGGCAGGAACCAGCCGAGGTCGCCTCCGGTGTCTTTGTTCGAGGTGTCTATCGAGTACTGGGAGGCGAGGTCCGCGAAGTTCGCGCCCTTGTCGAGCTTCGCCTTGATGTCCTTAGCCTCGGCCTCGGTCTTCACGAGGATATGTTGGACGTGGACCTCGTCTTGCGTTTTCGGGATCGACTCGCCGAGCTTATCGGTGATCTTCTTCGAGAGCGTCTGGGGCTTTGCGACGAGGTTCAGGTAATCGTCAACCGAGAGGCTGGGGCAGCCGAGCGCGCAGTAACCGGTTCCCGGCTTGGAGCTACCTGAGAGCGCACCGATGAAGCTGTCGTAGGTGGAAACTGCCGTCTGTTGCGCGCCAGGCACCGGCAGAGGCGTGGGCGTGATCGTCGGCGTGCGGCTGGAGGTCGGGCTGGGGCCGGGCGTCGGGGTGTGGGTCGGCGTGCGCGACGGGGGCGGGGTGCTGGTCGGCGGGGTGCCGGTGGGTGCGGTGGTCGCGGTCGGCGGGGTGCCGGTCGGCGTCGGTGGGCCGGGCGTATTGGTCGGGCCGGGCGTGTCGGTCGGGCCGGGCACGGCTGTCGGCGTCGGCAAGAAGTTGTTTTGCGCGTCGGCCAGAATATCGGCTTGTGAGACGCTCACCTGAAGAGAGGGTGCCTTCTGCTCGATGATCAGGTTCTCCACGATCTGCCCAAGAGTTGCCGAATCTATCGTCGGCCAGTTGTCTAGATTCTGGAGTTCTTGCTGTAGAGACGTGATCTGGGTCTGGTACTGGGTGATCTGGGTCTGGTCGGTTGTTTGCTGGGTGTAGAAATCGTAGGTACGCATCTGGTTGAAGACTACCCAGGCTCGGTACTTGTTGTACATGCTCCGGGTGATGGACTGGCCGTTGACCTTGCCCATCTCCTCGTTGGGGCGGAGCACGAAGACGTTAAGCAGCGCGCTGCCGAGGACAATGAGGATCAGCAGGATGACCGCGCCCATGCCTATATAGAGTCGGCGTATCTGCTGTAGCTCGCGCTGGTGATGCGAGAGCTGGCCCCGCGTCATCTGGCGGGGGGCCTGCACGGGGTTGTTGCCTTTTTTGTTCGTAGCCATGTGGCGGTATGCTCTCTAGCGGGCGTGCAGCCCCGAGTAGGGCAGCAGCGCGAGGTGGCGTGCCCGCTTGAGGGCAACGGTCAGAGCGCGCTGGTGGCGCGCACAGGTGCCGGTCTTGCGGCGTGGCTCGATCTTGCCGCGATCCGACAGGTAGCGCCGCAGGCGCGGCACGTCTTTGTAGTCAATGTAGGGCAGCTTTTCGACGCAGAAGCCGCAGACTTTGCGGCGGGGCACGAAGCGGTCCTTCGAGCGTGGGCGGCGCGGGCCGGTCGGTCGCCCGCCGGGGCCGCTCGGCCCGCTGCGGTAGCCGCCTTCGGGACGGCTACCGTATGGGCGGTAGCCCCCGCCTCCGCCCTGCGAGTCATCGCCCCCGCCGCTATTGCGGTTGGGGCCGTCTTGTCTTACTGGATCCACAGATCGTTCTTCCTCCTAAGTTAGAATGGGATGTCGTCGTCTACGTCGTTATCGGGAGGCGGCACATCTTGCCCGCCCCGTGACGACTGGCCTCCCTGGTACTCGCCGCCCCCCTGGCGGCTGTCGAGCATGATCATCTCATTGGCGATCACTTCGGTCATGTAGTGATCCTGGCCGTTGTTGTCCTTCCAGGTGCGCGTTTGCAGTCGGCCTTCGATATAGACCTTGCTGCCTTTGTGTAGGTACTGGTGGCAGGTTTCGGCCAGCTTCTCCCAGGCAACGACACGGAACCACTCGGTCTCTTCCTTGTTCTCGCCTTCGGGGGTACGGGTCACCCGCCCCACGGCGACGGAGAAGGTTGTGATCGGCTTGCCGCTGCTGGTATATTTCATGTCGGGATCTTTGCCGAGGTTCCCGATTATCATAACTTTGTTTAGACCACGACCGGCCATGGAAAAGCCCTCCTATTTTCGAGCTGCTAGCTGACGCGCACGAGCATGTGACGCATCACATCGTCGTTGATCTTGAGCATACGCTCGAAATCGTCGGTCTTCGCAGCGTCCATACGCATGTGGTTGAGGACATAGAAGCCGTCTGTATTGCGGTCGATCGGGTAGGCGAGCCGGCGCTTACCCCAGGGCGGGGTTTGCACCACTTCGTAGACTTCGCCGCCGCGTGCCGAAACCATGCCGTTGACTTTTTCGACGGACGCAGGGATCTGATCGTCGGCTATAGTCGGCTTGAGGATATAGACCAGTTCATATTCGCGCAGATCGGACACAGTACACACCTCCTTTCTACGGGCATACCCTGCGCTCGCGCCACGGAGGGGTGTGCATGTCTCCGGGCCGCGCGGGGCAGAAAGGTCAAAACATCTTTGTATATCTTTCGGCGCACAAGATACGCCGTTGGGCATTATACCATAAATGGGCTGTGGGGTGCAAACTCCATCATCCCTCGCGATTACCAGCCGCACCCCATACGCACTACGCCAGCCGTGCAAACAGCCTCCCCCAGTAGCGCAGCGTCGTCCGGTAGTCCTCCAGCTTGATCGACTCGTTCGGGGAGTGGATCGCAGAGCCTGCGAAGCCGGGGCCGCAGACCATCGCGGTCGGGATGCCGAGGTCGCTGGCTACCAGCGAGATCGGCCCGCTACCGCCGGTCATCGGAACGAGGTTGGCACCGCCCGGCACCAGGCCGTGCCAGACGGAGAGCGCGGTCTGCACGAAGGGGCTGTCCACCGGCGTCTTGCCGACTTCGAGGCCGCCGAGTTCCACCACTTCGACATCGCTGAAGCCACGGCGGGCGAGGTGGCGACGCACCAGGTCGAGCATCTTGGCCGGGGTCTGGTTGGGCACGAGGCGGAAGTCCATTTTGACGACGGCCTTGCTGGGCACGATAGTCTTCGAGCCGGGGCCGCCGTAGCCGCTGGTGAAGCCGGCTATGTTGGCCGTCGGCTTGAACATCAAGGTGTTCAACACGTCACGGCCACGCAGGTCGCTCTGCCAGTGGTCCACCCCGTACAATTGGGCGAGCGCCTCTTCGTCAAAAGGCATCGCATCTGCAGCTGCCAGGTCGGCCCGGCTCGGCTCGGCGATCAGGTCCGGCAGGCCGTCGAGGGTGATGTTGTCGTGCGCGTCCTTGATCGTGGCGAGCGCCTGCACGAGCCGCCAGGAGGGGTTGGGGATGATGCCGCCGTTGCCGGAGTGGACATCGTGACTCGGCCCCGTGGCGTGAAGCTCGATGTAGAGCATCCCCTTCATGCCGCAAACGACCTGGGGACGGCCATGCACGTCGCGTCCGCCGCCCTCCCAGGCGCAGAAGTCGGCGCGCAGGGCATCGGCATGGGCGCGGACGACCGGTGCGAGGTGGGGGCTGCCGATCTCTTCCTCGCCCTCGATCAGCCAGCGCAGGCGCAACGGGAGCGGGCCGACCGTCTCTTGATAGGCGCGTATCGCCTGCACGCGGGCGAGCAGGTCGCCCTTATCGTCGGCGACGCCGCGCGCGAAGAAGCGGCCGCCGCGCACCTCGCCTGCGTATGGCGGGCTGTCCCAAAGCTCGAGCGGCTCGGGCGGCTGCACATCGTAGTGGTTGTAGAGCAGCAGCGTCTTCTCGCCCGCGCCCAGCTCGCCGAGGATCACCGGGGAGCCGTCTTCGACCGGCACGAACTCGACACGCCCGCCGAGGCCCTCGATCTTGCCGCGGACCATATCGCCGCTCTCCGCAAGGCCTATCTTCTGTCCGGCAAGCGCCGGCTGCGAGCAAAACTCCCGCAGCTCGGTCACGAACCCGTCGAAGTTCCGCTCAATATAGGCATCATAGGCTGCGAAATCGTCCGCCATGCTTCCTCCAACTCACAACTCAAAACTCGTCTAGGGGCTGGCGATCCAGGTGTCTTGGTAAGTTATGTTGCCCTCTTTGTAGGTCCAGGAACTTGTGTGGAAGACGAAGTTGATCTCTTCCAGGGGAGGCTCATGCTTCGTGGCGGGGTCGAGTATGTCGGGGACGTACTCTCGGATGGAGGAGATGCGGGCCTGCTTGATCTCGATGGTGTAGAAATGCTCGGTGACGCCCTCGCTGGAAGAGCGGAAGAACTTGAAGCTGCCCTCGATGGGTTGGCCTTCGGTGAGCGCCTTCCAGAGCAGGGGCGAGGCGCGGTCTATGCGCTTGCGGATGACGAGCGGGCGGTATTCGCGCCGACCGGTCGCCATGCCGGCGCCGTACTCGCGCGAGGTGGTCGCAGCTTGCTCAAAGTAGATGCACTCGATTGCATTTGCGGGGCCGGGGCCTGCGCCGGTACTTTCGCCTGGGATCTCAGTGCCTGCGGCACTCAGCACGAGGTAGACAGGATGCGCCATAGTTTCCCTCCTTGACTTGTTGTACCGGCACTATAGCGCAACGCCTCCGCAGTGTCAACTTCTCGGAGGATCAAGCAGACCGAGTTCGCGGAGTTCAGCGATCTTGGAGCGCAAGAGTGCGCCCCCCGGCTCGACGAAGACGGCCCCATCTGGGAAGAAGATAGTAGGGACGCTACGGTTGCCGCGGTTGGTCCGCATGACTATGGCTTCGCCCTCACGGTCCCGGTCTATGTCAACGTAGCGGAAATCTACTTCCTCGCCTTCGAGCACCCTGCGCGACCGGAGCGAGTCCGAACACCAGTCGGTGCCGTACATAGTAATGGCTGGAACGTCGTTCTGCAATATGTCCCTCCTGTGGTATCGCCATCGTATAGCAGGAGTGATGCCAGTGCCGCGCTAGAGGGCGTCGAGCATCTGCTTTACACGCGCAAGCGCCTCGGTGTGGGCGGCGACCGAGGGGAGGCCCGCACCCATCGTGTTGACGCCGATGTGGGTCGCGCCGATCGCCTGCCAAGCGCTGGCCTGCTCGGCGAGGCCGTCGAGGTTGTTGCCTTTGAGGTTCAGCCGGGCTTCGATGCCGATGGTCGCGGGGTCGCGGCCTGCGGCGCGGGCGAGGTCGCGCAGGTGTTCGACGGCGAGCCTGCCTTCGGGTTCGGGGTGCATCTGCGGGAACCAGCCGTCGCCGAGCGCGACGACCCGGCGGAGGAGAGCATCTGCGGAGCCGCCGAGCCAGATCGGGATCGAGCGGCGGACCGGCAACGGGTTCAGCCCCGCCTCGTGGACCTTTTCCGCTCCGGCCTCGTATGTGACCAACTCCTGGCTGAAAAGCAGGCGCAGGAGGGCTATCTGCTCCTCGGACCTCTTGCCGCGTGTGCGGAAGTCCTGGCCGAGCGCCTGGTACTCGACGCGGTTCCAGCCGACGCCGACGCCGAGGCGGAGCCGCCCGCCGCTCAACACGTCCACCTCGGCGGCCTGCTTGGCGACGAGCGCCGTCTGACGCTGCGGCAGGATGATCACGCCGCTCGTGAACTCGATCCGCTCGGTCAGCCCCGCGAGGTAGCCGAAGAGCACGAACGGCTCGTGGAAAAGATCCTTGTCGGTGTAGCCGCTCCAGCCGGGGCGGTTCGCGGTGCCCGCTCCCAAGACATGGTCGTAGGCAAGCAGGTGGTTATAGCCCATGCCTTCGGCTGCCTGCGCGTAGTCACGGATCACGACCGGGTCGCTGCCGATCTCGTTCTGCGGGAAAATCGCTCCTGCCAGCATCTGGGCCTCCTATGGTGCTCTTATCGGTTTCTCGGGCTGGGCGGTGTAAGTCCGTAGCTGCTGCTCGCGCGCTTCCCAATCAGGCAGGTACGCGGCCATGAAGCTCTTGAACACCTTGCCGTGGTTTGGCACGAGCAGGTGAACCAGTTCGTGAACAATCACAAACTCGGCCAGGTCTGTGGGTATGCCGAGCAGGTCGGTGTTGAGCGTCATGCGGCCCGCCGTAGACAGGGAAGCCCACTTGGTTCGCATGGCGCGCAGGTGAATGTGCGGGGTGTGTACTCCGATGCGCGCCGCCCAGTGGACCGCCGCCCAACGTAGATCATCGGCATCGTACCAGCGGCTGCCGTTGGCTGGCGTGGTGGTGGGCAGAGGGGCCGCCTTCATACCCGTTGCAACTTCATAAGGGTGTTGGTCATTTCGATCATGTGGGCCGCGCCGACCAACGGTCGCAGCGCCTTGTACAACTCGGTACGAAGGCTGCTGCTCTGCTGGACATCCCATTGATAATCGGGGAACCGCTCGAACAGCGCATTAACGGCCTGGGCCTGGCCGGGCGCAAGAGCAGCAACGCCGGGTTTGAGGGCGGTGTAGATCGCAAAGGCGTTCTCGTCTACGCCTAACCGCTGGCGCTCGGCGTCGGCCTGGATATACTCCTGTGCCAACTGCTCGAACTGGTCTAGGGCTTGCTGGGTGCTGATGCGCCGATCTTCGTAGAGTTGAGCCAGCGCCTCGGCGCGCTCACCAATAGTCACGAGGAACGGCTGCCCTGCGCCCTTTTCGGCCACAGTGACGGCCAGGATTTTGCGGAGGTTCAGGATTTTCGTTGTATCGACGGCGTCGCTGCTCTTCAGCGCGGCGAGTTCCGCCACCCCCAGGTTGTGAACCTGGGTCGGCAGGTCCAGCGCGCCGCTCTCAATGCGCGCCCGGAGCAGCGCACGGGTCTTGGCCGTCAGTTCTTTGTCCACATAAATGCGGTCGGAATAGGCGTTGCGGATCAGGAGGTATAGCTCACCTAGCGCCTGGTAATCATCCATGAAGGGCCGCAGGAACGCATCGGGCGAGAGAATATCATAGAGGCTTTCAAGCTGGCGGAAGAACTTGTAAAAGTCCTCGCGCTTGCGGGCGTCGGCGAAGTGGGCGATTGCGCGCTCTTTGGACTTATCGTCCCAGCCCCGTGTCAGCGGGAGGTATTGAGGCGCGGTTTCGCGCATCATCGTTCTGAAGAGAGCCTCTAGCACGTCCACATTCTGAATGACCGACGCCACCACATCCGAGTCGAAGGCCAGGGCGCTTTCCAGCTTCTCGAAAATGCCGACGAAATCCAACACAAAGCCGTAAGGCTTCACCAGCCCATCGTCATCCTCATAGGGCCGGTTGACGCGGGCAATAGCCTGCAACAGCACATGATCGCGCATCGGCTTATCGAGATACATACAATAGAGAATCGGGGCGTCAAACCCCGTCAGCAGCTTCTCCGTGACAATCAGGATTTTGGGCTGAGTGTCCTTGCGAACGAAATTCTTGCGGACCTGTTTCTCCTCGTCGGGGCTGAGGTAATATTCCTTCAGTTCGGGCGGGTCGTTGTGCGAGGGCGAGTAGACGACGCAGGAGTATTCAGGCGGCAGGTGCTCATCGAGAGCGCGCTTATAGAGGGCGCACGCCTCGCGGTCCACCGCGACCAGGAATGCCTTGAAGCCCATCGGCTCCACGTTCTCGCGGAAGTGCTGGGCGATATAGGCGGCAATGCGGGCCACCCGTTGCCGATTCTTCATCATCTCGGCCAGGTCCACCGCGCGATCTAGAATGGCATTCAATTCCTCAATATCACTCAGACCCTCGGCCTGGGCCAGGTTGAGAAATTCGCGCTCCAACGTCTCGCGGTCCACGCGCAAATCGGACGGGGCGAGGGCATAGTTCAGCCGCACCGTGGTGCCGTCTTCGATGGATTCGGCAATGGAATACTTGTCGAGGTAGCCCTGCGGATCGCCCCCGCCAAACACCTTGAACGTGCCTTTGCCCTTAGCGAGGTTGTCAATCGGGGTGCCGGTGAAGCCGATGTAGGTGGCGTTGGGCAGTGCGGCCAGCAGGTAGTTGCCGAGGTCGCCGCCAGTGGTGCGGTGCGCCTCGTCCACCAGCACCACGACGTTCGCGCCGCTGTTGATGTTGGCCGGCATATCGTCGAACTTGTGGATCATGGAGACGACCAGGCCCCGGTAGCCGGAGCCGAGGATGCGCTGTATATCCTGCCTGTTTTGCGCCACCTCGACCGTCGTAATGCCGTAGCCGGTGATGTTCTTGAAAAGCTGGGCCTCCAACTCGTTGCGGTCCACCAGCATCAGGACGGTCGGCTTCTCAATACCCGGCACGTCGCGCAGCAACTTGGCGGCGATGGTAATCATGGTCAGGGTCTTGCCGCTGCCCTGCGTGTGCCAGATCAGCCCTCGGCGGCGGGTGCGGTCGGTGACGCGGGCCAGCACCTTCTCCACCGCGCGGGTCTGGTGCTGGCGCAAGACGATCTTGCTCAGTTCGTCATCGCGCAGCAGGAAGATGATATAGTCGCGCAGGACGCGCAAGAAGCGCGGACGGTCGAAAAACGCCTTGACTTTGGCCTCATAGTCGCCGGGCGCTTCCTCACGCCAACTGAACAGGTTCTTGCGGACGGTGTTCCAGGTCGCGCCATAATAGAAGTCCAGCATCTCGGTGACGCCGAAAAGCTGGGTTGCGACAAACATCTCCGGCGTCTCGTGGTGGTAACGGCGGATTTGCTGCACGGCCTCGGCCAGCCCGTCCTGCTTGGCTGCGCCTTTGGTTTCGGCGACGGCGACGGGGATGCCGTTGATCAGGAACATCACATCGGCCCGGTTGCGGAAGACCACGCCCCGCTGTACCCATTCATCCGTCACCTGAAAGATGTTGTTATCGGGGTTGGCAAAGTCGATCAGGCGAACATTGCGCTCGCGGTTCTCGGCGTACACAAAGACCGACTGCTCGCCCCGCAGCCATTCCAGCGCGTCCCGATTGCCTTCGATGGCCGGGGTTAGCAGGCTCAGTCGGCGGCTGATGTCGGCGGCCTGGCCCGCGTTTACCACGCCGGGGTTAAGCCGTTGCAGTTGGGCTTCCAGCACATGGGTGAAGTAGAGGCCGGTTTCGCCACCGCGCAGGGCCAGCGCCGCTTCGGGCTTGATATACTCCCAGCCGATGGCCGCCGCATAGTGCAGCATGGGATTTTGCACAGCGGATCGCTCACTCATGGAATGGTCCCCACGATCAGCGGCGCGGCGGACAGCCGCCCGGTCATCAGCTCCTCCAGCAATGCGCGGAACAGTTCATCGAGCGTGGCCGCTTCCTGTTGCAATGCGGCGATCTTGGCGTCACAGGCGCGAAGCGCATCCCCGATTTTGTACTGCTCGTCGAGGGGTGGCAGAGGAATTAATTGGTCGAACAGATCTGGGTCATTGATCGCCGGGTACGTTGCGCCTTTCTGCAATGTCTCAACGCAGCGGGCTATCCTTTCCGTAAGCAACGCGAAAAATAAATATGTTGGCTCTAGGTCATCTGTGCAGGCGCGCAGCACACAGAAACCTGTGGAGCATATTTGGTTATTTAGTTCAGGCGGTATCATTGCGACGCGCCTCAGCGCAGGGCGCACAGTCGCGAAAATCACATCATTTGTTCGGATGAGCTTCCGGGCGCGACTCGGCGCGTCTCGACCTATGAGTTGCTTAGGCTCAACAATAGTAAAGGACTCGTTAGAGACGCTTGAAACATCCACATAGGTAAAAAGGCCACCTGGTTGCTGTTCGGGATTCACACTTGTGGTTGGCCTAGTAACCTCCCTGAGTGGCACCACCCGCCAACTCTCCGGTATCTCCCCGATCTCGGTCTTCTTGCGGGCCTCGCCCCGCGTGCCGTGCGTGAACAGGTGCTGCATAAGGGCGGCTTTGCGTCCGCGCTCCAATGCGGCCTCGCGCTGGCGGGCTGCGCGGGCGGCTTGCACGACGCGCAAGGCGTGGGCGATGGCGCGCTGTTCGGGCAGAGGTGGCTGGGGAACAGAAGTGTCTCTATAGGCCGCAAAATCCAGGTTCCTGATGCCTGTTGTCCGCCGTTGTAGGCGCTCTGTTTGCCCCGATATGTGGAAATAGAATAGATATAGGTGCAAGTAGGCCGGATCAACCTCGCCACGATCTTTTACGCGCAAGCGGCTGGTAAAATTGCTGAAGCAGTAATCGCCTTCGGCCTCGTCGAAAAGCGCAACACGCCCGACAGGTTGCTCCGGGCCACCGCCAGAACGCTCGATAATGATGTCGCCCCTGGTGAGCCTCTTTCTTGCTAATTGACGTTGTTCAATAGGAATAACGGCTACATTGGTTAGATTAAGAACGCCTTCTTTTGTGAAATTGGTGTTCCTGATAACGAAGCATTCCACGAGTGGAGGCTTCTCGCCTGTCCAGATTCCGCTTTCAAAAGCAAACAGCCGGTCGTCGCTTAGTCTTGCTTTCCTCCAACTGGCAGCCAACGTTGGCGGGCTCATACCTGCCCCTCCCCATTCAGCCCCAGCTTCGCCAACACAGCCGTCAACTCCGCATCGGCCTGCTCACGAGCGGCGCGAGCGGTGGCGAGGTCTGCCAGAATCGCGGGCAGAGGACGGTGAGTCGCCCGGTCGTTCACCTCGACAAACTGCGATGGGCTGAGGTTGTAGTCGGCGGCGCGGGCTTCGGCCAGGGTGATAACCCGGCTCAACTTCTCCCGCGTCTCCCAGCTACGATAGACGGCGGCAACGGCGGCGATCCCCTCGTCGGTCAGCACATTCTTGGGCTTTTCCTTGACGAAGAAGTTTGAGGCGTTGATCAGCAAGAACTGGCCGCGCCGGTCGGCGGGCTTGTTGCGGTTAAGGAGCAGGATAATACCAGGGGCGCTAGTGTTGTAAAAGAGGTTATCGGGCAGTAGCACCACGCCCTCGATTAGGTCCGCCTCGACCAGCGCCTTGCGGATGTCGCGCTCACGGCTCGTGCCCTTGCTGCCGGAGCCGCGCGACACTGCGCCTGTGTCCAGCACGATGGCCGCTCGGCCCGTGTCGTCAAGCGAGGCCAGGATATGCTGCACCCAGCCCCAGTCCGCAGAACTGCGGGGCGGCAGGCCATAGGGGAAGCGGTTGAAGGTGTCGTTATCATAGAACTCGTCGCCGTAGTTGTCCTGGTTCCACATCGGATTGGCGACGGCATAATCGAAGCGTTTGAGGCCGGCACCCTCGGCGGCAAAGCCGGGCCGCAGAAAGGTGTCGCCGATGGCGAAATGGGAGTCGGTGTAATTGTGCAGGAACATGTTCATCTTCGCCATAGCGAACGTGACGGGGTTAAGCTCCTGGCCGTACAACTTGGGGGCTTTGCTCTCCTGATCGGGGTGATGCTGCTCGAACATGAGCCGCATCTTGATCAGCAGCCCTGCGGAACCGCAGGCCGGGTCGCAGACCGTGCGCGTGGGGGCGGGGTCAATCAATTCTGCCATCAGCCAGGCGACTTCTTGCGGGGTGTAGAACTCGCCCGCGCTCTGGCCCTGGCCCTCGGCGAACTTTCGCAGCAGGTACTCGTAAGCGCGGCCTAGGATGTCCGGCTCGGCATTGTGCAGACCCAGCCGGTGGCGGCTGATCACCTCGATCAAGGCGGCGAGGCGATCATCGTCCAGGGTGCGCTGCCCACTCTGGCGCTCGTTGAAGTCCTTAATGTCCAGCACGCCCTTGAGGTCAGGGTTCAGATCGGCGACCGCGCGCATCGCCTGGGTCAGGAACTCTCCCAGCCCCTGTTGGCCGTGGTTCCGCAGTGCAGCCCAGCGATACTCGTGCGGCACGCGGAAGCGCACGATGGGCAGCCGCCCGGTTTTGAGCGCGTCCCGATGATCTTCTTCAACGATGATGCGGGCCAATTCTTCGTCGCCGCTGAACTCCTCGACCTTCTTGGCAAAGGCGTCGTCAAACACATCCGACAGCCGTTTGTAGAAGATCAGCGGCAGAATGAAGTCCTTGAACTTGGGGGCATCGGTCGCCCCCCGAATCGCACAGGCCGCATCCCACAGCCAGGTTTCGACACTCCCGCTGGCGAGGTGCTCCTCGCCAGCGGGCGGCAGAAACATCGGGGACTGCCCGTTGGCCGCATGCACCGACCCAGAATGGCTGGACTTGGTTCGTCGTGTCACAGATGAGGCTCCTCCGATTTGGCAGGCTCGGTTTTGTTTGGGAGCCGCATTGTAGCACGTTTCGCGGCGAACTGCAAATCAATCGCTCCGCGAAACCGCGGCCGAGTGTGCTTGACAGCCAAAGCAGCGTTTGGTATGATTGGCGAAACGGCCGGGCATAACCGGCCTGAGTTTATTTACGCCCGTTCGCACCAGTGTTTTGTGCAACGTTTGACCTACCAGGAGCCAGATGATACGACCCCTCTTCCAGGGTGCCGCCATATCAGCGCCGCGTACCGCACGTCGCACCCGATGTCTATTACTTGTCTGTTTGTTGTTCACGCTGTTCGCTCCGGCCCTCGGCAACGCAGAGGCCGCAGCTAGCGGACCGGCCTTCCCGCCCTACATCTACGTTGTCGTCAGCGGGCCTTCGAGCTATGATGTGATGCGTAACGCCGGAGGCAAAGAGACCCGGCTATCGCGCGTGGCGACGGCCGGTGTCGGCTTCAGCGAAGTGGCCGCGCACCAGTCGCCTGACGGCGGGCATGTCGCGATCCGTGTATCCGGCGACAGGAGCGGCGGGTCGAGCCTGCGTGTGCAGGATGTCGGTAGTTGGCAGGCGATCACGGTGACGCTCTCTCGCAGCGGCGATATGGGGATTGGCGCGTTCGCATGGTCGCCGGACAGCCGCTCGCTGGCCTACACTGTGGCGGCTCCTCAGCGCGACGATGCAGACAGCGGGTCGGGGTCGCTCTGGGTGGTCAGTTCAGACGCGCGCGGCGCACGCAAGCTCACCGTGAACGGCAAAGCCAGGCTGATCGGCTGGAGCCCCGACGGCACCGGCCTGTATTATGCGCGGCAGGGCGACGCAGACACCGACCCGAGCGACCTCTGGTTCCTGCCTCTGAGCGGGCCCGCGATACCGGTACTGCGCTCAGGCCCCGGCGGCCTCCAGTGGAGCAATTTCGCAGTCGCGCCCGCCCCAATGCAGGGGACACCCGGCTGGTCGGCGCACATAGCCGGGCTGGCTGCGGGCAACCTCGGCCTGCTGCCCTACCTCGCTCCGCTGGGCAGTGCGCCCCAAGCCCCGCGTGGTTCTCACGTCGCGCCGCCGGAAACACCGGGCGTGATCGCGGGGATCGCCACGGGCGGGCTGGGGACAATGCGCGACCTCGGCGAAGCATACAGTGTGCTGGCATGGTCGCCGGACGGCACGCACCTGCTCTTCTCCGGCGGCAAGTCGAACACTGCCTGGTATGCCGATGTGAACACCGGCCAACGCTGGAAGCTCTCTGCTTCGCTGAACAAGATGGCCCCGATCTCGTGGTCAGCAGACAGCCGCTACGTTCTGCTCGGCGAGGCAAGCGGGCCAATACACACGCTGATCACGCTCGACACGGCGACCAGCGGCATCTTGCGGACCCGTTGGCCGGGGGCGACGGAGAAGGCGGGCGCTACGGTGAAGGATCTCGCTCTGCCCTATGTGAACCAGGTGTGGCACACCGGCGTGGCCTTCAACGGCAATTGGGCCTGCGGGCCGACCTCCGTGGCGATGGTGCTCGCCTACTATGGCCGTCTGGCTCCCTGGCCGTTCGCGCCGAAGGAGGCCCGCCTGAGCGCGCAGACGATTTCGCAGACCGTCGTCGTTTCGGGGACACAGGTGCCGAAGTTCGACCTGATGGACGGGACACTGTATGGGCAGTATGTGGTCAAGCCGTTCGTCTACAAGGGGCAGAGGTTCAGTGCGCCAGGCACCGACCCGTCGGGGCACAAGGTGCAGGGGCTTTACGGCACCATCGTCGGCAACACCGGCCTCGCGCATTGGGAGACGATGATCTCGGTCCTCGGCCTCTACGACCTGAACACGGGCTACATCCCGGCAACCTGGTACGACATCACGGCTGCGATCAACAAGGGCTACCCCGTGGTGCTGGGCACGACGCTGACCTCCGCCGGGCATATCCTGGTGGCGCGCGGCTACACGGCGAACGGCTACCTGCTGATGAACGACCCCTACGGCAACCACGCGGCAGGCTACGGCGGGGACAACGGCGGCAACGTGGCTTACGCCTGGAAGGATCTCCCCGTCAAGCTGGCGATGGTGGTGCGCGGCACCGTCCAGCCGCCTCCCCCGCCCGTCGCGCAGGGCGATACCCCCGGCGTGCCCACACCGACCCCGACCCCTACGCCCCCGCCAAGCACCCCCGTGCCGAGCACTCCCGTCCCCAACCCCACCCGCAACGACCTCGGCGGACCCTGACGAGTGCGGAGTGCTCCGCTACGACTCCAGTGTGGTGATGTCGCCGGGGTCTTGGCCGAGGGCCTGGGCGCGGATGAAGCGGCGCATGATCTTGCCGCTGCGGGTCTTCGGCAGGCTGGTCACGAACTCGATCTCCTTCGGCACGGCGACGGGGCCGATCTCGGAGCGGACGTGCGCCTTGAGTTCGTCCGCCAGCTCGTCGCTCGCCTCCTGCCCCGACTTCAGGATCACGTAGACCTTGATATGCTCTCCGGTCAGCTCGTCGGGGAGGCCGATGGCCGCAGATTCGGCGACCGCAGGGTGGCTGACTAGGCCCGACTCGATCTCCATCGAGCCGAGGCGGTGGCCGGAGACCTTGATCACGTCGTCCACGCGGCCCTGCACCCAGAAGTAGCCGTCGGCGTCCTTGTGGGCGGCGTCGCCCGCGAAGTAGACGCCGGGCACGGTCGTCCAGTAGGTCTTGTAGCGGTCGGGGTCTTTGTAGATCGTCCGCATCATCGAGGGCCAGGGCTTGCGGATGATCAGGAAGCCGCCGTGGTCCGCGCCGACCGGCTTGCCCTCCAGTGTCACGATGTCGGCCTCGATGCCGGGCAGGGGGCGGGTGCATGAGCCGGGCTTGAGCGGCGTGAGCGGCGTCGGCGAAATCAGGATAGAGCCGGTCTCGGTCATCCACCAGGTGTCCATGACGGGCAGGCGGTCGCCTGTGACGCGGCGATACCAGAGCCAGGCTTCGGGGTTGATCGGCTCGCCGACTGTGCCGAGCAGCCGCAGGCTCGACAGGTCGCATCGGGCGGGGTACTCGTCGCCCTGGCGCATGAGGGCTCTTATCGCGGTCGGCGCGGTGTAGAGGATCGTCACCTTGTACTTCTCGACCAGGCCCCACCATCGGCCCCAGTCGGGCATCATCGTCCCGCCCTCGTAGAAGATGCTGCTGACCCCCGCCATGAGCGGGCCGTAGACGATGTAGCTGTGGCCGGTGACCCAACCGGGGTCTGCGGTACACCAGTAGATGTCGTCGGGCTTGATGTCGAAGACGAACTTCATGGTGGCGTAGCAGCCGACGCCGTACCCACCATGGATATGTATTACGCCCTTCGGCTTGCCGGTCGAGCCGGAGGTGTAGAGCACATAGAGCGGATCTTCGGCGTCGGTCTCGGCGGCAGGCACCTCGGCGTCCTGCGGCACCTTAGCCATCAGCTCGTCGTAGTAGACATCGCGCCCCGGTGCCATCTGCACGTCCATGCCGCTTCGCCGCACGACGATCACCCGCTCGACCTCCGGCAGCTTTACGAGCGCATCGTCCACGAGCGCCTTTAGGTTGAGTTGCTTGCCGTTGTAGAGATAGCCGTCGATCGTGATGACGGTCCGGGCGTCGGCGTCCTGCACGCGGTCTACGATTGCCTGGGCCGCGAAGCCGCCGAAGATCACCGAGTGGACCGCCCCGATGCGCGCGACCGCGAGCATCGCCACGATCTGCTCCAGGCAGCGCGACATGTAGATCGTGACCTTGTCGCCGCGCTTCACGCCCGCGTCGAGCAGCGCCCGTGCGAAGCGGTTGACCTCGCGGTATAGTTCAGCGTAGGTGATCGCCTTATGCTCCTCGGGGTTCTCGCCCTCCCAGTAGTAAGCGACCTTCTCCCAGACCGGGGTGGCCTTGTGGCGGTCGAGGCAGTTGTAGCAGATGTTGAACTTGCCGCCGGAGAACCACTCGAAGAACGGCTTCTCGGTCCACTTGAAGACGGTCTCCCAGGGTCGGAACCAAACCAGTTCGCGCGCCTGGTCGGCCCAGTAATCTTCGGGGTTGGCGACCGACCAGGCATAAAGCTCCTCGTAAGAACCGAAACCCTTAGAGCGCATATAGGCGGTGATGTTCGCGTTCTCGACGACATCAGGCGAAGGCTCAAAGACCCGTTCTTCGTAGAGCAGCCGGTCGGTCTGGTCGAAGTCCTGGAGCCGCCCTGCGGCTGATCGTGCGGGGTCTGGGGTGCCGGTCATGCTGTCCTCCTCTTTTAGCTATCAGCTTGTCAGCTTGCAGCTTGCAGCTTGCAGCTTGCTGACGGCTGATAGCTGATAGCTTACACCAAGTCAGCGTCCTGTGCAAGCGCCCTGCGGAGTGAGGAGTGCGTAGTGCGGAGTGCGTGGCCCGTCAGCCTATGGCAATTCATAACTCAAAACTCATAATTCCGCGAGGCGGTTGCCGTCGCAGAAACAGCAGAGGCTCTCGGCGGAGCGCGGGGTGCCGCAACGTGGACAGGTGGTGCCCTGCCCGCTCCCGAAGATCCCCAAGATCACCGAAGATCCCCAACCCCCAGAGATGGGGATCTTCGGTGATCTTGGGGATCTTCGGACGATGGCCCCTCCGGCAAGGCCCAGAACCAGCCGCGCGCGCCTCCTCGTTATGGTAGACTCGAGCGCGTCTATATCCGATAAGTTCGGCAGCCACCACGTCGGCGAAGAAGTCCGCCACATCGCCCTTCCGGTGGTGAGACGGGCGGCGAGATCCAGCGTCAGCAGACTCTTGCCGAGGCCGGGGTCTCCGTCTATGATCGAGAACATACCGAGGGGGATACGGCTCGGCCAGAGCCAGCGCACCGCTTCGGCCTGCACGTTGGCGGCGCAGACCCAGCCCGTGTCGGCAGGCGCCGAAGATGGTGCCTGCTTCGCCGAAGATGCCGAAGGCGCTGAAGGCGCACTCTGTATATTGGGCTGCGCCTTCGGCATCTTCGGCGCGCCTTCGGCATCTTGGTCATCTTCGGTATCTATGGCGGCCCACCGCGCGGGCGGCGCAGCAGCCATCAGCTCGCGCAGTTCCTGGGCGGTGCGCCCCGCCGCGAAGAAGTCGGCCACATCGCCTTTCGGCGGCAGGCCCTCCGGCGCGACCGGCCGACAACGTATCGGCTGGTGGTGCGTGAAGCGCCCGATGCCCCCAGACCACGGGGGGCTGCAGGAGCCGACGGGGGGGGCTGCAGGAGCCTACACAAGAAACAGTAGTACAAGAGACAGAATACAAGAAACAGTTAACACCACCACCACCACCGACCTCCAACGAAACGACCGTGGTGGTGGTGGTGGACGATGAGCATTGCGGAGTGCGGAGTGCGGAGTGCGGAGTGCGGAGTGCGGAGTGCGGAGTGCGGAGTGCGGAGTGCGGATTGTAGTGCCCACCACTGCCATTGCCGAGCGCAGCGAAGAATCTCGGCCCACCCACTGTCATTGCCGAGCGCAGCGAAGAATCTCGTCACTCCGCACTCCGCACTCCGCACTCGGCATACTCCGCACTCCGCACTCGTCCTGTGGCGCGTTGTAGGGGCTTCTGGGGCGGCTCCCAGGGTGAAGGGCGTAGTGCGGCCCTACTTTAGAACAGGTGTTCTAGGGCTTCTGACGAGTTTGGGGGAAGTGCTGACGGCTGACGGCTGATCGCTTCTTGACAACACCCCCCTCGCCGCCTATACTAAAGTGTGCCAGACCAGTCTCACATCCGCAACTTCTGCATCATCGCGCACATTGACCACGGCAAGTCTACGCTCGCGGATCGTCTGCTCCAGGAAACCGGCACCGTCGCCGCGCGCGACATGGTGGAGCAGATGCTCGACAGTATGCCCCTGGAGCGCGAAAAGGGGATCACGATCAAGGCCCGCGCGGTGCGGATGCGCTACCAGGCGCTCGACGGCACCGAGTACGAGCTGAACCTGATCGACACTCCCGGCCATGTGGACTTCACCTACGAGGTCAGCCGCAGCCTCGCAGCCTGCGAGGGCGCGATCTTGGTCGTGGACGCGGCGCAGGGCATCGAGGCGCAGACCCTGGCGAATGTCTACCTCGCGCTCGAACACGACCTGGCGCTGGTGCCGGTGGTCAACAAGATCGACCTGCCGAGCGCCCAGCCCGAACTCGTAGCGATAGAGATAGACCACGTCATCGGCCTGCCACTCGACGAAGTGATCTTCGCCTCCGCCAAAGAGGGCCGGGGCGTGCCTGAGATACTCGAGGCCGTCGTCAAGCATGTGCCGCCGCCGTCCGGCGAGACCGGCCACCCCTTGCGCGCGCTGATCTTCGACAGCCACTATGACGCCTACAAGGGCGTGATCGCCTACTGCCGCATAGTTGACGGCTCGGTGAGGACCGGCGAAAAGGTGCTGATGATGGCGACCGGCGCGACAGCCGACGTGCTCGAAATCGGCGCTTTCACCCCCTACATGAACCCGACCGGCGCGCTCAGGACCGGCGAGGTGGGCTACATCGCTACCGGCCTCAAAGGCATACGCGAGTGCCAGGTCGGCGACACAATCACCAGCGATGCCCACCCCGCCTCCGAAGCCCTGCCCGGCTACAGGCCGGTGAAGCCGATGGTCTTCGCCGGTGTCTATCCGATGGAGACGGTTGATTACCAGAGCCTGCGCGACGCTCTCGACAAGCTGCACATGAACGACGCCTCGCTGGTCTACGAGCCTGAGAGCAGCACCGCGCTCGGCTTCGGCTTCCGATGCGGCTTCCTGGGCCTGCTCCACATGGAGATAATCCAGGAGCGGCTAGAGCGCGAGTACGACCTCAAGCTGCTGACGACAGCCCCCAGCGTCGAATACCGGGTGATCAAGACAGACAACAGCGTGCTCGTGGTGGACAACCCCGCAACCATGCCCGACGCAGGCGTGATAAAGACGATGGAAGAACCCTGGATGCAGATCCAGGTGGTGACCCCGAACCGTTTTATTGGCGCGATTATGGAACTCGTGACCGGGCGGCGCGGCATCTACCGCAAGACCGACTACCTGGACGAAACCCGCGTCTCGCTCGTCTACGAAGTCCCGTTGAGCGAAATGATCGTGGACTTCTACGACCATCTGAAGTCGCGCACCCAGGGCTATGCCTCGCTCGACTACAGCTTCCTCGACTACCGGGCCGCCGACCTGGTGAAGCTCGACGTGCTGGTGAACGCGGTGCCGGTGGACGCCCTCAGCATGATCACCCACCGCGACAAAGCGATCTACCAGGGCCGCGCGCTGGTGGACAAGCTCCGCCGCCTGATCCCCCGCCAGATGTTCGACGTGCCGATCCAGGCGGCCATAGGCAGCAAAGTGATCTCGCGCGAAACGATCTCCGCGATGCGGAAGAACGTGCTCGCCAAGTGCTACGGCGGCGACATCTCCCGCAAGCGCAAGCTGCTCGAGCGCCAGAAGGAGGGCAAGAAGCGGATGAAGCAGGTGGGCCGCATCGAGGTCCCCCAGGAGGCCTTTCTCGCCGTGCTCGAGCTGGGCGACGGCGGGCGCTGACTCATCGCGGGAGTTCGCCACGAAATTCCGCCTTTTTCGTGCAGAAGCGAGCAGTCCAAGGCGTTCGGTCGGGGGCCGCTCGTAGACTCGGCGACACGATGACCCCTGCCGGGACGGATCGCCGCCGCGCCCGCTCCACCGGAGCTCGCCGCGAGCTGATCGTCAAGGCCCGTGACCTCGACAATGACGACAAGTCCATCCAGGCGCTCACGGTCGTGCGTCCAACCAGCGAGGCGGGGCAGAGAACGCAGCTCATCGAGGTCGTCTCCCGGCTCCATCCGGATGCCGACTTCCGCTCGTTCGGCAACGGGGGGGCGACGTTTCTCGACCGGCAGCACCTCATTGTCGCCTACTATGGCGCGACCGTTCCCGAGGATCCGGCACATGAGGCCGAGGATCGCGCCGAAGGTGAGCAGCAGGCCCTGTTTCACGCCTGAGCGCAGGCTCGGGTGATGGGCGGCGCGGCGAGCCAGCTTCGGCTCGCGCTCGGACCTTTCCAGAACCGACGGCTGTTCTCGCAGCACTTCCTCGAACGCATACTGCCGGAGTGGCCCGAGTTCGCAGAGCTCGATGTCCGCGACTTGCGGCGGAGGCTCGCTGCCACATGGGAACGCGAGCGGGTCACCGTTACGGTCGCGAACGAGGCGCAGACCGAAGAGCGCTTCATCAAGCCCTGCCTCAGCGCCCTGGGCTTCGCATACACGGTCCAGGCCGGCTTGAGGGTCGGCGGCGGGCGCCGCCAGCCCGACTACGCCCTGTTCCTCGACGAGGTCAGTCGCGCCCGAGCCGACACTCTGGCGGGAGCCGCACGCTACGCCGACGCGGTGGCGGTCGCAGACGCGAAGCGCTTCGACCGCCCGCTCGATCGCCGTCGGGCGGGCGAAGGCCAGCCGGAGGACCCCGAGGCCCAGATCATCAATTACGTCTCGATCACCCGACGCCCGTGGGGCATCCTCACGAACGGCCGGCTGTGGCGCCTCTACGGTGCAGAGGCCGACCTGGTCGAGGGCGCCTGCTACGAGGTCGATCTCGTTGCCCTGCTCGAGGGCACCGACGACGACGCCTTCCGCTACTTCGCGGCCTTCTTCGCCGCCTCGTCGTTCTTGCCGGGCGTCGATGGGCGCAGCTTCCTCGACCGCGCGCTCGACGAGAGCCGGGCACGCGCCATACAGGTCGGCGGAAGCCTCGAGCGCCAGGTGTTCGCCGCCGTCCCCATGATCGCCGATGGCCTCCTGGGAGCCGAAGAGCGCTCCGAGCCGGCTCTCGCCGAAGCGTTCGACCACGCCCTGGTTCTGCTCTACCGCGTCCTCTTCTGCCTGCACGCCGAGGATCGTGGACTGCTTCCCATCGAGGATCCCAACTACCGCTCCTACAGCCTGCGGGCGCAGCGCGAGAGCCTTGCCGCCGACCGGGATCGCGGCCGGCGCTTCAGCGAGCGCTCCGACGACCTCTACAACGATCTGCGAGCGCTCTTCCGGATCGTTGACGAGGGCGAGCCCGCGCTCGGCGTCAACGAGTACGACGGCGGTCTCTTCGCCGCCGGTCGCCATCCCTACTTCGAGGGCCGTGTGGTCCCCGACGCGCTCCTGGCGCCCGCGCTCGACCTCCTCTACCGGGTGGGTGGGGAGAGTGTCGACTACCGCGACCTGTCGGTCCGCCACCTCGGCACCATCTACGAGCGCCTCCTGGACTTCCGGCTCGATGACCTTGGGGGACGGCTGGGACTCGTGGCGGCGGAGGGCCGGCGCGAGACGGGCGCCTACTTCACCCCAGCCAGGGTCGTCGACGCGATCGTCGAGCGTACGCTCGACCCGCTCCTCGCGGCTCGCTCCGGAGCGATCGCCACGACCGATCTCCGAGGGAGCGATGCTCTCGAGGCATTTCTCGAGTTGCGCGTGCTCGACCCTGCGATGGGCAGCGGGCACTTTCTCGTCGCCGCGGCCGCATACATCGCGCAGTTCATTGCGACCGACCCCAGCTATGACGGCGACCTGCCGCTCGTCGAGATCCAGCGACTCGTCGCCGAGCGGTGCTTGTATGGCGTCGACCTCAACCCGATGGCCGTCGAGCTCGCGCGACTCTCGCTATGGCTCACGACCGTCAGAGGCGACGAGCCGCTGACCTTCCTGCACAACCTGCGCGAGGGCAACTCGCTCGTCGGCGCAGACGTCGCCTCGCTCCTCGCCGGGGAGGGCACGCTGTTCGCCGCCCGTCTCGCCCGCGATGCGACCGGGCTCCTCGACGCAACCGTCGGGATCACCGCGCGCCCGAGTCGTACGGGAGACGATGTCGACGAGAAGCAGCGGCTCGCCGAGGCGGTCGACCTCTTGCGAGCGCCGCTCGAAGCGCTCGCCGACGACACGATCGCCGGCGCGTTCACGAACGGCGTCGGCCGAGCCGTCCACTGGGAGCTGGAGTTCCCCGACGTATTTCTCGACGAGCGGGGAGGTCGGCTGAGCGACGGTGGCTTCCACGCCGTGATCGGAAACCCGCCCTACGTGCGCATCCAGGCGCTGGGGCGCCAACTCGCCGAGTACTGCCGGCGCCACTATCGCCTCGCTCACGGCTCCTTCGACACGTACATCCCGTTCATCGAGCGCAGCCTCTCGCTGCTCGCCCCGGCCGGCCGGCTCGGG
>JBPCPV010000023.1:0-21620 GCA_050998805.1 Chloroflexia bacterium | reverse complement strand
CGAGCAGGTTGGGGATCGGCCCGATGTCGCCCAGGTAGTTAGCGCAGAGGTTGCTCGGGTCGTAGCTGCCTAAGTAAGCCGCGCTCTGGATCTGAATCCCTCCCAAACAGGCCGGAGTCAGGCTCACAGTCACGCAGGTCGGGCCGGTGTTGTTGTTCACGAAGGTGTACGACTTGTACTGGCGCGCCAGGGTGTCGAAGACGCCGGGGCAGGCGCGGATCGGGCCGCAACTGCTCGCCGACAAGAGTGTGGCTAGGCGTCCGTTCTGCGTCGGATCGCTGATCGTGATAGATCCCTGGATCGTAACTGTGCAGTCGGGGTTGAGCGGCTGCGCCGCCGACTGGCCCTGTGCGTCGGTAGAGATGAGCGCCTGCGGGGCCGACTGACTCGAGGTGTCGGCAGGGTGAGCCGATGCGGCTCCCACGGCCAGCAGCAGCAAGAGTGCGCCCGCTAGAGTCGTTGCCCAGCGCACACCCTTTGATGAGAGGTTCTTAGGCATAATCATGTCCTTCCTTATAACATAGCTGAGTCGTTGTGGAACAATTGGGCACCCAAAGGATGCGGGAATAAGAGGGGAAGAGCACTCGCGCCTGTTCTCTCCGCCCGCCTGTTTCTTGCAGACAACTGTGCTCATGGCGAAGCACAATGCCAATGGATATATCGTAAGGGATGCACAGCGCTGGCACAAGACCTGAAAGTACTGGATTCGCGGCAATAACTATAGTACTTTAGGGCTATACATCGGCACGCGGTGCGTTGGCGTTGAGGTAACTTTGGAGGAGAACTGCGGCGGCGGCGGAGTCGATCTGGTCCCGCTGGTCGCGGGGTCGGACTCCTGAGCGGGTCAGCAGGCGCGAGGCTTCGAGCGTGGTAAAGCGCTCGTCCCAATATTCCACGGGGACCGCTAGTTGCGCGGCGAGATAGTCGCCGAACTTGCGGACTTTGCCGGCCTGAGGGCCGTGGGCACCGCTGAGGGGCAACGGCAGGCCGACGAGCACCAGCCCCGCCGCCTGTTCAGTCACTAGGCCGGCTATCGCAGCGGCGTCGGCGTTGCGCCCGCGCGACAAGATCGCGGTCAGCGGGCGGGCAACCATGCGGAGTTCGTCGCTGACGGCCACGCCGATCCGCTTGCTGCCGAGGTCGAGCGCCAGCACGCGCACTGTCTATTTCGGCCGGCCGGGCTGTTCGACCAAGACCTGGATGTTGGCTGGTGAGGTCGGCATCTTGTCCTGGCTGGTGCCGAAAAGCCGCGCGTCCACCTGCACGTCGGCCAAATAGGGGCCGAGCGGGGACGCCTTGATCTTGGCGACCGCTTCGCCCGGCGTCCGAGCCTGGGCTATGAGCTTGCGGATCTGGTTTTCGAGCGCCGGGCCGGACGGGAGGTTGTAGCGGAGCACCGCGTCATCCACCTGTGTGCTGTAGACGACGGTTCCCCCGGCGCAACCGCTCGTCTGATTGAGCGGGAGGGTGTTTTCCTGGACGGCTGTCGTATCCATCTGGGCATCCATCGGTGAGGGCAGGGTCGGCAGGGCGTCTTGGACGGCCATCGCTGCCTGGTGCTGGGCCTCAGCTGGGTGGAAGGCGTAGACCGTAACTGTGGTCGTTATCACGCCCGACACCGTATCGGCATCCGCACCGGACTGCGGCGCCGACTGGACCGAGGCACCCGCGAAGATGTCGGCCGACATGGTGCAGCTGATCGGGAGGAGCGTCGGGTCTTTGGCTACTTGGGCGAGCAGATCTTTGCCGGCATTGGCCGTGATGTCGTTCTTGAGTGCGGTTTGCAGGTCCGTCAAGTCCTTCTGGGCGACTGTCTTCACCGCCACGGTTGTGCCGCCGGAGGTGACGCGGATCGTGACGAACGACGCGGTGCCGTAGCCGCCGCCGAGGCGGGCACCGTTGTAGTCGGGGCCAGGCTGCGCGGCTATTACGTCTACATCTCTGACGCCGAATGTATGGCCGACAAAGTCGGTCCCGGGCACGGTGATCGACTTCACGGTGTAGAAGAGCAACACCTTACCGTTGGCATTCGTCTTCAGTTCGAGGCTCTTGGGGACCGGCACGGAATCTGCGCCCAGGCTGGTGAACTCAATCGTGCCGGTGGCGAAGTCTTTCGGCTGCTGACGGCTGCCGGTAGTCGGCAGGCCCTTGTGTGAAATTATCGTGGCGGTGATCTTCTGCGCCTGCACCGGCTGGGAGGTGTATGCCTCGCTGCCGCCCGTCGCCGTCACGGTCGTCGTGCCCATGATCGGCACGACGACCGACGAGAGATGTGGCCCCCCGTTCGCCGCCTCGCCGACCTGCACAGGCACGTTGATCGCTATCGGGCCGAGAGGCGCGGAGGCAATCGGTCGGATATGCACGCTCGCGGTCACCAGGCCGGATGTGTTCGTGAGGAAGATGCCGCCGAGGCACAAGAGGATCAATAGGAGCGCGAGCGGCACGATCAGTGGGCTCCAGCGGCGACGACGCCGGTTCTGGGCGCGGCTTGGTGTTCCGAGCGGCGAGGCTGCGCCAGGTCGGGAAGCGACTGCGGCGCCGGCGCTCCCTTTGATGTTCGCCGGCCGGCCTGGTGCAGTGGAGTTGTCCTTGAAGGCGATCCCCTTGTTCGGCCTGGCTGCTTCCTGAGCCGCAGCTCCTCCGAGGACTCTGGCGGTGGAATCTATTACGCCGGGGGGGGAGGTGCTATGAGTAGACGAGGCTTCATCTCCGATTGCGTTAGGGGACACGGGCACGCGCCAAGCCTCCGGCTCTGCACTCTCAAGGCCGGCGAGAAAAGCCGCCGTTCTGATTATCGGTTCTGGTGAAACGACTATCAGGCGTAGACCGGCTCGCTTCCTGAGAGCGAGTAGTGGGTTGTAGTCCTTTAGTACGATGGCATCGTCCGGCATGTTCAGCCGCACCGGCGTCCCCATCGGCAGACGCAGGTCTTCGATCTGCACGGCAACAGCTTCTGCGGTTTCCTGCGATCCCACATCTATGCTGACTTCATTCGGGGGCACAGTAGCCTCCTGGTTCCTAGTTCGTTATCTGCCGTGACAGAGCGCCGGGCACGGCGGCTAGGGCGGCATCGAGTTGGGCGGGGTCACGGCCGCCGGCCTGCGCCATATCGGGCCGCCCGCCCCCGCCGCCGCCGACCATCGCGGCGATCTCTCTCACGAGCTTGCCGGCATCAGCGCCCCGTCCGACTGCGTCTGCGGTCGCCATCGCCACAAGCGACGGCTTGCCGTCTATGACGGCACCGAGCACAACGACGCCCGACCGCAGCTTGTCGCGCATGTGGTCTGCGGCCTGGCGGAGGCTATCGGCGCTCGCGGCTTCGCTGCGTCCCACGACGAGCTGTACGCCGTGTACGTCCTCTGCCTGCCGGTCAGCCCCACCGAAAGGTGTGCCGGTCGCGATCTGGCGCTCTAGGGTGCTGAGGCGCTTCTGGGCCGCCTTTAGCTGCTCCTGTAACGCGGTGATCTGCACGGGCAGGCGGTCGGGCGGTGCCCCCACGGCGCTCGCGGCCTCGGCCAGCAGGGCGTTGCGGCCCTCCACCCAGCCGACCGCGCCCCGCCCGGTCACGCACTCGATCCGGCGGACGCCGCTGCCTATCGAGGCGTCGCTCGTGATGAAGCAGGCCCCGATCTGTCCGGTGCGCGCAACATGGGTGCCGCCGCAGAGTTCGCGGCTCTCGAAGCCCGGGATCTCCACCAGCCGCACTTCGCTGCCGTACTTTTCGCCGAACAGCGCCATAGCCCCGGTCGCAATCGCCTGCTTGTACGGCAAGATCTGCCGGCCTACCGGGTAGTCGCGGATCACCTGCTCGTTGATGATCCGCTCGATCTGATCCAGCGTGGCGCGGTCTATCGGGGCATTGTGCGAATAGTCGAAGCGCAGGCGGTCGGGGGCGACGAGCGAGCCGGCCTGCTGCACATGGCTGCCGAGCACGTCGCGGAGCGCCTTGTGCAGCAAGTGGGTGGCGGTGTGGTTCCGCATGATGTCCCAGCGCACGTTCTCCTGCACGCTCGCGGTCACCTCCTGCCCCTCGCGGAGTTCGCCCTCCTCGACTCTGCCGTAATGCACGAAGACGCCGCCGACCGGCTTGCGTGTGTCGAGCACGATCATGCGACCGCCAGTCCAGGTCAGTTCGCCCCGGTCGCCGACCTGTCCGCCGCCCTCGGCGTAGAACGGCGTGTGGTCGAGTATGACTTCGACCTCCTCGCCTGCGGACGCGCCTTCGATCCGAGCGCGGTCCCTGGCGAGGCCGAGCACGCGGGCCGGCGCGCTCAGGAGGCTGTAGTCGTAGCCGAGGAACTCGGTCGGCGTTGGGCTGATCTGCGTGTAGACTTCGATGCCTGCCCTGTCGCCGGTGGTGAAGACGGCGGCGGCGCGGCTCGTCTTCTGTTGGTGCCGCATTGCGGCCTCGTAGCCCTCCCAGTCGCCGGTCAGCCCACGGTCGCGCACCAGGTCGGTGATCATGTCGCGGGGCAGGCCGTAGGTGTCGTAGAGCTGGAAGAGGTCACTGCCGGTCACGATAGCTCCGGCTTCGGCACCTGCCGTGATCTGCTCGAAACGGTTGAGGCCCGAAATTAGTGTGCGGCTGAAGCTCTCCTCCTCGGTGCGGATCGTCCGCAGGATGAAGTCGCGGCGTGCGGCGATCTCCGGCGTGTACTCGCCCATCGTGTCGAGCACGACGGTGGCTACCTCGCCGAGGAACGATCGCTCGACGCCGAGCAGCCGCCCGTGGCGCATCGCGCGCCGCAGCACGCGCCGCAGTACGTAGCCCCGCTCCGACGGCCCCGGCTGCACCCCGTCGCCGATCAGGAACGTGCCTGCGCGTGCGTGGTCGGC
The DNA here is from genome assembly GCA_050998805.1 of Chloroflexia bacterium. Classification (GTDB taxonomy): domain Bacteria; phylum Chloroflexota; class Chloroflexia; order QHBQ01; family JAICKM01; genus JAICKM01. The sequence goes on along the minus strand of JBPCPV010000023.1, from coordinate 16,784 downwards.
GATCACCCGGTAAGACACGATCTGGGCGTCCATTTGGTCTTCGGATTGGCCGCTGATCTCGCGGATCTTGCCCATAATCGGCTCGAAGATGTCGGTCGCGTAGTTGCTGTCTTTGCCCTGCAAGATCGCGGTCACGCGCTCGATGCCGGCACCCGTGTCCACGCAGGGGCGCGCGAGTGGAGTGAGCGCGCCGCCGGGTGCCTGGTCGAACTGCATGAAGACGAGGTTCCAGAGTTCGACGAAGTTCGCCTGGTCTTCTCCGGGGTTGTGCCCAGGCTCGCCTACGAGGTCGGGCCGGTAGTCCCAGAATATCTCGGAGTCGGGGCCGCAGGGGCCGGTGTCGCCCATCGCCCACCAGTTCTCTTTCGCGCCCAGCCGGGTGATGCGCTCGGCGGGCACTCCGGCGACCTCCTGCCAGAGGGCGAAGGCATCGTCGTCGTCCTCGTAGACAGTCGGCCAGAGGCGCTCCGGCGGCAGCTCCCAGACCTCGGTAAACAGCCGCCAGGCGAAGCGGATAGCGTCCCGCTTGAAGTAGTCGCCGAAGCTGAAATTGCCCATCATCTCGAAGAAGGTGTGGTGGTGCGGCGAAGGGCCGACGGTTTCGAGGTCGTTGTGCTTGCCGCCGGCGCGCATACACCGCTGTATCGTGACGGCGCGCTTATACGGCCGCTTCTCAACGCCGGTGATCACGTCCTTGAACTGGTTCATGCCTGCGTTCGTGAAGAGCAGGGAAGTATCCTCGCCCGAAGGCACCAGGGAAGACGAAGGGACAAGCGTGTGTCCCTCCAGCTCGAAGTACTCGACGAAGCGCGAGCGTATCTCGCGGCTGCTTAACATAGCTAGGCAATCCTCCCAATCTGGTCTAGCCTAAGTTTATGTCAAACTATGGCCTGTGTCAAGTTGGAGAGTCGCTCTGCGCTCGATAGCCCGGTTCGTAGTGAGCACCTTAGTGCTTCGTCGCCGGTTGTGAGTCATCGAGGACGAAGCCATTCCGCCACAGACGCGGCCCCCTACGTCGCACGTACCGCCGTCTCGGCGGCCCCATGCTGCCGTCAATCCGCACTCCGCACTCCGCACTCCGCAATCGTCTAGGTCTTTCGGAGTATCTTTCGTCCCGAGGCCCCGTTTTGCCCCCAAATCTGGCAGTAAATGCCCCTCGAAATGGATATATAAAGTGAGAGGGTAAAAATAGCGGGGCGAAAACGCGTTACTCCGTGCCTGAAAAAGCGGTGGCACCGGCCTCGGCCGGGAAAATTGTCGGGCGATTTTGCCCGGTTTCCAAAAAAACCCCGATCGGAGTATCTTTGAGTATGACACTGCCTACCCGAAAAGACACTTTACTATAACCCGCCAGGCACGAAGTATCAGCCGAGGGGCGACCGCCGTGCCTGACGCGACCCCCGAAAGCTGCTCGGTTTCTGATAATCGCTGTAGATGCCGGTTCCAAACCGCCACCTACAAAGATGCTCGGGAGTCAGGGCTGGGTGCGGGCGGCCTGGCGGGCGCGGCCTGCGGCGGCGGCGCGGCGGCGGCGCGCCTCGCCATAGACGATGCTGCCCAGCAGCAGGGCGAGGATCGCGCCGAATATCCCGAAGCCGAGCGCGCCGGCCGGCATGTCGCCTGCGTATGCGTGCATACTGTCGAGGCCGAACCAAGCCACGAGGTAGTTAACGCCGACGAAGGTAATCATCACGACGGCGAAGCCCGCGAGCGCCATCCAGGCGACCGTGGTGCCGCGCCAGCCGCGCTGCACGCGCACATGCAGAAAGGCGACGTAGCAGAGCCAGGTGATCAGCGCCCAGACTTCTTTCGGATCCCAGCTCCAGGCTTTCGACCATGCGCTCTGCGCCCAGTAGGCCCCGGTGAGCAGCAGCAGCGTCTGGAATGGGAAGCCGACGGCCACGGCGCGGAACATGAACTCGTCGGTCACTGCGAGCGAGGGCAGCGCGCGCGTCCAACTGCCGACCTGGTGGTACTTGAGGAGGTACATGATCGCCGCGCCCGCCGCCACCGCGAAGCAGCTATACGCGATGATCGCCTGGGAGACGTGGATCGGTAGCCAGCTTGACTGTAGGGCGGGCACCAACGGCTTCGCGGTCTTGAGCGTATCCGGGATGAGCAGCAGTGCATAGGCTTCGAGGAAGCAGATGAAGGTGAGGACGAACGCGCCGACGCTACGGGTCTTCAGCCACGCCTCGGCGATCAGCAGGTAGGCGAGGGAGAAACCGACGGTGAGCGTGAGGCAGATCTCGTAGAGGCTCATGTAAGGGATATGGCCGATGCGCTCACTCCGCAACGCCAGCCCCAGCACCAGGCTGGCGACGCCGGCCACGGTCATCACGAGGCCGCCGCGCCCAAAGAAGCGCGCAGCGCCGCTCATCGGCAGCGTAGCGGTGTCTGCGGCTTCCAGGGTTCGGGCCGGGGTTACGGCGCGCCGCCCTGCACCGAGCGCCACGGAGGCCATGCCGGCAGCCGCTCCGGCGAACACAGGCTGGATGCCGCCGAAGTCAACCTCCTCGCGGGCGATCACCCTGCGGTGAGAGAGCTGTGTCGCCTGAGCGATGAGCAGGCCGATGTATGACATCATCGCCAGGAAGTAAAACAGCCAGGAGGCGTTCGTTAGGGTCCATTCGTCGAGGCCGAAGAGTGTGGTCATGGCTCAAATCTCCGTGCTTGGTATAGCCGCCGTGGCGTTCGGGGCAGGCGGCGCGCTGCTCAGGGTGCCGGTCGAGCGGGCGGCGTCGGCAAGGCTGTCGCGCACGCGCAACGCCAGCTTCTCGAACTCGGTCTCAAAGGTTATCTTGTTCTTTTCGGCCAGCCCGCCGAGCAATATGTCGCAGCGGGCGGGGTCGGTCGCGTGCGGCGTGATCCGCACCCAGCATCGCACAAAGGTTACATACAGAGATAACGCGAATCCCGTGGTCATAATCACGAACCAGAGGGCGATCGGCGCGAGGCCGTAGTCCTCGGCGACCTCCATATAGGTCGCGTTGTCTTTCTGGAAGCTGAAGCTGATGTCAGGAACCTGCGGGATGGTCAATGGCCCCTGCTTCGGGATAAAACTGTTGTAGAGAGGATGGGCGAAGTCCTTGCCGATGTAGGCGCGGACGAAGAGCGGCGGGTTCTCGCCCTCGCCACGGGGAGTGCTCGTGTAGTTCGTCACCTGTAGCGTCACGGTATCTGTGTTCGGGCGGCGGACCTGCACCAGGTCCATCGGCTGATTGTCGGTGTCCTGCTTCTGGAAGGCCATGAGCATCGGCTTGAGCGATGCAGCCCCCGTGGTGGTGATCGGGCCGGTGTCGCCCATCGGGTTCAGCGGCAACGCCTGCCCCGCCTTGTCGGCGGCGGAGACGAAGGCGACCTGTTGGTATTGCACCAGGAAGAAGTTGATGTTGTCGTAGCGGAGGGGGTCATTCACGCGGATCGTCTTGTGCATGACATCCTGCCCGCCCTTGCGGATGGTCAGGTCGCACCAGTACTCCTTAACGTCGGTCGTGCCGGGGAAGTATTCGATGCGGAAGTTGTTTTGGAGCACCGTGAAGTCGGTGCCGTGGCCCATTGACAGGGGCTGATTCGGCGCGAAGAAGACCGACTGTTCGCGCCAGCCGACCTGTGTTAGGCCGGCGGCGGTGATGATCAGCAGGACGAGCGCGGCATGGCTGAAAAAAGTGACCATCTTCGACCAGCGGTCACGGTCTGCGTAGATGTAGTGGGTGGCGGCGTCGGCGTCGGTCAGTAGGCGGTAGCGGCTGCGCTTGAGCGCCGCGCCGACGGCACCGGCTGCCGCAGCCGGGGGCAGGGGCACTCCGTTGAACTGGGCGCGCTCGCTGAGACCGGTCAGGAAGGCTTGGCTGCTGCGGGCCGAGCCGGGGCTGATGAGGCGGAGCGTCGGCCCCCAGCGGTTCATGGTGCAGATGACGATGCTGTAGCAGATCAAGATGATCAGCAGGCGGAACCAGAAGGTGTTGTAGAGGTCGAAGAGGCCCGCCGCCCCCATGAAGCCGGAGAGCGAACCGAAGCGGTCGTGGGCGCGGTTCAGGAAGTCGGCATAGTCCTGCGGGAAGTTCTGCAAGCCGGGACTGACCTGGGGGACGAGGGTGCCGAGTGTGGTGGCGGCGGCGAGCAGTAGGATCAGCACCACCGCGAAGCGGACCGAGCAAAAGAGGCTCCAGACGGCCTCGAATATGTCTCGGCGGGGGATGGCCCGTTCTCGTTCTGCTTTAGCGGAGGTTGCCATTACGAGCACTATACCATTTGGCCGCGTGGAGTGTCAACGCCGGCCGCCTTAACAGCGCATAAAAGAATCGCGAAAGTTCAGCGGCACTTGCCTGGCGGGAGCATGTCGCTGAGGGCCGTGGCGAGGGCCGGGGGGGCGTTTGCGTAGACCGGTGGGGATGTGGGCGGCTCGGTGGGGATTGGGCGGAGTGCCGACGGGGGAGTGGGGAATGACGGCTCTGCGGCAGCCGACGTCTCGGTGCCGGTAGGGAGGGCGAAGGTCTTGATCCCGGTGCCGGGGCGCATGTTTGCGTAAATGCCGCGCCCGAAGAACCAGTCGAGCATGGGCTTTGCTTGGTCCTTGCGGAGGTTGAGCGCGCCGTCCGGCAACTCCGTTACCATAGTGCTGTCGATCTGCGCGGTGTAGATGTCTGGCGTCTTGATTTCGCCGGCGAGTTGTGCGAAGGCGAACTGCTTGTCGGGCGGGATGTTTGTCTCAATCGAGTTGCCCAACTGGCGCAGCAAATCGGGGTAGCTGGTCAGCATATTGAGGCTCAGTGCCTTCTGGCGGATCGCGCCGATCACCTGCTGCTGGCGGCGAGCGCGGCCAAAATCGCTGTCCGGATGGCGGGTGCGGGCGTATTCGAGCGCGCGCTCGCCGTCCATATGCTGGCATCCGGCGTCGAAGTGGATATGGATGGTGCTGTTGTATGGGCCGGGGTAGTCGGGGTCATCGAGTTCTTCGGGCACGACTATGTCGATCCCCCCTACCTGATCCACGATCTTCTGGAAAGCGTCAAAGTTGACGGTCACGTAGTAGGGGACCGGCACGTTGAAGTAGCTGCTGACGACAGACACAGCGAGGATCGGCCCGCCGCCGGGGAGTTTATCGTATTCTCCGAAGAAGTAAGCCGCATTAATCCGCTGTAGGCCATAGCCGGGCATCGTCACCTGGAGGTCGCGGGGGACGCTGAGGATGCCTGCGGTCTTCTGCTCCGGGTCCACGCTCAAAATGATCATCGTGTCGCTGCGGGCGGCCACGTCCTGTAGCTCGGCGCGCTTGTCGGTGCCGAGAAGGAGGATATTGATGCGGCCTGGAGGTAGCGTCTCAGCAAGGACGGGCGTCCTGGTCGGCTCAGGCGTCCAGGTCGGTTGACCGGGCACCTGGGTCGGGCGTGGAGTGGAGATGGCGGCTGCGGCAACCTCCGGTGTGGCGCTGCGGAAGGGCGGTGGGTTGTTCTGCTTGTAGATCGTGTTCGTAAACTGCCAGACAAGTATGCCTCCGTACCCGGCGCTGACGATCAGCACCACCAGCAACGTCAACAGAGTCCAGAGAAGCCAGCGCCCCCGCTTGCGGGGCCTGGCTTGTATCGGGACTGGGCCGGCGGCCGGCAACCCCGGCCCTGCCCCATCAGGGGAGGCTAGAGCAACTTTCGGGTCAGGCATTACTTCTCCAAAGCCGACGGCGCACCTCGGTGAGCCGGAGGAGCAGGCGGTTGCGTAGCTGTGACCAGGTTTGGGCGAGCTGCTGCTGCTCTGCGCGGTCGGGCTGGTGTCTGCCGAATCGCTCGCGCAGGTACGCCTCGGCAATCGGCTCGACATAGACCCCCGCCCCCGGCACCTCACGCCCGACCTGCTCGGCGAACTCGAAGGGGGTGTCGGCCGGGGACGCGCGCAGGCCAAGCAGCCAACCGAAGCGCAGGAGTCGTTCGTAGTACTGTATGCCGCCGAGCACGAGCCTGCCGCTCTCTATCGCGCGTCGTCGTAGCGCCTCCCGGACGAAGAAGATGCCCGCGACCCCAAGCAGCAGCAGGACGATCCAGATGCCCGCGCCCGTGCCGCCTCTGCTCGGAGGAGGCGCAGTCGTTGCAGCCGTGCCGCTTACAGGGCTCGGGGTCGGGTTGTCGTCGCGCACCTTATGGGTCGGCTGGGCAGGCGGCGTCCCTCCGGCGAAGGGCGTGGGCGATGCGTTCGCGTCGGCCTGCGAGTCGGGGCGGTCGATCACGCTCTGGGAGGGGGTCGGCTCGAACTCGACCCAGCCGATGTTCTGGAAGTAGACCTCCGGCCATGCGTGGGCGGCAGACTCTTTGATCGTCCACACCTGGGTGCTGCTATCGTATTCGCCGGGAGCGTAGCCGACAGCCTCGCGGGCGGGGATGCCGAGGGAGCGGAGCATAACGACCATCGCGCTCGAATAGTAGGTGCAGTAGCCCTGCTTGCCGTCGAACAGGAAGTAATCAACGAGATTGCGGCCCGTCGGTGGGTCGGGGATGTCGGTGTTGTACGGGTATTGGCGCAAGAACTGCTGGATAGCCCAGGCTTTGTCGTAGGGGTTGACTGCCCCCGCGTCGTTGACCACCTGGAGCGCCTTTTCGGCCACCCGTTGCGGCAACTGTGGAGACAGGGAGAGATAGCGGTCGCGCACCCACTTCGGGTAATCGGTGCCTGCCTGCCGCAGGGACTCCTTGTCGGCATTCGTGACGAGTGACTCCACTGTATAGGACTGGTTCGCGTCCATGCGACCGACGCTCTCGATGGCCGATAGGTCGTCGTAGACCGGCACCTGGCCCTCGGCGCGAACGACGAAGGTGAAGGGGTTGCTGAACCAGTAGCTCGCGTTGATCCCACGGTCGCGGAGTTGGTAGATGGCAGTGGCTATCGCGGGTGCCTGGCTAGTGCCGGCAAGCACGTTCTGGGCGATTTCGTCGGGGCTGCCGCTCGGCAAGGCCATGCCACCGACCTGGTATGACGGCAGGGCCTCGCGTCGGGCGTCGGCGAGCAGGCTCAAGAGCGGTTGGAGTTCAATCGGCGCGTCATTTGGGTCGCTGCCGGGCACCGAGTAGGTCGCGTTCAGATCCTGCCAGGAGACCGAGAGGCGCGTCGGCAGGTTGATGCTGCTCGGCGCCAGGGGCGCCCAGAGCGTCTTGTCGCGGGGGTGCATCACCTGCACGGTGGCGGTGACCGGCACACGCATTGTGTCGTCGGTGCGGAGCAGCTGGCCGGCGTCGAGCGAGAGGAGAGAGGAGAGGTTCCGCCCGCGAAACGTCTGGGCGGCGGTGTTGTTCCAGCCGCGGCCGCTGAAGCTGTCGTAGGTCATGGCGCGCCAATAGAGCGGGCGGTCCGTCTTGACTTTCAGGGCAACGCCGTCGCCGAGGTGGAGCGCGCCGCCAAGAGTGAACGACTCGTTGAAGGATGCGTAGCCGAAGTTGCCGTTGCCGTTGACCGTGGCGAAAGCGTTGCTCCAACGCTGCTGCAAGTCCTCCCAGGGGCCGTTGATATGGTTCCAGGCCGAGTTCAGGGTGCTGTTCACCGAGGGGTTGAGGGAGAGCGGCCACATGACCAGCGCGACCAGCAGCGCGAAGATGCCGGCGTAGCGCAGCAGGCTCGCGCTGAGGCTCGGCGAGTAGTTCACCCGCTCGCGCTCCCAGCGTTCTTCGTGGACCATCGTGTTGAAGCGGACCATGAGCAGCAGCGCGGTGAAGACGTAGAGAATGAAGTACCAGCCAAGCTGCTGGGACGAGTAGGAGATGTTGATCACCAGCGCGAGGCCGGTCGGGATCAGCACCCACCAGAGCCAGCGCGACCGGAAGACGAACCAGGTGCCTGTGTAGGAGAGTATCCAGGTGAAAACGGCCAGCGAGAAGACGAAGAGCGTCGAGTCGTCGCTCATGTCGCTGTTCATCACGGTGCGGGCCCAGACGAAGAGCCTCAGCCAGAGGTCCAGCACCCGGTCCTGGATAGTGAGCAGCCGGGGGTCGTAGATCAGGTTTGAGGTGAGCCAGAGCACGAGCGCGAGGCCAGCCATGCCGCCGGTGAGGTGCAGCAGCAGCCGGGGCACCCCGCGCAGCCTCGACAGCACGAGGGCGGTCGCCATGCCGGCCAGGGTGATCGGCGTGAGGATGAACAGGTCGTCGGACCAGCCGCCGCGCTGGATCGACCAGACGACGCTAAACAGCAGGAGCGCGAGCAGGCCGAGCGTCAGCCAGCCTTCGCGCAGGCGGAAATACTTGATCATCGTTTTCTCCGGCACCCAGAAGGGGTGCTAGCGTTATTATACCAAGCGCGGGCGGCTTCCACAAGCAGGGCGAGCGGGGGCGTTTCCGGCTACCGGAGTCGCCCGCTCACCATTTCACGCGAGAGCGCCAGCTCAATCGCGTCGTCGCGCTTTACGAGGTAGCTGGGCACATCGGTCGCGGCGAGGGCACTGACCGTGAGCAGGGAGGAGAGCGGGCCGCCGAATGTGTGCGGCTCGATCAATATGGCGACTGCGCGTGTGCCGCGCACACGAGTGCCGTGGAGGGCAGCGACCCAGCTTTCCTGGGTCGAGGGTGTGATGACGAGCAGCGTGTCGCCCCGACCGAACTGGCTGCCCTGGCCGGCGATCATCTGGGCCAACGGCAGAGGGTCGTCGGCATGCAACACGGCGAGCGCACGGAGGATCTTCGTGAGCTGACGCGCGCCCTGGTCGGGAGGTATCACGAGTGGGCGGTGGGACGTCGCCAGCAGGCCGACGTCTCGGCCCTGCTGCACGAAGTGAGAGGCGAGGGAAGCGGCAATCGTCACGGCGTATTCTTCGGTGTCAGGCTCAATGAAGATGGGGCGGGCCGGTTGCTCGGATAGGGCATCAGAGTTCGAGCCGCGCAGGTGGAGCATACGTGTCGAGCCGGGAGTGCGAGGGGGCGCGCCGGGGATGGTGGGCGCGCTCAGATGCACGTTCTTGTCAAGGTCAAGCACGATCCAGATGTTGCTCGTCGGGTCAAGGTCGAACTCCTTGACCATCATCCTGCGGTGGCGGGCGGTCGCCGCCCAGTGGATACGGTTCGTCGGGTCGCCGGGGATGTATTCGCGTATGCCGGCGGCGTTCGGGGTGACGGAGTTGGCGCGGCCGCGCACCATGGTGCCGCCGGGGAGTTCGCCGGCGGGCAGGCCGAACGCCGCGAGATCAACCGTCGCCGGGTAGACGAGGAGTTCGCCGAGCTCGGGCACGGTGCGCCAACTGCGGAAGAGGCCGAACGGGTCGCCGGATATGGCGGTGAGAGGGCCGAGCTGATAGAGGCCGCGCCTGCGGGTCATCGTCCGCACGCGCCAGCGCCGCGCGCGGTTGGAGCCGACGCTGATGACGGCGGCAGCCTGATGGCCGGGCAGCGTCGAGTGGTCGCGGACTTCAACCCAGAGCTTGGGCAGTATGCTGCGGTTGCGTACCTGGAACGTCTCCTCGAACATCTGGCCGACCTGGGTCTGCTGGCTGCGGGATTCGCGCCGGATGTCGAGCGAGCTTAAATTGAGGCGCGCCCAGACCCAAGAGCAGACCAGCAGCGCGCTGAGGACATAGCTGAGGTAGTAGAGCAGCGAGAGGCCGAGCGTGAGCGCGAGGATATAAAGCATCACCGTCAGGCCGAGCAGGCGGAAGACGTTGGTGTTCATGGCCGGCTAGTGTGCGCCCCTGGCGGTCCCCGCTCGCACACCCGGCACGGGGACATGTCGCAGGCTTTCGGCTATCAGCCCGCCGACATCGGTGTTCTTGATGCGTGCGGTCGGGCGGAGTATGACCCGATGGGCGAGGGTCGCCTCTGCGAGCGCCTTCACGTCGTCGGGGATCACATAGTCTCGACCCTCGGTGGCGGCGCGCGCCTGCGACGTGCGGTAGAGCGCGAGCGAGCCGCGCGGGCTGGCACCGAGGTATACGTCCTCGTGCTTGCGCGTCGCCTCGACAATCGCGACGATATACTCGGAGATCAGCCTGTCTACGTATATCTGGCGTATCGCCGCCTGGGCTGCGATCAGGTCGCGCGCCTCGACGACCTGCGCGAGACTGTCGAGGGGGTGGGTTTGCTGCTGGCGCTCGAGCATCTCGATCTCGTCGCTACGGCCTGGGTAGCCGAGTTGGAGGCGGATCATGAAGCGGTCGAGCTGGGCCTCGGGCAGGGGGAAGGTGCCTTCGTACTCGATTGGGTTCTGGGTCGCCAGCACGATGAACGGGTCGGGAAGGCCGTATGTGGTGCCGTCCACAGTCACCTGCCGCTCTTCCATCGCCTCGAGGAGGGCCGACTGTGTTTTCGGGCTGGCGCGGTTGATCTCGTCGGCGAGCACTATCTGCGCCATCACAGGGCCAGGTCTATACTCGAACTCTCCGACCTTCTGGTTGTAGATCGAGACGCCGGTAACGTCGGTCGGCAGCAGGTCGGGCGTGAATTGGATGCGCTTGAAGGTGCATCCCAGGGAGCGGGCGATCGACTTGGCGAGCACGGTTTTGCCGACGCCGGGCACATCTTCGATCAGGACATGGCCCCGGCAGAGCAGAGAGAGCAGAGTGAGTTGGACCTCGTTGTGCTTGCCGACGATGACCTGCTCGACATTGCGGCCAACGCGCTCCGAAATAGCGCGAACGTCTACCATTGGGTGGGTTCTCCTCAGTTAAAGAAACGCCCGACCGCTTGGGTCGGGCAGCTACAGACAGATAACGGGCCAGCACAGTGTGGCGGATCTACCGAGATGCGCCGGCCTACTGGGGTGTGTCGGTGTGGGGCGGGACGGTTTTGCTTCCTGTGTTGTCGGAGGGGGCGGCAATCGCCGATGACGGCCGGGGGATAGGGTCGGGGGCCTCTGCATATGCGACGGCGACGGGAGCCAAGCTGCCGGTCTGGGCGGCGGCATCAGCCGAGGCTGCCGGCCGTGGGCCGTACAGCTCCTCGAACTGCCCTCGGTTCACGCGGGCCGATGCAGGCGAAACCGCAGCATCGGTGATCTGCGCGCCGTCACCGGAATGAGTGTTGAGCATATCTCCAATACCCGTGATGCCGGTGACGCCGCCGCAGATCATAAGCAGCACCAGCATGGCGACCCCCATCTGGGAGAAACGTGAGAACACGCGAACAGAGAAAGGCAATGCGGCCAGAGTCATCGGTTGGAGCGAGTAGATGGGGCGTGCCTCGTTCTCGGCGATACGTCGCTGGAGGCGGGGCCATGCATCGGGCCGCGGGGCCGCCCCCGCCGCCTCGTCCGACAGGGCGCGGCTGATCGCGGGGTCTAGGTTCTCGCCAAGCGGCGGGCAGCCCACAAAAGCCTCGCCGTCATACAAGCGGGAGTTCAGAGCGTCCAACATCCAACTTACCAGACTCATAGCCCATTCACCTTCTGTATCCGGGCGATCCCGGGCACGGCAACCGGCTCCTCGGCCAAGTAGCGAGCTTCGATTTCGAGCCTCAGCACCTTGCGTGCATAGTGCAGCCTAGATTTGACTGTGCCGACAGGGCACTCCAGAACCTCGGCGATCTCCGGCAGTGAGAGGTCTTGCAGATAGTGTAGGACGACGACGACGCGATGCTTGAGCGGCAGCTTATTGACGACATCCCGTATCGTGCCTTGCAATTCGTTCTGCTCATAGATATATTCCGGCGAGTGCTGCGGGTCTGCGAACAGACGCTCGGTGATGTTTTCGATTGGTTCAAGCCAGGCGTGGCGGCGCTTGATCGCGTTGCAGCTGAGGTTGACGGCCACTCGGTGCAGCCAGGGCAAGAGCGGCATGTCGGGGGCGATCCGGTGGATGTTGATGTAGGTCTTGTAGAAGCAGTCCTGCAAAACTTCCTCGGCAACTCCGGAGTCGTGGGTGATCGCAAACGCGGTGCGATAGATCACGCCTTTATACTTGTTGAAAAGTTCCTCGAACGCCGACATATCACCGGCTTGCACGCGATCCACCAGGGCGCTGTCGGCGATTGCCTGGGCAGACAGGGGCGGACCGACGACGCCGATTGCGTCAGGGGGCTGTGCCTCTTGGTTCGTGGGCTTCTTGAGTGCGAACAAAGGCTGCACCTCTGGTGTTCGATTCGTTTGTCCTGTTCCTATATGAAATACCACTCAAACCTCCAATCGGTTCAGGGTGCATATAGAGAGTGCGCCAGCGTTCAGCCAGCAGCTAAGAGAGTATACCACAATGCCGACCGGCCGGCAAACAAGGGCCGCCCGATCTTGTGGTATAATAGACCGTAAGCGTTCAGCCGTTAGCCACCGGGAGGCAGCCTTGAGTACCGCGCCTAAAGAAAATCTATCCTACGAAGAAGCCTATCTCAGGCTCGAGGAGGCGGTCGCCGAACTCAGCGCCGGCGGCTTGAGCCTCGAAGCTGCCATCGCCCGCTTCGAGCAAGGCATGGCGCTGGCGAACTATTGCAGCACTATGCTCGACCGCGCCGAACTCCGCGTGCAGCAGGTGGGGCAGCTCGTCCCCGAGGATCTCGACGCCCTGCTTGACGGCGGCCAACGCACGGACGCGCCGGAGCCGCCCTCCTATCTGGAGCAGCACGGGCCGCTCACCGGCCCTGCCCCTGCCGGTCGCCGTGGCCTGCCGGACACCACCGGCTCGGTTCGCAAGCGCACGCAGGATCCGCCGCTCGATCCGCTCTTCGATGACATTTAGCGTTGACATACTGACCCTTTTCCCGGAGATGTTCCCCGGCCCGCTCGGCTCGAGCATACTCAAGCGGGCGATGCAGGACGGTCGGCTGGGTGTGCGCCTCCACCAGATCCGCGATTACACCCACGACCGCCACCATACCGTTGACGATTACCCCTACGGCGGCGGCGCCGGCATGGTGATGAAAGCCCCGCCGTTATTCGAGGCCGTCGAAACCGTACTCGCCCTGCCCCCGTCTCCGCCCGGCCTCTACCTTTGGCACAAAGACGCCGCGCCTACCGAAGTGGTCAGTGGTCAGTGGTCAGTGGTCAGTGACGAGCAAGCCGAAATCCCAGTTGTCTTGCTCAGTCCGGCGGGGCGTGTGTTCACTCAGGAAACGGCGGCGGAGCTGGCGGCCCTGCACCGCATCGTGCTGGTCTGCGGGCACTACGAGGGGGTGGATGAGCGTGTGCGGGAACACTTGGTGACTGACGAGATCTCGATAGGCGATTACGTGCTGACCGGGGGCGAACTCGCGGCGATGGTCGTGGTGGACGCGGCAGCGCGGCTTGTGCCGGGCGTGCTCGCCGAAGGCTCGGCGGCGGACGAGTCGCACACATCGGGGCTGCTCGAATATCCGCAGTATACACGGCCTGCGGTCTATCGGGGCTGGTCTGTACCGCCGATCCTCGTGAGCGGGCACCACGCGCAGGTGGCGGCATGGCGGCGCAGCGAGGCAATACGGCTCACCACGCTGCGGCGGCCTGACATGCTGGACTTGCCGGACGATCCGCGCGCCGATGCCGAGCGGACCGACGAGCATGGGTGACGCCGTGCGGGTCGAGGACGCCCGCCTACATTCGTTCGACGGCACCGAGATCGCCTGCCGGGTCTGGGAGCCTGCCCGCCTGCCCGCGAGCCGTCCGGTCGCGCTGATCCACCACGGCGTCGGCGGGCACGGCGGGGCATACTCGGGGCTGGGCACGTTTTTCGCGGGGCTGGGCGTGCCGCTCTGTGCGCCGGACGCACGCGGCCACGGCCGCTCAGGCGGGGAGCGCGGCGAGATGCACAACGGGCGCACCATGCTCGACGACCTGCACGCGATGGTCTGCTGGGTGCGACGGCGCTACCCGCGCCGGCCGCTGCTGCTGATCGGCGAGAGCATGGGCGGCCTCTTCGCGCTCAACTACGCCGCGCTTTACGCGCCCGACGCTGGCGATGTCTCCGGGCTGCTGCTTGTGGCACCCGGCCTGCTGATCCACCCCCGCCAGGTCGCCGACTTCACCGTGGTGCGCCGCACACCGCAGGCCCGCCGCGCAGCCTCAGAGCAGGGGCAGGCGATGCGTACCTGGCGGGCCGCCCTCGTCGGCTCCCGTGACCCCGATTGGCTGCGGACCTATGCCGCAGACCCGTTGGTGCTGCCGGAGGTCAGCGGCCGCTATATGCGGATCGTGGCGGCCATGAGTATGCGCTCGCCGCACGCCGCACGCCGCTGGACTGGCCCGACGCTGCTGCTCCACGGCAAGAGCGACACGGTGGTTCCCTACCAGGGTTCGCTCATGCTCTACCGGCTGCTCGCCGCCCCCGACAAAGAACTCGCCCTCTTCCCCGATGTCCAGCACACGATGTTCTCCGACCCCGACACGCCCCGCGTCCTGGCGACGATAGAGGGCTGGGTAAGCGACCATTTTGGAGAAAGCTGACGACTTACGCGACCTCGGTTAGAAGCCGCCTGTGCCGTTGGGCGTCCCGTTGCCTGTCGGGCCGTCGTAGCCGGTTTTGCCGGTGCAGAGATACGAGCCTCCGCAGCTGCCGTTGCTGCCACTGGTGACGTCAAATAGGCTACCGGTGTGGCTGTAGGAGTAGGAGCCGTATACCACGCTGCTCGAGTTGCCCGCTAGCGCGTATACACTGCCGATGATCGGCGACGCCACGCTGGTGCCGCCAAAGACCAGCCAGCCCGACGAGCTGTAGGTGTCATAGACCGCCACGCCGGTGTTCGGATCGGCCACAGCCGCCACGTCGGCCACCGTGCGCCGGCTACAGCCGCTATCGTGCTGCCAGTTCGGCTTCGGATCGTAGGTGCTACAGCCACTGCCGGCTCCATTCCAGACCGTCTCGCCCCAGCCACGGCTGCTGCCGTTGCGGATCAGGCTCGTGCCGCCGACCGCCGTCACGTACTGCGACGCCGCCGGGTATTGCACACCGTAGCCGTTGTCGCCCGAACTCACGGTGATGGCGATGCCCGGATGGTTGAAGTAGGTGTTGTCATAGCTCGTGTCGCTGCTCGACTCGCCGCCGCCATAGCTGTTGCTGATGGCATTAGCGCCCAGGCGTGCGGCCGTATTGACTGCCGTACCGAGGTTCGTGAGGCTGGAAGTTTTCGCTTCCACCAACAGGATATGGCAGTTGGGGCAGATCGCGCTGACCATATCGAGATCCAACGAGATTTCCTGACCCCAGCCGGAATTGCCGCGAGGGTAGGTGGTGCCGCCGTTCTGATCGACCTTGCGGAAGCAGCCGTTGGCCGTCGTGCAGGCGGGCAGCCCGTACTGGGCGCGGTACACACCCAGATCGGACTCTGCCTTCGGATCGTTATACGCATCCACGATAGCCACTGTTTGCCCGCTGCCGCCGGAGCTACTGAGCTTGTAGGCCGAGAGGAGGTCCGCCGGACCGTAGCCGGCTGGAGTGCCTGGCAATGTGCCCTGGCCCGGCTGGACTATATCGGTCCGCACCTGGGCAAAACAGCGAGCAAACCCGAGCGGCACGTCGGCACAGGAACGGGCCACGGCGGGCTGGCTGGGCGGGGTGCCGGTACCTGCCGCCATGCTCGGCAGCCCACCCAGCGCCAGGGCGAGGAGAACGAACGCACTCGCGAGACGAATCAGATGGTTCATTTTCTCAGTTCCTCCATTTTAAGTATGCGCCCCATAATCTCCAGGTCATTATACCATAACCTACCGACAAAAGCACCGACAAATCGCCCTGACGCAGCGGTTGTTTCGCGGAGGTCTAATGCGGGGGCACCACCAACAGGTAGACGGTCGCCAGTGGATACTCGCGCACCTCGATCTGCGGGTATCGCGCCTGGATGCGGCGCAGCAGCTCGCCGTCGGGGTCGGTGGCGGGGAGGTAGATCAGCCAGATCCGCCGCGCCGAGGCCGCTTCGCGGGTCAGCACGTCCCAACTCGGCCCCGCCCAATGCAACTGGTCAGGCGGCGGCCAGAGCAGGTATCCATCGCGCACATTGAGGCTCACCGGTAGCCCCACGATAGGCCCGTCATAGTACTGCGCCACCAGCCAGGGCAACACTCCCTGGTTCGCCGCCACAAGATCGCCCGGCCTCACCTCGGCGGTCAACAACGCCCCAATCTCCCGCAGCCCGTCGCGCCCATGCACCGGTGCCGTGTAGAACGCCGCCACCCCAGCCGCCTGCGCCACGAGCCAGGCCGCCAGTAGTGCGTATTGCGTAGTGCGTAGTACGTAGTTTTGAGTTTTGAGTTTTGAGTTTTGAGTTGTTTCTTCGGCTGCTGACGGCTGACGGCTGACGGCTGATCGCTCGTTACTGACCACTGACCACTGATCACTGACCACTGACGCGAGCACGACCAGCGTCGCCGGCAGGACCAGGGCGAGGAAGCGGGGCTGGAAGAGCCATGCGCCGGTGAGCGCGGAGACGCCGACGATGATGCCGATGTATGCGGCGACGAGCGCGGCGAGCAGGCGGACCGCCCTCCGCTCAGGGGCGCGGTTGCGGGCGAGCGCGAACGCAAGCAGCCCGCCTCCGACCAGCACCACTGCCGCCAACCTCAGTGGGGACCACTCGGCCTGCGCGCTCGCCGATATGCCGAGTATGACCGCCGACCCATACAGTTCCGGCAGCCCCGCCCAATGGTGGATCTGAGACAGCTCTCCCCACCGCTCCGCCGTCCGCACCCCCATCGCCACAACCCACGGCAGCCAGAGTGCCCCCATCGCCAGATGAGCCGCCACCCAAGTGCGGAGTGCGGAGTGCGGAGTGCGGAGTGACGACGGGTTTGGAGTTGTTTCTTCGCCTACTGACGGCTGACGGCTGAAAGCTGACGGCAGCCCCCGTACCGCCGTCCCGGCGGCGGTACGGGGGCGGGGGGGGGAGGGGGGGGGGGGGGAGGGCGGGGGGGGGGGGGGGGGGGAGGGG
>JBPCPV010000025.1:0-157835 GCA_050998805.1 Chloroflexia bacterium | reverse complement strand
AAGCCGGTTGGGAAGCTGGGTGGACCCTGCCCATGTGGACGAGGGTGGAATATGACAGCCCACGTTGGCCGACGGGGAGTTGGTTGAAGCCGTCGTCAATCGGCTTCTTGGCCTGGGCGGAGGGGGCTGAACTGGTTTGGGTCGGGGGGAAGGCTGCGCTTGCAACGCTGCCGAGGCCGACTAGGGCGAGCAGCGCGACGAGCGCAGCTACCCAATAGCGCCATTGGTTCTTCTTCATAAAGATCTCCGTTCCTTTCACAATCTGTTGTGCGAATAGCTTTTGGAGAGAACAGCAGTTTCATGGCGTGGAGTAGCGCGATTGGTCCTCCGGTAGTCTCCTTTCTTCCGGGCGTTAGTAAACATATGGATGCCCTGTAGTCGCGCCCACTGCCACATTATAGCGCGCCACCCATCGGGTTGTCAAGGTTGACAACCGCCGTTCATGGTGGTAGAATAGCACCATGTTAGATTACGGCGCATTCGTCTAGCGGCCCAGGACGCATCCCTCTCAAGGATGAGATCAGGGGTTCGAATCCCCTATGCGCTACTACAGGCCCCGCGAGAGCGGGGCCTAATCTTTAGTGAGGTTATCCCCGATGGCCGGCGGTTCAACGAGCAACGGCAAGCAGAATGATCTATGCCAACCGCGGAAGCTGACTTTCGACGGTACATGGACGGCTGCGGCTTCTGCCGCCGAGCCGTACCGTTACCTGCCGTTCAGTGTGCCGCCGCTCACTAAACGCATTGAAGTCGCCTACAGCGTGCAGCCGCTCGATCAGCAAGCGGCACCCGCCGACCTCAGCATCGGCCTTTTCGACCCGCGGGGCCTCGGCTTCCTCGAGCGGAACGGCTTCCGGGGGTGGACCGGGGCATTCCGCGATAGATTTTTCGTCGCGCCCGACCAGGCAACACCCGGCTACCGGCGCGGGCCGTTGCCGCCCGGCACCTGGCACGTCATGCTCGACTCCGCCGAGATCACTCCGGGTGGCTGCTCCTACAACGTCACCATCACCCTCACAATCGCGCCTTCCGAGGCCGACCTGCCGGTGCCCGTTCCTTATCCCCGCTACGAACCGGGCGTGCTGAAGCGGGGAGCCAGGTGGTATCGCGGCGACCTCCACGCCCACACCTATCATAGTGACGGCGAGAACTCGGTCGCGGAGATGGCCGAGGAACACCGCCGCCGGCACCTCGACTTCGGCGCGATGACCGACCACAACCTCGTCAACCCCGAACTCGCGCTCGGCGAGCACCCCGACTTCCTCTGGCTGCCCGGCGAGGAAGTGACAACCCGCTGGGGCCACCTGAACGTCTGGGGCTTGGACGCCGACGACTGGATAGACTTCCGGTGCGCCGACCTAGCGGGCATGGAGCGGATCATCGCGGCGGCACGGGCGCGGGGCGCTCTCACCAGCATCAATCACCCGAAGGAGGACGGGCCGGACTGGATCTTCCCGGCCTTCCCCGACACCGATGCCTTTGAGGTCTGGCAAGCGCCCTGGTTCCTCTCGAACTACGTGACGCTCGGCATCTGGCAAGGGCTGCTTGCCGAGGGGCGACGGCCCACGGCGGTCGGCGGCAGCGACCTCCACCGCATCGGCACGCCGGAGCATCCATATCCCTACGCCATCGGCAACCCGACCACCTGGGTCTACGCGGAGGAGCTGTCTATCCCGGCGATCCTCGAAGGCATACGGACGGGCCATGTCTTTATCTCAGCCGAGCCTTCCGGGCCGCAGCTTCTGCTGACCGCACAGACCCCGCATGGCACGGCCATCCCAGGCGACCTCGTGGCGCTCCACGAGGGCGAGCAGGCGCGGGTCCGGGTTGAGGTTCTCGACGGCGCGGGCCGCTTGCTGCGCCTCCTCGGCGAGTCCGGCATGCTGCATGAGAGCATTATCGTCACCGATCGGCAGGTGGTGGAGCACGACCTGCTCGACAGCTTCCTGCTGCCCGCCTACATCTGGGCCGCGCTCGTCGCCCCGCCCGACTCCGATCTCACCGCAGAGCCGGATGCGCTCTGGGTGGACGCGATGACGAACCCGGTCTACTTCGCTCTGGAGCCGCTCGAGGCGTAATGCCCACAGACTCCCCCATCGCCTCAAGCACGCTCACGATCTTCTGGATGCTGGTCGCCGTTGCTGCGGTGGCGATACTCAGCAAGCGGATTCGGCTGCCGTACACGGTCGCACTCGTGATCGCGGGGCTGATCATAGCCTTCGTTCCCGGCGCGCCGACCATAGTGCTGACCCCAGAGCTGATCCTAGCGGTCTTCCTGCCTGTGCTGGTCTTCGAGGCGGCATATAACCTCCACTTCGGACACCTCCGTAAAAATCTCCGCACGGTTGTTATGCTCGCGGTGCCGGGAGTGCTGCTTACCGCAGCTATCGTGGCGGGGATCATGCGGCTGGCGGGCTTCGACTGGCCCATCGCGCTCCTATTCGGGGCCATCGTCGCGGCAACCGACCCAGTGTCGGTGGTGGCGGCGTTCAAGGAGCTGCGCGCGCCGGCGCGGTTGCGGATTATCCTGGAGGGCGAAAGCCTCTTCAACGACGGCACATCCCTGGTACTCTTCCGCCTCATCCTCGGCATCGCCGTCGGCGGTGAGTTTGACCTGGTGTCGAGCGTCGGCCAGTTCTGCCTAGTGATACTCGGAGGGCTGGCGGTCGGCCTCGCCGGGGGCTTCCTGGCCGCCGAGGTCATGCGCCGCTTCGACGACTACCTGGTGGAGACGGTGGTGACGGTGATCCTTGCCTACGGCTCCTACTTCCTGGCCGAGGAGCTGCATCTGTCGGGTGTGATCGCCGTTGTCGCCGCCGGGCTGGTCGTCGGCAACTACGCACAGAAGGTTAGCTTTTCGCAACAGTCGCTCGTCGCGGTGAATCTATCCTGGGAGTTCTTCGGCTTCCTAGCGAACTCGCTGATCTTCCTGTTGGTCGGCTTGCAAGTCAACCAGGCCGGACCCTTCGAGAGCATCGAGTACGTGGTGATCGCGATCCTGGCCGTGCTGTTGGCGCGCGCCCTCGCCGTGGAGGCTGTCTGCTTGGTGCTGCGGCTCTGGAGGGGACGGCGGCCCGTACCCTGGCGCTGGCAGATACTCCTGGTCTGGGGCGGGCTGCGCGGCTCGCTCTCCCTGGCGATGGCCCTTTCGCTGCCCTACACACTCGGCGGCATCGGCTCGCCCCTCCGCCGTCGGCTGCTCGTGATGACCTTCGGCGTCATCCTCTTCACCCTACTTGTGCAGGGCCTGACGATCAAGCCCCTGATGGCACGTCTGCTCCCGCCTGAGAGACATCCCCCAACTTCCAACCCCCTGTTATCGGTTGACAAACACCCCCCGATTGGGTAGCATCCCAGCGATGAGGAGCGACTTGATGGCTGGGGCAACGCGAAGCGGCGGGCTGCGGAGATTGGCGGGCAACAGGCGGCTGCGGCTCGGCATCCAGGCTCTGGTGATCGCCCTGGTGCTCGGCTTCGTCGCCCGCGCCCTCTGGGACCAGTGGCCTGCGATCAGGGCGTATCACTGGCAACTTGAGGGGTGGTATCTGCCTGCCGGCATGGCGGTGCTGCTCGCGCGCGCGCCGATCAGCTGCTTCGGTTGGCGGATGATCCTCCGCAGCATGGGCTATACCCTGCCCTGGGCGACAGCCGTGCGGGTCTACTTCTACTCGGGCCTCGCCAAGTACATGCCGGGCACGATGTGGTATGCCGTGGGCCGTGTGCTGCTCGCTGAACGGGCGGGGGTGCCGAAGATGGTCACCTCGGTAAGTCTGGTCATCGAGACCGCGCTCGTCACCGCGTCGGCGATCCTGGTGGGGGCGCTCGCCTTCACGGTGCAATCCGACATGGCCTGGTGGGTGCCGGCTGGGGTGCTCGTCGCACTGCTCGCCGGACTCGCCTACCCTCGCCCGCTCTTCGCGCTCATGAACCGGGGGCTGCGGCTACTGGGCCGCGCTCCGGTGGCCGTGACGATCAGCGGGCGGCAACTGCTTGTGCTGCTGCCGCCCTTCGTGCTGAGTTGGTTGGCATACGGCCTCGTGTCATTCTTCTGGACGGCGGCTCTCTACCCGCAGCTTCCGTGGATCGACTGGCCGGCGATCACCGGGCTGTACACGGCGTCCTGGGCGATCGGCTTCCTCACGCTGCTGGTGCCGAACGGCTGGGGCGTGCGCGAAGTGCTGCTGATCGCCGGTCTGACTAAGGTGCTCGGCCTACCTCTGGTGGTCGCAACCGGGGCGGCCATCCTGTCGCGCCTCGGCTCGATCTTCGCTGAGGCCGCCTGGGCCAGCATCGCCTGGCTGCTTAAGCCGCCGGTCGCGCCCCGCCCCTGATGCGTATCCTTCACCTGATCTACGACGACATCGGCAACCCCTGGCTCGGCGGCGGGGGGGCGGTGCGGACACTCGAGATCAACCGGCGGCTCGCCGCACGCGGCCACCAGGTGATCGTCGGCTGCGGCGCATACCCGGGCGCTCCCCGGACGAACGTGCGTCATGGCGTGCTCTACGTGCGGGTGGGGGGCAAGCCAAAGAGCTACCTCGCCGGCAGGCTGCGCTATGCCTGGGGCGTAGGCGGCTTGTTGAAAAGGGCGGGCTATGATATAGTTGTCGAAGACTTCTCTCCCTACAGCCCTGTCGGGGCGACCTGGAGGGCGCGGAGGGGAACGGCGGTCGTCGCCAGTGTGCAGAACCTCTCCGGGGGGCACGCGACCCGGAAATACGGCCACGGGATGCGCGGCCTGCTGCCCGTCTTGCTGGAGCGCCCGTTGCTGCGCCGCCTCTCGGAGGTGATTGCTGTCTCGCCGGGCATAGCCGCAGAAATGCTTGCCAGCGGGCACTCGCGCGGGGGCCATATCGAGGTGATCCCGAACAGTGTCGGCCCGGATTTCGCCGAGGTAGCTGACCTGCCGCCGGTCGCCGAAAGGCCGGTGATATTGTTTCTGGGCAGGCTCGACCCCTACCAGAAGGGGTTGGACATGCTGCTGAGAGCCTACGCGCAGGCCGCGCCTCGGATGCCGGGGGTGCGGCTCGAGCTCGCCGGCGGGGGCCGACCGGAGGCAATCGAGCAGATACGGTCCACGGCTGCCGAGTGCGGTCTGCCGGTCGCAGAGGAGGAGTCCGCCCGCGGTGGGGCACCACTCGTCGTACTGCGAGGCCGATTGGAAGGCAAGCAGGCGGTGCGGGCGGTGCGGACTTGCCTGTTCATGGCGATGCCCTCGCGCTACGAGGCATGGCCTATCGCGGCGATTGAGGCTGCGGCCTGCGGTCGCCCGCTGCTCGGCACCGATGTAGTCGGCGTCCGCGACGCAGCACCGGCCACGGCTCACGGCCTGCTGGTGCCGCCTGGCGACATCGGCGCGCTGGCAGACGGCATGGCGGCGCTGGCGGGCGACGCCGCCCTACGGGGGAGGCTGGGTGCAGCCGGCCGCGAGTGGGCGGCCCGATTCACCTGGGACGCTCTGGCGCGCCGCCAGGAAGAGTTTTACTGCGAAGCTATTGCCCGCGCCGCCCTCCGGGCCGGCCGGCAAGGAGAGCGGGATTCAGGCCCGGCATGATTCTATTCATAACTCGCAAACATCCGCCGTCTATCGGGGGAATGCAGAAACTCAGCCAGAGCCTCACCGTGGAGGTCGGCAAGCTAGCGCCTACCACGACGATCTCGTGGGGGCACTCGACGGTGCTGCTGCCCTTCTTCCTGGTCTACGCGCTGATCCGCGCCGTGCTGACGATCCTCTGCAACCCGCGCATCCAGGTGATCCACCTGAGCGACGCGCTGCTGGCACCGCTCGGAGTCTTCCTCAAGACGCTCTTCCGGGTGCCGGTAGTCGTCACCGTGCATGGGCTTGATATCACGTTCGCCAACAGACCGTACCAGTGGCTGATCCCGCGCTGCTTACGGAAGATGGACAAGCTGATCTGCGTGAGCGGCTACACCCGCGACCAGTGCGTGCGCCGGGGCATCCCGCACGCCCTCTGCGAGGTAGTGCCAAACGGGGTGAACATGGACGAGTTCAACTACCGTTGCTCGCCCCAATCGCTCACACATCTCCACTCGCTGCTCGGCAGGCAGCTCGCGGGGCACAAGGCGCTGCTCACGGTGGGCAGGCTGATCGAGCGCAAGGGAGTTGTCCACTTCCTGGATGCGGTGCTGCCTCGCGTGCTGGCCCGCTGCCCAGAGACGTGCTATCTGATCGTCGGCGAGGGGCCGTCGCGCGACCTGATCGAGACGCGGATCGCCAGCCTGCACCTCGAGGGGCATGTTGCGCTGCTCGGCCAGGTGGACGACGCGACGTTGAAGGCGGCGTACCACCACGCCGCGCTCTTCGTGATGCCGAACGTGCCGGTGCCGAACGACATCGAAGGTTTCGGCCTCGTCGCCCTTGAAGCCGGGGCGGCGGAGCGGTTCGTGATAGCCTCACGGCTCGACGGAATACCCGAAGCCGTGGTCCCCGAGCAGAACGGCGTCCTGGTGGACCCCGGCGACGCGGCCGGCTTCGCGGAAGCGATCATCGCCCTGCTTCGAGACGACGAGTACCGGGCCGCCCAGGGCAGGCGCGCGCGGGAGTTCGTGCGCGCCCACTATAGCTGGGACATCATCGCTCGGCGGTACAACGCGATATTCCGCGATGTGGTTCGCGCTGCGCTCGAACGCGGCGACTTGCCGCGCCGACGGCGGCGCGCCCGGCGTTGAGCGCGGTCTGCATTCTCGGCTGGTACGGTAGCCCGAACATCGGCGATGAAGCCGAACTCGATGCGATACTCTCCATGCTGGCAGCGTTGCCCGCACCTCCCAGCGTAACGGTCTTCTCGACGAACCCTGCGCGCACTCTCGCCGAGTGTGGGGCATACCCCGGCGGCCTGTGCGCTCTGCCACGCAACCCACTCGCACGCGCCGCGCTCCGCGCTCTCTATCGCAGCCGCCTGCTGATCTTCGGAGGCGGCGGTCTCATACAGGACAAGACGAGCATCTACAACCTGCCGATCTTCACGGCTTTCGGCCTGCTCGCCCGTCTCGCCGGATGCAGGCTGCAGTGGTGGGGCGTCGGGGTCGAGCCGCTGGTGACCGCCTTCGGCAGGGCACAGGCGCGGCTGCTCGTCCGCCTGGTGGCTCCCGGCGGCGTCAGCGTGCGCGACGAGATCTCGCTGCGGCTGCTTGCCCACGCAGGGGTGCCGCGCTCCGTGCTCCGCCTGAGCGCGGACCCGGCCATATCCCTGCGTGGGACGGGGGCCGCCGGGGCGGCGGTACGGGGGCGGGTCGCCTTTTGCGTGCGCGACCTCCCGAACAACGCGAGCGGCCGGGGGGCGGAGTACTTGCTGCCGGTGTCGGTCCAGCGGCGGCTCGGCGGAGGGGGCAGGGCGGCCCATGCGCGGAGGGCCGCAGAGTTCTACCGCCTGATGGCGCGGGCGGCGGATTACCTGATCGAGGCTTACGGCGTGCGGGTGGTTTTCGTGGCGTTCTGGCCGGGGAGGGATGACGAGATCGCGGCGACGGTGCGGGGCCAGATGCGGCACGCGGATCGGGCGGTGATCTACGGCGGCCCGCCGATACCGCGCGCGGTGCGGGAACTGCTGGGAGAGATGGAGATGGTCGTCGCGGTGAGGCTGCACGCGTTGATCTTCGCGGCGGCGGGCGGGGTGCCGGGGGTCGGGTTCAGCTATGCGCGGAAAGTGCGGGGCTTCATGGCCGGCGTCGGGCAGGAGGACCGGGTATTCGACCCGGTCGGCGTCAAATGGCCGGAGCTGCGGGCCGCGCTCGACGATTGTTGGAATACCAGGGCGGAGATGCGTCCCTTGTTGCTCGAGCGCGTGGCCGAGATGCAGGCGCTGACAGCCGAGGACGCGGCTTGGGCGGCTCGGTTGCTCTCAGAGGGTAAGGCCGCGCTCTGAGAGTTCGGCGCGGGCCTGCTCAATGTTATCCACCGCCTGCTCGTGGCGTACCCAGTCGAGGAGCTCGGCCATGCCGGACTCGAAGGCGACATGCGCGCAGTAGCCGAGCAGCCGTTTGGCCTTCGACGTGTCCGCGTAGCAGTGGCGGATGTCGCCGGCGCGGAACCGGCCCACGACATCCGGCGCGATCTCCTTGCCCAGCCCCCGCGCCAGCGCCTCGGCGAGGGACGTGATTGAGGTTGCCGTGCCGGTGCCGACGTTCACGGCCTCATAGTCGGCTGCGTCGGTCTCAATAGCCAGGAGGTTGGCCCGCACGATGTCGCTGACGTGCGTGAAGTCGCGTAGCTGGCCGCCGTCCTCGAAGATCACAGGGGGCCTGTCGTTGAGCAACCGCGCGCTGAAAATCGCCGCTGCGCCGGTGTATGGGTTGGAGAGCGCCTGGCGCGCGCCGTAGACGTTGAAGTAGCGGAGCGCGACGGTAGGGATGCCGTAGGCGCGCCCGGTCACGAGGCTCATCTCCTCCTGGTCGCGCTTGTTGATCGCATAGATCGAGGTGGGAAAGAGCGGCTTCTCCTCGCCTGTCGGCGCGGGAGCGACTAGCTGACCGCAGTGGGGGCAGCGCATCTCCCAATCGCGTGCAGCGAGCTGGGCGTCGGGGCGGAGGCGGGGGTAGACGATGCCGTGGTCGGGGCAGGAATAGGCTCCCTCCCCGTAGAGCGACATCGAGGAGGCGACGACGAGCTTACGGACGCGCCCGCGGTCCGCCGCGAGTAGTTCGAGCAGCACAGCGGTGCCGAGGGTGTTCGCGCGCGTGTATCGCACGATCTCGTACATGGATTGGCCGACGCCGACCTCCGCAGCCTCGTGAAAGACGACAGCCACGCCGTTGAGCGCACGGCGCACGGCCTCAGCGTCGGTTATATCGGCCCGCACGAACTCGGCTGCCGGGTGGAGATACCGTGGCCGACCGTCCGCGCCGAAGGGCTGCGAGCCATGCACCTGGGGCACCAACGCATCGAGCACGCGCACTCTGTGGCCCCGCTCCACCAGTGCGTCCACTAGATGGGAGCCGATGAAGCCTGCGCCGCCGAGAACGAGTACCTGTTCGGCGCTAGTCAAGGCTGGCTCTCTTCACTTTGGCCCCATAGCGACCGGCGGCGGCGTTGGCGCGGATGCGTAAGAGGCCGCGTATGGCGCGCACGGCGTCGCGGGCGATGCGGACGGTGGTGCCGCTCTCGTCGTGCCAGGTGACCGGCACCTCTTTGATGCGGTAGCCACGGCGCTGCGCCAGGAACAGGATCTCGGCGTCGAAGCTGAAATCGTCGAGCCTCCCGCGCCTAAAGAGGTCGTGGGCGGCTTGGCGGCTAAAGACCTTGAAGCCGCAGGTAACGTCGCTTATGTCGCGGGTAGCCAGGCGGTCGCTCAACCAGGTGAAGACCTTGCCGAGGCGTTCGCGCCACCAGGGCTGGCGGCGGAGCAGCACAGCTCCGGCCATCTTGCGCGATCCGATCACCACGTCGTAGCCCTGTTCGCACCAGGGCCAGAACTTCTCCAGTTCGTCGGGCGGGGTCGAGAGGTCGGCGTCGGTGAACAGCACAAACTCGCCCCGGCTGGCTGGCATACCCACGCGCAGTGCGTGACCCTTGCCCCGGTTCGGCGTGGTCGTGATCACCCGGTGTTCGTGTACTCCGGCGAGGAGTTCTTCGGCAAGGGCTGCGGTGCCGTCGGCGCTGCCGTCGTCCACCGCGATGACTTCGTAGGAATAGGACTGACCCGCCAGGTAAGCCAGCAGCATCGGTAGGCTCTTACGCATACGTGAGGCTTCGTTGTACATGGGTACGACGACGGACAGGCGCGGCGCAGCCGGTGGAGATTCGGCCAAATGGACCTCCTGGGAGTTAGCTTTCAGCTTTCAGCTTTCAGCTTGCGGTAGCGGTTTGCAGCATACCACAAGGTGCGCGGCGGCGTCAACAGTCCACGGGCGGAGGCCGCGGCTGACGGCTGGACGGCTGACAGCTTACCGCGCTAGCCTTTCCAGGCAGGCTCCCCTGGCGTATTGATCTCGGCCACGTCATCGCTGCTGCCGTCGGAGATGATCTCGATACGCATCGGGCGGCCGTCGGCGTCGGTGTCGGTGGTCGCCTTTTCGCGGCGGATGTCCTGCTTCATCTCCTCCTGGGCGGCCACGCTCTCGGCGCTCGGCGCAACCAGCGCATGGGCCAGCACCTCGTCCATCGTGTCCACCAGCTCGAAGGTCATCTCCTCGAGGAGTTCTTTGGGCAGGTCGTCCAGATCAGCCTCGTTGCGTCGGGAAAGTATGACCGTCTTGATGCCTGCACGGTGCGCGCCGATTATCTTCTCCTTGACCCCGCCGACAGGCAGGACTCGACCGCGCAACGTGATCTCGCCGGTCATGGCAACGTCGTCTTTTACGCTCCGCCCGGTGAGCAGCGAGGCTAGCGCGGTCGTCAACGTGATGCCGGCCGACGGCCCATCCTTCGGGATCGCGCCCGCCGGGACGTGGACGTGGATGTCGGACTGGCTAAAGAAATCCTCTGGAATTCTCAGCGCCGCCGCACGTGAGCGCACCCAGCTCATCGCAGCCTGCGCGGACTCGCGCATCACATCGCCGAGCTGGCCTGTGATCATCAGCGTCTTCGATCCAGGCATCCGCGTCGCCTCGATGAAGATGATGTCGCCGCCGACGGGAGTCCAGACCAAACCCGTCGCCACACCGGGCTGCTCGACACGTTCGGCGACCTCGGCATGGAAGCGTTGGCGTCCGAGGATCTCGCGGACCTTCTCAGGCGTGATCTCGACAGGGGGAGCTTCTTCGGTGCCGCCGTTCGTCCGCATAGCCACCTCGCGGGCGACTTTTCGGCTGACGGCCGCGATCTCCCGCTCAAGGTTGCGTACCCCGGCCTCGCGTGTGTAGTCGGAGATGATCCTGCGGATCGCGTCGTCGGTCCAGGTGAGGTCGGCATCTGTGAGGGCGTGGGCCTTTAGCTGCTTGGGGATCAGGAAGCGGCGGGCGATATGCAGCTTCTCGTCTTCGATGTAGCCCGACAGCTCGAGCACCTCCATGCGGTCGCGGAGGGCCGGGGGCACGGGGTCGAGCTGGTTGGCTGTGGCGATGAACATCACATGCGACAGGTCGAAGGGCACGTCGAGGTAGTGGTCGCGGAAGTCCTTGTTCTGCTCGGGG
Organism: Chloroflexia bacterium; assembly: GCA_050998805.1. Lineage (GTDB taxonomy): Bacteria > Chloroflexota > Chloroflexia > QHBQ01 > JAICKM01 > JAICKM01. Next base: position 146,744 of record JBPCPV010000025.1, on the reverse strand, counting down.
TCCAGGACCTCTAGCAGAGCCGACGATGGGTCTCCCCGGAAGTCGGCACCGAGCTTGTCCACTTCGTCGAGCACGAACACTGGGTCTGCGGCCTCGGCGCGGCGGATAGCCTGGATGATGCGCCCGGGCATGGCACCTATGTAGGTGCGGCGGTGGCCGCGGATCTCGGCCTCGTCATGCACGCCGCCGAGCGACATCCGCGTGAACGGTCTGCCGAGGGCGCGCGCAATGGACTGCGCGAGGCTTGTCTTGCCGACGCCTGGCGGCCCGACGAAGCAGAGGATCGGTTCGCGCCCGGCCACGCCCTGGTCTTTGCCCTGCCGCTGCTCTTTCAGCTTACGCACGGCCAGGTATTCGAGTATCCGCTCCTTGACCTTTTCGAGGTCGTAGTGGTCCTCCTCCAGGATCTCGTGGGTCTTCTGGATGTCGATCTCTTTTTCGGTGTAGACATTCCACGGCATAGACACCAGCCAGTCGAGGTAGGTCTTGATCACGCCGTATTCTGCGGCGGCGGCAGGTAGGCGTTCGAGGCGGTCGAGTTCCCGGCGGGCCTCTTTCTCAGGCTCCTCCGGCATGTTCGCGGCGTCGATCTTGGCGCGCAGTTCGGCTACTTCGGCCTCCTGCTCGTTCGACTCACCGAGTTCTTTCTGGATCGCTTTCATCTGCTCGCGGAGGATGTACTCGCGCTGGGTCTTTTCGACCTCGTCCTGCACCTGGGTCTGTAGCTTCTTGCCGAGTTCGAGGACTTCAAGCTCGTGGCTCAGGAAGTTGGTCAGCTTCTCCATCTTGGAGCGCACCGAGTCGGTCTCGATGATCGCCTGGCGGAGTTCGAGGTCCATGCGGAGCGCCGAGGCGATCAGGTAGACGAGCTGGCGGGGGTTATCAATGTTCAGGACGACGGTGGCGAGTTCTTCAGGCAGGTGGGGCAGGAGGTTCACGAGCCGCCCGAAGAGGCCCTTGAGGTTGCGGGAGAGGGCGTCCATCTCCATGCCGGTCTCGATGATGTCGGGTGCGAGCCGGATGCGGGCCTTGAGGTACGGCGCGGTCTGGGTGTATTCCTCGATCCTGATGCGTTCGAGGCCCTGCACGGCAAGCTGCATGGTGCCGTTGGGCATCCGCATCATCCGCATGATAGCGCCGACGACGCCGACCCGGTAGGCATCTTCTGGGCCGGGGTTGTCTACGGTCGCGTCCTTCGAGGCGACGAAGCCGACCAGCCGGTTGCCGACGACGGCATCGTCGATCAGCTTGAGGGTGCGCTCTTGGCCGACAGCGAGGGGCGCGCCGACGAAGGGCCAGATCACGGTGTCCTTGAGCGGCATGATCGGCAGCTCGCTCGGTATTTCCAGGTCGTCTATTTTGCCGGCGAGCGAGGTCGCCTCGGCGGCCTCGGTCTCGGCGGCGTCTTCCGGCTGAGATTCGGGTGTGTCCGATGCCGGTTGCTCTGTTTTGAGTTCTTCTGTCATTGATGCTGTCTCACAATGTGAAGAGCGCGCGCGTGGGCGGCTGCGCTCAGATAGGGTTGTCTGTGATAGATATACGGATCGTGCCGGTGCTGCGTGGCGGCATCTTCGGGAGCCAGATGGTGAGGAAGCCGGCGGTGTACTCGGCGCGCACCCGCTCCTGGTCTATCGGCCCCGGCACCTGGATGTCGGAAGCGAACTCCCCGTAGCTGATCCCCATGTGGTGGTAGCCGATCTTGTTGCTGCGTGTCTCGTCGGCGCGGCGACCCCGTATGGTGAGGATGTCGTCCTCGATGGCGATTTGGAGGCTGCCCTCGTTCATGCCGGCGACTTCCATCTTGATCACCACATCGGTCGCGGTCTCGTAGATGTCGGTTGGCGGATGCCATGACTTGCGGGCGACCAGCACAAAGTGCCGGCCGCGCCCGCCGTTCCAGATGTCGGCTTCTTCGATAGGGTTGCGGTCGGCGGCGATCATCTCGTCCGGCTCAGGCGATGCGAGCACGGAACGCACACGGTAGTAGCGCATTTTCTTATCCTCATCAATCTCTAATCTGGTGTCTTCCAGCCCATCGCCCCGATGAGCGGCACGAAAAGGCAGGGCATCAGCTCTTCACGGCGGAGCTGATCCTCTCGGTTTCCTTGCTTAGTGAGCCGCATCAACATCTGCTGCCGCTCTGCGCCGACGGGTATCACCAGCCGCCCACCGGGTGCGAGTTGGCTGATCAGGCTAGTCGGTACTTCGGGCGCACCCGCCGTCACAATGATCGCGTCATACGGCGCGCGGGGCGGCCAGCCCTGCGAACCGTCCCCGATGACGACAGTGATGTTGCGGAAGCCGAACTCAGTCAATACAACGCCAGCGCGCTCCGCTAAGAACGGGCGGCGCTCGACTGAAATCACCTCGCGCGCCAACATGCCGAGCACTGCGGCCTGGTAGCCGGAGCCGGTGCCGATCTCGAGCACGCGCTCGGCCCCTGTGAGGCGCAACGCCTCGGTCATCACGGCAACCATGTAGGGCTGAGAGATCGTCTGCTGCTCGGCGATTGGCAGCGCGGCGTCGCTGTACGCCAGATGCTGCAAGTCGGGTGCCAGGAACCTGTCGCGGGGTAGGCGGCTCATCGCCTCGAGCACCCGTGTGTCGTGTATGCCGCGCTCCGCGAGCTGCTGTACCACCATCTGCCGCCGGCGCTCCTCGGCTCCATGTGCCGCGTTCTCGCTAGCTGCATGTTGACTACGCATGATTGCCTTGACCTTTTCCGTGGGCTTCGGATCGGGGATCTCCCCGTACTGTATATTATACCAAATTTGCGCCCCTTTCACAAAACTTTACATAACCGGCGGTTGTCGCGGGTGCGCGGCTTCTGCTATACTGGGGCGGGCAGTGAGAAGGTGTAGATACGGCTCTGCTCCGAGAGTGTTGTCGAAGGAGAGCAATGATGGGCACGAACCCCGGCAATACCGCCCCAGACGCCACGGCGGGCTTCTTCCTCCCGGCGGGCACGCTGCATCTCGAGCGCACGCTGGCGAACGGGCAGTGCTTTCGCTGGCGGCGCGACCCGGCTCATAAGGCGGTGCCCGCCGGAGAGGAGTACTGGCAGGGGATCGCGCGCGGGCGGGTGGTTTGGCTGGGCCGTGTTCCGGGTGCGGAGGAAGGCGCTGACCGGATCACGTACCGGCTACAGCCGGCGGGTGAGGCAGAAGCGGATGAGGCGTGGTTGCGCGCCTATCTGCGGCTCGACGTGGATTTGGCGGCGATCTACGCCGACTGGGCGGCGCGCGACGCATATCTGGCGGGCCTCACGGAGACATTCGCGGGATTGAGGTTGCTCGACCAGGATGCCGAGGAGTGCCTGCTGTCGTTCACCTGCTCGAAGGCGAACGCCATACCGCGTATCCAGCGAGCGATCGGTGAACTGAGCCGGGGCTGGGGCGAGCCGATTCCCGGCGACTCGCCCGCTTACTATCGCTTCCCCTCGGCTGCCGTATTGGCGGGGCTGGATGCGGCCTCGGTGGCGGAGCGGACGGGGCTGGAGTGGCGGGCGGCGGGGCTGATCGAGGTGGCAGCGCAGGTGGCGGCCAAGCCACAAGGCTGGTTCGACGAGTTGCGCGAGAGCAAATACGCGACGGCCCACGCCGAACTCACCCGGCTGCGCGGCGTGGGCGCGAAGATAGCGGATTGCGTCTGCGCCTTTGCCCTACAGAAAGACGCGGCGGTGCCGGTGGATACCCATGTCTTCCAGCTCACGCGAGATCGCTACATGCCCGAGATGCGCGGCAAGTCGCTGACGGACGCGGCTTATGGCCGGATCGCGGGCTTCTGGCGGCAGCACTTCGGCCCTTACGCGGCGTGGGCGCAGCAGTATCTGTTCTACGACCACCTGTTGGAAGCCCGCCGCACCGGGCGCTCGCCTGCGGCGTTGGACTAGAGAGACGAGGTGCGGGAAGATGAAACCCTACGATAACGACCCGTATGTGCTGGAGCCGCCGCCTACACGGCGCGTTAGCGATGTGGGGTCTCGCGCGGCGGACCAGGCGCTTGCGGGGCTGGCCCACGGCGCGATCATCTTCGGCTTTCTCGGCATCGGGTTCCTGATGTCGCTGGGCATCGCAGGCGGCGTCTGGCTCTACGGGAGGCACGCGCCGTATGTCGAGTATCACGCCAAGCAGGCGGGGTGCTACCAGATCTTCGTGCTGCTGGTCAACATTCTCACGCTGATCTTGATCGGGGTGATGTTCGGCGTCTCGTTGCTCTACCCGCAGTGGGGTTTCGCGGGCACGCTGGCGTGGGGGCTGCTGATCGTCTGGGCCTGCTGGTTCGTGGGCAGCATACTTTTCGGGGTGCTAGCGGCTGTACTGGTTTTGCTCGGAAAGCCCTTCGCCTACCCGTACTTCGGGCGGCGTGCGGCCCGGCGGCTGCGGTGAGCGGTGTGGTATAATGCGCTCGGTGGGTTGGTTAGCGGCCGGCTGTTGGTGAGGGAGGGGTACAGGTGGATGAGACGATGACGAAGCAGCAGATGCTTGATCTGATCAGGCGGGAGCATGAGCGGCTTGATGAGACACTGGGGCGGCTGACGCCGGAGGAGATGACGAAACCGGGTCTGGCCGGCGGACCGTGGTCGGTGAAGGACACGTTGGCACACATCACCTATTGGGAGAAGCATCCGGTGCGGGAGCTGGAGGCGGCGAAACGGGGCGAGCACCTGCCGGATTCGGCCTGGCCGCTCGAAGGCGATCTCCCGCCCGATTCGGACGTGGAGTGGTTCGAGATAGAGAATCAGCGCGTCTTCGAGCACTACCGCAACGCGCCGTTGACCGATGTGCTGGCCGATTACCGCCGTTCCTACACCGACATGCTCGACATGCTCGGTTCGCTTGACGACGCGGACTTCGAGGAGCAGAGCCGATTTTCGTTGGCGCTCGGCGAGTCTATCGTTGACTGCGTTGTGGGCAACAGCTATGAGCACTACCAGGAGCATGAGGCGTTGATACGCGATTGGCTGGAGAAAGCCGGGCAGGGCTGAGAATGCTTAACCGGGACAGCACCGTGGTGCCCGCGCCCGCCCTTAAGGCACCGCCGCCGCCGCCCGCGCCAGCCTCTGAGCTGGTGCCCGATGAGAATGTTGTGCGGCAGGGTGTCACGCTGCCCCGGACCAGTTGGATAGATGTGGCGCTTGGGCTGGTGGGGTGCGCGGCGGTGTTGCTCTGGCTGGAGAGCGTGGTTGGGATCTTCATGCCGGACGACGCATATATCACTTACCGCTACGCCGAAAACCTGGCGGCGGGGCACGGGCTGGTGTTTAACGCGGCGGCTGGCCCGGTCGAGGGCTACAGCAACCTATCCTGGATCCTGCTGCTCGCAGGGATGTCGAAATTGGGCCTCGACCTGCCGGTATGGGCAGCCAACCTCGGGCGGCTGTTGAGTGTACTCAACCTGCTGCTTGTCTACTCTCTCTCCTACAGCATCGTGCGGCGGAGGCTGGCCGCGCTGACGGCCCCGGCGTTGCTCGCACTCACTGCGCCCTACGCGCTCTGGTCGCGGGGCGGCCTGGAGACGATGTGGTACGCGACGCTTCTTCTGTTGAGCCTCTGGCTGGTGTGGCTCGGCCTCTCGCGGCGGCTCTGGGCGTTCCCCCTCGCGGCGATCTCGCTGTTCTGGCTGGCGCTGACCCGGCACGACGGGGCCATCCCGATAGGGATAAGCGGCCTGGTTGTGCTGGTCTGGGTGCTGAGGGGGGCCGGTTCCAAACCGGCTTCAACAGAGGGTGTTGAGCGCAGGCCGCTCGGTCGGGCGCTGGGCGATCCGGCGGCGCAGGCCGCGCTCGGCAGCTTCGCGGTATTGGCGGCGGCATACTTGGTATACACATGGTGGCGGGGGCAGTACTTCGGGCAGCTTGTGCCCACGCCGTTCTTCTCGCGGCTCGGAGGCACGTTGAGCGACCCGACGAGCATCGCGCAGACATTCGGCAGCTATTTCACGCGCGGCTCGCACTACTCGGCCTATGGCGATCTGCTCGTACCCGCCATCGCGGCGGCGGCGGTCGGCTTCGTTATGCGGAGGCCGGGGCTGCGCGATGCGCTGATACTCGGCTCGGCGGCGGCGCTCTCGCTGCTCTACTTCATCTCGGAGTCATATAATCCGGGCATCCGCTACATGGTGCCTGTGCTGCCACTGCTTTACCTGTATGCCCAGCTGCCGCTGATCGGCTTGATGGGAGCGGTGCGCCGCGCCGCCGGCGAGGGGCGGAGAGGCTGGGTTGCCGCCGCCGGCACGGCGGGGGTGGTTGTCGTCTTCCTGTTGGTCATGGCACCCCGCACCGAATACGATGCCGCGCACGCCGAGGATGCGAAGCTGCGCTCGCTGGTGCCGCTCGGCCAATGGCTTCACTCGTATGCGTCGCCGGGGGCGACCGTGGCCTTGCAGGACATCGGCGTGGTGTCGTATTATTCGGGGCTGCGGGTCGTGGACAACAACCCCGGCGCGCTCACCAGCGGCGACCTGATTTTCCGGCAAGGGCCGAACGCCTTTGTTGATCTCACACTGAACTCGCGCGCGGAGTTCCTGGTCTTCACGTCCGGCTCATACAGCAGCCCCAAGTTCTACGCCCAGTTCGCGTCGTTGATGCGCGACCCGCGCTTCCTGAACAACTACACGCTTTACGACAAGGTGAAATACTGGGAAGACCGCTGCTACTGGGTCTACACACGCAACGACCTCCGCCTGCCGGAAGCGGCAAAGGCTGCGTTCCCGCCGAGCGATTGGTGAGCGAGTGGTCGGTGGTCAGTGGTCAGCGCGAGCGGTGGACGAGTCAGGGATCACCGGTTAGAGTGGTCGGAATTGGGCTGACGGCTGAAAGCTGACGGCTGACGGCTGAAAGCTAAGTTGTGACGTAATTGTTATCCCATGCCGCTTGCGTGCCGGTGGGTTCATGGGGTAAACTCGCGTCATGCCGAGCTATAGCACTTCGCGCCGCGCGTTCCGACGCAGGGCAAGCCTGTTTATCCGCGCCGCCAGCCTGATCGCCCTCTTGGTTTCGTGCTATGCAATCGCAGTTCCGACTAACGCGATGCCGTTCAATCCGAGCGGGTCGATCTATTTCAGCCAGACCGGGCACTCGCTCAACAATGGGTTCCTGAGCTATTGGCTGGACCACGGCCAGGCCGCCCGTTGGGGCTACCCACTGACCGAGGAGCGGCAGGAAGGCGGGCTGACGGTGCAGTACCTCGAGCGGGGCCTCCTCGAATACAACCCCTCCGCCCCGCCCGACCTCCGCGTGAGCGCGGGGCTGACCGGGCGGCTGCTGACTGCGGGCCGCAACTTCGCACCCGGCGCTCCGACCCGCATGACCTCCTCCGTGGGGTACTTCGCCGAGACGAGGCACAGCCTGCGCGGCAGCTTTCACAGCTATTGGCGAGCCAACGGCGGCCTGGCCTCGTTCGGATACCCGATCTCCGAGGAGTTTGTGGAGGGCGCGCACACCGTGCAGTATTTCGAGCGTGCGCGCTTCGAGCTGACGGGCGACGGCGGCATCTGGCTGGGGTACATCGGCAAGGAGCTGCTCGCCAAGCGCACGCCTGCTCCGGTGCCGCCGTCCGCGCGCCCCGAGTTCGAACTGCACTTCACCGGCGGGGCGACGAACTTTCCCGGCAACTGGGACCGGATCATCAGCCTGAACGAGTCGTGGGGCAACCTGCCGTGGGGCTACCACGGCTACGGCCTCTACGCGGCGATGCCCGCCGACCTGAACCTGCTGGGGCGCTGGGGCCGCGTGACCCGCGGCGACAAGAGCATCTGGGTGCAGTTCATTGACGTGATCGACTGGAAGGACATCCGGCAGGTGCGCTCGGAGGGTAAGGTGATCGACCTGGGGCAGGAGAGCTTCGCCCAACTCGGCTCCCTGAGAGAGGGCGTGATGCGGGTCAACGTAGACGTAGCCTGGCCCGGCTTCCACCCGGATTTCGCTCGGTAAGCAGTAACCTGACCACCACCTACTGCCTACTTGGTGGCCCAGGACGCGCTGAGCGCGGCTAGGAGGGCCTGATCCTGGTCGGGCGGCACCGTGCGGGGGTCACACAGGAGGAGGCCCCGTTCTAGGCGGGTTACGACGGCGGGCCTGCCTGTGCGGAGGCGACGGGCGAGGGCGTCGGTGTCTCCGCTGAGGGTGAGCAGGGTGGTCGGCAGGGTTTCGCCGGGGAGGCAGCCTCCGCCGACGGCGCTGAGGCCAGGCTCGACGCCTGCCGGCAGGCCAGCCTCGGAGAGCGCGGCGGCCCAGGCGCGGGCGCGGGCCTCGAGGCCCGGAGGGTCGGCGCTGATCATAGCCCAGACCGGTACCTCGCGGGTCGCCTCGCCGCGCAGGTAGTGGAGGAGCGTGGCCTCTAGGGCGGCGTAGGTCAGCTTGTCTACGCGCAGGGCGCGGGCGAGCGGATGCCTGCGGAGGCTTGCAATCATCTCGGAGCGACCGAGGATGATCCCGGCCTGCGGCCCGCCGAGGAGCTTGTCGCCGCTGAAGAGCACGAGGTCGGCACCGGCCTCGACGCTCTCCTGGACCGTCGGCTCAGGTGCGAGGCCGAACTGGGCGGTCGGCAGCAGCGCTCCGCTGCCCACGTCGTCGGCAAGCCAGAGGCCGCGCTCGTGGGCGAGCGGCGCGAGTTCCGCAGAGCCTACGGTGTGGGTGAAGCCGAGGACGCGGAAGTTGCTGGTGTGGACACGCAGCAGGCCGGCGGTTCGCTCGGTGAGGGCGGCCTCGTAGTCGCGCAAGTAGGTGCGGTTCGTGGTGCCGACCTCGACCAGGGCAGCGCCGCTCTGGCGGAGTATGTCGGGGATGCGGAAGCCGCCGCCGATCTCGACCGCCTGCCCCCGCGACAGCACCACTTCGCGCCCAGAGGCGAACGCGGTGAGCACGAAGAAGAGCGCGGCTGCGGCGTTGTTGACGACGAGGGCGTCCTCGGCCCCGGTGAGGCGGGTGAGCAGGCGGGATGCGTGGGTGTAGCGGGAGCCGCGCACGCCGGCGTCGAGGTCATACTCGAGGTTGGAGTAGGCGGAGGCGGCGGCCATAGCCTCGCGGGCGGCGCGGCTCAAGGGCGCTCGACCGAGGTTGGTCTGGATGATGACGCCTCCTGCGTTGATCACCGGAACGAGGCTGGGTGCCGTGGCCTCGGCCAATAGCGCAGCCAATGCCTCGACAAGCGCGGAGGTATCGGGCGCGGGTTCGCCTACAGCAATCGCGGCTCTCGCTGCCGCCAGTGTCTCCCGAGCTGCGTCGGCCACGAGGTGGTGGGGCAGGGTCGCGCGCTCGTTGTCGAGGGCGGGGGCGTTGAGCAGATTGTCTACCGAAGGCAGGGTGCGGCGTTCGTCGGGTGCGTCGGTTTGGTCGTCGCGGGTCATCTTCTTTCCTTTGTCAGCTATCAACCGTCAGCTATCAGCTTTCGATAAGACTATAGCATAGGTTGGGCGGGACGTCTAGTTTGTGTGCCTAGCAGCCGGTCGCGGCGCGAACTCAACGGCGAAACAGGCCGCTCAGGGGCTGGTAAAAGCGATAATTCGTGCCTGGGCGTCGCAACGATTCTCGGAAAACGGCTTTCCAGGCACGAACGGGCGAAGTGTTATTAGTGGTTAGTGGTTAGTGGTTGGTGGTTAGTGGTTAGTCGGCAGCGGTGGGTTCGGGGCCGAGGCCAAGCTCGTCGAGGGCGGCGTTGAAGGCGGCGAACGGGTCGGCCTTGACCGGCGGGACGAAGGCGTGCCAGCGGAGGCGGCGGTCGTTGATGCGGACGAGGCACTCGTAGATGCGGACGGCGAGGCGGGGGTCTTTGGCGAGGGCCTCGTGGAAGCGGACGCGAAGGGCAGCCTCGTCGGCGTCGAGGACGCGGCACTCTTCGGCGACGAGTTCTTCGATGTCGGTGTGGGCCTCGGCGACCCAGGAAGCTCGGATGGTGCTGATGTCGCTGCTGACGGTGGACTGGCTGATGCCGAGTTGGGCGGCGATGTCCTGTTGGGTGTGGCGAGCGAGCAAGAGGCGGGCTACCTCTCGGCGGCGAGCGGAGAGCTTGTCGGTTAGGTTGTTCATTGTGTTGCTCCTTTCGTTGCGAAAAACGGATCGTTATTTTTACCCCTCTACTTTTAATATCCATTTCGAGGGTCATTTACTGCCAGATTTTGGGGCTGGGAGGGGGATCCGGGCGAAAGATCGGTCGAAAGACCTAGATGGGGTAGGTCTTTCGGGGTAGGGAGGCGGGGGCATTTTTGGGTTGACGTGATCCGTGGGGCGTGGTATCGTGGAATTGGGCAGCGTGGTCTGCCCCGCGATGAGGCTCGTGTGTTGTCCGCTTTGCGGATTGATGGCTTCTACCGTCAATGACTCTCTGGGAGAGGCGGTAGGGGCTTTTTGGTGGCCCCTTGTCCGGCTCGGGTGGTGGCGCACAGGAGGGGCGACAAATGAGGGAGTTCCTTGTTATCTCGGTGGGGGCGGCTCTGGGGGCGAACGCTAGATACGGGCTGACAAACTGGTTTGTTGGCCGCTTCGGCTCGGCTTTTCCGTGGGGCACGCTGTTTATCAATGTGAGCGGGAGCCTGGCGATAGGGCTTGTGCTGACTTTGCTGGGTCAGAGGCTGATCGGCGACCCGGCCTACCGGCTGCTATTGGTGACGGGGTTTCTCGACGCTTATACGACGTTTTCGACGTTCAGCTACGAAACTGTCGGCTTGATCCAGCGCGGGGAGTACCTGAATGCGTTATATAATGTGGCAGGCAGCGTTGTGGTCAGCTTGCTGGCTACGTTTGGCGGGATCTTGCTGGGCACGAGGCTCGGTTAGGGAGAGCGGGATGGATGTAGAATCTTGGGTGCCGAGCAGGGCACGGATGCAACAGCTGACGGACATTATCTCAGAGCGGGATCATTGGCAGCATGAACCGCTTTACCTGGCGATACTCGAATTGGTGAGGGCGCACGGTGGGGCGGGTGCGAGCGTGTTCAAGGGCAGGCCGGCTACAGTGCGGCAAGCCGGGCTATCCACACGAACACAATGGTGGATGTTGTTCCGGTGCTGCCCTTACTGATCATCGTCGTTGACGACGCGGAGCGGATCGCCGCGCTCTTGCCGGAGATTGAAGAGATGACGGCGGTGGGCGGCGGAGTACTGACGGTCGTGGATGTAGCAGCCTATCGCTACCGGCATCCGAACCCTGCGGAGGACAGACGCCGGAGCCTGAAGGTGCGGCAGATAATGGAGACGCAGCCGGTGACAGTGGGGCCTGAGACTCCGGTCGCGGTGGTGCTGCCGTTGCTGCTCAACAAGTTCTACAAGGCGTTGCCGGTCGTAGACGCCGAGCGGCGAGTGCTGGGCATGGTGACGGATCGAGATCTGCTCGAAAAGGCGGATCTGGGAATCAGGGTCAGCGTGCTGGAGGCGCTGCGGGAGCACGGGCAGGAGGGTTTTGCCGAGATCGTTAGGGCGATGGAGGCGAGCGGGAAGACGGCGCGTGATGTGATGGGTTCGCGGCCCGAGGCGGTGATAGGCCCACATGCATCGGTGGAGGCGGCCCACGGCTGATGGTGGAGCAAGGGGTCAAGCGGCTGCCGGTGGTGGATCGCGAGGGCAAGCTGATCGGGATCGTCGGGAGGCTGGATATACTGAGGGCGTGGAGCGGCGTTACTGCGGCCACCGGGCCGGAGCCGGGCGGGCCTGTGCCGGCGAACGCGCGAACTGTGGGCGACGTGATGGCGACGGATGTGGCGGCGGTGGAAGCCGGCACGCCGATGCAGACGGTGATGGACATGCTGGTCGGCAGCCGGAGCGCGCGGCGGGTGGTGGTCGTTGACAGACGGAAAGAGCGGCACGTAGCCGGTATCATCACGGATGCGGATCTGGTTAAAACGGTGCCTCAGCGCTCCGAATCGGGGCTGGCGCAGGTGCTGCGCGAGAGGCTTCCGTGGCTAGGGATGAACGGGGATGAGCAGGCGCAAGCTAGCCGCGTGCAGAGCCTGGCGGCGGCTGATGTGATGACGACGCCTGTTGTTACCGCGCCGAAGAGCATGGCGATTTCGGTTGCGGCGCAGTTGATGGTCGAGCGGGGAGTGAAGGTGCTGCCGATTACGGATGAGGAGGGGCGGCTGGTGGGAGTGGTGAACCGGGCGCGGCTATTGGCGGCGTTGCTGGGGCAAGTGGAGGGGGGATAGCGTGTTGTCCAACTCGCGCTGGCTGATGGGCCAGCTGCTCGACCTGGTTTACCCGCGCCGCTGCGGAGGCTGTGGGCGGCTGGGCAGCTGGCTTTGCGACGACTGCCTGGCGGAGATGGTGCCGCCGTCTGAGGCGGGCTGGGTCTGCGCGTACTGCCGGCGTGTGTTGATCGCGGGCGGCGGGCGGCTCTATTGCCCGGAACTCTGCGACACCGGCGGGATTACGGCTGTGTTGTGTGCGGGGGCCTACTTGGGGCCGTTGCCGAAGGCGATACACCACTTCAAGTACAACCGGTGGAGTGTGCTCGGCGCGCCGCTTGCGGGGCTGCTTGAAGAAGTTTGTGTGCTGGAACCGCTGCCGTGGGGGGTGGAACGGCCGCACCTGCTCGCCGTGCCGCTGCACCCACGCCGCGAGCGAGAGCGGGGCTTCAACCAATCGGGCCTATTGGCGGCCAGCCTGAGCGAGCGCCTCGGCTGGCCGGTCCTCACCGGCCTCGAGCGCGTGAAGCACACGCCGCAGCAGGTCGGCCTTGATGCCGCCGATCGCGAGATTAACCTCGCGGACGCCTTCGCGTGGCGTGCAGGTTCCCCTCCGCCGGCCGGTCCCTTGCTCATAGTAGACGATGTATACACGACCGGCGTAACGATGAACTTATGCGCCGAGGCGTTGCGCGAGGCAGGATCGGGGCCTGTCTACGGGCTGGTGCTGGCTCGGCGGGACAGCGGAGACACTACGGGGCAGTAGGGTTTCGGTGAGGCGCTCTAACGCGGCTGTGTCGGAGCGATTGTGGCGGTCGCAGCCGGGGCCATGGTCATAGGCGAGGGCTGAACGCTGACGGCTGATGGCTGATGGCTGAGGGTGCCGTGGCGGGCGGCTTCGGCGTATGCTTTGGTGGCCTCGGTGGCTGCTCCGGCACCCTGGTATGCCTGGCCGAGGGTCGTCCAGTACTCGGCGCGGCTCGGGTCGCTCTCTACCGCCTGGTGTGCGGGCGTCACGGCGTCGCGGAACTGGCCCTGAGCGATGAGGCTACGGGCGAGCATGTCGAGGCCGGGTGCCCAGAGGGGGTGCAGGGCCTGGAGCGTGCGGAAGGTGAGCGTGGCGTCCTCGAGGCTGTGGGGCGAGTTTGTCGCGCCGAGATAGGCGACGCCGAGGTTGTAGAGCGCCTCGGCGTCGTCGGGGTGGCGTTCGGTCGCGGCTTCGAGGGCGGGGATTGCCTCCGCATAACGGCCTGCGCGCATGGCGTCGAGGGCCTGCTGCCGCGCGGGGTCGGCTGCCGTGGGACCATCGGCCGGCGATGGGGCGGCGATGCTCTGGTCGGCGGGAGGCTTGGCGGTGGTCGGCGTCGCGGCTGCGGGGGGCACATGCGCGGCAGGCGGGGTGAGCGCCAGCGGCGGGTTGGTTGGGTCGCCGATGACCCGAAAAGGCATGCCGGTGGGCGATTGCGGGAGCTTTTGAACGTAGTTCAGCAGGCCGTAGCCGACGAGTATGATAATGAGCAGCAGCACGAGCAGGCCGAGGCCGATGTTCAGGACCATCCGCTGTGTGGCTCTGTTTTCGCTCACTGTAGCGTGCGTGCGGGTGAACGGGGGAGGGTCTGCGGTCAGGACGAGTTTTGAGTTTTGAGTTGGTAGTGGCGGGACCGTGGAGACGGTGGTGGTACGTGGGGCGGCGGGCAGACGGGGGGCGATGGTTGTTGTGCGAGCGGCGGCCAGGGCGGCGGCGAAGCCGGGCACGCGGGTGGTCAGGTCGGCCTCGGCCTGGGCCACGAAGCGACCGGTCGGGTTAAGTCGCTCGGCGCGGTGGAGCGCGGCGGCGGCTTCGCTGGCGGTTGGGCTGCTGAGTGCGAGGCCGATCCAGGCGTTGTCGTTCGCGGGGGCGGTCTCGGTGAGTTCGGTGAAGAGGCGGTGGGCGGCGGCTCGGTCCCCGCTACGCAACGCGGCGATCCCCTCGCGTATGCGGGCGGAAATAGTTGACGGTTCGTCCAAGTGCCGGCTCCTGGTGGCTATCTGAATGTAGAGGGCAAGATGCCTAGCTGGTTGCGGTATTTCGTCACGGTGCGGCGGGCGATCCGCACGCCCTGCTCGCGCAGCCGCAGCACGATCTCTTTGTCGGTGAGCGGCTTAGGCTCGGTGGTGATCATCTCGCGGATGCGGTCTTTCGCGCTCAGGGAAGCCTGGAAGAAGTCGGCGAAGGGGATCACATGGCGGTTGGGGAGCATCACGTACTTATCGGCGGTCGCGCGGCTGACTGTGGATTCGTGGAGGCCGAGGTATTGCGCGACCTGGGCGCGGGTGAGAGGACGGAGGTGGCGGATGCCGTAGCGCAGGAAGTCTTCCTGGACCTCGACAAGGCAGTTCGTGATGCGGCGCATCGTCTCGCGGCGCTGGGCGATGTTCGACATGAAGAGGCGGGAACGGTTGACGTAACGCCGGATATGCTCGCGGTCACCGTCTGAGAGGGCGGAGACGGTAGACGACCCGCCGTTTCCGCCGTTGCCGTTGGCGTGAAGCGCGGCGACGGCGTGAGCCTGGGGGTGGGGGGCGGCCGCGGAGAGCCGGTTGTAGAGAGGGTGGACCCGCAAGCTGAAGCGCAATGCCTCGACCACCTCGACCTCGAAGGTGTTGTTCCGCAGGCGGATTATCACATCGGGGGCGACGAAGCGCACAGGGGTCTGCGCGGGCCAGGGACGGCCATCGGCCCCGTAGCCGGGGTGGGGGTTCATATGGGCCTTAATGAAGTCGCGCACGGCGACGACCGAGTCGTAGTTCGTGCCGAGCGTGTGGGCGATCCGGGTGAACTTGTGCTCGCCGAGTTCGGTGAGGTGGTCACGCAATATCTCCTCGACGAAGGGAACGAGCGGGCGGCCCTGGAGGCGGATCTCTTCGAGCTGGAGGAGCAGGCACTCGCGGAGATCGCGGGCGGCGACGCCGGTGGGCGCGGCCCGCTGTATCATCTGCAAGACCTCCTCGGCGACGGAGAGCGGGACGCCGCAGGCAGCCGCGACGACATCCAACGAGCAGGAGAGGTAACCGCGCTCGTCGAGGCTGCCGAGGATGAAGTTTGCGACCGCGCGCTCGGCACCTCGCAGCCCAGGCGCGAGATCGGCCAGCAACTTCTCCATCATGTTGGCTTCGCCTGCGACAAGGCTGAGAGGGTCGAAGTCGCCGTCTTCTGAGCCGAGTTCGGGACCGGACGTTCTGAGCGCGTGGTCCTGATACCAGTCGTCGGAAGGGGAGTCAATCGCAGACGAGGTGTCGCTCTGGGGGGTCGGGGCGTCTTGGGGCGTGGGGGCGGTGGGCTTATCGCAAAAGGGGCAGAGGGGCGAGGTGCTGGGGGTGCCGCAGACGGGGCAGGGACGGCCCTCGAGGAGCTCGAGCGCGGGATTGTCGGCCAGCTCTTGCTGAATAAGCTGTTGGAGCTCGAGCGAGGAGAGCGCGAGCAGTTGGTTCAGGACTATGAGCGTCGGCGATACTTTGAGCGACTGTTCTTGGCTGATCTGGAGCGATAGGTCCACGCGGCATACTCTCCTGACGGCATAACCCTTGCTGTTCGGGCCATTATACACCGTTAGAGAGCAGGCGTCAAACGGGGTTACTCGCCGTCGTCTGAGGGCGTGCGAGAGCCGTTGCGCCAATCGTAGTAGTGGCGACCGACGTTGCCCATCTCGACCTTGAATGGGTCGGCGTTGTCGGGGACGTAAGTCAGCACACGGCGCTGGAACGCCTGGAGCAAGGCCCACTTGTCCTGCCCGCCGATGCGGAGGCGCACCCAGTAGGCTTCGGCGATCGGGTGGCCGAGGTCGAACAGGGGGTCAACCACTTGGCCCTGGGTTAGCTTGCCATCCTGGTAGATCGGCCCTTGGCGGTTCATAAAGTCCCAGAAGACGTTCGGGATGTTGTGGCCGAGCACCGTGTCGTAGTGTGCCGCCGTTACGTTATTCGCCGAGACGTTCGGAGGGGTTCCGGGGCTGACCTTGCCGGCGCGGTTCAGGATGCCTGTGACTTGCCGGCCAGTGAGGTCGGCGGCGCGGTTGTCGCCGTGGAGCGAGGCGACGGAGGCGAGCGAGGCGTAGGTCGGCGCGTCGGGGCTGTTGTCGTCGCCGGCGACGGGCACCTGGTTCGGCCTATAGTTGGTATCGTCGAACTGGTTGTCGCCGATCTGGACCCTGCCGGCGATCATCTCGACGACGAGCAGACCGTTGGTCACATACCACTTCTGCGCGGGGTCGGCGGACGGGTTATTGATCTCCATGCGGGCTTTGTCGAAATACTGGACGAGACGCAGGCCGTTCGGCCCCTGCTGATAGGGTTCGCTGCCGGCGGCGAAAGGGGCAGGCCCCCAGGTCCATGCCCGGTCGGCGGCGGCGGCATCTTTCACGGGGAGGTCTGTCCGCTCCCAGACGCGCCGGAATGCTGGGTCTATGAAGTCGCCTGGGGGAGATGCCGGCGGTGTGGCAACGGCTTGGGGAGCGGGGCCGGTTGCGGGGCCGAGCGGCCCGGTGACGGCGGCGGAGTAGATGTTCTGGTCGCCGTCGCGGGTGTCTACCCATGCGACGTTGGCCCTCCCGGCCACAGCGTCCACCTGGATATAATCGCCGATCAGAATGCCGTCGAAGCCGAGGCTTGGGTCGCTCTGCTTGTCGGCGAGACGGACATCCGGTGCGAAGCTGCGGCCCTCGTCTGTGGATTGGGTGTAGTAGCAGGAGAAGGTGAGGTTGTGCGGGTCGTCGCGGCGGTCGAGCCAGGCGATGTGGAGCACACCGTCGGGGCCGAAGACGGCCGAGGGGAAGAACTGGTCGTTGGCGGTTGCGTCGTCGTTGACGCGGACAGGCGCGCTCCAGGTGCGGTTGCCGTCGCGGGAGGTGGTCAGGAGCACGTCGCTGTTACCGGGGTAGTCGTTCCAGGTCGCGACGAGCGTACCGTCAAGCGGGTTGACCGCGAGGGATGGGAGGACGAACATGCGGAACTTGCTGGTGGGGAAGGGGGAAGGCGGGCGGTTCACGTCGGCGACCTTGACGGGGTCGGCAAAGGTCTTGCCCCGGTCGCTGCTGCGGGCGGCCCAAAGAGAGACGGCGGAGGTCTGGTCGTAGTAGAGCACTGTGAGGCTGCCGTCTGGGCCGACGGCCGGGTAGGATCCCTGCACGTCGTTCTGGTCGGACTGGCGGCTGATCTGAGCTTGTTTGCTCCAGGTGGCCCCGCCGTCGGTCGAGGAGACCTCAACGATGTCGCCGCGCTGCTGATTCGGGGAGACCGTGGTGAAGAGCGTCCAGGTCATGTAGAGGGTGCCGCGCGAGGCGGCCTTGCTGCGGTCCACGGTGAGCCACTCTTTGTCGTTGAAGATGTTGGCCGAGTTGTGGGTGACCTGCACCGGCTTGCTCCAAGTCGCGCCGTTGTCGGTCGAGCGTGAGACGAACATGCCGCCTTTGCTGAAATCGGTCTTGTCATAGGCGATGACGCTTGTGAAGGCCACGCCGTCGGCGTCGTAAAGAACAACCGGATCGCTCTGGTTGGGGAGGTCGGTGGGTAGGTCGGGGAGATGGACGTCGGCCCAGGTTCTGCCGCCGTCGCTCGAGTGGTAGTGCCAGACCTCCTTACGTCCCTCGCGCCAGTCTTTCGCGGCGACGATCATCTTCTGGGGGTCTTTTGGGTTGATCGCTAGCGTCGGCTCCTGCTGCTGGTCGGTGGTCGTCTGGTTCACGCGGAGGTTTGGACTGAACTCGGCGTGGGGCGGGGAGGTAGGGGCTGCCGACTTCGATGTGGCGATCTGCGCGAGGGCGGGGAGGGTGAGAACGGGCAGGAGCAGCATGAGCAGTAGGCTGCGTTGGGGTGATTTCATAAAGGTTTAGGCTCTCCAAGTCTCCAAGTTGAGTGCTGATGGCTGACGGCTGACGGCTAACATGGGGCAAGACGTAGCCCCGCAAGAATAATACGCTTGCGGGGCGGTGTATGGTTCGCTCTGGACCTATAGGCGGGGTTGTTAGTGTGACTTCTTGCCGAGGTCGCGCCAGCTGTCCTCAGATACTTCAACGCCGTAGTGTTTGGCGGCATTCTTGATGTTGGCGAACGCCTGCTCGCGCTCCTCATCGGACACGTCCTGGACCTGATCGAAACGTGCGAGGGCGTTCTTAACGTGGGAAGCGTCGGTAAGCGGCTCCTTGCGCTTTTTCGGGAAGGCGTAGACGCTGTCGGGGAGTTCGTCTCGGTCCTTCGAGCCGAGTTCGCCATGTTCGGTATGGGCTTTCCATGTAGCTGTTGCCATCTGGTGACCTCCTAGTGGTTAGTTTTGAGTTTTGAGTTGAGAGAATTGCCATCGACTCACGCCTTCTAAGGGTTAGGCATGATCTAAGCAGAGTCTGTGCCAGGTAGCGGTCAGCTTTCAGCTATCAGTCATCAGCCAGGCTTTAGTGCTGACCGCTGACCGCTGATAGTTATTTCCCGATGCAGAACTCGCGGAAGATGACGTCTAGGAGGTCTTCGCCAACTGTTTCGCCGGTGATCTCGCCGAGGGCGTTGAGCGCGGCGCGGATGTCTACTGCTACGAAGGCGGCGGGGGTGGCTGCTGCGGAGGCGGTGCCGGCCGCTTCGATGTACGCAGCGGCGCGCAGCAGGGCGTCGCGGTGGCGAACGTTGGTCACGAGCGGGGCATCAGACGCGGCGCTTCGACCGCTCATCACGCGGGCGATCATCGCCTGTTCGAGCGCAATGGTGCCGGCGGCAGCCTCTGCGGAGGTGTGCACGAGGGGCACATCGGGCAGCAGCCGCGCTACTGCCTCGGGGGAAACCTGTTGCGGGAGGTCGCTCTTGTTTAGCACGGCCAGCAACCGCTCGCGTATGCCGTCGCCGTCCGCCTCGGCAAGCAGAGCATGTAGGGCGGCCTCGTCCTCACTGGTGAGCGGCTGGGAGGCGTCTAACACGAGGAGCACGAGGTCGGCGCGGCCTGCGGCGGCTTTGCTGCGGGCGATGCCGAGCTGCTCGACAACATCGGCCGTCTCGGCGATGCCTGCGGTGTCCACCAGCACGAAGGCGATGCCGCCGAGCGAGGCGGTCTCCTCGAGGGTGTCGCGGGTGGTGCCGGGGATCGGGGTGACGATGGCGCGGTCGGCGCGGAGGAGGGCGTTGAGGAGGCTCGACTTGCCGGCGTTCGGCCTGCCGATGAGGGCGGTGAGGACGCCCTGGCGGATAAGCCGCCCACTCTCGGCGTCGGCGAGTAGGGCGCGGATCTCGTCGAGCAGCGGGCCGAGCATCGGCGTGATGGCCGAGGGCGGCACGTCGTCTTCGGGGAAGTCAATTTCGGCCTCAAGATGGGCGAGCACGCGGAGCAGGCGGCCTCGGAGTTCGAGCACTCGCCCTGAGAGGCGGCCCTCCAACTGGGCGACGGCGGCGCGCAGGCTCGCGCCGGTGCGCGAGTTGATCACGTCGAGCACCGCCTCTGCCTGCGCGAGGTCGAGCCTGCCGTGGAGAAAGGCGCGGAGCGTGAACTCGCCCGGTCCGGCGGGCCGCGCGCCCGCACGCAGGCAGAGGCCGAGTATGCGTTGTAGGGGCACGGGGCCGCCGTGGCTGTCTATCTCGACCACGTCTTCGCGGGTGTAACTGTGGGGAGCGGGCATGTAGGCGGCGAGCACCTCGTCCACACGCTCTCCAGTCTCCGGGTCCACGACATGGCCGTAGAGCAGGTGATGCGCCGACGGCGGCCGGTCCTCGCGCAGCCGCCGCCCTGACGCGCGCACGAAGATGCGGCGCAGGATCGGGAGGGCTTGCGGCCCGCTCAAGCGTATTGTGCCGATGCCCCCGATGCCGGGAGGTGTGGCGATTGCTGCGATGGTGTCGTCGTACATGCGGTAGTGGTTAGGTAGCTAGGCGGGCTTCGACTAGGGGGCGGGGGGCGATGCCGGCGGGGCCGGCGGCTTCGATGGCGAAGGCGGCGGCGGAGTGGGCGAAGGCGGCGGCGCGCATCGGGTCGCCGGTTTCGCGGTAGCGGATGAGGAAGGCGGCGGCGAAAACGTCGCCGGCACCGGTGTAGTCCATCGGGACGGCCAGCAGTGAGTGGACGTGGCCGATGTGCCTACCGTGCTCGTAGAGGTCGGCCCCTTCGCTGCCTGCGGTGACGGCAGAGAGGCAGGCCTGAGAGACATATCCCGCAAGGGCTTCGAGATCGTAGCCTGTGTCCTCTGCACTCATCACGAGTACATCGGCGCGGGCGAGAAGTGGGCCGGGGTTTCTCCAGGGTGCCGGGTGGATGAGGCCGTCGCGGTCCCAGGTGCGGAGCCAGCCCTGCGGCGTGACGGCAAGGAGCGCGCCGTGAGGCCACGAAGCCCAGGAACTGCCGGACTCAAGTTCGGCGGCTACGGGACCGAGGTGGAGGATACCGGCCCCACGCCAGGCAACCGGTATATCATCGGGGTGCAGGGGCGCGGCGCGTGCATCGAGCCGCAGCCGCCTATCCTCGCCGTGATACTCGAGGGCAAAGGTCGTGGTTGCATGAGAGGGACGAACCTCGCAAAGGACACCCGCCCGGCGCGCAACATCCAGCAGACCGAGGTCGGGTGTTGCCAGCGCGGTCACAATCGCGGCCCGCACGCCGAGGGCCTGGGCGGTCAGACCGGCGTAGATCACGGTTCCGCCGGCGGCGGTCTTGCCGGCGGCGAGCAGGTCTTTGCTGACATGGCCCAGCACCAGGTAGTCGGGTGCCGGCTGTTGGGTGGTTGGCATGTAAGCTGCCTACCGCCTACTGCCTACTGACCGTCGGCCTCGTCGCGGCGCATGACGACGACGCGGCGCTCCTCGCCTTCGCCGGTGCTTTCGGTCATCACCTGGGGGTGTTCGGAGAGGGCGATATGGACAAGGCGGCGATCATAGGGCGACATCGGTTCGAGAGGATATGGCGTGCCCTGCTCGATCACGCGCTCGGCGGCGCGCTCGGCGATCATGTTAAGGGCGGCGCGGCGTTTGATGCGGTATCCGTCCACATCCACGACGATGCGTGCCCAGAGGTCGGTCTGTGCGCCGAGCATGAGATTCACCATGAACTGTAGCGCGGTCAGGTTTTCTCCGCGCCGACCGGTAAGCAGCTCCTGGTCGTCCTCGGAGAGGCCGGTGATGTTGAGCACGACAGAGGGATCGGTGTCGCCGGAGTTGACCTCAGCCTCGGCCTGGGGGTCGTGGCGGGTGATGCCGCCCCGGAAGCTCATACCGACGAGCAGCTTCTGGAGGATCTCGGCGGCGACGGGGGCGACGGCATCGGCAGGGGTGTCGAAGCTGCGCTCGTCGTTCTCGCGCATCGGCTCGAGGGCGGCGTCAATGGTGATCTCGCCGAGGGGCAGCGGCTCCGAGCCGGTGTAGGGCCGGTCGAGGCGTTCGTTGCCGCGCGGCGGGCGGTCGCGGTCGAATCGGTCGAAGCGTTGGTTGCCGCCCCGCTGGGGGCGGTCGAAGCGTTCGTTGCCGCGTGGGGGGGCTAGGGGCCGTCGGGATGGCGGGCCGCCGGGGGGGCGGCTGCGGTCGAAGCGGCTGTTGCTGGGCGGCGGGGCGGGGTAGCGTTCGTTGCCGCGGGGAGCGGGCGGGCGGGCAGGCTCGAAGCGGCTGTTGCCGGGCGGCGGGCGGTCTGGGCTATCCTCTTCCTCGATCTCGGCGGCGGGAGGAGGCTGGGCTTCGCGTATGGGCGGGCGGGCGCGGGTGCCGGAGAGTTGCTCGCGTGCGGTCACACGTACCAGTACCTCGTCGTCGTCGCTGCCGGTCTCGGCACCGCTGACGACCTGGACATCAACCTGTTCGCGGGTGCGGCCCAACTGCTCAAGAGCCAGGCGCACGGCCTCGTCAACGCTGCGTGCCTGGATCTCAACCTGTCGCATTGTCATGGGGGTATTCTTCCTCCGTTGGCTTTAGCGTCTGTTTTTTCGCTTGGCGGGTAGAGTGGCGGCGGTCGGCATCTCGGCGCTTTCCATGCCGGAGCCGTTGCCGCCGACTTTAGCCTTGAAGCCGTTGCCGTCTGTGGCTTCTACTGCCTCGCTCTCTGCGGCGCGGGCTGCGGCAGCCTCTTGCTTGACGCGCTCCTGCTCGGCGGCAAGGGCCTGGGCCTGCTCCATCATCTTCTCCATGAAGCCTTTGCGGCGGTTGCCGTCGGTATTGCCGTTGGTGGCGATCTGCGGGCGTCTATCGGGGAGACGATAGGCGGCGGCAGCGCCGCCGGAGGCTGCCGCAACCGCAATCACGGGTTTGCTCACGCGGGCGGGGCGCTTCTCGGTGTCGGCGCGGGCGTCGATCTCGGCCACTTCCTCGAGGATCCTGGGCGTGGGCACGGGCAGCGGCTTCTTGGGGAGCCAGTGGAGGCCCGGAAGGTCGGGCAGAGTGCCGAAGCCGTTGACGAAATAGGTCTGGACGATGCCGAAGAGCGCCTGGAAGGTCCAGTAGATCACCGCGCCTGCCGGGAAGTTGGAATAGAAGACGAGCATCATTACCGGCATGAACTGCATGATATTGTTCGTCATGGCCTGCTGCGAGTCCATGTTCTTGTTGACGCCGTAGGGTTGGGAGACACGGGTGTTGATGAACTGGAGGAACGCGGAGACGACCGGCCAGATAAAGAGCGGGTCTGCGTGGGCTAGGCTCGGCACCCAGAGGAAGGCGTGGGTGAAGCTGGGGTCGCCGTGGACGGGTGGGCGGAGGCCGACCAGCTCGTAGAGCGCCTGGGAGAGGGCGAAGAAAATCGGCATTTGGATGAGGGCCGGCAGGCAGCCGCCTGCGGGGTTCACGCCGTGTTCCTTGTAGACGCGCATGACCTCGGCTTGCTGCTTGGTCTTGTCGTCTTTGTACCGCTTGTTGACCTCTTTGATGAGTGGCTGGATGCGCTGCATCTGCCGCATGGAGCGGAACGATTTGAGGGTAAGCGGCAGCATCGCCGTCTTGACGATGAACGTAAAGATAATGATGGCTATACCGGGACTGCCGACTACAGAGTTGATCGCTTGCAGCAATCCTTTGAGCAACTGTACAACTTGTATCCAGCCCGGAACGTCAATTCCCACCCAAAATGCTCCTTAAGAATACCCCGGTCAGGGAACGGGGTCGAACCCGCCGTCATTGTAGGGGTTGCAGCGCAAGATGCGCCAACCGGCCATTACTGAGCCTCTAAGAAAACCGTACTTCTCGATGGCCTGGTAGCCGTATTCCGAGCAGCTTGGCACGAACCTACAACTCGGCGGCAACGCTCGGCTAATTGTCCTCTGGTAGAGGCGTATCAACCACATCGCCGGTTTCTTCATACAAGTGCGCCCGTTTCAGGCTCTCGGCCAATGCCGCCTCGACGCGGCGGAAGTCGGATTGCAGGATGCTGGGGCGCGCTATGAGCAGCAGATCCCAGCCTTTCTTTATATACGGAAGCCGACCCCGAAAGGCTTCACGCAAGCGCCGCTTGCTGAGGTTGCGTTCGACCGAGCTTCCGACCTTCTTGCCGGCGATGACCGCCATGCGGGTCGGCGCGCCGGGCTGACCGGGGGCCACAACCAGCACCAGTGGGCCCACGCTCCACGCGCGGCCCGCGCGGCGCACCCGCTCTATATCGCCCGCCCGCGACAGGCGGTGCTCCCGCGTGAAGCGGATTTTAGCGAGGGCCTTTCTGTTCGCCGGCGATTGTGAGGCGATAGCGGCCCTTGAGCCGGCGTGCGGCGAGGACTGCGCGGCCTCCGCGGCTCGCCATTCTCTTCATAAACCCGTGTTCGCGCTTGCGCGGTATGCGCTTCGGCTGGTAAGTACGCTTAGGCATTAACGGTTAGGTACTCCCTTGTCGTCATATGACAGTGTTGTGTCGGTCCGCGATATACTTGCCCATTATACGGCTTCTTGATCGGAGTGTCAAATGCGGAGCAGGCAGTGTCCTACGGCTTTTTGTCTGGGGGTGGAGCGCCGACGATGGCCTTGCCCTCGATGATGCTGCTGTCAGTGCTGTGCCCGTTGCCGGTGGGCGGCGGAGCGGTGTCGAGGCCGGCGACGCGGCTCATCAGGTCGCTGAGTTTGACGCCGGTGAGGGTTTCGACGAGCGCGGGGAACTGGGCCACGATGCGGGTGATGTCCCCGGTGAGCTGATGTGCGCCCATGCCGTTGCTGCCGTCGCCGGTAGAGACGATGGTGATCTTGTCCACCTGGCTGAGGGGCCTGCTGATGTTGCCGATCACCTCGGGCATGGTGCTGATGAGCTTATCGAGAACGGCAGCCTCGTTATACTCCTTGAACGCTCCGGCCCGCATGTGCATCGCATCGGCCTCGGCCTGCCCACGGGCGCGGATAACGTCGGCGTCGGCGAGGCCCTGCACGCGGCTGGCGTCGGCCTGGCCGCCGCCGCCGAGCCTCACGGCCTCGGCTGCGCCCTGCGCCTCGAGGATGCGGCGCTGGCGCTCGGCATCGGCGAGGGTCTCGACGCGCTTCTTTTCGATCTCGGCCTGCTTGAGCACCGTGGCGATCAGTTCACGCTCAACGCGGAGGATCTCGGCGTCCTGGACCTTGATCTGCTCTTCGCGCTGCACGCGCTCGATGCCGACCTGGGCGGCGACCACCTGCTGCTGCTGCACGCTCGACTCGATGTCGTAAGCCTTGTCGGAGGCGGCCTTCTGCCTCTGGACCTTCGCGGTGTAATCGGCGCGGGCAACTTCGAGGTCGCGCTGGGCCTCGGCCTGCTTGGTTGAGGAGGCGGTCTCGGCGATCACGCGCTCCTGGTCGGCCTGTGCTTTGGCGACCGACGCCTCGCGCATCGTCTGCGCCTGGCGCATGGCGATGTCGCGGCTGGCTTCGGCCTCGGCGATGGCGGCGGCCCGCCGGATAGCCGCGTTCTCGGGCTTGCTCATGTTCACGATGTAGTCGTTCTGGTCGCGCACATCCTTGATGGTGAAGGAGATGATCTCGAGGCCCATCTTCGCCATGTCCTCGGCTGAGGTCGCGCGCATCTTGTCAGCGACCATCTCGGGCTGCTTGACGATCTCCTCGACAGAGAGCTGGCCGACGATGCCGCGCAAGTGGCCCTCCATCACGAGCCGGATCAGGTTCTCGCGCTCTTGGGGTGTTTTGTTGAGGAACTGCTCGGAGGCGGTTCGTATACTTTCGGGGTCGCTCTTCACCTTGATCTGGGCCACCGCCTCGACCGTGACGGCGACGCCCTGGCGAGTGTAGAGGTCTTGGGTGGGGGCAACGTCGAACGACATCAGCTCGAGCGAGAGGCTGCGCGCGGTCTGCACCATCGGCACGACGATCGTGCCGCCGCCCTTGACGACGCGCGGCTCCTTCATGCCGAGGCCATAGACGATCAGGGCTTCGTTCGGGCCGACCTTGCGGAACATACTCGTGACCAGGATCAGCGCGGCGAAGAAAACGAATACTAAGCCGGCGACGATAAACCATGTGAGGTCCATCTGTACTTAATCTCCTTACATGACATGACACGCTCCTTTCGGGGGAGCGCTACTGTCGGTTCCTCAGATCGTGTGTGACGGCCGGGAGTCCGGCGGTCAGGGGTTGTGTAGTCTCTTCATGGAGCGTGTCCACGAGGGCTAGCTCCGGCGGCGTGTCGGCGGGGCCGACGAGGGGTTGGACATAAGCCAGGCCCTTGTCATAGCGGGCGATGACGACCTCGATCCCCTTCGGGAGGGCTGTGCCGTCCTCGCTGCGAGCGCCCTCGACGCGGCGGCTGCCGCCCTTGATGAAGACGATCTCGCCGGTGCCGCCTGCGGCGATGCTGCTGACGACGCGGGCGTGGGTGCCGGGCAGAAAATAATCGGCGCGGCGCATCGGCATCGTCTGTCCGGCCCAGAGCACACGGCTGAGGATCAGGAAGAGCAGCCAGCCCCCGACGAGCGCGGTGCCGACCGCGAACAGGAGGCTTGTGGTGCCGTCGAAGCCGAGCGAGTTGCGGTAGATGTAGCCGGAGCCGCCGAACCAGGTGAGAGAGGCCATGATCGTCGGCACGTTGAGGGGACTGAGCGAGTCCATCTGCTCGGCGATATTCGGCAGAGGACCGTGGGCAGGGGAGGAATGTTGAGCGCCGTGCCCATGCGCGCCAGTGTGACCGTGTGCCCCGGCCTGACTATGCCCGCCGATGTGCGGACCGTGAGCAGCGTGCCCAACGTGGCCGTGCGCCGCGCCGAAGTGGCCGAGGTTAAAGAAGAGCGCGACTGCGGTGAAGAATAAGCCGAAGAGGAAACAGCCGATGTAGAGGTTTGTGAGCCAATCCGTGCCGAAAAACACCTGAGAGTCCTTTCCGTTCGCCTTTATATACGCGAGCAAGGGGAGCCGGGTTACAGCGGCTTCCTGCTATATTATACCATATCTCAGACAGTAGCGGAGGGGTATTGACAAACAAGTGCGACTGTGCAACAATTGGCTCGCCGTAGCGCCTCCGGCGTGCGGAGGTGGCGATCGGGACGGGCGTTGGGCTATCTCCGGTAGTGGATTTTGCATCGAAGAGGAGGATACGATATGGCTGATACAACAGACCAGGCCCCGGCAGGAGGCGCCGCACCAGGAGCCGACGACCTGCGTGATAAGCTACAGGAAAAGGCCGGGGAGGGAGGCGAGGGCAGCGGTGAGAAGCCAAAAAGCCTCAAAGAGTTCCTGTTCCGGGGCAACGTATTCGACCTGGCTACTGCCGTGATCATCGGCGTGGCGTTCGGCGCTGTGGTCAGCTCACTGGTCAACGACATCATCATGCCGCCGATCGGCGCGCTGCTGGGCGGGATAGACTTCACCAGCCTGTTCATCAATCTGTCGGACAAGGCGTACCCGAATATAGCGGCGGCCAAGGCGGCAGGCGCGGCCACGATCAACTACGGGCTATTCATCAACGCGGTGATTACCTTCCTGATCGTGGGCACCGTGCTCTACCTGATCGTGATCTCGGTAGGCCGCATGACCACGCAGAGCAAAGCCTCGACCCCCGAAGTCACCACCAAAGTCTGCCAGTACTGTATATCGAACATCCCGCGGCAAGCGACCCGCTGCCCGAACTGCACGTCGCAGCTGGAGGGTGGAGTATCCCCCGCTGGCCGTCAAACGATCTAAGAGCGCGTCTTAAGAAGGGCTTCTGATGTGTGAGGGCGGGTTTCAAACCCGCTCCTACACAGGCAGCTTTATGGACGCGGTCTAATCCAAGCTGGGGGACGCTCTAAAGCCGCCCCTCGGCTTGGTGTTGCCCTAGCTTGACGCAATCGGGGTTTGGCTTTATACTTCTTTCCCATGTACGGTTTCTTACCTCTAGGGTCTATATTGCACTCCCGGTACCGGATCTTGAAGGTGCTCGGGGGAGGTGGCATGGGAGCGGTCTATCTGGCGGAGGACACGCGCGACCCCGGGGTGCGGGTCGCGGTCAAGGAGATGCGGACAGAGGCTGAGGCTAGTGGAGAGGCGGGAGCGCCGGATGCCGCCGCCGAGCGCAAGCAAGCTATAGACTCCTTCGAGCGCGAGGCCGACATTCTCAAGCACCTTGCCCACCCGAATATGCCGACATTCAGCGACTCCTTCGAGGAGAACGGGCGACCTTACCTGGTGATGGAGTTCGTGCCGGGCGACTCTCTTGAGAAGAAGCTCGACCAGTTGAGCGGTAGGCCGATGGGCGAGCGGGAGGCCCTTTACTACGGTATCCAAGTCGCGCAAGTGCTCCGGTATCTGCACGAGCAGAAGCCGCAGATCGTCTTTCGGGACGTGAAGCCGGCGAACATCATGGTGATGCCGAACTACCAGGTCAAGTTGATCGACTTCGGGATCGCCCGCAAGTACAAGGTGGGGCAG
This sequence comes from Chloroflexia bacterium, assembly GCA_050998805.1. GTDB lineage: Bacteria > Chloroflexota > Chloroflexia > QHBQ01 > JAICKM01 > JAICKM01. The sequence goes on along the minus strand of JBPCPV010000025.1, from coordinate 118,845 downwards.
CGCAAAGACACCGTTTCGATGGGTACCGCAGCCTACGCTCCCTTCGAGCAGTTCGGCAAGGGGCAGACCGACGGGCGCTCGGATATATACTCGTTGGCGGCGACGCTCTTCCACCTGCTCACCGGGCGACCTCCGACGCCGGCGACCACGCCGACCAGCCTGCGCGATCTCAACCCGCAGGTGACCCCCGACACTGAGCAGCTGATCATCAAGGCGATGGCGCGAGATATGGACCAACGCCCGCAAGACGCGCTCGAAATGGAACGGGAGCTCCGCCAATGCTACGGCATACCGTTCAAGGAGCCTGAGCCGTTGCCGGGTTCAAGCGTTGTCGCGGCAGCCCCCTCTCCGATACCGGCCCCGGTCGTGCAGGCCGCGCCGGTGGCTGCGAAACCACCGGTCGTGATTAATGCGCCGCAGCCACCGCCGGCGGTAATCTCCGCGCCGGTTCCGCCTGTCGTCACCGTGCCCGCGGCCCCGTCGGTGAGTACACCGGGGCAGGTGCCGATCTGCCCGAACTGCGGCTACCGGAACAAGGCCGGTGCGCGGTTTTGCGGGATCTGTGGAGGCGGCCTCGCCGGGAGGCCCTCAGCGCGGTTACAGGTCATGGGGCCTCGCGGCGTGCTCTGGGAGCGGCGCATCGCGCCGAACGAAAACCCGTTCGTCATCGGCAGGCGGAGCCTGTCGCGGCAGATCTTCCCGCATATTGACCTGACCTATAGTGACCCATCGGCCTACGTCTCGCGGCGGCACGCCCAGGTTGTCGCTGACGGCCAGGGCTACAGCCTGGAGGATCTCGGTTCGGAAAACGGCACCTTCCTCAACGATAAACGCATCCGGGCGAACGACCCGTTGCTGCTGCACAACGGGGATCTGATCCAGGTAGGCAAGGTGCGGATGCAGTTTGTTAGCGGATAGCGGTCCACGGACGGAGCCGTGTCTTACAGTGATCATCGGGGCGCGGTAAGCATAAGAGAGAGTAATTAGCATGTAGGAGGCTTTTGCAGAATGGTATTGGCTTTTCAGTCGTCATTTAGATCTCGTTTTCGGAGTGGTGTCGCCATCGCCGCGCTCCTTTCGCTGATGTTTGCGTGCGTGGTGATCGCGCGACCGGGCGACGCCGCGCCGGTATCGGGGGGCGCGCTTGCTGCGTTGACCGTGGCACCCACGCCCGCAGCGCCGGGCGCGGTCGGAACGGGGGCGGCCGCGCCGGTCTCGACCGGAGGGGCCGCGCCGGTAGCTACCGGAGGCGCGAACGGCGCGGCCCCCGTGGCGGGCGCAGGCAATAACGCCACGAACACACAGGGGACGAGCACCAACAACGGCAACTCGCTGTTGGCCTGGGTGATAGGCATACTCGCGATTGCGGCGCTGGCGGCGGGCGCGGTCTTCTTTATGATGCGCCGCAGCGCGCCGGTCGCCGAAGCGGGGCTGGCGGGTGACGGCGACTACGACGCACCGGCCCCGCCGGCCGCGCCCGCAGTAGTCGCCGCAGCGCCGGCGCTCGCTCCCCCGCCGGCAGTGGTCGCTCCTGCTCCGGCAGAGATACGCTGCCCGAACTGTAGCACGCTCAACGCGCCGGGCCGCCGTTTCTGTGACGAGTGCGGGCAAGATCTCCGGCCGGCAGCGGCAGCGCCGGCTGCGGTCGTGGACGAGGCGATGATGCCGTATCTCGAAACGGTTTCGCGGGTGGACGAGCAACTCGAGTTCGTGCTGGCCCGCAGCATCGTTACCGTGGGCCGGGCGACCGATAACGACATCGTGGTTGACGAGCAGTTCGCGGGTTGGCAGACCGTCTCGGAGCATCATGCGCGCCTCACCCAAGAGGCCGACGGCTTTGTGGTCGAGGATCTCAAGTCGGAAAACGGCACATTCGTCAACGGCGACCGCACCGACAGGAATCTGCTGACAGGCGGCATGACAATTGCCTTCGGCAGTGTTGGGTTCATCTACAGGGTGCCGTAGAACAGGGGACGCCATGACAGCGACGACAGCCCGCACCGAGACCTTGCCTTTCGACAAAGAGAGCCTCCATGCCCTGCCGGAGGGCGCGATACTCGACGGGCGCTACACTCTGGGCGGTGTGATCGAGCGCGGGCCGAGCGTCAACCTTTATCGCGCGCGGGCGCGGGGGCAACAGCGCTGCTCCCCTTGCGGCGCGCTCTCCTCACCAGCGGCGCAGGTCTGCGCCCGTTGCGGCACGGCGCTCAACGGCGACGCGCACGCGCCGGAGTACGTCGTGGTCGAGTCGAACGAGCGGAACGCCGCGATACGCGACCCGGCGGTTGTCGAGCAGGGGTTGAACCACCCAAACTTGGCGAGGCTAGTAGACACGTTCAGCTATGCGCCATACGGCTCCGAGCGGTATTACTCCGTGTCTGAGGCTGGTGAGGGAACGCCGCTCGACCGCCTTCCGCTGCCGCAGCCTGCGGCCACGGTACTCGGCTGGGGAGAGCAACTCAGCGACGCGCTTGGCTACCTGCACAACCACGGCGTGCTCGGCCCCGACGGCGGCGCTGAGAACGTGCTGATTGACAGCGACCGCGCCGTGCTGGCGAACCTACACAAGTCGCGCCTAGCGTCTCACGAGCCGGAGGAGCGTGCCCACGAGTACGCCGAGGACAACGCCAAGCTCGCGGGGATCCTCGACGCAGTTTCGCCGCGCGCGCCAAGCCGCGGCCTCCGCTCGGGGCGGATCTCCGACTTGGGCCGCCGCCGCGAACTCAACGAGGACAGCCTCTCGGCTATCGAGTGCCAGGTTGTCCAGGAGTCGGTCAGCGCGTCTGTAGGGGTCTATGCCGTGGCCGACGGCATGGGCGGGCACGCCGGCGGCGAAGTCGCCAGCGGCCTCGCCATCGCAGCTGTTACCGAGGGCCTGCTGCGGCGCTTCATTATGCCCCAAGCCGGCAGGCAGGCGGGTGAACCGGCTGGGGAGGAGATCACCCGCCTGCTGACCGATGTGGTACGGGACGCAGCCGAGCGTGTCCACGCAGAGCGCGTCGCCCAGGGCAACGACATGGGCACCACCCTCGTCGCCGCGCTGGTGGCTGGGCAAACCGCCTATATCGCCAATCTCGGCGACAGCCGCGCCTATATCCTTGAGCCGGACGGCTTCAGGCAGATCACGGTGGATCATTCGCTGGTGCAGCAGTTGGTGGATATGGGCCAGATCAGCGAGGACGAGGCGAAGACCCACCCATACCGGAGCATGATCTACAAGTCGCTGGGCGAGCAGCCGGATGTCGAGGCCGACATATTCGTGGAGCAACTGATGCCGGGCACGCGCATTCTGCTCTGCTCCGACGGCCTCAGCGGCATGGTGCCCGACGAGCGTCTGCGCGAGGTTCTGTCTACGGAAAGCGACCCCCAGGCTGCCTGTGCGCGGCTGATCGCCGAGGCGAACGAAGCCGGAGGGACCGACAATATCACGGCTGTCGCGGTCTACGTAGAGGCCGGCTGAGGCAATTTCCAAACTTAGGCACGAATCGAGGCCCACGCACATAACAAAGCTACAGGCACAGCGTTAGTATTCACATGAGTGCGTGTGTAGGCACGAAGAAAGGCGGAGACGTACATGGACCCGAAGGAAGAAGAGCGAGAGGGCGACCCCGGCATGGGGCTGGATCCCGGCACCGAGCCGTCTCCCCAGCCGCCGACGACCCAGGTGACGCTCGGCGGGACCGACGCCGGGAAAGCAGAAGGGCCGAACCCCGTCATCGGCACACCCAGCAGGCCGACCCTCACGACCCCTCCGGACGTGATACAGAGCGCGGGAGGTGCGCGCCCCGGCGAGGCTAACCCCGCGCGTCGGGATGTCGAGGCGGACGGTATGCAGGTGACCGACACCGCGAAGCTCCTGTCCGACCGTGAGGCCGCTGAGGAGAATATCAGCCGGCAAGAGCGCCGTGTCCAGCCGGAAGCCGCCGCCGACCTCACCGGCACGGAGCCATACGCCGACGCCCTGGCCGATACGACTATTGAGCGGGAGTCTCAGGGTGGACCCAACACCTCCCCGATCGGCGTCACAAATCCGGCGGGCTACATGGACCCGCAGCGGGACTACATTTCGTTCGGCACGTCCTCGTCGGCGCCCGGCGAGACGAGTGCGCGGGTGAATGCGAAGACCGAAGCGAACACGAAGGTAATCCAGCAGGCCGAGAGCATGTCCGGCCTCTCCTCGGAGCGCAACGAATACGAGCGGCAGGAGTTCGGCCAGCCGAAGACGAACGAGATCCGCGACGATCTGACGGCGGGCGGCATGGAGAACCTGCCCCAGGCGGCGGGCGCGGCGGCTACAGTGCTGGCCGCGTTCGCGAGCCTTGATGCGGCGCAGAGGGCAATCAGCGGCCTGCACGGGATCGGTATACGGCCGGAGGATATTTCGCTGGTGGCGCGTGACCTCAGCACCGAAACCGCCGAGGTCGCGCCTGCCGGCGAAGCTGAGGCGCAGACCGGCGACGTGACCGCCGCGCAGAGCCTAGACGACGCCGGCGGCGTGGATGCGGAGGAAGGTCATGTCGGCGCTGGGCGCGGGGCGATCTTCGGCGGGTTGGCGGGGCTGCTGGTCGGTCTCGCGGCACTGGCGATCCCGGGGATCGGGCCGATTATAGCGGCAGGCCCGCTCGCGGCGGCCGTCACCGGCCTCATCGCGGGGGGGATCACCGGCGGTCTCGTCGGCGCTCTGATCGATGCAGGCGTGCCGCAAGAGCACGCACACACCCTGGCGGGGCGGATCGAGCATGGGGATGTTCTCGTGTCGGTCCGCACCGACCAACTAACTCATGGCGCAGTCATGCGGGTGCTACAGGCGAACGGCGCTGAGGAAGTGCATTAGTCGCCTGCCCACCTGCGGACTTCGGTAAGGTCACGTCAATTGTGATGGGGCCTGTGATTTAGCATAAGGAGGTATCATCATGGCAGCGAGCCAAGCGTACTGTGTGAAGTGTCGGAAAACCGTAGACATCAAGAACCCGGAGCAAGTCACGATGAAGAACGGACGCCCCGCCACGAAGGGCGTTTGCCCAACGTGCGGCACGGGAGTCTATCGGATCGGTTCCGGCTCTGAGGCCAAGGCGGCCGGCGGCGCGGCTGCTACCGGCGGCGCGAAGACATCGAGCGCGGCCAAGCCGGCGAGCGCAGCAAAGAAATAGCGTTCAGCCGTCAGCTATCAGCTGGGAGGGTAGCTCTAACACGGGCTGCCCTTCCGGCTATTTGCTCCAGGAGAGGCCGGAGGCTGCGTCCACGCCTTCTGAGTTGTCCGTTACCTGTTGTGGGGCGGCGGCCCTGTAGCTGCTCTTATCCACACTGAGGTCGGCCACAAAGACCTGGAACCGCTCGTCTTTTTCGGCGAGGAAGGCGAGTTGCCGGCCGTCAGGCGAGAAGACCGGGCTTCGTGCCACGCCGAGGTGCGTGAGCTGTACGGGCGTTGCCGACCGATCTGCGGGCACGGCATATATGTCGGTCTGTCGGCCGCTGCGCCCGGCATAGGCCACTATCTTGCCGTCGGGCGACCATGTCGGGTCGTATGCACCGTCGGGCGGCGCAGCGACCTCGCTCCAGACGCCGTTATCCAGGTTCAGGCTCCATACCTCGTCCTTACCGCTGCCCATGCTGACTGCGGCAACCGTTGTGCCGTCGGGGGACCACTGTGGGCGTTCGAGGGGCGGATTCGGCGGGCTGGTAGTGAGGGAGTGGGGGGCTGACCCTGCGGGGGTCATGATCCAGAGCACGGGTGCGTCGGTGCCCTTGTCCGAGGTGTATGCGAGGCGGCCGGCGTCGGGCGACCAGGAGGGGGTGAAGGCCCAGACCGCCGCATCAACGTAAGGCTTGCTGCCGGTCTCGGCGGCGGGCCGGTTGTTCGTCAGGAAGGTGGGCTGCCCTCCGGTCACCGCGGCAAGCAGGATGTCGGAGAAGCTGTCGTCGTAGCGCACGTAGGCGAGCTGTGTGCCGTCGGCTGAGAGCGAGGGGGAGCCGTCGTGCCCGGTGCGGGTGAGCTGGTGCGCGCCGCCCTGCCAGAGCCAGATGTTGCCGGCGACGACGTAGGCAAGGCGGCCGGGTAGGCTCGGCGTGGGCAAAGGGGCCTGGCGGGCCACCTGGCCGACAGCCAGCGCCGTTATGCCGAGCAGCATCAAGCTGAGTGCTAGTCGCCACACGTAGTATTGTCTCCTCCCTCTGCGACAGCCGCCGCGTTGTGCGCCCGCCTCGTCGGCTCAGGCAGGCGGTAGCCCCGGCAGACAGCCAGCACCCACTCTATAGCCGACGGCAGGTCTATGCGATTGCCGATGGAGATATAGACAGGCTTGACTCTCGGCTTCGTGCGGAGGGCGGCCCCTACCACCTCGCCTTTGTCGGTCATCGGTGTCCAATCTCCGGGGTCGGGGCCTGGGTCGGCGGAGCGCCCTACGAGGACCGACTTGGCGACGCCGATGCTCGGTAGGTCGAGCAGCACACCGATGTGCGCGGCGATGCCGATGCGGCGGGGGTGGGCGATGCCCTGACCGTCGAACATCACGAGGTCGGGCCTCCGGCTGAGGCGCGCGAAGGCGGCGGTGACGGCAGGGCCTTCGCGGAAACTCAGCAGCCCAGGCACGTAGGGGAAATCGAGCGGCTTCTCGGCGCGGGCGATCTCGATTGTGTCGAGGTCGGGGTAACTGAGGAGGACGACGGCGGCGCGGGCTACGCCGGTCGCGCTCATGTCCACGCCTGCTATCACGCGCACCTCGCCGAGGCGGGTCTGCCTCTCGACCCGCGCGGCGAGGCGGTGCTGTATGGCGAAGGCTTCTTGTGGAGTCACGTCCCAGCGGTGGAGCTGCTCGGGAGGCAGGCGCGTCATTCGCCTGCCTCCAGCTTGAGGATGCGGTCGAAGCGGAAGCTGCGCTCCTCCTGCCGCAGGTGGCAGTAGGCGACGAGGTAGAGCGTCTCGCGCTCCAGGGCGACGCGGCGCGGGGCCACCAACCGCTCGGTCGGCGCGCTCCCCGGCGAAGCATAACGCAGTCGCAGGAGCAGCCCGTCGGCGATGGCCTGGCTGATCAGAGTGGGCACGGCCTCCGGTGGTGCCGAGGTCGGCAGGTAAGGCCGCGGAGCGAGGTCGAGCCGCCCCTGGAAGGCCAGCAGGTCGGCCAGCGAGTCGATCTGCCTACCTCGGTCGCGCAGGTCGTTGATGAACCAGATCAAGACGCGCCATGTTGTAGTGGCGTCGGCAAGCGCGCGGTGGGCGTCGCGGTTGCGGAGTTTGAGGATCGCGCTGACCGCCTCGAGCGAATTGCTCGGAAACTGGTAGCAGTTACGGGCGAGTTGCAGTGTGTCTACCACGAGGCCCGGCAGCGCACCGGCACCTCCGGCGGCGGGGGTCATCTCGTTACGCAGGAAGCCGAGGTCGAAGCCGATGTTGTGCCCCACCAGCACGGTGCCCGCGAGCAGCGTCGCCACCTCCCCGGCCACATCGGCGAAGACCGGCGACCGGCGGACCATGTTCGAGGTGATGCCGTTGACCCGCCGCGCGCCGGGGCTGATCTCCCGCTGCGGGTTGACCAGCGTGGTGAAGCTGTCGAGCACCGAACCGCCGCGCCCACGCACCACCCCGACCTCGCAGATACGGTCGCCCCGTGCAGGGCTGAGGCCGGTCGTCTCGACATCTACGACGGCGAAGGTGATGCCTTCGATTGGGCTTGTTTCGTCTAGCATGGCGCCTGTGCTTAATTTTGAGTTTTGAGTTTTGAGTTATGAATTACGAACGTCTAGCTTGGCGGTTATCTCTCACAGCGGCACCGCCTCCCCAAGCACTCTATCACGAAGAGATTGGTATAATCCTTGAGGAGGTCTACATCGCTGTCGGGGCCAGCTTCGCCTCGCGCCACGGAGCCGAAGACTCGGACGTTCGATGCGCCGTAGCGGGCTGCGGTGCGGAGGATGTCGTCGCGTTTTGGTGTCAGGAGGTCGTCAATGCCCATTGGGGTGTCCCTTCCAGACGATTTTAGCCGAATGGGCATCGTTTTGTCAACCGTGCTTGACAGTAGCGGCGCGGATGCTATAATTCGTGATGAGTTTGAGAAGGAGGGCAGACGTGAGTGATGAAGAGAAGACGCCCGCAGGCGGACCACTGGCGCCTATACGCACTCAGGAAGTGGACTTCTACGGCGACGCGATTACCGGCCTATTGGTACAGCCAGGCACATCTCCGGCGGCCTGGTACGTGCCGTTGCGCCCTCTATCCGACCACCTGGGGCTGAACTGGGCAGGTCAGCTTGAGCGCACCCGGCGGGATGAGGTTCTCTCTGCGGCATTGAGGTTTGTACGTGTTACACGTACAAACTCCGCTGGCGGTAACCCGAACGTGCTGTGTATCCCGCTGGAGTATCTACCAGGTTGGCTGTTTGGAATCACGCCCGCCCGCGTCAAGCCGGAGCTGGCGGCCAAGATCACCCGTTATCGGCGCGACTGCTTCCGCGTGCTCTGGGACGCCTTCCAGCCTGCGGTTCTCGTGCCCTTTGTGCCGACCGATCCCCGCTTGGTGGAGATGGCAGAGCAGATCGACAGCCTGGCCGGCACTGCTGCTTTCTTGCGGGAGCACATGGCCGACATAGTCGCCACGGCCGGGCATATCGCCGACGTTTCCGGCAGGCTGGACCAGACGGTCAGCCTACTCGAGGCAATCACTGAGCAGCAGCAGGTGCTTCATACCCGCCAAGACACGACGGAGGCCCGCCTAGAGCGCGTTGACGAACGTACCAGCTATCTCACGCCCGCACATAAGCGGGCGGTGCAAACCCTCGTCGAGCAGATGGTTCGCTCTACGAAGGCGCTACCTCAGCCGCTGACCTATGCCCGCATCTATGGCCGGATCAAGTATCGGTTCAATGTCGGCAGTTATGCTGAGATACCGGATGACGGCTTTGACTCGCTCATGGCATAAGAGAGGACAATATAATGCCGAAGACGCAGCAACCGAAGTCGAAGGGGTATGTTTCGCCGAACGGGGTGCCGGAAGTCATGGAGGCCGTGCCGGGGCGTAGGAAGCGGGGCCGAGGCGTGAAGATCCTGCTCGGAGTGATCGTCGTGGTGCTCGTGTTGGTCGCGGCGGGGGTGGCTTTCGGCTACTACCTGATACACAGCCCGCTGCCGACGGTCAACGGTGCGGTGACGCTGCCCGGCCTCTCGGCCCCGGTGACGATTGTGCGCGACAAGACCGGGATGCCGCACATCACTGCGGCGAACAGCGCGGACCTGTTCCGTGCCCAGGGCTATGTGGTCGCGCAGGACCGGCTCTGGCAGATGGACTTCTACCGGAGGGTCGGTGCGGGCCGCCTCTCCGAGGTGCTTGGCCCCACCCCGCTCGACACAGACCGCTTCGTGCGGACGGTGGGCTGGCGGCGGGCGGCCCAAAAGGAACTCGACGCGCTGCCAGCAGACTACAAGGCGGTGCTACAGGACTATGCCGACGGCATAAACGCATTTTTGGACAGCCACCAAGGCTCCCTCCCGATTGAATTCTCCATCCTGAACTACAAGCCGGAGCATTGGACGCCGCTCGACACCGTGACGTTCGGCAAGGTCATGTCGTGGGATCTGAGCGAGAACATAGACACAGAGACGACCATGGCCGACTTGCAGGCGAAGCTCGGCCTTGACCGAGCCGCGCAGCTGCTGCCTGCCTACCCCGACGGCAAGGCGACGATTACCCAGCCGTCGGCGCTGCCGGGTAACCCGCAGGGGCACGGCCCGTCGCTGCCGATCCTGAGCGGCATCTTCGGAACCGACCATGCGGCGGGCGGTATAGGCAGCAACAACTGGGTCGTAGACGGCACCAAATCAGCCGATGGGCACGCGTTGCTCGCCAATGACCCGCACCTGCGCGTGCAGAACCCGTCGATCTGGTATGCTATGCAACTGCGGGCGACGGACGGCAGCATGGACGCCGAGGGGGTGACCTTCGCGGGCGCGCCGGGCATTATCTTGGGCCACAACAAAGACATCGCCTGGGGCGTGACCAACCTCGGCCCCGACACCGAAGACCTCTTTGTGGAGACGCTCGACCCGGCGGCGCACCCCGGCCAATACATGTACAAAGGCAAGTGGCAGCCGCTCGACGTGATCACCGAAACGATCCCGATCAAAGGCGAGGTGGGCGTCTCACTGACGGTGCAGAGCACGCTCCACGGCCCGATACTCGATCCGGCGATCTTCTCCAACCTCAGCAAGCCGTCTGCCCTCGAATGGACTGCGCTCCAACCGGGTGGGTTGCTGCCTGCTGTGATCAAGCTGGACCGCGCGGCGAACTGGGACCAGTTCCACGCCGCGCTCTCGACCTGGGACGTACCGGGCCAGAACTTCGTCTACGCGGACACGAAGGGCAACATCGGCTACCAGGCCACCGGGCGCTGGCCGATCCGCCCGAAGTCGAACGGCCTCGCCCCAGTGGACGGGGCGAGCGGAGAGAACGACTGGGCGGGCTTCGTGCCCTATGAGCAGCTGCCCCGCGTCTACAACCCACCCGAACACTACATCGTGACCGCGAACAACCGCGTCACCCCGCCCGGCTCCGCGCCCCAGGCTACGGCGTGGTGGTTCCCCTGGTTCCGGGCCGAGCGTATCACGCAGATGCTCGGCCAGAAGCAGAAGCTGAGCGTGGACGACATGAAGGCCATCCAGCTTGACCAGCACAGTGTGCTCGCAGCAGACATAGCCCCCCATCTCGCCGCGCTGACCAGCAGTGACGCGGACACCCAGGCTGCGGCTAATTTATTCAAGAACTGGGACGCGAACATCGCCTCGGACAGCGAAACCGCAGCTATCTATGAGACAACCTACCAGCAGATACTCACCGACACCTTCGCGGACGACCTCGGCGGCAACCTCACCGAAGAGTACTTCGCCTCGGACGCCACGGCGGCGGCGATGCTCCTCGACAAGATCGTGAACGATCCGCAGAACGCCTGGTGGAACGATGTGACCACCCCGAAGAAGGAGACGCGCGACGACATACTGCTCAAAGCGCTCGGAGAGGCGGTCGCCGCGATCTCGGCGCACCAGGGTGCCGACATGAGCAAATGGACCTGGGGCGCGCAGCACGAGATAGTCTTCAACCACACGCTCGGCGCGGTGCAGCCGCTCGACCTGCTGTTTAACCTGGGGCCATACCCGGCAGGCGGCGACGGCTATACCGTCAACGTCGGCACCTTCACCGAGGCATCACCCGGCTCGTACCTCTACGTGCAGACGGGCCACCCCTCGATGCGCCAGATCATGGACACCGGAGACTGGACGAAGACCCAGCTTATTTTCAGCCCCGGCGAGTCGGGGCAGCCCGGCTCGTCTCACTGGGGCGACCAGGTGAACGACTGGCTGCACGGCAACTACCGCACCCCCCCCTGGTCGGACGCGCAGATCGGCTCGGAGGGGGAGGCGACGCTGACGCTAAAACCGTAGTGCGTAGTGCGTAGTGCGTAAGCGATGGAGGGCGATGATGCTGGAAAATGAGCGCGGCGATACCAGCGTGCTGACCAAGTTGTTCGGGCACAACACCTGGGCCAACCTGAAGCTGCTGGACTTCTGCGCGGGGTTGAACGAGGAGCAACTCGACGCCACGGCGATTGGCTGCTTTGGTTCGATCCGCGCTACGTTGGTGCATATTGTCCACAGCGAAGTGGACTACGTGAATCTAGTCAACGACAAGTTGCCGGCGGTGCCACCCCCGGAGGACCGGTTTCTGGGATTCGCGGTGCTGAAGGATGCCGTGCGTTGGGCGGGCGATGAGCTGCTCCAGTTGGCACTATCTGCGCGGGCGGACACCATCGTCCGGGTGGTGCGCCCGCAGGAGCCGATTTTCGAATACCCGCTCGCCAGTTTCATGGTCCAGGTACTCAACCACTCGACCGAGCACCGGACGCAAATCTCAGCCATCATTACCCAACTGGGTATTGAGCCGCCCGCCATGACCGGCTGGAAGTATATGCGCGAGATGGGGGAACTACATGAATTAGGAGAGCCGGCCGAAGGAGCATAGAGGTTTTGGCTATGGGGCGGACACTACTGTGTTCTGCATTTGGCGTTTGGATAAGCCTGATCGCCGTCTTGTTGCTGCTGGGGTGCGACACCCTCACGCCGGGGCCGACGCAGACGGCGGGACCGGGCGGGCCGACGGCGGCTCCGGTGCTCGGCACACCGCCGGGGGCGGGTGACGGCAAGATAGATATGGAGGGCCTCTACCACAACAGCCGCGACCCGGAGTATCGCTCTCCGGGTGGGGCGGTGGCTGCGGGCACGTCTGTGGTGCTGAGGCTGAAGTCCGCGCCGGGCGACCTGACTTCGGCAGCCGTGCGCGTCTGGGACAGCCGGGCGTCGAGCGAGAGTATCCAGCCGATGGCGCTGGAGCGGCAGGGGCCGGATGGCGATTATTGGGAGGCCACGGTCAAGATGCCGACGACGCCGGATGTCGTCTGGTATCGGTTCCTGGCACAGGACGGCAACACGAAGGCGGTCTACCAAGACGACACGGCCCACGATGGTGGCCTCGGCCAGGCGAGCGACACGTCGAATAACGCCGATTACTCGATCAACACCTACGACCCCAACTGGACCATCCCGGCCTGGATGCAGGACGCGGTGATCTACCAGATCTTCCCGGATCGGTTCAAGAACGGCGACCCACAGAACGACCGGCCGGCCGGACAGCCGATCTACGACGGCACCAGCACAGTCAACGCATGGGGCGACCTGCCGAAGGGCAACTCAGAGTTCTACGGCGGGGACTTGCAAGGTGTGATCGACAAGTTGGATTACCTGCAAAGCCTGGGCGTGACCGTGATCTACCTGAACCCGATCTTTGACGCCGCATCGAATCACGGCTATGACACACGCGACTACACGAAGGTCGCGCCCTGGTTCGGCACGCAGCAGACCTTCGACATGCTCACGGCCGAGATGAAGAAGCGGGGTATGCACCTGATCCTCGACGGGGTGTTCAATCACACCGGCTCAGACAGCCTCTACTTCGACCGCTACCACCACTACCCGACCGACGGCGCGTTCGAGTCGAAATCCTCGCCGTATTTCAACTGGTACCGTTTCGGCGATTGGCCGACCGAGTACTTCGACTTCAGCAACTACGCCTCACTGCCGACGCTACAGGAAAACAATGCGGTGCGCGACTTCATCTTCCGCAAGCCGGACTCTATCGCGCAACGTTGGCTGCGGGGAGGCGCGGCAGGCTGGCGGCTCGACGCGGCGGACCTCAAATCGGACGCCTTCTGGAGCGACTTCCGTAAGAGCGTGCGTGGGGCCTTCCCCGACACACCGATCATCGGAGAGTACTGGCACAACGCGACCGGCTGGCTCTCCGGCGACGAGTGGGACGGGGTGATGAACTACCGCTTCCGGGACGCGGCCTGGGGCTTCTTCAAGCCGAACCCCGACACCTCGGCCACAGAACTCGACAACCTGCTGGCGTCGGAGCGCGAAGACTATCCGCCGAACGCGGTGATCTCTTCGATGAACCTGATCGGTTCCCACGACACCGAGCGGGCGCTGACGATCATTGGCGGCGACAAGAACCGCTTGCGGTTGATGGCGCTATTGCAGTTCACGAGCGAGGGTGCACCGACGGTCTACTACGGCGACGAGGCAGGTCTGGCCGGTGGGCGCGACCCCGACGACCGACGGACATACCCCTGGGGCAGCGAGGACCAGTCGCTGATCGCGTTCTACCGCGCGATCTCCCGGACGCGGCACGCGGTCTCCGCCCTCCGCACCGGGGCGACGACTCGCCTGCTTGTCCACGACGACAGCCGCTTGTACGCCTATGCGCGGCACGACGACAGGTCCACGGCGGTCGTCGCCATGAACCTCGGCACGGCGGACCAGACGCTCGACCTTGACGTGCATGGCCTGCTTCCGGATGGCGCGGTGTTGAAAGACGTGCTGACCAACGGCACGCCATACACCGTGCAGGCAGGGCAGATCCAGGTCAAGGTCGGCGCGGATTGGGGCGCGCTTCTGGTGCCGTGACCGCTTTGCCGGGCAGCGCGGTTGTGGTACAATTCCAGCATGATGAACGAAGCCGAGTACGATGTGATAGTGGTTGGGGCGGGGCACGCGGGGTGCGAGGCCGCGCTCGCGGCTGCGCGCATGGGCCGCCGCACTCTGCTGCTGACCCTCAACCTCGACAGCACGGCGCTCATGCCGTGCAACCCCTCGATCGGGGGACCGGCTAAGGGGCATGTGGTGCGCGAGATAGACGCGCTCGGCGGTGAGATGGGCCGCAACACCGACCGCAGCTTCCTCCAGATCCGTATGCTGAACACGAGCAAGGGGCCTGCCGTGCAGGCGCTGCGGGCGCAGTGCGACAAGAAGATTTACCAGTTCGCCATGAAGACCGTGATCGAGACGACACCGAACCTCGACCTAAAGCAGGGCAGCGCCGCCCAACTCCTGCTCTCTCCGCTCGCGGGAGGCGACGCCGCCGAGCTAGGGGCCACGCTTGACCCAAGCGAGGCAGCCGCCGAGGGCGCGCTCGCCAACCCGCGGCGCCGCCTCCTCGTCACCGGCATCGTCACGGCCACCGGGCGCATCTATCGCGCTCCGGCGGTCGTGCTGACCACCGGCACGTTCCTGCGCGGGCGGATCATCATGGGCGAGGTGACGGCGAGCGCAGGGCGGGCCGGAGAAGCACCGTCGGTCGCCCTCGCGGAGCATCTCGGCGAGTTGAAGTTCCCCCTGCTGCGCCTAAAGACCGGCACCCCGCCACGGATAGATGCCCGCACGGTAGACTGGTCGCTGGTGGAGTACCAGTTCGGCAGCCCGACGCCGCTCCATTTCAGCCACACGCCCGTCGAGCCGGTGCTGCGCCCTGCGCTGGCGACCTACCCGAACCCCGAGCCGACCACCTGGCGTCCGCAACTGCCCTGCTACGTGGTGCATACGAACGAGGCGACCCACCAGGCGATCCGCGACAACCTCGGGCGCGCCCCGATGTTCAACGGCAGCATCGAAGGCGTCGGCCCACGCTACTGTCCGTCTATCGAGGACAAGATCGTGCGCTTCGCCCACAAGCAGAGCCACCAGCTATTCCTCGAGCCGGAGGGCTGGGAGACGAATGAGGTCTATGTGCAGGGCGCGAACACCAGCCTGCCCGAAGACGTGCAGTGGCAGATGTTGCGCTCGATCCCCGCGCTGCGCGCCGCCGAGATCATGCGGGTCGGCTACGCGGTCGAATACGACGCGGTTCCGAGCACCGAGATCACCGCCGCGCTCGAAACCAAGCGTGTCGCGGGGCTGTTCCTTGCCGGGCAGATCAACGGCACCTCCGGCTACGAGGAGGCGGCGGGGCAGGGCCTCCTGGCGGGGATCAACGCCGCCATCAGGAGCGGAACCCTAATTCATAACTCAAAACTCAAAACTCAAAATTACGCACCCGCCGACTGGCCGGAGGACGAGCTGAACGCCGACATCACGCGGGGCATCTGCGACGCGCTCGACGCGGGCGGGCTGCTGGTGCTGCCACGCAGCCATTCGTACATCGGGGTCATGGTGGACGACCTGACCACCCAGGTGCTGACCGAGCCGTACCGCCTCTTCACCTCGCGCGCCGAATACCGGCTGCTGCTGCGCTCGGACAACGCCGATTTGCGGCTGACGCCGCTCGCGTATCGGCTCGGCCTGGTAGATCGCGCCCGCTACGAGGCTGTGGAGGAGAAGCGGGACAGGATCGCCGGACTGCTGCGCCAGATGCAGGAGGTGCGGGTCGGCCCGTCCTCGCCGGAGGCCGGCGCGCTTGCCGCAGTCGGGCACGATGCGCCTGAGCGCAGCGTCAGCCTCGCAGAATACCTGCGCCGCCCCGAGAGCGACGGGCGCGTGCTCACCGCGCTCGGCCTCGCCGACGACCCGGAGGCGGCGGAGCAGGCGACGGTCGCCGTGAAGTACGGCCCCTACATCGAGAAGCAGGAGGCAGAGGTCCGCCGCCTACAGCGCGTGGAGGAGCGCCGCCTGCCGGAGGGCTTCGACTACTCCGACGTCGGCGGGATGCGGAACGAGGCGCGCCAGAAGTTCGCGCAGTTTCGTCCCGCGACCGTCGGCCAAGCCGCCCGCATCGGCGGCATCACCCCGTCGGACATCGCGGTGCTGCTGGTGGCGCTTGAACGCGAGCGAGTATGACGCGGTCCTGATCGGCGGCGGGCACAACGGGCTGATAGCCGCCTGCTATCTGGCGCGTGCGGGGTGGCGGGTGCTGGTCTGCGACAGGCGGGTGAGGCCGGGCGGCGCGGTCAACACCGAGGAGCTGTTCCCCGGCTTCCGGCTCGACACCTGCTCCACGTTCCATCTGCTGATCCACCTGACGCCGGTGCTGCGCGAACTTGACCTGGCAGACTTCGGCCTGCGCTATATGCGGCACGACCCTTTTGCCTTCGCGCCGTTTCCCGGTGGTCGCTCGATGGTTTTCTGGAAGGATCTCGATGCCACTTGCCGCTCCATCGCCACCTGGTCTGAGCGCGATGCCGAAGCGTACCGGAGCTTCATCCGCAAGTGGTGGCACTTCAACAAGGCGGTGTTCGAGACGTTCCTCGCCCCGCCGACGCCCGGCAACCTCGCCGGAAAGATCGCCCGCAGCACGATCCGCGATATGAGGGCGGGGCGCTCGGACCCGAGCATGGCCGGTCTCGAACTCCTCCGCAAGACGATCACCTCATACGGGCGGCTGCTCGATGAGACGTTCGAGACGCCTGAACTGAAGGCCGCGCTCGCCTGGCTCGCCGCGCAGAGCGGTCCGCCGCCGCCCGAGATCGGCACCGGGGATCTCCTCGGCTCACTGGCTATCTATCACAAGGTCGGGCTGACGCGGCCGGTCGGCGGCTCCGGTCGGCTTGCCGAGGCGCTTGTCGCGTGCCTGCTGGCCGCAGGCGGCGAGTTCAGGGGCGGTGACGGCGTGGTCCGCGTGCTGCTGCGCGGTGGGCGTGCGGTGGGCGTCGAGATGGAGAGCGGCGAGCGGTTTTCAGCGCCGGTCGTCATATCGAACGCGCATGTGCAGACAACGATGCTCGACCTGCTGCCTCCGGACGCCCTGCCGCCGGAGATGCGCCCAAAGCTGGCCGCGCTGCGGACCGGCAACGGCATCGGCATGACGATCCGCTGCGCCGCCGCCGCCCTGCCGGACTACGGCGCGTACCTCCGCGACGGATCGGGCGCGCCCCTGCCTCCCGGCACACAAGTCCACGCCGGTATGCAGCTGATCTGCCCGTCGGTCGCCTACCTAGAGCAAGCTCACGCCGAAGCAGCAGAGGGACGACCGGCTGCGCGCCCCGCGCTCGTGGTGATGACGCCCTCCGCGCTCGACCCGACGTTGGCCCCGCCCGGCAAGCATGTGCTCTACATCTGGGCGCAGTATCACCCCTACGAGCTTGCCGAGGGCGGGGCAGCCGCGTGGGACCGCATACGGGAGCGGGAGGCCGACCGGCTGCTCGCAACCCTCGGAGAGTACGCGCCGAACTTCCCCGATGCGGTGCATGAGCGACAAATATACATCCAGACCCCGCTCGACCTGGAGCGCAACGTCGGCATGGTCCACGGCAATATCATGCACCTCGACATGAGCCTCGACCAGATGTTCACCTTCCGCCCGTTGCCCGAACTCTCGGAGTACCGAACGCCGGTTCCGGGGCTGTACCTGACGGGTGCGGGAACCCACCCAGGCGGAGGCGTCTGCGGTGCGTCGGGCCGCAACGCCGCCCATACAGTGCTTGCCGACCTGCGCCGGGAGAGCAGACGGCGGTGAACAACACCCGGATGATCCTGGGGCTGTCGGGGCTGGCAGGTGCGCTGCTTGTGGCGATAGGCGTCACGCAGGCCGACGCCTGGGGGCCGGTCGCGTTGGCGTTCGGGCTGATGTTCGTGGTCGCGGGGCCGGTTTTGGGGTGGATGATCTCGCACCCAGCCTCTCCTATACAGACGGAAGTGGGTGCCTCGCGCACCGCTCGCGCGAAGGGGATTGGGGATCTGAGTGCGCTAAAGGCGCTGACGCCGGGGGAGTTCGAGGAGTTCACGCGGCTGCTTTTCGGGGCGAGCGGTCTCTACCACGACATTCGGCGCACCGGGGGCAGCGGCGACGGGGGGATCGACCTGACGATGCGCGACGGGGCAGGCAACCTAGTTGTAGTGCAATGCAAGCGGTATCACGGCACGGTATCCCCGGCGGTGGTGCGCGACCTCTACGGCGTGATGGAGCGTAACCGAGCGCGCGAAGCCTACTTGGTCACGACCGGACGTGTCAGCCGTGCGGCACAGGAGTGGATCGGGGACAGGCCGCTCCACGTCTGGGGGGACGAGCGGCTGCTGCGCTATTCCGAACGCTTCCTCCGCGAGAGCTTTGCGGAGACCATAAAGCGCGCCACGGGTCGTCCGGGCGCGCCTGGGAGCTGATGAGGAGACTCGAACTCCTGACCTACGCATTACGAGGGCGTTGCTCTACCAACTGAGCTACATCAGCCGACTACGCCCCTATTATAGGAGAAAGGGCGCGCGGCTGTCAAGTGTGCTTGACACAGGACCGCTCATCGCGTATAATCGAGTATATTGACAGAGCCGGAGTACGCTCCCGCTCTGCCTTTTCATGGCGGGGTAGCTCAGCGGTAGAGCAGGGGACTCATAAGCCCTTGGTCGAGAGTTCAAATCTCTCCCCCGCCACTCCCCGCGCCGGTTTGAAACCGGCTCCTACAAAGGCCCGATGAAAACCCCCGACATCTTGCTCGTGACATGCGCTGAGGTGCCTCGCCTATCGGAAGACGACCGGCTGCTGCTTTCGGCTCTTTCGGCGCGTGGGCTGTTCGCATGGCCCGCCGTTTGGGACAACCCCGAGGTGGACTGGGCGGCGTCGTGCCTCTGCGTCGTCCGCTCCGCCTGGGATTACCACCACCGCCGCGACGAGTTCGTTGCCTGGGCCGAACGTGTTGGATCGGTCACTCGGCTCTGGAACCCGGTGCAGACGATCCGCTGGAACACGCACAAGGGCTATCTGCGTGACCTCGAGGCGCGGGGCGTCCCGATTGTGCCGACCGAGTGGCTCGCCGCAGGCACCGCAGCCGACCTCGCCGCGCTGATGGCCGCGCGGGACTGGGAGCGCGCCGTGGTCAAGCCCGCCGTCTCCGCTAGCGCCTTCGAGACGATCCGCGTGGACAGGGCCTCGCTCGCAGACGGGCAGGAGCATCTTGACCGATTGCTGCCGGAGCGCGACATGATGGTGCAGCCGTATATGGAGGCGGTGGAGGGGTACGGCGAACGCTCGCTGCTCTTCATCGGCGGAGAATTTACCCATGCCGTGCGCCGCGCATCTTCCCTCGACACCGACGAAGACCCCACGCCGCTAGCTACGCAAGTCGCCCCAACGCCCGACGAAGCCGCGCTCGCCGGGGAGATCCTGCGCGCGGCAGCGACACCTGCGCTCTACGCGCGCGTTGACTTGATCCGCGACGCGGACGGCGCGCCCCGGCTGATGGAGCTCGAGCTGGTCGAGCCGTCGCTTTTCCTGTCCCACTACCCCCCGGCGGTCGAGCGGTTCGCGGACGCCATCGCTCGGCTTGCCTGAACGCCCGGACGCGCTGTATAATGCCGCAGGAGGACAAGATATGCTCAAAATAGGCGACACTGCACCCGACTTCACGCTGCCGACCGACGACGACAAGACGCTGCGGCTATCCGATCTACGCGGGCAACGGGTTGTGCTCTATTTCTACCCGAAGGATGACACGCCCGGCTGCACGGCGCAGGCGTGCGGCTTCCGCGACGCCTACCCTCAGATCGAGGAGCAGAACGCCATCGTCCTCGGAGTCAGCCCCGACAGCGCGGCATCCCACCGGGCGTTTCGGTCAAAGTACAACCTGCCGTTCACCCTGCTGGTGGACGCCGACCACGCGGTGGCGGACGCTTATGGTGCCTGGGGCGAGAAGTCGTTCGCGGGCAAAAAGTATACGGGCATCACCCGCAGCCACTTCCTGATAGACGAGGAGGGCCGGGTGGCCGACGTACAACAGCCGGTGAAACCGGCCGACAGCGTGCGAAGCGCGGTCGGCGTGCTTGCCGGGTAGGCGTCGCCATGCCGAAGCCGGACGGGTACGATGCGGTCATCGTCGGCTCTGGGCCGAACGGCCTCGCAGCGGCTATCACGCTGGCGAGGGCCGGGCGGCGGGTACTGGTGCGGGAGGCCGCGCCGACCGTCGGCGGCGGGACGCGCTCCGGCGAACTGACGCTGCCGGGCTTCGTGCATGACATCTGCTCCTCGGTCCACCCGCTCGGCGTAGCCTCACCTTTCTTCCGCAAGCTGCCGTTGGCCGACTACGGCCTCCGTTGGATCTGGCCAATCTCCTCGTTCGCCCACCCGCTCGACGACGGCACTGCTATGCTCCTCGAGCGCTCGGTACAGGCGACAGCCGAAACGCTGGGGCCGGATGGGGCGGCCTACGAGCGAATCATGTCGCCGTTGGTGGCCGACTGGCCGCTGATCCTGCCGACGATACTCGGCCCGCTCCGCCTCCCGCGCCACCCGATTGCCATGGCGCGCTTCGGTCTGCCCGCGCTTGCCACCGCGACGGCGTTGGCCTCTCTGCTCTTTTCAGGGCCGCGGGCGAAGGCGCTATTCGCGGGTGCGGCAGGACACTCGATGCTGCCGCTCGACCGCCCGATCACCGGGGCCTACGGTCTCCTGTTTGCCATGAGCGGCCACGCGGTCGGCTGGCCGGTGGCTGCGGGAGGATCGCAGAGAATCGCGGACGCGCTCGCCGCCTACCTGCGCCACCTCGGAGGAGAGATAGTCACCGGAGAGCCGGTGCTCCGACTCTCCGAGCTGCCGACTGCCCGCGCCATCTTCTGCGACATCACCCCCACGCAGCTCGTAAGCATGGCTGGGGACCGGCTGCCCGCAGGGTACATGAAGCAGTTGGGGCGCTACCGCCAGGGGCCGGGTGTCTTCAAGCTGGATTGGGCGCTCGACGGCCCGATACCCTGGCGCGCGCCCGAATGTGCCCGCGCGGCCACGGTCCACCTCGGCGGCACGATTGAGGAGATCGCCGCAGGGGAGGCCGCAGTTGCGCGCGGCGAGCACCCGTTGCGGCCCTACGTGCTCGCGGTGCAGAGCAGCCTCTTCGACCTGTCCCGCGCGCCCGACGGCAGGCAGACAGTCTGGGCCTACTGCCACATCCCCAACGGCTCGAACTTCGACATGAGCGCCCGGATCGAGGCGCAGTTGGAGCGCTTCGCGCCCGGCTTCCGCGACCGTGTGTTGGCGCGGCACATCACGACTCCGGCGGCCCTCCAGGCGTATGACATGAACTACATCGGCGGGGACATCAACGGGGGGGCGCAGGACTGGCGGCAGCTCTTCACTCGCCCGGTGCCGAGTCTGCGGCCTTACCGGACGCCTGTGCGCGGCCTCTACATCTGTTCATCGTCCACCCCGCCGGGCGGCGGCGTCCACGGCATGTGCGGGTATTGGGCGGCCCGCACGGCGCTGGGCGATGGGTTCTAGGCCGGTTCTTCCCGCGTGATGCCGTGCTCGGCCAGCACGGATTTAAGCTCCTCCAGCGACTTCTGCCCAAAGTTGCGGAGGCCGAGCAGGTCGGCTTCGCTGGTAGCCAGGATACGGGCTACCGTGTTGATGTTCGCCCGCTTGAGCGCGTTCATCGTGCGGACCGACAGGTGCAGGTCATCGAGGTCTATCTCGGTGGTGTTGGGCTGTGACGTGCCGTCCTCCTCGTAAACCTCTTCCAGGTCTTCCTCGGTCTCCTGGCCGAACGACGCGATGCTGGTTGCGTAGCGCGTCAATATCCGCGCGGCCTGGCGGATCGCTTCGTCGGGGGTGATCGTGCCGTCGGTCCAGATTTCGAGCAGCAGGCGGTCGTAGTTCGTCATCATGCCGACACGGGTGTGTTCGATGATGTAGTTCACGCGGGGGATCGGCGTGTAGATCGCGTCTATCGGGATCATGTCGAGGGGAGTGTCGGTGCGAGTCTCTGCGGCGACATAGCCGCGCCCAGCCTCGATCAGCAGCTCTAGTTCCACCGGAGCATCAGGGCGTTCGAGTGTCGCCAGCAGGTGGTCGGGGTTGAGCAGGCGAACGCCGTTGGGCAGCAGGAGGTCGGCCCCGGTGAGAGCCATGCCGCCGTTGCGGTCGCTCTGCGCGCGCAAGGCGACGGTCTGGGCCTCACGGAGCGCATCGTTATCGGCGTGCAGCCTGAGTTGCTTGACGTTCAGGATAACGTCGAGCAAGTCTTCCTGTACACCTTCGACCGCCGACATATCCTGGCTCAACGGCTCTAGCCGGATCGCCGTTACGGCCGCGCCCTCCAGCGAGGAGAGCAGGATGCGCCGCAGCGCAGCGCCGAGAGTGTGCCCCCAGCCCGGCTCAAGCGGCTCGATCTGGAAGAGCGCGTAATTTGTCTCTGATTTGACCCGCTCGATCTGCGGTAACTGGATGTTGAACACACAATACCCCTTTTAAGCTAAGAATAGCAGGCTTCGGCGTCGCGGAGCCGCGCCACAGTCTGTGATTATACCATAAGACGGGCTAGGTGTCCAGCGCGCCGACTTGCTCGCCCTCGGGGCGCGTCGCCTCGGCAGGCGGGGTCGTTTCATTACGTGTCACCCGGACCTTCTGGATACGGCGCCGGAGCATCTCGTCCACGGTCAGCGTCAGGTCGTGCCAGGTAACCTGGGCACCGGGTTCGGGGATGCGGCCCTCCTCCTCCAGGATCAGGGCGGCAACCGTGCTGTCGAGGTCGGGGCCTTTGACCCGCATCTCAAACTCGTCAGCTATGTCTTGGAGAGAGACGTTGCCGGCGACGATAAGCTCGTCAGGGCCGAGCTTCTGTATCGGGGCCTCCTCGTGCTGGAACTCGTCGCGTATGTCGCCGACGATCTCCTCGAGCAGATCCTCCAGGGTCAACATGCCGCTGACGCCGCCGAACTCGTCCACCGCGATAGCCAGGTTCTGGCGGCTCTGCTGTAGCTCGCGGAGCAGGTCGCCTATTAACTTCGATTCGGGCACGAAGTGGACATCGTGGCGTATCGCTTCGAGCGGCTGGTTCGTGCGGCCCTCGATATATGCGCCCAGCACGTCTTTGGCGAAGACCATGCCGATGATGTTCTCGCGGTCCTGTTGGTAGACCGGGATACGCGAGTAGCCGGACTTGCGGACCAGCGGCCCCGCATCCGAGATCGGCATCTGCGCCGAGAGTTCAAACATATCGGGCCGGGGCACCATGATCTCGCTCACGCGCCGGTCGGTGAAGTCGAAGATGTTGCGGATCATCTCCTGCTCGCTTGTCGTGAGCACGCCTTCGTCTTCGCCGGTTTCGACCATCGAAATGATCTCTTCCTCGGTGATGCTCGGCATATTCGCTTTGCGGTGGCCCCCGAGCAGCCGCACTATGAAGTTCGTCGTGCCGGTCAGGAAAGCGACCACAGGCCAGGAGACCCGCGCCATCATCGTGATCACCTTCGACACGCGCAGCGCGACAGCCTCGGCGTGCTCGATGCCGAGGGTCTTGGGCACCAACTCACCGAAGATCAGCACCACGAAAGCGTCGGCCACCGTGATCGCGATGAAGGCGACGGTGTCTGCGGTGGCATGGCTCAGGCGGATCGGGTCGCCTTCGAGAAATCCTGCGGTGCCGCCCACCAGACTGATCGCACCGAACGCCGACGCGAAGAAGGCGGTGAGGGTCACGCCGATCTGCACCGTGGCGATGAATGTGCGGGGGTTATCGGTGAGGCGCTGCACCCGCGCCGCCGCTAGATCGCCCTCGTCGGCAAGCTGCTTGATCCGCGCGCGCCGCGCCGAGACGATAGAGATCTCCGCCGCGTTCAGGAAGGCGTTGATCAAAACTAAAACGGCTATTATCGCCAGTTGGACTAACGTATTACCCACCTATCACTACTAACTACGACGACACTTCGCATTCCCCATTGTACCATAATCCAGCTCCCCTGGTAAATCGATTTGGAGCTTGGTATAATGGAGGCAGACTGACCTACTGACAGGCTCAACAGAAAGACCCCGACATGCGCTCTCGACTCTTTGCCCCTATCTTGCTGCTGCTGCTGCTCGCGCCGACCGCGGGGGCAGTTGGGCCGGGCACACCGCCCGCAGCCGCGCCGGCTTTTGCTTCGCCGCTCTTTGAGCGGGTTTGGGCGCGCAACGACGGCCCGGTGGCGGCTGGCAGCACCGCCCGCTCCTGGACATGGGGGCCTGGGCCGGGAATAGGGGGTGCCGAGGAGTTCACCGGCGCGCCCGGCGGCAGCCGGGCGGTGCAGTATTTCGACAAGGGCCGCATGGAAGTCAACCACGCAGTCGGCGACCCCAACAGCCAGTGGGCCGTCAGCAGCGGCTTGCTTGTGGTCGAACTGGTT
This sequence comes from Chloroflexia bacterium, assembly GCA_050998805.1. Classification (GTDB taxonomy): domain Bacteria; phylum Chloroflexota; class Chloroflexia; order QHBQ01; family JAICKM01; genus JAICKM01. The sequence continues at coordinate 94,461 of JBPCPV010000025.1, read as the reverse complement.
GCGGGGCGCGTGCAGACCGGGCCGGATGGTTGGGTGTCGCGCTCGCCCGCCGAGATCCCCGTCGCCGGGGACGACGCGAACGGCGATGCTCCGACATACCGCTCCTTCCGCGACCTGGCCTCGCTGCCGGGCGGTCCTGACCGGCGCGCGCCCGACGTCCATACCTCGCCGGTGACGGCGACGCTCGACCGCGCGGGAGCTGTCGGCGGGCCGGTGCCTTCCGATGTGCTATACAGCCGCTATGCGCCGCAGACGGGGCACAACATCCCCGACGTGTTCGACCACTTCATGGCGATGTTCGACCCTCTCTATATCTTCGGCTACCCGATCACCGAAGCGTACTGGGCCGACGTGCCGATCTCCGGCAAGCCGACCCGCGTGCTGGTGCAGCTATACCAGCGCCGCGTGCTGACCTATATACCCGGCTACAGCCCGGCCTGGCAGGTGCAGATGGGCAACGTCGGGCGGCACTACTATGCTTGGCGCTACGGGCCGACCGCGCCACCGTTCGCCGGGACGCACCTCCCGCCTTCGGGAAGCCATCCGACCGCCGACAGCTTCGTGCGGGTGGACGGCAGCCAATTCGTTTACATGGGGCAGCGTGTGCAGCTAAAGGGCACCAACTACTGGTTGCACCTCGACCCCTTCGCCGGCACCTGGGACAACTGGGACGGGCCGATCGCCTTGCAGGAGCTTGCCCGCGCACGCGACCTTGGAGTGAACACGATCCGGATCGGCCTGCCTTACGACAACAAGGAAACAAGCGATGTCGTGTGGGGCGCGGGCTGCGGAGAAAAAGACTCCGACCCGCGCGCGTGCAGCCATGTGAACGGCTGGATCGCCAACCAGATGACCCAGCTTTTGCAGATCGCCTCAGTCTACGGCATGAAGGTGATCTTCGTGCCCTTCGATTGGAGCGATAACTTCCCGGCCCCCGGCACAGACGAGTACCAAAAGCAGTTGAACTACCTGCTGGGTGTCGTCGCCCCGTTCGCCAACGACGACCGCGTGCTGGCCTGGGATCTGCACAACGAGCCGGACAACTACCCCACCTGGAACGACCCGCCGGACCACAGCCGCGTGATCTCCTGGGCGCAGAACATCGCTGGAGTGATACGGCAGATCGACACGAACCACCCCCTGACAATCGGCGTCGGCAACTACAGCGATCTCTGGGCGGCGGCCAACGGGCAGACCCTGCTCGACGCGGTAGACTTCGCCAGTTTCCACTGCTACGACGCCGGCGGCCTGCGGACCCAAATGGACGCGATCCGCGCGCATACGCCGAAGCCGATCCTGCTCGAGGAGATGGGCTGGCCGTCCGGCCCCGATAACGAGTCCACTCCTGCCGCGACATACACCGAGGCTGTGCAGCAATACCTCTACCGCACGATGCTCGCCGACGCACGGGCATCCGACCTCGCGGGGGTGGTGCAGTGGACGTTGCAGGACTTCCCGCCTGGGATCACGAACGGCTACAAGCACGCTTCTCACGAGGAGTGGTTCGGGCTGTTCCGGTTGGACGGCTCGCCCAAACCGGCCGCGGCTACCTTCCGCGACGGCTACCCTGCCCGCATCCTGCCGAGCATCACGCAGACGAACGTGAAGCTGACGCCGGGCAGGCGCGAATAACATTGGCGCCCAATACTTGAAAGGAGGCACGAGACACAATGGTGGCATCTTCGAGCGCGGTCGCGGCGATCCACACCGCCAAGCTGACGAAATACTATGGGTCGCAGCTCGGGATCTTGGACCTTGACCTGGATGTGGCCGAGGGCGAAATCTTCGGCTTTCTCGGCCCAAATGGCGCAGGCAAGACGACGACGATTCGCGTGCTGATGGACTTGATCCGGCCCACGCGGGGCCAGGCCGCGATGTTCGGCAAAGACGCGCAGGCCGACAGCGTTGCCGTCAAGGCGCTGGTCGGCTACTTGCCCGGCGAGTTGGCCTTGTGGCCGAACCTGACCGGGCGCCAGACCCTGACCTATCTCGGCAACCTTCGCGGCGGCGTCGACCCGAAGCACATCGAGGCCCTGGCCGAGCGCCTGCAGCTCGACCTGAGCCGCAAGTTCGGCCAATACTCGAAGGGCAATAAGCAGAAAGTGGGCCTGGTGCAGGCGTTGATGCACGAGCCGCGCCTGCTGATCCTCGACGAGCCGACTTCGGGCTTGGACCCGCTGAACCAGCAGGAGTTCTATCGCATCGTCGGCGAGTTACGGGCGCGTGGGGCCACGGCCTTCCTGTCGTCCCACGTTCTGAGCGAGGTCGAGCACATCTGCGACCGCGTCGGGATTATCCGCGGCGGCCAGTTGGTGCGCGTCGGCTCCGTGCGCGAGATCGTCTCCGAGAAGCAGTACCGCGTCGAGATCGCCTTTGCCGGGCCGATGGATGGCGAAGTGGCCCAGGCGTTCGCGGCTCTGCCGGGGGTGAGCGGTGTGCAGGCGCAAGATGAGCACTTGCACTTCGATGCGCGGGGCGCGCTCGACCCGGTGGTCAAGCTGGCCGCGCGGTATCCGGTGCTCAGTCTGACCAGCCATGAGCCGACGCTGGAAGAAGCCTTCCTGACGTACTACGGTCCCGCTGAGGCGGCTCCGGAGGCAAAGGATGCGGGCCATGTTGCGTAACATCTTCCTCAAGACGCTACGCGATAACCGCTGGGGCAGCGTCGGCATGGTCGCGTTCGCCGTCCTGTACATAACGTCGGCTATCGTGGCGTTCCCGGCGCTCTACAGCGGCACCGCCGCCCAACGCGCCCAGCAGGCCGCCGATCTCACCTCGCTGCTGAAATCATTCAGCGTTCTGTACGGCGAGGTAGTGCCGGTTGACAACGTGGGCGGCTTCCTCAGCGTGCGTTATCTACCTATCGCCGCGGTGTTCTTCAGCCTCTGGGCGGTGATCGTCGCCGCCGGGCTGATCCGCGGCGAGGACGAGCAGGGCGCGCTCGACGTCCTGCTGACGACCCCGCACAGCCGTGTAGCCGTCTTCTGGCAGAAGGTGGGCGCGCTGGGCCTCGGCCTGGCGGTGATCCTGGCGCTGATGGGCGCGGACCTGCTGGGCGGGCTGGCCGTCATTGGCGAAACGCTTCCCCTTGACCGCATCCTGGCCGAACTGTTTAGCCTCTGGCTGATGGCAGCCTTCTGGGGAGCGGTGGCGCTGCTCTTCGGCCAGTTGCTGGCGACGCGGCGAACGACCTCGACTCTCGTCGGCGGCCTGATGTTCGCAACGTACATCGTGGACAATCTCGTGGAGGGATTGGACAATCTGCGAGGCTTGGACTGGGTCTTACCCTTCCACTATTTCGCGGTCAACAAGCCGCTGGTGCCCGGGCGGTCGCTCGACTACAGCGCCTGGATGGTGCTGGTGGCGCTGACGGTCATCTTGATCGGGCTGGCGCTCTGGACGTTCGTCCGCCGCGACCTGGGCGCTGTCTTCCCGCTGCTGCCGGCCCGCTCCCGCGCGACCGAAAGTGGAGGAGGCGTGGCGCTGCTCGGCTCGATCTTCGCCAAGAATCTGCGCGACCTGCTTGGAGCGACGCTCGGCTGGGGGCTGGCGCTGGCCGCTTACGGCGCGCTGATGGTCAGCGTGGCGAATGAGGTGCTCGCGCCGATCCAGGACGTGATCAAGAATATACCCGCGCTCAGCGCGGTGATGGTGAACTTCTCCACCACGGAGGGCTACCTCGACGGGGTTCTTTTCGATCTGCCCATCGTGCTGAGTTTCTTTGCGCTGCTCCAGCTATCGGTTTGGAGCGGCGAAGAAGAGAGCGGCCGCATGGAGTTGCTGGTGGCCGAGCCGTTGCCGCGCCCCCAGATCCTGCTGGCCCGCTACGCGGCCGTTATTTGCAGCCTGATCGGCGTGTTGGCGCTGTTGGGCGGGGGCATCCTGTTGGCCTCGACGATCAGCAACACACCTGTGGAGGCCGGGCGGGTGCTCGCGACACTATTCAGCGCGGGCATAGTCACGCTGGTGGTACTGGCCTTCGGCCTCGCGATCGCGACCTGGCTGAAGCGGCCCGGCGGCGCGCCTGCGATCACCGGCGCGGCGATCGCTGTAATGTTCGTCCTCTTCCTCTTCGCCGAGATCTTCAGTTGGCCGGAGGCGGTGCGCGACCTGTCGATCTATTACCTCTATGGACACCCGATGCTCCAGGGCGTGGCGTGGGGTAACATGGCTGCGCTGGTTGCCGCCACGCTGCTGCTGGCCGGAGCTAGCCTGGCCGGCTTCCAACGCCGCGATCTTGCGAAGCAGTGAGATTTTGGGGAAGCTACGGCGCGAGGCGCTCGATTACCCAGAGTCCGCCCGCGGTCCGTTCGTAGTGGAACCTGTCGTGGAGGCGGCCTGGACGGCCCTGCCAGAACTCGAACTCGTCAGGCGTCACGAGATAGCCGCCCCAGTGGGGCGGGCGCGGGATCGGCTCGCCCGCCGGGTAGCGTGCCTCGACCGCGCGCACCCGCTCCTCGAGTTCGGCGCGGTCCCTGATCGGATCGCTCTGTGGCGATGCCCAAGCCCCGATCTGGCTCTCGCGTGGGCGGCCGGCAAAGTAGGCATCGGACTCGGCCCCAGAGACGCGGGAGACGCTCCCCACCACGCGCACCTGGCGCTCGTGCGGTTCCCAGTAGAAAACAAGCGCGGTCCACGGGTTCACGCCGAGTTGCGCCGCCTTGTCGCCGTCATAATTCGTGTAGAAGACGAAGCCCCGCTCGTCGAAGCCGCGCAGCAGCACCATGCGCGCAGCAGGCCGCCCATCGCTGCCTGCCGTCGCTAGCGTCATCGCGTTCGGCAACGGCAGTTCTGCCGCGACTGCATCGTCCATCCACCGTCGGAACTGCACGAATGGATCGGGGTCCAAGTCGGCCTCACTCAAACCGCGCCGGCCGTGCTCTTGTCCATGACCAGTCATACCTCAACCACCCTCTCCCCGCACCATGTCCCACGCACTCCGCACTCCGCACTCCGCACTCCGCACTCGCTAGCCCGCGATCTGCCGCCAGAGCAGGTAGAGGTTGGCACCCGCTATCAGCACCCCCACGGTCCAGCCGACGGCCTTCAGCCAGGGCGGATTGACGAACTCGCCCATCTTGCGCCGGTCGCTTGTGAACTGGAGCAGCGGGAAGACCGCGAACGACAGCTGCATACTCAGCACCACCTGTGAGAGGATCAGCAGGCTGTTCACCGCACCCTCGCCGGAGAGCAGGACCACGCCAAGCGCAGGCAGGATCGCCAGCCCCCGCGTGATCAGCCGCCGCAGCCAGGGCGCGAGCCGGAGTTGCAGGAAGCCCTCCATCACGATCTGCCCAGCGAGCGTGCCGGTCAGCGTCGAGTTCTGGCCGGAGGCGAGCAGCGCGACCGCGAACAGCACTCCGGCGAGGGAAGTGCCGAGCAGCGGCGTCAGCAGCTGGAAGGCTTCCTCGATGCCTGCCACGGCCTCGTGCGCCGTGCCGTGGAAGGTGGTCGCGGCCATGATCAGGATCGCCGCGTTCACAAAGAGGGCGAGCATCAGCGCGACGCTCGACTCGATTGTGCCGTTCTTGATCGCCTCGCGCTTCGCCGGCAGGCTGCTGCGGTCGTAGTCCCGCGTCTGCACGATGGCCGAGTGGAGGTAGAGGTTGTGGGGCATGACGGTCGCGCCGAGGATGCCGATGGCGATGAAGAGCGCGTGCGGGTTGAACACGACCTGTGACTGCGGGAGGAAGCCCGCGAAGATGCCAGCCAAACTCGGCCTCGACAAGAGCAGCTCGGCGCCGAAGCAGATGCCGACCACGCCGATCAGCGTTATGACCAGCGCCTCGATGTAGCGGAAGCCTCGGTTTTGCAAGAACAGGATCACCATCACGTCTGCGGCGGTGAATATGATGCCGGCGATGAGCGGCAGCCCGAAGAGCAGCTTGAGCGCGATCGCCGAGCCGATAACTTCGGCCAGGTCGCAGGCGATAATCGCGATTTCGCAGCCGACCCAGAGGAAGAGGCTGACCGGCCTGGAGTAAGCGTCGCGGCAAGCCTGCGCGAGGTCGCGCCCGGTGGCGATGCCGAGCCGCACGGAGAGAGTCTGTAGAAGTATGGCTAGGAAGTTCGAGATCAGTATGACCGAGAGCAGCAAATAGCCGAACTGCGCCCCGCCCGCGAGGTCGGTCGCCCAGTTGCCGGGGTCCATATAGCCGACGGCGACCATGAAGCCGGGGCCGACAAAGGCCATATAGCGCCGCCAGGGCGCTCCCCCCACAGGTATAGCAACGCTGCCGTGTATCTCAGGCAGGCTTGGCCCCGCTGTCTCGCGCCAAGCGAGCCCAGCTACTTTCTGTTTTACCTCTAGAAGTGTCATATCGTCACGAGTATTCTGCCTGCGGCGGCGACGCTAAGGGTGACTTCTTGGGTGCCGACGCGGACGTGGAGGGAGCCGCCGAAGGGTTCGCGCTCGGTGATTACGAGGCCGGTGCCGGGATACATGCCGCGCGCAGCCAGGTAGCGCAGCAGCTCAGGATTATCGTCGCCGACGCTCCGGATGACGGCCAGCTGCTCGATGGGCAAGAGGTCCAGGCGCGTGCCTTCCTCTGCGGGGAGTTGGCCCTCGACTGTCGGGATCGGGTGGCCGTGCGGGTCGGTTTGCGGGTTGCCGAGCGCCGCCGTGATGTGCTCTTCGAGGAGGGGGCTGATGTGATGTTCGAGGCGCTCCGCTTCCTCGTGGACCTGGTCCCAGCCGAGGCCGAGCTTTTCGGCCAGGTAGAGTTCGAGCAGGCGGTGGCGGCGTATGACGTGGAGCGCCATCTTCTCGCCGTGCGGCGTCAGCCTCACGCCCTGGTATGGCGTGTAAACCGCGAGCTCCACCTGTGCGAGCCTGCCCATCATGCTCGTTATCGAGGCCGGGGCGAGGTTCAGCCGCTCGGCCAGCGCCGACGTGCTGACGGGCACTTCCCCGCAGTCCGGCCCGCAGCACGCCGCCTGTGCCTCCTGCTGGAGCTGGTAGATCGTTTTTAGATAATCTTCAACCGTTGCGCTGGTCATACGAAAGCCCTTTCTGTCATACTCGTGGCCCAGAATTTAGAGCCACCTAAATAATACCACAAACCACACGAAATGTCAAGAGATCGTACAACCTAAACAAACTGTCATTCTGAGCGCAGCGAAGGATCTCGACTGACGGCTGACCGCTCACATGGTATAATGCCCCGTTATGCCGATGCGTGTCAGCTTTGTTACCACGACTGGGATCACCGAGGGGTTCCGGCACTGGCCGGAGGCGGTGCAGGCCCGCGCCTTGGTAGGCCGGGGACATCCTGTACGTGCTGTGACCTACTTCGAGGCTGGCTCGCCGATCATTGGCCACGCAAAAGAGACGATTGACGGCGTGGCCGTGCGGCGGGTCGGCTTCGACCGCTGGTGGCGCGCCCCCGATATGGCGTCGGCGCTGGCGACCGGCAAGCCGCAGGTGATCCACCTCTGGCACCTGCGGAATGCGCTCAACTACGATACGGCGGCCTGGGCGGGGCGGCACAACGTGCCCCTGGTCTTCACGGTCGTCGGCCCCTTCCACGACCCCTACCTGGTGGACGACCGGGAGCGGCCCTACGTCGGGAGGGTGCATTACGACCGACTTGCCTACACGCCGGCGGGCCTGCTGCGAGCGCTGATACGCGAGCGCCGCCCCCAACGCGCCTGGCAGAACTACCGGATGCACGCACCGCTCCACCTCGCCGACCGGGTGATCGCCCTCTCGGAGCACGAGGCCGATCTGCTTGAGAAGATGGGCGTGCCCGCCGAGCGTATCCGCCGCATCCCACTCTGGGTTGACGCCGACTTCATCCGCAGCATCCCCGATGCGCCGGAGCCGGGCGAGGCCGCTGACCCTGTGTTGCCGGTGCCCGCCGGTGCGCCGCTGGTATTGTTCATCGGGCAGCTCAAGGTCCGCAAGGGCTACGACCTGCTGGCGCGGGCGATGCCTGCTGTGCTGGCGGCCTGCCCGCAGGCGCGCTTCGTGTTCGTCGGCCAGAATCCCGCCCACGCCGCCGAACTCAAGGCGATATGCGATGCGAACGGCAGCCGCGGCGCACTCGTGATGATCGGCCAGGTGAGCGAGGCGGCCAAAGTCCGCCTTCTCCGCCGCGCGGCCTGCCTGGTCTACCCAACGCGCTACGAGTCGTTCGGCCTGCCGCCGCTCGAGGCGATGGTCGCCGGATGCCCCGTGATCTCGACCGACATCCCCGTGGTGCGCGAAATGATCGCGTCGGGCACCAACGGTCTGCTCGCCCCGCCGGAAGACCCCGGCGGCCTCGCCGCCGCCGTCATCCGCCTCCTGCGTGAGCCGGAGCTGCGGTCGGCACTGGTCGCGGGCGGGCGGCATGTCGCGGCGACCCGCTACGATGAAGCGCACCTAGTGACGGAGTTGGAGGCGGTGTATCGTGAGGTGTGCGCGTATTAGTGGTTAGTGGTTGGTGGTTAGTGGTTAGTGTTAGTAATGGCGCATATACCACTTCACCGTCGTTCTCAACGCCCACTGTCATTCTGAGCACAGCGAAGAATCTCTGGGAGCCGATGTATAATAAGTCGTGTTGTGGAGTGCCCAGACAGAGTCAGAATGACAGTGATTTGGGAGAGGAGAGATCAAGATGACCAGTTTGTTTTTCCGCTCGTTGCTGCATAGGTCTCGTCCCGCGCCAGATACCGGAGAGCCGGTCCCGGAACATCCGGCGAAGAGTCCCCGCCGGCGCGCCGCGCTTGCACTGTTGATCCTCGCCTGTGTCATCGTTGTGGCAGGGGCCGCAACGGCTGAGTCCCCTGGCACGCCGCCGGTGCCTGGCTCGGTATTCGCCAGGCAGTTTCCGACAGCGCAGCCCACTCCGGTAGTAGACCTGGCACGGGCGCGGAAAGCCTTCGAGGCGGGCGGAGAACTCACGTACTATGAGGTGATCGCGCTACGGCGTGATGCTGAGGGGAATCCCCCTGTGTTCGATAAGGAATTCGCGGCACAACTCGCAAGGTGCAGGCTCAAGGAATCGATCGGCTGGCTTTACTATCTTGATGTAGAGCACGCGCAGGACTACAAGCTCATGCCGGGCGTCAAACGTGTGTACCTAGTGATGAACGACCCGTATACAACACCACCCGCCAGCGTAGGCGACTCTCTCTCTGAAGAAGGCGTTATGATGTTGCCCTCCGTCCCCGTAACGCAAACGAACAGCATGAAATACGGGCAGCGTATCGCCTTCAGTGGCGACTTGGCGCTGGTAGACGACATAGAGGCTGTGAAGAATGCTCGGCTCCGCCTCCTGGAAGACGACCCTGTTCTCCCGGCTCCCAGCGAGGCCGATCTACAGGGATTGCGTGTCGTCTTGACGCGCACAGTGTGTTACGGCTTCTGCCCAGACTACACCCTGACGATCGACGAACTCGGTGCCGTGACGTTCGAGGGCTACAGCCATACGAGGGTCAAAGGCAAGGCAACGGAAACGCTGACCACGCCCACATTGCTGGAAATCGTCCGCGAAGTTCGCAAAGCCGGCTTCTTCAATCTAAAAGACTCGTATATCGTTGATGGGAATGACATCCCGACGTACTCGTTGAGCGTGCAATTGGACGGGCAAAGTAAGACCATAAAGGACTACGGCCCGGAACCTGACCGGCTGGACATACTGCAAGAAAGAATCGACCAGATTGTGAACTCAGACCAGTGGATCCAGTGCGACAGCGGGCCATGCCGTTGAGCGCCTCCGCCGTCGCTCAAATCCCGTCACCAACCACCAACCACTAACAACTATGCGTCTAAGCTACCTGATCGGCTCCTACAGCAGCGACCTGATGGGCAATGGGCACCATGAGGAGGTGATCCAGGCGTTGCGTGCGCGCGGCGTGGACGTTGAGGTGCTGACCCTCGTCTCGGAACCCGGCGCACCGGCTCTGCGGCGGACGGAGATCCACACCGTTCCTGTTTGGGAGATCAACACGAAGGCCGGCGGAGGCGCGGCGTTGCGCGTGATGCGGCTGGCGAGCGGGCGGCTGTTCCACTATGAGCACTTTCTGGAGTTGGTGGCGGCGGCGCGGCGGTTCTATGCGAGGGAGACCTACGACCTGATACATGCGGAGGCGGCATACCCGTTCGGCGCGGCGGTGATGATGGCGACGCGCGGACGCAGGCCGCCGGTGGTCGTCAACATCCAGGGCGCCGACGTGATCTCGCTGCCCGCGCACGACTACGGTTTCCGGCGGTTCCGGCTGCCCCGCCGCCTTGTCGCCTCCACTCTGCGGGACGCCGCCGCCGTGCGGGTGATCTCGCCGCACCTCGCGGGCTACGTGACCGCGCTCGGGGCCGACGCCGGTCGAGTGATCACGGTGCCACGGGCCATCGAGACTCTGGCCTACCTGCCGCCGGAGATCCCGTTGGCGGAGTACAAAGCGGCGGCGCGGGCGCGGCTGACCGCGCGCTACGGTCTCGACCCGGCGGAGGAGGCGGGCAGGGGCTGGGTGATGTTCGTCGGGCGGCTGCACCCCTTCAAGGGGCTGGAGTACCTGGTGGAGGCTCTGCCCGCGATGAATGCGCTCACCGCAAGCCGTCCCCGACTCTGGCTCTGCGGCCCGTCGCGTGGCACCGAACACTACGGCGACTTCCAGGGCTTCCTACAGGGGCGCGCCGATGCGCTCGGCGTGGGCGACCAACTGACCTTCACCGGCAGGCTGCCCCGGCCCGATGTGCGCGACCACCTCGCGGCGGCGGAAGTTGTCTGCATACCGTCTGTCGTCGAGGCGATGAACCGGGTGACGCTCGAGGCGACGGTCGTCGGCACCCCTGTCGTGGTCAGCGAGTCGACCGGGATCGCCGCCTACCTCGCCCCGTTGGGTGCCTGCATAGCCGTGCCGCCGCGCTCTCCCGCCGCCCTCGCCGAGGCGATCAGCGCCCTCCTCCTCGACCCCGCGCATCGGCTGGCGGTCGCCGCCTCCGCCCTCCGCGCCTCCGGGAGCTTCCGCACCGACCGCGTAGCTGACGAGATGCTGCGCCTCTACCGGAACGTAGTGCGTAGTGCTTAATGCGGAGCGCGGAGTGCGTGGTTTTCTACTGATCGCCAACCACCAACCACTGACCACTAGCTCCGCAGCACCATCAGATTGCCCGACTCGTAGCGGCGGAGGCCACGGTAGAAGACCAGCACGCTGAGGGCGAGGATCGCGGCGGATGCGGCCAGTTCGAGGAGCAGGTCCGCGAGGTCGAACCGGCGGAGCAGGCTTGTCGGCAGGTGGGCGACGAACCATGCAGGCACCGCGCTGAACATCAGCAGCTTGATGCCACCGTTAAAGAGCGGCGTTGGATAGGTCGAGAGGGTGATGATGGCGTTGAACGCCTGCATCGTCAGCCCCTCGGTGTTGCCCATCCAGAACGTCAGTGACCCGACGAGGATCAGGAAGCCGAGGAGCGCCGCAGCCGAGCAGACCGACAGCACCAAGAAGAGCGCGATCCGCTCCGGTGCTGGGTGGAGGAAGAAGGCGAAGACGCCGAAGCCGAAGATCAGGTCGCCGAGCGCCGTCAGGTTCATCTTGTTGATCAGCAGGTGCAGCAGCACGTTCTTCGGCAAGCCGAGGTAGTAGTCGAGTTCGCCCTGCGCTATGACCCTGGCTATGTTGTTCGCGTTCCCGAAGAAGCCGGCCGCGATGCCGAAGCCGGTGGCCGTGATCGCCCAGATTGTGAGCACATCCTCAATGCCCCAGCCGTTGATCACCTTGAAGCGCCCGAAGAACAGCGTCCAGAAGACGATCCACATCACGTCATTCAGCAACATCCCGAAGACCTGGCTGATGAAGGAGACTCTGTACTCGAGCGAGATCTGGAGGTTCACGCGAACCGCGTCCCCGAAAAAGCGCAGGTGTGATCTCATCCTCATCCTCCGTTGATGTTGACGCGGCGCGAACCCGCGCGGAATACCAGGCCAGCGAGCGCGCCCATCACGACGACGGTGACGGCCTGCCGGAGCAGCATATCCCCAAAGAAGCCGCCATCGAACTGCACGAAGCTATGCGCGGGGCCGTAGACAATGTAGCCGAAAGGCAACGCCTGGGCGATGGACCGCGCCCAGTCGGGGAAGACACTCAACGGCAGCATGGTGCCGCCGAGCAGCAGCAAGAGGCGGCTGTAGATCAGGTTGAAGGCATAAGTGTCCTCGATCCAAAAGGAGAGCAGCCCGATGACGCAGACCGCCAGGAAATCAATCGCCCAAGCACCGGCAACCAGCAGCCCGGTGGCGAGCAAGCCCACCCCGTCGAAGACGATTGGCCCGACCATCAGCAGGCAGAGCAGCACCGCGATCCCGAGGTTCAGCACGAAGCGGACGAGGCGCTCGCCGGTGTAATCGGCGGCCAGGTAGCCGATGTAGCTATAGGGTTTGTTCAGCTTATAGGCGAGGTCGCCCGACTTCACGTCGAGGTCGATCTGACCGGCGAGGCGGGGTGCCGACAGGATGATCGCCTCGGCGAAGGCGAAGTACCAAACCATCTGCGAGATGCTGAAGCCGCCAATCGTCGCCTGGCGGGTCACGCCGTAAGTCGTCTGCCAGAGCTGCACAAAGACATAGACCAGCACAACCAGGAAGAGGCTCCGCAGGACGACCTCGCCGGCGTAAGCGAGGTTGTTCGCCACACTCATCCGCAGCACGGCGAGGTATTTGCCGGCCCGCGCCGCCGGCGGCCCCGGCCCACGCAGTTCGTGCGGCTCTGTCCTGTCTATCGCTAAGTCCATAGCTCCCCGTCCCCCATCTCGCGGCCTCCGTATATCGCCGCGATGATCTGCTCCAGCGGCGGGTCTTCGATGGTGATGTCGGCCACCTGGTACTGGCCGAGCAGCTTGCCGATCACGGTGTCTATGCCGGTCACGGTCGTGTCCACTTGGAGGCGCGCGCCGTAGGTGCTCGTCTTCAGCACGGTGGTGCCGGGCAGTTGCAAGCCCTCGGCGGGCACTGGGTCTTGCAATTTGAGCGCGATGATCTTGTGTTGCAAGAACCGCCGTCTGAGCGTGCTGACGCTGGTGTTCAAGATCAGCGTGCCGTGGTTGATCACGATCACCCGCTTGCATAGCTGCTCGATGTCGCCGGCGTCGTGAGATGTCAGGAAGACCGTCACCTGCTCCTCGCGGTTCAGGCGGCGGATCAGGTCGCGGATGCGCTGCTTGCTGACCACGTCGAGGCCGATTGTCGGCTCGTCGAGGAACAAGACCTGGGGCCGGTGGAGCAATGCGGCGGCTATCTCGCAGCGCATCCTCTCGCCGAGGCTCAGTCGGCGCGCGGGGGTACGCACCAAGTCGCCTATCTCGAACAGGTCGATCAGTTCGTCGCGCCGCTCGCGGTAGGCACGGTCGTCGAGTTCGTAGATCCGGGCAAGCAGGTTGAATGTGTCGAGGGGCGGCAGGTGGATCCAGAGCTGCGACTTCTGGCCGAAGACCGAGGCGATGTTGAAGGCGAGCTTCTCGCGGTCGCGCCAGGGGGTCAGGCCGAGCACCTCGGCGGTGCCGCTGCTGGGGTAGAGTATGCCGGTCAGCATCTTAATCGTGGTGGATTTGCCGGCCCCGTTCGGGCCGATGAACGCCAGCAGCTCGCCGCGCTCGCAAGACAGCGAAATCCCCTTCACCGCGTCCGACACCTGGTATTCGGCGCGCACCAGCCCCCGCAGGCTGCCCCTCAGCCCTGGCTGCTTGCGTTTGCTGCGGAATGTCTTCCGCAGGTCCGTCACCTCGATGATACCCATAGACCATTGTAGCACGAGCAGGCGCGTGCGGGCAACGGTCTCTGGGAGTAGATCGACTAGGCCAAATGGAGTATTTTCTTGACAAGCCGCTGGATAGCTGATACGCTAAAGTAGACTGAATTGGAGGTACTCCCTATGGGCTTTGCCCAGATCCCGATCGGCGCGAACGCGCCTGCTGCTGTGAACGCCGTCATCGAGATACCGCGCGGCACGAACTTCAAGTACGAATATGATGAGCAGCTTGAAGTGATCAAGCTGGACCGGGTGCTTTCTTCGCCACTCTTCTACCCGGTAGACTACGGCTTCATCCCCGAGACGCGCTCGGAGGATGGCGACCACCTCGATGTGCTGGTGGTGGTGACAGGCCCTTCGTTCCCCGGCTGCTTGATGGAGGTGCGGCCGCTCGGCCTACTGCGTATGCGCGACGAGAAGGGCGAGGACTACAAGATCCTCGCCGTGCCAACCCGCGAGCCGCGCTATCGCCTGGTAACGCGGATGGAAGACCTCTCCTCACACATCCCCGTCGAGATCCAGCACTTTTTCGAGATCTACAAGACCTTGGAGGCTAAGGAGGTCGAGATCATCGGCTGGTACAGCCTCGAGGAGGCCCAGGCCGAGATCATGCGGAGCTGGGAGGCTTACAGGGCAGAACACTCGCATGGTGGCGCGCCGGTCGAGCCCGAGGTGTAGGAGCCGGCAAAACCTGCTTGCATTGCGCCCCCGGTTTTGGTATAATGCCCTGGCATGGGGACGTAGCTCAGCTGGGAGAGCACGACACTGGCAGTGTCGGGGTCAGGGGTTCGAGCCCCCTCGTCTCCACCAACAACATATGGCTGCGAACAGGAGCAGTAGGCCGTTCCGCACTCAGCGAGCAGGGGGATGGTGAAAGCCCCGCACGGAGGGTCCGCGAGGGCCGTAAGGCTGAACTCACCTGGGAGCCGCGCCGGTGAACACACGGGGTGTGGTCGGGCTGTCTGCCCCCACTATCGTGCCTGAGCCGGGCCGGGTCCGCCCGTTACAGCGCCCCTAAAGTGGGCCAGGCATCTCCGCGAGGAGAGCCGGGCCAACATGGGTGGTACCGCGTGAGGCTAAAGCCTCTCGTCCCATGCCTTTGCACGAGTTGCAGGGCATGGGACGAGAGGCTTTCTGATTCACCAAAGATACGCCGGGTCCATCGTGATCAGGCCGTAGACGTAACCCAGGAGGCCGAGCGCGACGAGGGGGGTGAGCCATAGCAGCCAACGGGGTTTGGCTGAACCGGCCCAGAGCACGGCGGCGAGCGCGAGACCGAGGGCGTAGCGGCTGGGGGCCACTTGCTGCTTATAGCCAACGAGCGGCAGGAACACCATGAGTTGGGCGCTGCCGAGCATGGCGAGCAGCAGCGCCGACGGCGGATGCCATGCCCGCTCCCGCAGCCACGCGAGCGGCACGTTGAACAGCCCGCCGAGCGCGAGCAGGCCGAAGAGAGCGGTCGGCACGATGTACTGGGCGGCATATCCCACTGAGCGCCAGGTCGGGTCAACCAGATTGCCCTGCACCCAGAAGGTGTTGAACGGCAGCCAGTTGAACGACGGCAGCTCTGATATGCTCGACTTGCCGAGGGTCGCGCTCAAATACGCGCCCCAGAGCGTGACCGGCATGAATGCGGCCACGGCGGCGACCAGCCCCCGCCAGTCCCGCCGCAGCAGCGCCGCCCCGGCATAGGCAGCGACGAAGTAGAGCGCGTGTTCGCGCGTGAGCAGGGCGAGCGCGAAAGCGAGTGATGCGTAGAGCGTAATGCGGAGTGCGGAGTGCGGAGTGGGTGATTCTGAGTTTCGAGTTGTTTCTTCGGCTGCTGACTGTTGACCACTGACCACTGACCACTGACCACTGACCACCGACCGCTTCTCCCAAAAGAGGACCGCAGCGGCGACTAGGGCGTAGGCTAGGGGTTCGGGGGTGTCGAAGGTGAGGGCGATGGGTATGCCGCCGGCGAAGGCGTAACAGAGGGCGAACCAGGGGCTGCGGCCCCAGCCTTCGAGGAGGCGGGCGACCAGCAGCGTGCCGACGACGACCGCCGCATAGTTGATCAGCAGCATTGCGTAGGGCATGAGCGGGCGCTGGCCGAGAGACACCAAGTCGATCAACAGCGGGTAGAAGATCCGCTGTAGCCGTATCGCAGGCAGGTCGAGGAACTGCACAGCGTGCGTCGGGTGGAGGGCAATGTAGTAGTAGAACTGGCCGTCGTAGCCGTCGGTGCCCTGGCGGTTCGCGTTCAGCCAGACGGTGCCCTGGTGTATGAAGCCGGTCGGGTCGCCGTGGAAGTGGCCCCAGAGCCACGCCAGCAGCCCGAGGTAGACCACCCCGACGAACGCGGCGACCGCGTATGGGGAGTTTTGATCGCGCAGCGGTGCCGGAGGCACATTTTTGAGTTTTGAGTTTTGAGTTGCGGCGGCTATCTCCGCCTGATCGATGGTAGTCATAGTTATGAGGTGCTGAAAGCTGAAAGCTGAAAGGAGCTAAATTATGGACACGCGATACCGCCCGCAAGAGATCGAGCCGAAATGGCAGCGAGCCTGGCAGGACTCTGAAATATACTACAGTCATGCCGAGTCCGACAAGCCGAAATACTACACGCTGGTGATGTTCCCCTACCCGTCAGGCGACCTGCATGTCGGGCACATGAGGAACTACGTGATCGGCGACGTGGTTGCGCGGTACCACAGGATGCTCGGCTACGAGGTGATGAACCCGATGGGCTGGGACGCCTTTGGCCTGCCCGCAGAGAACGCGGCGATCAAGGAGGGCCTCCACCCGCAGGACCGCACCCTGGCGAACATCGGCGACATGAAGCAGCAGTTCCGCAAGATGGGCATCGTCTACGACTGGCCCCGCGAGCTGGCCTCCTGCCTGCCCGACTATTACCGGTGGACACAGTGGATCTTCCTGCTGCTGTATAAGCGCGGGCTGGCCTACAAGAAGCGCGCGGCGGTCAACTGGTGCCCGCACGACAAGACGGTGCTGGCGAACGAACAGGTGGTGGACGGGCGCTGCGAGCGGTGCGGCACCCTCGTCACGCGCAAAGAACTCGAGCAGTGGTTCTTCCGCATCACCGACTACGCCGAGCGCCTGCTGGCCGACCTCGACACGCTCTACGCCTGGCCGGAGCGTGTGCGGACGATGCAGCGCAACTGGATCGGCCGCTCGGAGGGCGCGGAGCTGGAGTGGCCGGTTGTCGGGCGGGCCGAGACGATCCGGTTCTTCACCACCCGCCCTGATACCGTCTACGGCGCGACGTTCATGGTGCTGGCCCCCGAACACCCCCTTGTCGCCGCGCTGACCACGCCGGCGCAGCGCGAGGCTGTGGACGCATACATCGAGCAGACCCGCCGCCGGAGCGAGATCGAGCGGCTGGCTACCGACCGGGAGAAGACCGGCGTGTCGCTCGGCACCGCAGTGACCAACCCGTATACCGGCCGGCAGATCCCGATCTACATCGGCGACTACGTGCTGTCGACCTACGCCACCGGCGCGATCATGGGCGTGCCCGGCGGCGACGAGCGCGACCGCGCCTTCGCCAACCGGCACGGCCTGGAGATCGTCCCCGTGCTCGACAGCCACGACCCTGTCATTCTGAGCGCAGCGAAGAATCTCGGCGAGCCGACCGTCGTCTACCGGCTGCGCGACTGGCTGATCAGCCGCCAACGCTATTGGGGCCCTCCGATCCCGATAGTCTACTGCGACCGTTGCGGGGAGGTGCCGGTGCCCGAAGACCAACTGCCCGTGCTGCTGCCCTACGATGTGGACTTCCGGCCCGGCGGCGAAAGCCCACTGGCCCGCCGGCCCGACTTCGTGGCGACCACCTGCCCGGTCTGCGGAGGCCCCGCCCGCCGCGACGTGGACACGATGGACACCTTCGTGGACAGCTCGTGGTACTTCCTGCGCTACTGCGACCCGCACAACGCCGATGCGCCCTTCGACCCCGAAGCCGCCGCCCACTGGATGCCGGTGGACCAATACACCGGCGGCATCGAGCACGCGATTCTCCACCTGCTCTACGCGCGCTTCGTGACCAAAGTGCTGCACGACGCCGGCTGGAGTCCGGTGGGCGAGCCGTTCCGGCGACTGTTCACCCAGGGTATGATCAACAAGGGCGGGGTGAAAATGTCGAAGTCGAGGGGCAACGGCGTCTCTGTGGATAGCGTGGTGGAGCGATACGGTGCCGACGCCGCCCGCGTCTTCATCCTGTTCATCGGCCCGCCCGAATCCGACGCGGAGTGGAGCGACCACGGTATCGAGGGCGCGGCCCGCTTTCTGCACCGTGCCTGGCGGCTCTTCGCGGGCACAGACATGTCTACAGCATCGAAGCCGGAGCCTTCTCCCACGGTAGAGGATCGCGCCCTACTGCGGACTGCCCACGCGACGATCCGCCGCGTCACCGACGACATCGCCCGCTTCCACTTCAACACCGCGGTGAGCGCGCTGATGGAGCTGGTGAACGCCATGTCCGTGGCCAGGGGACAGGGAGGCGTGACCCCTGCCTACAACGAGGCGGCGCGCATCTTGGTGCTGCTGCTGGCCCCGATAGCGCCGCATCTGGCGGAGGAGGTTTGGCAGCAGGCCGGGGGTGCAGGCACCGTCCACACCCAGCCCTGGCCGGTCGCCGACCCTGCGCTACTGACCGCCGACACGCAACCGCTGATCGTCCAAGTGAACGGCAGGCTACGCGACCGACTCGAGGTGCCCACCAGCATCTCCGAATCCGACGCCCGCGCCCTGGCCCTGGCGAGCGAGAAGGTAGCCCCGTACCTGGACGCTGCCCCTCCCCGCCAGGTGATCTACGTGCCCGGCAAGCTGGTCAACATCGTCGTCTGATCCGTAGCGCATAGTGCATGGTGCGTAGTGCGTATTGCGGTGGCATCTGCACCCGCTCATGGCATGGATATTGAGGTGCTGACGGCTGACCACTGACGGCTAACCACTGACCACTGAGGAGAAACGACATGGCTGAACGACGAGCACAGGCTGTATGGCAAGGTAATCTGGTGAAGGGGAGCGGCACTGTAACCGGCGGGAGCGGGGCGCTCGGCAGCCTGCCGGTGTCCTGGTCGGCGCGCACCGAGGAGCCGGGCGGCAAGACCAGCCCCGAAGAACTGCTCGCGGCGGCGCAGGCGGCTTGCTTCGCAATGGCCTTTTCGGGCAACCTCGACAAGGCCGGCTCCCCGCCTGAGCGCCTGGCCGTGGACGCGGCCTGCACATTCGACAAGAAGCCGGAGGGCGGCTGGAAGGTCGGCACCATGACGATCAACGTGGAAGGCCGCGTCCACGGCATCTCAGAGGCAGACTTCACCCGCATCGCCGAGGAGACTGGGCAGGGCTGCCCGATTTCGGGCGCCATCAAGGGCAACGTCCAGATCAAGGTCAACGCGCGTCTCGAAGGCGGTAGGCAGTAAGCGGTAGGCAGTAAGCGGTAGGCAGGTTGCAAATGCCGGTTTCGTTGAGCGAGCACCGCCGTCCGCTCTTGGGGGGCATCCTCCTCGGCCTCATCCTGATCGTCGCGGCCTGGCTGCGCGTCTCCGGCCACGATTGGGACGCCGACCAGCACCTCAACTCCGACGACTCTTATGTGGCAAAGGTCGCCTTCGCGCGCCTACATCTGCCGCCGGGCACCTCTCTAGCTACCCTACTCGACCCTGCTCGCAGCCCCCTGAACCCGCGCACCGGCGGCGAATTCTACGTCTACGGCACGCTGCCGCTCTACCTGGTCAAGGCCACGACCGCCGGGGCTTACGCCCTCACCGGCGACCGCTACTTCAACAGCTACAACGGCACGCTCCAGACCGGGCGAGTGCTGTCGGGCCTGTTCGACGCGCTCACTGCGCTGCTCG
This sequence comes from Chloroflexia bacterium, assembly GCA_050998805.1. Classification (GTDB taxonomy): domain Bacteria; phylum Chloroflexota; class Chloroflexia; order QHBQ01; family JAICKM01; genus JAICKM01. The sequence continues at coordinate 74,881 of JBPCPV010000025.1, read as the reverse complement.
TCTTCGCGGTCGGGCTGCGCCTCTGGGGCATGGCTGCGGGGCTGGCGGCCTCGGCCCTCTACGCCCTCGCCGTCCTGCCGATCCAGATCGGCCATTTTTACATCACCGACCCGTTCATGACGACCTTCATGACCACCGCCCTGCTGTGCAGCCTCATTTTCTGCCAAACGGGCCGCGCCGACTACATCCTCCTCGCGGGGCTTGCTTGCGGCCTCGCCCTCGCCTGCAAACTCAGTGCCGCGCCCGTCCTTGCCCTGCCCGTGGCGGCCGTCGCGTGTTGGGGGCAGCGGGCCCGGGTCCACGGGCGGAGCCGTGTCTTACATGGTCCAGAGCTGAACGATGAGGAGGCGGACGGCCAGGCGCAACTCGTCACTCCGCACTCCTCACTCCGCACTTCGCACTCCGCACTCCGCATTCTCGCGGGCCTGCTCGCTCTACTGGTGCTCGGCGTGCTCGTTGGGGCGCTGGTGGGCGACCCGTTCGCGGTGCTGGACGCGGGATCGTATATCTCGGTGCTGGGCAAGCAGGCGGAGATACAGGGCGGCGGGATAGACCAGTGGTTCACACGGAAGTATGTCGGCACGCCGCCGGTGCTCTACCTTGGCGGGCAGATGATCTTGCTGGGCGTGGGGCCGCTGGTTGGGCTGGCGGGGCTGGTTGGCGTGCCGGTGGCGGCGGCGCGGGCGTGGCGTGGCCGGTGGGCCGCCGTCTGGCTGCTGCTCATCGGGGCCGGAGCCTATTTCGCGTCAATCGCCTTCGTTGAGATCAAGTGGGTGCGCTACCTGCTGCCTCTGGTGCCCTATCTCTGCCTCTTCGCCGTGGGTTTGGGCTTTGGAGCGAAGGGGATCAGGGGATTGGGTGGCGGGGTGTTGCTCGGCGTGATGCTCGTCTCGGCGGCACTCGGCGCACTCGCGGTGAGCGCGATATATCATGTGCCACAGACGCAGGTCGCAGCATCGGAGTGGATATACGGGCATCTGCCTGCCGGCAGCCGCATCGGCATCGAGGTGACGACGATTGAATTGCCGCTGCCCCTGCCGGGGCACCCCGCGCCCGACAAAGAGTACCGGCTGGTGCAGCTCGACCCCCTGTCCGACCAGCCGAGCGCAGGGGCCTCAGCCGCGCTCCGCAAGGCGCTGTCGCGCTCCGCCTACCTCGTGATAGACGCCACGCAGGCGATGCTCACGGTGCCCCGCCTGCCCTGGCGCTATCCGGTGCAGATACGCTACTATGACCTGCTCGCGGCGGGGCGGCTCGGCTTCGCGCCGGCCGCCGTGTTCACCTCGTACCCGTCGGTTCTCGGTATACAGATACCGGACGACGGCGGCTGGGTGGACGCTTCGTTGATGGACTCCTCGCACCCGCCGATCCGCATTTTCAAGAAGACCCGTTTCCTGAGCGATGCCGAGTGGGACGCTCTCTTCGCCGAGGCGGTGAGCAAACAGTCAATCCCTACGCGCCGAGCGCCATAGAGCCTTTTCGCTTCTGGCCCTGGCACGCGATTTGCTTATGACACAGTGTCGCGGCAGTGGTCAGGCTGCGATGTCGCTTAGAGATGAGGAGGTGTTAGCAACTGTGAAGAAGATGAACGCGGGTATGGCTGTAGACTGTCTAGGGGGCCGGTTGGGAACTCTTGACCGGGTGCAGGGCAGGGGAAAATCACGGCTGCTTGTCGTGCTGGCCGACGGCGATGCAGGTGCCGATGTTCTGCACATCCCGGTTCGGTACGTGGAACAGGTTGTGGGGAACGCGATCCAGCTTAATCTAAGCTGCGATAAAGCCCGCAGCCTCCGCAAAGGTGACGTACAGATAGCCGCAATAGGCTCCGCGAACACTCGGGAACTCGACACGGGCGAAACATTGACCGTGCCGGTGATCGAAGAAACCCTGGTTCCCGTCAAGAGCTGGCAGGATGCAGGCGTCATCGAGGTCCGCAAGATCGTACAGACCGTCACGCAGGAACTCGATGTGCCGCTGCAATACGAGGAAGCCCTTGTCGAGCGCGTGGCGGTCAATCGCATACTCGCGGAGACTGAGCAGCTGGTGCCGTATCAAGATGGAGACACCTTGATCGTGCCGGTGGTGCGCGAAGAGCTGGTCGTGACGAAACAGCGCATGCTCGTGGAAGAACTCCGCATCACCAAGAGAGTCCGCAGCACCACGCGCCACATCGCAGAGCCGGTGCAGCGGGAAGAGGTCGAAATCTCGCACAAGGGTCTCGAAGAGCATCCGACAAACATGCCTGGTAACCGCAAAGTTACTCGGTAGAAGGAGAAATATATGCCCACAGGTATCACGGATCTAGGCCAGGCGATACTCGTCTCGCTGTCAGCGATCGTGTATTCGATCTTGGCTGCGGTCCCCCACATCATCGGCTTCATAATCATTCTGCTGATCGGCTGGTTCGTTGCCGATCTGATCGCCAAGGTTGTGGCCGCCGCGTTGCGAACAATACGCTTCAACGACATGGCTCAACGCGCAGGGATCAGCGGCTTCCTCCAGAAAATGGGAGCGAAGACAGATCCTTCGGGTACGATGGCCGCCGTGGTGCGCTGGTTCATCCGCCTGATCGCACTGGTCGTTGCCTTCGATGCGCTCGGCTTGCCCGCCGTGTCGGGTATCCTCCAGGCATTCCTGCTCTTCATCCCCAACCTGATCGTCGCGGTCGTGATCCTTGTCATCACGGGACTGATCGCCAACGCCCTGGCAGACTTGGTTCGAGGGGCGACAGCCCAGGCGGGCCTCGGCAGTCCGGCTCTGCTCTCGAGCATCGTCCGTATCGCTGTCTGGGGTTTTGGCATCATAATCGCGGTCAACCAGATCGGGGTGGCATCCACCCTGGTCAATACGCTGTTTATGGGCCTGGTAGCGGCGCTCGCGCTCGCGCTCGGCCTGGCTTTCGGACTCGGCGGCCGCGACACCGCCGCCCAGATCGTGCAAGGCTGGTATGAGGCGGGTAAAGAAGCCGGCCCTAAGTTGGCAGAGGCTGCGGAAGCAGCGAGCCGGCAGACGCAAGCGGCTGCGTCCGCAGTTCCGGCCCGCGACGTGCCCACCTCGAACGTCGTCATCTCCCCTCCCTCCCACCCAGCTCGATGAGGGGGGAAGAGATCGAGATCTCGCACAAAGATCTCGAAGAGTATCCAAACAACACATGACGCATAACTATAAGGAGGCAACATGACTAACCGTACAATGCAACGAGAGACCGTAGTTGGAGTTTTCAATGATCAAGCGCGGGCCGAGCGCGCGATCGAGGATCTGAAGGCCGCGGGTTACAGCCCGGCGGACATCGGTATCCTCATGCAGAACAAGGAAGGCGCGGCCGACTTGGCCGCCTCGACCGGCACAAAAGCAGGCGAAGGTGCGGCCACAGGTGCCACCGCCGGTGGGCTGCTTGGCGCGCTCGGTGGGCTGCTCGTCGGCCTCGGCGCGCTGGCTATCCCCGGCATCGGCCCAGTGTTGGCTGCTGGCCCGCTCGCCGCCGCGCTCGGCACAGTCGTCGGCGGCACAGCCACCGGCGCAATACTCGGTGCCGGTGTGGGCGCTCTGGCGGGTGCGCTCGTCGGCCTCGGCATTCCCGAAGACGAGGCGAAGGTCTACGAAGATCGCTTCCGCCAGGGTCGCATCCTGGTCACGGTGAAGTCCGGCGCAGACCGATATGTGGAAGCTCAGCAGATACTCCGCAACGCGGGTGCCGAGCAGATCGATTTCGCCAACGCCGGAGCACGCACAGCGAACGCCCAGATGATGAACCAGGGCCAGACCCGGGGCCAGACACAGACCCAGGGGCAGACTTATACCCAGGCCGAGGGTAGCGACCGGATGCGCGTTCCGGTGGTCGAAGAGACACTGAACGTGCAGAAGGGCATGAGGCAGGCCGGCGAGGTCGAAATCGGCAAGCGTGTCGTCGAGGAGCAGGTCAACGTGCCTGTGCAGCTCAGCCATGAGGAAGTCACCATCACCCGCCACGCCGTTGACCGCCCGATGGATGCAGGGGAACGGACACTCGGCGACGGAGAAGTGATCCGCGTGCCTGTGAGCGAAGAGACCGTCAAAGTCGAGAAGCAGGCTCGTGTGAAGGAAGAGATCGAGATCAACAAGCAGAAAGTAACCGAGCAACGCAACGTGTCCGACACCGTGCGCCGTGAGGAAGTTGATGTGAACAAGGTAGGCGGGGTCGAGGAGCGCGGTCGCGCGACCGACACGGGCTACAGCCGCACCGCGAACATGTCCGACGAGGATGTGAACGTCGAGACGCCATATCGTCCCGAAGGCGAAACCGACACGACTGGCCGCTACTAAACCAACCCCTGCCCGGATCGCAGAGATGCCCCGGTAGAGAACACAGCCCGAACGGATAGCCGTTCGGGCTGTGTTGTGTCTGCGGGCTGCGGACAGATCAGACTACCCGATCCTAGCTCGTTAGCGCGAGGTCGGGCGTATCTTGATATAGCGGGCGCAGATCATCGAGTAGATGCCGAAGGCGACGAGGCCGGCGGCGACGAAGCCGAGCAGCCAGGGGCCATAGGGCTGGTGGGCCAGGGTCTGGAGCGCGCCGTCGAGGCCCTTCGCCTTCTTCGGATCAGAGGTTAGAGCGGCCTGGATCAGGAAGAAGCCGGCCAGCGCGAAGACGACGCCCCGTGCGGCCATGCCGATCCGCGCAGCCCAGGTGGCCCACTCCATCGTCCGCGCGCTCATCTCCCACGACTTGAAGTCTTTCTTGTAGGAGCCGTTATATCCCTGGTAGATTTGGCCGAGGCCGCCGGCGATGCCGATCAGCCCCGCGATGCCGACGAGCCATTGGCCGAACGGTTCGCTCATCAGCTTCGCGGTCCAATCTGTGCCGGCCCCACCCGACTTCGCGCCGCTGCCGGAGATCAGCTGGAAAGCCGGGATGATCAGCGCGCCATAAGAGACCGCGCTGACAAGATAACCGGCCCGCTGCGCGAGGCCCTTTGGGTCGCCGCCTCGGTGCAGAGGATCGAGTATGGCGCGGACCAAGCCCCAGAGCGAGTACCCGATCAGTCCGATCAGCACGAGCACCATCAAGAACTTGCCGAACGGCTCGCCCGCGATAGTGGTGAGCGCGCCGCCTTTGGTTGTCGTGGCACCTCCCACTCCGAAGGCGACCTGGAGCGCGAGTAGGCCGACGACGGCGTAAAGTACCCCACGGATCGCGTAGCCGAAGCGCGCCAGCCACTCTATCCAGGTACCGGCCTGGCCGCTTTCCACGGCACGTCCGGCCTTGTCTTTCATCTCTCCGGCAGCAGCAACCTGCTTCATAGCCCTACCCCCTTCATGTGCGCCCAGTGAACGTGAGCAATCTGGTCAGTCGTAAAGGCAATTGGCGTGCCAACGGGAGTGCGTAGTGCGTAGTGAGGATTCGAGACGGGGGTGGCCGGGGCGGCATTACGGGAGGATGGGGACTGACCACCGACCACCGACCACTGACGCTCATTCGCCGAGGGAGACGTGCAGCAGCGTTGCGCCCGCAGGGTCGAGCACGGTCACGTCGAGCGGGCCGGAGCGGGGCACCGGCACCGTGATGGGCGCGCCCGGGGTGGCCTCGAAGGGGAGGCGGGCGACTTCGGACCCGGCCTGGCGGACGACGACGGTGCCTGCGGCGGGTCGGGCTGGAGCAAGCAGGAGGCGGTCTGAGGCCCTGTTGACGGTGCCCCAGCCGTTAGCATAGGATACGCCGCTGATGCCGGCCACGGGTTGCCACCGCTCGTCCCAGCCGACGGAGACACCGGGGGCGAGAGCCGTCGTGTCCCAGAAGGTGGGGAGGAGGCCGCCCCAAAGCTCCCCGTAGGAGGAGTCGTCGTCGGTGTAGAGGTGGGGGTCGAAGTGGGGGCCATAGGCGAATATCTTGATGCCCTGCGCCTGGTCGGCGGCAGGGCCGACGCGTACCATGCCCTCGTCGGCGTCACGGTTGTAGAGGGCGGCGTAGTCGCCGGTGCGGGCATCGGGGGGCACGAAGCCGCCGAGGTAGCCGGTCCAGGTCGAGTAGTCGCTGAGGTTGCGCCCGGCCTGCTGGGGCCAGCCGATGCGGTTGTGCGGCGCGCCGAGGGCGGGGTCGTCAGTGCTGTGGACGGTGAGCGCGGTGGTCGGCAGGGTCCAGGTGGAGGCGCGCGGCAGATGGTTGCCGCCGCCGGGCGCGAGCATGGTGTTCGTCCATAGCTGGAAGCGTTGGGGCGCGCCCGTGGGGTTGGTGAGGCTGACCCGGAGGGTGTAGGCCGCATCGTCAGCCGCCAGCGAGACAGTGCCGCTACCATGCAGGCCGGTCTGCCGGTCGGTCGCCTCAAGCCGAACGGCAGCGCCACCGTCGCCGTCGCGGGTCACGGTCGCCGTCCAGGGTAGATATTCGAGTAGGCCGTGTTCTTCGGTGGGGAAGGCCCACTCGACCCCGCCGACGCCGAGCCACCACCCGCGCGCGCCGAAGGGGGCGGGCTTGACCACAGGGTTGCGGTAGAGTTCCTCGTGGCCGGTCGGCTTGTAGACCACGCTGTAGAGCCGCCCTCCGAGTTCGGGCAGGATAGCCATCCGCAGGTAGCGGTTCTCCAGGGTGATCAGCTTGTAGGTGTGGGGCGCGGGCGGCCCGACGCGGGCGGGGTCGAGACCGGGGTACGCGGAGGGAGCGCCGGGCGCGGGCGACGTGAGGGCCGCCTGGTAATCGTAGGTCGGGAGCGTGACCTGGGCCTCGCCGATCTGCACGCGGCGAGCCAGCATGTCGCGCCCCAGCAGGCCCAGGAGCACATCGTAGGGCGGGCGGTTTTCGGGGTGGTACTCGAACCTGTTGCGCTGGAAATACTGCACGCGGTGGCCGCCCTCGGTGACCTCCTCGGAGATCGGGAAGCCGAACTGGGCAAGACCGCCGTGAGCCTGCCAGTAGGCGAGGAACGGCCCGCGCAGGCTGTGCCCGGTGGGGGCGAAATAGCGCGCGCCAGCCGTATCAAAGGCGACCGGGGACCGCGCGAAGTTCCGGCCCACAGTCAGCGTCACGCCAAGCAGGCCGAGCTGGACCTCATAGGGGGTGCCAGAGTGTTCCGGGTGGTACTCGAGCCGGGCGCGTTCCAGGTACTGCACGAGGTGCCCGCCCTCTTGGTCGGCCTCTGCGAGCGGGTAGCCGAAGACCGGAAGCCCGCCGTGAGCGTCAAAGTAGGCCACGAACGCCGCAGACAGCGTATGCCCTGTGGCGGGGTAGTACCGCCCGGCGGCCTGTGCCTGCCCGGCGGGTGGAGTAGCCACCCCGACCAAAAGCGCCGCCAGCAGCATCGAAGCCGCCCCAATCCGGCCGAGCTTCGACCACCGACCACTGAACTCACTACTCTTATTCTGAGCAGCAGCACTGTCATTCCGCCCACCCCCACTGTCATTCTGAGCGTAGCGAAGAATCTCCCCCCTGGAGAGGGTCTTTTCTATCGCCGAGCGGAGGTCAGTATGGCTCACGTCTTAGTCAACGCATAGCAAGCGTGCCCGGTTGCAAATCCCCGCCGAATGGCCTGCGAAACTCGGTCCTTAGACCGCTTGACTCGCGGGCCGCGTCGTGCTATGATATTTCTGGTCGGGCCGAAGGTTCAGGGTTACCGCAAAAACCCCTGAGCCAACAAACTTGTCTGACTGTCAAATCTGCGTCGTTATGGGAGATGAGCAATGGGCCTCGACAGATACACATCAAGCATACAGAGGCATAACCTCTCCGACGAGCCGAAACAGGCCAGCGGACAAGATCTGCCCTGCGGCATCACAGCGCAGGAGGCTTCCCACATCAGTTAAGGCACGCGCTTTGCGGGCTGTGCAACGGGTGGGAGGCAAGGGTCTCCCGCCCGTTCTTTATTCACGCAAGTTCATGGGGGATGTAGCTCAGCGGTAGAGCAGCAAAACCGCCATCACCATAATTCGCCTCAAGGGGCCGGCGGCTGATGGTTACCACTTTTAATGGGCCGGTCGCAGGTTCGAATCCTGCCATCCCCCCCATGGCGGTACGAAGTTTCTGGGTTATCTTGGCCTAAAGTAGGTTCGAGTCCTGCACGCAGGCTTTGCCCGCGCTAAATCCCAGAGGCACCACCTTGACCGCCAGTTGTTTTTATCGCCCGCCGATGGGCCGCGAATAGGAGGAAGTCATGAAGAACTTGATGCAGTATGTCCAGAACCTGACCAACACGCCGCAGAGCGAGGCGATCCCCGGCTCGGCCCAGGTGCCGAACAGCGCCGGTGGCTACGCATGGCCTGTGGACGACTGGACCCGGCTCGACCGCTTCCTGGTGCTCGGCGCAGAGGGCGGCACGTTCTACATTGGGGAGCGCACCCTCACGCGGGAGAACGCAGCCGCCGTCATCCGCTGCATCGCCGCGGACGGCGAGCGGGCCGTCGCACGGATCGTCGAGATCTCGGAGGCAGGCCGCGCGCCGAAGAACGACCCGGCGATTTTCGCGCTCGCGCTGGCCGCGACCGATGGGAACGAGGCGACCAAGCGAGCGGCGTTCGCCGCGCTGTCCAGCGTTTGCCGCACCGGCACGCACCTCTTCCACTTCACGGCCTTCGTGGACGGGATGCGGGGCTGGGGGCGCGGCCTGCGGCAGGCTGTCGCGGCATGGTACTCGATGCCGGCCGGCAAGTTGGCCTACCAGGCTGTGAAGTACCAGCAGCGCGACGGCTGGGGCCACCGCGACCTGCTGCGCCTTGCCCACCCGAAGCCCGAGGACGAGCAGCACGCCGCGCTCTACTACTGGATGGTCAAGGGCTGGCCGGGCGTCGGCGACCAGCCCCACCCCGACGAGGCTCTGCGCTTGGTCTGGGCGTTCGAGCGTGCGAAGCGGGCCGAGAGCGCAGCCGAGATCATCGGCCTGATCCGCGATCACCGCCTGCCCCGCGAGGCGATCCCGACTGAGTGGCTCAAGAACGCTGAGGTCTGGGAGGCGCTCCTGGCCGAGATGCCGCTCGAGGCGATGGTCCGCAACCTCGGCACGCTCACGCGGCTCGGCGTGGTCGCGCCGATGAGCGAAGGCTCGGGGCGGGTCGTGAGCAGGTTGTCGGACGTAGAGCGCCTGCGAGCTTCGCGGATGCACCCGATCAAGCTCCTCGGCGCGCTCAAGACGTATGAGAGCGGGCAGGGCGTGCGCGGGTCCGGCAGGTGGGAGCCGGTCTCCCAGGTGGTGGACGCGCTGAACGACGCCTTCTACGCCGCGTTCGAGAACGTGGTGCCGACGGGCGCACGCTGGGTGCTGGCGCTCGATGTCTCCGGCTCGATGGCTGGGAACATGCTCGCGGGTATGCCGGGCCTCGACGCGCGTGTGGGCAGCGCGGCGATGTGCCTGGTCACTGCCGCGACCGAACCCCAGCACGCTATCGTCGCCTTCTCGGCGGCCCAGGGCGGCTACGGCGGGCGCTTCGGCGGCGGCGAGCCGGGGCTGACCCCGGTGGAGATCTCGCCCCGGCAGAGGCTCGACGACGTGGTGAAGATCACCTCGGCGATCCCGATGGGCGGCACCGACTGCGCCCTGCCGATGGTCTGGGCGAGCCGCAAGAAGGTCGAGGCCGACGTCTTCGTGGTCTACACCGACTCGGAGACATGGGCCGGCACGCCCCACCCCGCGCAGGCGCTCCGGGAATACCGCGAGGCGACCGGCATCCCCGCGAAGCTGATCGTGGTCGGCATGACGAGCAACGGCTTCAGCATCGCCGACCCCGACGACGGTGGTATGCTCGATGTGGTCGGCTTCGACCCGGCGGTGCCGGGGGTGATGGCGGACTTCGTCGCAGGGCGGGTGTGAGCTTGAAACGGCGTATGGCGCGGCGTTTCTTGTTCAGCGTTGGAGGTGGCCTCGGCCACCTTCACCCGCTAGTGCCCCTCGCGCGGGCGCTCAAGGAAGCAGGACACGACGTGGCCTTCGCCGTGTCCGCTTCCCTACGCCCGCCCGTGGAAGCGGCCGGCTTCGCCGTTTTCTCTGTGGGCGGCAACATGGCGACCGACCCCGAGTATCAGCAACTCAAGGCCCAGCTGCGGACGATGCCCACGGACCTCGAAAGCGAAGTCTTCGCCTATCCTAGGATATTCTGCGGCATCTCTTCTCGGCTGAGGACGCCGCAGCTGGTCGAGGTAGCTCTGGCGTGGCAGCCAGACATGTTCATCCGCGAAGCCGGTGAGTACGCTGCCGTGATCGCCGCCGAGCACCTCGGTCTGCCGCACGCCGTCGTATCGTTCGCCGCCGCCCTAAAGAGCATGGCGGTTTTCGAGCGGGAAGCCGCCACGCATCTCGACCCGGTCCGCCGGAACTGGGGCCTCGCACCCGACCCGGCCCTGACCTCGCTCTATCGCTACCTCTTGCTGGCCTACTCTCCACGCAGTTTTGCCGTGCAGGATGTGGGCTGGCCGGCTGCCGCCGGTCCGATCCCGCCTACCACCCACTTTATCCGCCCCGAAGTCTTCGACAATGCCAGCCTTGATCGCCTGCCCGATTGGGTAGAGCGGTTGCCGGAGCGGCCCACGGTCTACGTCACACTGGGCACAGAGGTGAACAAGGAGCCTGAGTTCTACCCCGTAGTGCTGCAAACCATCATCGCCGGGCTGCGGGACGCGCCGCTTAACCTGATTGTCACGCTGGGCCGCGACAAAGACCCGGCGGATTTCGGCCCGCAGCCGGACAATGTGCATATCGAGCGATACATCCCGCAGAGCCTGCTCCTGCCGCGTTGCGACCTGATGGTGATGCACGGCGGCAGTAACAGCCTGCTGGCCGCGCTCGACATCGGCCTGCCGACGGTCGTCGTCCCGCTGATAGCCGACCAGTTCTTCAACGCCCATGTCATGCAAAACACGCGGCTGGGGCAAGTTGTGCAGCTGGGGCAACTCACGCCTGCCGGCAGCCGCGCGGCTGTGGAAGAAGTGCTCGGCAACCCGATTTACCGGCAGAACGCTGCGCGGCTTCAAGCCGAGATGCACGCCCTGCCCGGCCAGGAGCACGCGGTGGAGTTAATCGAGAGGGTAGTGGCTGAGCACGAGGCCGCTGACCACCCTCCATAACCCACTCCCTACCGCCCCCCGCCCGCAGGCCCCACCACTCCGCACTCCGCACTCCGCACTCCGCTCTAGGTCTTTAGGAGTATCTTTGCCCCCGAGGCCCCCAACTCCCCCCAAATGTGGCAGTAAATCGCCCCTCAAATGGATATATAAAGTGAGAGGGTAAAAATAACCGGCCGCTTCGTGCCTAGAAAAAGGGCGCGCGGCACCATGCCCCACCGCTTGCCGGTGGTTTTTACCCAGTTTATCGAAAGATACTCCGATCGGAGTATCTTTGCGAATGAGGAGGTAACACAATGACCAATGTTGTGCCCGTTGTCCTCTCGCGGACGGCCCACCACTCACCGTCAGCCTTCGTAACTCAAAATTATTATTACCCGCCAGGCACGAATTATCAGAAACTCGCCCACCCCTGTGCCTGGTCCGCCACCCGAAAGATGACAGCCCACTGCTGAAAGCTGAAAGCTAACGGCTGACAGCAAGGCCGCGTTTGACAAGCCTCGCCGGAAGTAGTATCCTGTGAGTGCCTTGCACTCAATCAAGAGCTACCCAAGAGGAGTCTACGATCCATGCCCGACATCACGATCCGTGTTTCTACAGACGCGCCGGAAAAGGTCGAAGCCGACGCCCTGATCCTGAACTGGTTTACAGAAGACAAAGCCAGCCTGCCCCCCGCATGGAAGAACCTCGACGGCAAGCTGGGCGGAGACCTCGCGGCGAGCCTCCAGGGTGAGGAGCTGCGCGGCAGCCTCTACGAGATCGAGCCGGTCCACACCGCAGGCGCGCTCAAAGTCCGCCGCATTTTCCTGATCGGCTCCGGCAAACGCGAGCAGTTTGGCGTGATGCAGCTGCGCCGCCTCGCGGCGGCGGGGGCGCGCGCCGCCCGCAACCGTGGAGCGAAGCGGGTTGCCTTCGCGCTCGAAGCGCCGGGCCTGAGCGCGGCGCAAGTCGGGCAGGCGATTGTGGACGGCGCGCTCACCGGCCCCGTCGAGGCGGATCTCTACCGCACAGCCGAGCGCGAGCAGCGCAAGCTGGAGGAGATCACAATCCTGACCGGCAAGCTCGACAAGAAGGACTTGCAGGCCGGTGCCGACCGCGGCCGCAAGATCGCTGAGGGCGTGAACTTCACCCGCGCCCTGGCCGAGGAACCTGCGAACATCATGACGCCCCTGGTGGCCGCGGAGCGCACGCAGGCGATGGCGAAATCGGCCGGCCTCGATTGCGAGATCCTGGATGATGCCGCGCTCGAAAAGCTGGGCATGAACTCGGTGCGGAGCGTGGCCCTCGGCAGCCAGTGGCCGGCGCGCGTCGTCGTCCTCTCCTACCGGGGCGACCGGGGGAGCAAAGAGACGCTGGGTCTCGTCGGCAAGGGAGTGACGTTCGACAGCGGCGGGATTTCGATCAAGCCTGCCGAGAACATGCACTTCATGAAATACGATATGGGCGGCGCGGCGGCGGTCATCGGGGCGATGCAGTCAATCGCCGCGCTCAAGCCGAAGACCAACGTGATCGGCGTCGTCGGCTTCGTGGAGAACATGCCGAGCGGCACCGCGAACAAGCCCGGCGACGTGGTGCGCGCAGCGAACGGCACCACCATCGAGATCCTCAACACCGACGCCGAAGGCCGTCTGGTGCTCGCCGACTGCCTCCACCTGGCGCGGACCCGGGGCGCGACGAAGCTGGTTGATGTCGCCACGCTGACCGGTGCGGTCGTGATCGCGCTCGGGCATGTGGCGATGGCCGTGCTCGGCGAGCCGCAGAACTGGGTAGCCGAAGTGATGCATGCCGCGGAAGCCGCCGGGGAGCGGGCCTGGCAGCTGCCGCTCTTCCCCGAATACAAAGAGCAGATCAAGACGCCGATAGCCGATGTCGCCAACACCGGAGGGCGGCCCGCAGGCACGATCACCGCCGCGCTCTTCCTCCAGCACTTCGTGAGCGACACTCCGTGGGCGCACCTCGACATAGCTGGCACCGGCTGGAACGAGCGCGATGTCCCCTACGCGGCGAAGGGCGCATCGGGCGCTGCGGTGCGGACGTTTGTGGAGCTGGCCGCGCCGGACAAGGGCTAGTCGGCCTTCGCCGGCAGGAAGTAGCACTGTCATTCTGAGCGCAGTGAAGAATATCAGTGGCTCCGCATGAGGTCCGGCACAAGCCGGGCATCTGCTTTTATGTTCATCCGATCATGTGACCAAAGTCACACACACTTCTTGACTTTTCTCCCCCGTAGTCGTTACTTCCTCCGCTAGCACAACAGCCGGCTGTACGCTACAATGGGCATGTAGAAAACTCTACACGCGCCCGACAATGGCGGCCTACTGCTGAAAAGCTGCACGATGCACGGGGAGAAATAGATGCTCGACTTCCATACGCTTTCGATCGTTGCCCATACACTCAGCGCAACAGGAGCATTCGTCGTTGGCGTCGTCTTAATTTTCCAACGGGATAGGCTCCGGCAACTGCAATTAGGAATAGCATTTCTGGCGCTCCTTCTTCTGCTCGAGGTTTTTCTCGCCATAGCGATCCTCTCGCATGTGACGAGCCTCCTGACGATGACTCAAATCATCTTTGGGGGACTGGCCCTTCTCGGCTTGTACATGATCTGGCGTGCGGCTCAAGCCGTGTCAGTCCTGCGAGAACCGCATGGAAATCAAGGAGCAGTCGTTGACCATGTCGGATTTGATCTCATATCCCTATTTGACGGCTTTGCCATCATCAGCGCCATTGACCTACAAGCGCCTGGATGGCTTGTCGCTGCCATTGCTGTCGGGGCAGTTGCGGTTGGCATCTATGCGATCAACTCACGAAAAAGGACGCTGCCCAGACAGAGCATGAGTACCGCAACCAGGAGGAACCGATGATCAGCACTGTTCAGGAAACCGAAACCGCCGGCCCCGCGCCCTCGCACGGGGAGCCGGTGATCGACATCAAGGGGCTGTCCGTCTCCTATGGCGAAGTAAAGGCTGTACGCAACATATCGCTCCAGGTGCGGCGGGGCGAGGTATTCGGCCTACTTGGGCCGAACGGCGCCGGCAAGACGACGACTCTCTCGGCGATAGAGGGCCTGGTCAAGCCGCAGTCGGGCACGGTCAGCGTGATGGGCCACGATGTGGGGCGGGAGACCGAGACGGTCAAGCGGATGCTCGGCATCAGCCTCCAAAGCACCGCGTTCTTCGACACGCTCAGAGTATGGGAACTCGTGCGGCTCTATGCGGGGATGTACGAGGTGATGCTCGACAAGGCGCAGGTGATCGAGTTGCTGACGCGCTTCGAGCTACAGGACAAGGCGAACGCCCAGGCGGAGCAGCTCAGCGGCGGGCAGCAACAGCGCCTCGCGCTCGTGCTGGCTCTCGCCAACGACCCGCAGATCGTCGTCCTCGATGAGCCGACCACCGGCCTCGACCCGCAGGCCCGACGCAGCGTCTGGGACAGCATCCGCGACATCCAGTCGGAGGGCCGCACGGTGCTGCTGACTACACACTACATGGAGGAAGCCGAAGAACTCTGCTCGCGCATCGCGATCATTGACAACGGTGAGATCATCGCCCTCAACACGCCTGCCGGCTTGACCAACAGCATCCATGCCGACGGGCGCATCACCACCACGGCCAAGCTGCCGGAAGCCGATGTGTGCGAACTCCCCTCGGTCACAGGCGTTCGCTACGAAGGCGGCCGGCTGGTGATCCAGTCGAGCAACGCCCAGGAGACCGCGTTCGCCCTCCAAACCCTTGCCGTCAGCCGGAAGATGGTACTCACCGACCTGAGCATCAAGCAGGCGGACCTCGAAGATGTGTTCATCGCCCTCACCGGGCGGAAGATACGATAGGAGACAAAGATATGGCAACTCGTATCACAGAGGCGGCGGCAATCGGGCAGACCGGCACAGCAGTATCCAGGTTCGGACTGCTCCTCCAGGCGAACCTGGTCATGTATGTGCGGAATAGGACGGCGCTCTTTTGGAGCCTTGCCTTCCCGATCGCCCTGATCCTGCTCTTCGGCTCGATTTTCGGCAACCAGTCCGGCGCGGGCAAAGGAGTCTATATCGCTTTTCTTACGACCGGCATGATCGTCCTTAGCTTGCTGGCTAATGGGCTGATCGGCAACGCGAGCGCGATGGCGGTTTGGCGCGAGCGGGGTATCCTCCGCCGCATCCAGTCCACCCCGCTGCCTCTCTGGCAGTTCCTTTTGGCGCGCATCGTCACCCAGGGCGGGATCATGGTCGTGCAGGCGTTTGTGTTGGTCGCCACCAGCATCCTCGTCTTCGGCGCGAAGTACGATGCACTGAACCTTCTGATTGCCATCCCATCGGTGATCGGCGGCGCGCTGCTCTTTATGGCCTTCGGGCAGGCCGTCGCGGCCCTCGCCCGCAAGGTCGAGACCGTCAACATCATCACGCAGGTGGTCTACTTCCCACTGATGTTCCTCGGCGGGCTGATGATCCCCCTCGCCCAACTGCCCGACTGGCTCCAAGCGGTCGGGAAGTACCTTCCGAGCGCGATGATGGCCGACCTGATCCGCACGCCGATGGTCGGGCAGAGTCTGGGCCAGGCTCTTGCGCCCAGCCTACCGCTGCCCGCCGACTTGCTGGGGGTGGTAATCTATTTCGCCGCCGCAGTGTTTGTCGCCGTTCGATTCTTCAAGTGGAGCTAGTGGTATAATGGGACAGGCAACTGCCCAAGAAAGGACGTAACTAACTATGGAGCAGCGCATCTATCACGGCAACATCTCGCCCGAAGGGCTGGCGGCCTATCTGGTGCAGCAGTACAACATGCGGGATCGCCTGCTCGCCCAAAAACTCGGCCAGGGTGACAGCCTCGTGGTGCAGATCGGGCAAAATCACCACCACCAAGGAACAGACATGCGGAACGCGGTGACGATCGGTATCCATCGGGCACCCGAAAACCCGAACGATCTCGTCGTGACGATGGGCGAGCAGCAGTGGATCACGCCGGAGATGGCGGGCTATGCAGCGATGATGGGGCTGATCGCCGTGCTGTTCACGCCGTGGGCGCTCTTCGCGCTCATTTGGCCGGTCTCCGCGATGCTCGGCAGCCGCGCCCTGCCGAGCGACATCTGGAACCAGATCCAGACCTACGCGATGATGCAAGGCGCAGTGCCCACCGCGAGCCAGACGATCAACCATCCGCATATCGAAGGCACCACCGGCACCTTCATGCCGGACGGCGCACCGACCCAGAAGCTGAACGACCCACGAGTTGGCTGAGGCGTAACACAGAGCGAATGGAACGAGCGATGTTCTCCAATAGACCCGATACGCGCAAAAATGGAGAGGGCACACGCGGGCTGGACCCGGTGGTGGGGTGGATGCTAGTGTTCTTCTACGTCACCACCTGGGCTTCGTTGCTCGTGGATACCTACTCCGCCGTCAGCAGTACCACGAACGGAGATTATGGCTATCTGCTGCCTGCCGCCCTCTATGCGCTCCTACTCTCCGGATACCCAATCCTCAATTTGAGGCGCACCCGCTTGGTCAAAGTAAGCTGGAACCTCCGGATTTGGGGCTACGAGGATAGCACAGCCTTTCGGGTGGGCTTCCTCATTCTCAGCTTCGCCTTGATTGCCTGGATGAGTGCCCTCGTGCCCGACGACTTTATCTGGCTCTACTTCGCCTTAGTCGGTCAGACGTTCGGTATGGTGCGTTGGCGGACCGCAATCCCGCTGCTCGTGCTGGAGACGGCAGCCTGGCTCTACCAGTCGGGGCTGCTGAGCGAAGTGAGTATGCAGGGGGCGCGGGGAGCAGCGGCTGCCGGCACGCTCTTTGGCATCGGGAGCTTCTTCCTTTATGCCGGTCTGATAACGATTCTCATCCGGTCCGGCTTGCAGAGTGAGCGCCTGGTGCGCGAACTCCAGGCGACGAAAGCCGAACTCGAAGAAGCTCTGCTCAAAGAGAAAGAGGTCGCCGTGCTGCGGGAGCGCAACCGCATGGCCCGCGAAATGCACGACGGCATCGGCCACGCGCTCGCGCTGATCGCCGTCAAGATCGAGGCAGCGCAACGCCTCCAGTCACTCGACCCGGCGCGGGCCTCCGCCGAACTCGACGCGACGAAGGAGCTGGTGCGTGAGAGCATGAGGGGGCTGCGCGCCTCCCTCGCGGACCTACGCAGCCCTGCGCTCGATGGGGCCGATCAGCCGCTTGGCCGGGCGTTACGGGGGTGGGCCGAAAGCATGGCGCTCGAAAGTGGCTTCTCTATCGAATGTAGCTTCGAGCCGGGCCTCGACACTCTGCCCGCGCCCGTGCAGGACGCCCTCTGGCATGTGGGCCGCGAGGCCGTGCTGAACATCGTCAAGCACGCTGGTGCCCGGAGTGTCGCTCTCCGGGTTTTCTGCAAAGAGGGGGATGTTTACCTGACGGTCAGCGATGACGGCATGGGCATCCCTCACCTCGCGGAAGGCAGCGCCCGCCTCGAAGTCAGTGGGCACTACGGCATCCGTGGTATGCGCGAGCGACTCGAAACCCTCGGCGGCTGGCTCACTATCCGCCCCAAGCCCGACGGCCACGGCACGATGGTCCTCGCAGGCATCCCGTATGATTAAACTCTTGATCTGCGAAGACCAGAGGCTGATGCGCCAGGGGCTTGTGACGATACTCGGCCTGGAGCCGGGGATCAGCGTTGTCGGGGAGGCGGGCAACGGTCAAGAGGCGGTCGAGCAGGTGCGGGCGCTCCACCCCGATCTGGTGCTGATGGATGTGCAGATGCCGGTGATGGACGGCATCGAAGCGACACGCACGATCACGAGCGAATCACCGGAGACACGCGTGCTGATCTTGACCACCTTCGACTATGAGGAGTATGTCTTTGAGGGGGTGAAGGCGGGTGCGCTCGGCTATATGCTCAAAGACAGCCCTGCGCCCGAACTCGTAGACACGATCAAACGGGTCTACGCGGGCGAACGCTTCATCCAGCCGGCCGTCGCCAGCAAGCTGCTGTTTGAGTTCGCGCAGGCACCCGGACGCCGGGGTGAAGCGTCGGCATACGAGTCATTGAGCGAGCGCGAGACCGAGATCATCCGCAGGCTGGCGCAGGGCCTCAGCAACCGTGAGATAGCCGACGACCTCGCGCTGGCCGAAGGTACGGTGAAGAACTACGTCTCCACGATCCTCGCCAAGCTACATGCCGCGAACAGGGTGCAGGCGATCAACCTGGCACGCCAACACAGGCTGATTTAGGCAGGCAGCCGCCTCGGTCCTTCGCCCGATTGACACGCGCTCCTATCTGTGGTATGCTTGGGAAGACAAACTGAATAATCGGGCTATGACGGAAACGAGTAGGCAGCGGCACGGAGCCGCAGAGAGTCCCCGCCTGGTGCGAAGGGGACAGACCACCGCAGCCGAAAATCCTTCCTGAGCCGCCGGCCGAACGCAAGAAGACGCGATGACAAGTAGGCTTGGCCGGGGTTGCCCCCCGTTAAGTTGGGCAGGGGTGTGGTTTCGCACCCCGTGAGAGGCCCCGCTGCGCGCGGGGCAATGAAGGTGGCACCGCGGGCATTCGGCTCGTCCTTCCAGAGGCTGGGAAGGGCGGGTTTTTTTTACGCTGAAAGCTGATCGCTACGATGAGACTGACGAATACCTATACCGCACCTGCGCGACCGATGGCGGGCGAAAACGCGACCGGTGCGACCGTGCGTGAGCTGACGCCGACCGGGCTTGAGGCGGGGGTGGCGCTCGACCTCTGGGAGATCGCGCCTGGGGGTTGCGGGCCGGATCACCGCCACCCAGAGGAACACCAGTGCTATGTGCTGGCGGGGGCCGGTGAGTATCAGGGACCGGATGGGTCGCCTGTCGCCCCACTGCGCGAGGGCGCCGCGTTCTACGTGCCACCGGGAGAGCGGCACCGGGTAGTGAACACCGGCAAGACAGCGTTGCGGGTGCTGGTGGCGACGCCATTGGTGCAGGATGCGTCAGTGGAACACGGCCAGGTGCCTGGCACGAGCGGCACCGCAGCCGGGCTGACCGGGTTGCAGGTCGTGTTCGACGGCGGCAGCCTCGGCAATCCCGGCAAAGGCTACGGCTCGTTCGTGATCATGGCACCGGGCCGCAAGCCAAACCTCGTGAGGAGGGAGTACACCGGCGTGATGACGAACAACGAGGCCGAGTACCGCACGTTGATCGAGGCGTTGGACTATATCCTGGCTATCCTGGAGCGCGGAGGACGCGACCCCAAAGGCTACGAACTCGACATACGTGGCGATAGTGAGTTGCTCGTCAAGCAGATGAAGGGCGAGTACAAGACCAAGAGCGGTTCGCTGCGCGAGCAGGGGGAGGCGGCCCACCGGCTCTTGCGGCGTTTCGGCAAGTGGCACCTGACCTGGCACCCACGCGAGGAGAGCGTGGCCTTGCTTGGGCATTAGAGCTTCGGTAGGAGCCGGTTTCAAACCGGCCCCTACAGGGACTATTTGTTGTGGGTGGGAGCCGGTTTGAAACCGGCCCCTACAGAGGCGAGAGAAATAGATGTTTGACGACGAAGACGAAGACGACGAGATAGACGAGGAGCCGCCAGCTCCCTGCTCGCGCTGCGGCAAGCCGCATGTCGCCGTCTTCTCCGGCGAGCGGTACAGTACGTTCGACTTCCAGGGGCCGATAGCCGGTGTACACCGCAATTTCTTCAGCCAGTCGTCGGCCCGCTTGATGATGCGGACCTGCATGGACTGCGGCTATATCGAACTCTATCACGAAGAGCTGATGAGGCAGGACGACTGACGGGTGGTTAATGGGGGAACACATGTTCAAACAAGTAGCATCTAAATGGGACGCCCCGGCTGTCGAGCAGGAGGTGTTGGCATGGTGGCGCGAGCACCACACGTTCGATAAGCTGGTGGCGCAGAACGCGAACGGGCCGCGCTGGTCGTTCCTCGACGGGCCGATCACCGCGAACGGCCCGATGGGTGTACATCACGCCTGGGGCCGCACCTATAAAGACCTCTACCAGCGTTACCACGCGATGCAGGGCTACCAACAACGCTACCAGAACGGGTTCGACTGCCAGGGGTTGTGGGTCGAAGTCGAGGTCGAGAAGGCGCTCGGCTTCAACTCGAAGCGCGACATCGAAGCCTATGGTCTCGACAACTTCGCGCGCGACTGCAAAGAGCGCGTGCTCAAGTACGCCACTACGATCTCCGAGCAGTCCGAACGGCTCGGCATGTGGATGCACTGGGATAATTCGTATTACACCTACACCGACACGAATATCCTCTATATCTGGCACTTCCTCAAGAAGTGCCGCGAAAACGGCTGGCTCTACGAGGGCACCCGCTCGATGCCCTGGTGTACCCGCTGCGGCACCTCGCTCTCGCAGCACGAAATGCTCGACGCCTACGAGGAGCGCACGCACCGCTCGGTCTACATCCGCCAGCCGATCACCAGCGCCGGCCACGAGGGCGAATGGCTGCTCTTTTGGACGACCACACCCTGGACGCTCGCAGCGAACGTCGCCGCCGCCGTCCGCCCCGACCTCGACTACGCGCGTGTCCGCCAGGGCGATTACGTCTACTACCTATCGCACGGCACGCTTGCCGGCCTTGTTGGGGAATACGAACTGCTCGGCACTGTCAAGGGCAGCGACCTCGTCGGCCTGACCTACACCGGACCCTTCGACGAGCTGCCTGCACAGTCGGGTGTCGCGCATCGCGTGATCCCGTGGGAGGACGTGGGCGAGGCCGAGGGCACGAGCATCGTGCATATCGCACCCGGCACCGGTGCCGAAGACTTCGAGTTGGGCAAGGTGCATGACCTGCCTGTGCTGATCCCGATCAGCGAAAACGGCGATTACATGCCGGGCTACGGACCGCTGGTCGGCCACAACGCGATGGACGTGGCGGATACAGTCTTCGTAAGCCTCAAAGAGAAAGGCTACCTCTACCGAGTCCAGGATTACACGCACCGTTACCCCACCTGCTGGCGCTGCGGCACGGACCTCGTCTTCCGTGTCGTCAGCGAGTGGTTCATCTCAGCCGACGAAATCCGCCCCCGCATGAAGGCTGCCGCCGCCACGGTCAAGTGGTATCCCGAAGAGGCCGGCAAGCGGATGCAGGACTGGCTGCTGAACATGCGCGACTGGTGCATCTCGCGCAAGCGGTTCTGGGGCCTGCCCCTGCCCTTCTATGTCTGTGAAGCCTGCGGCGAAATGAACCAGCCCGGCTCGCTCGCCGAACTCCGCGACATGGCCGTGAACCCAGGCGCAGTGGACGCGCTGCCCGAGCTTCACCGCCCGTGGATCGACTCGGTCAAGGTCCGCTGCCAAAAGTGCGGGGCCGCCGTTGACCGCGTGCCCGAGGTCGGCGACTGCTGGCTCGACGCCGGCATCATCGCGTTCAGCACGCTCGGCTACCTCGGCGACGGCCCCGGCCACGCCTACTGGGAGGAGTGGTTCCCCGCCGACTGGGTGAGCGAGATGCGCGAGCAGATCCGCCTCTGGTTCTACGCGATGCTCTTCATGTCGGTCACTCTCGAAGACACCACGCCGTATAAGGAAGTGCTCGTCTACGAAAAGCTCCACGACGAGCACGACAGGCCGATGCACAAGAGCCGCGGCAACTCAATCGAGTTCAACTCCGCCGCCGACCGGATGGGTGCCGACGTGATGCGCTGGCTCTTCGCCGGCCAGAATGTGAAGGTGAACCTCCGCTTCGGCTTCAGCGCCGCCGACGAGGTAGTGCGCCGCCTGCTCACGCTCTGGAACACCTACAGTTTCTTCGTCACCTACGCGAACCTTGACGGCTTCGACCCGACCAAGACGGAGCCGGTGCCGCCAGCCGCGCGTAGCGAGCTGGATCGCTGGGTGCTGTCGCGGCTGAACAAGCTGGTGCGCGACTCCCGCCGCAACCTCGACGGGTTCGACAGCGCGTCGGTCACCCGCGACGTAGAATCCTTCGTCAGCGACCTCTCGAACTGGTACGTCCGCCGCAGCCGCCGCCGCTTCTGGAAAAGCGAGGACGACTCCGACAAGCGCGCGGCTTACTGGACGCTCTACGAGGTACTGACGACGCTCACACGGCTGATGGCTCCGATCGTGCCGTTCCTGGCCGAGCACCTCTACCGCAACCTAGTCGCCAGCGTGGACCCGTCTCAGCCGGAGAGCGTCCACCTCACGCCCTACCCGGTCGCCGATGAGAGCTTGATTGACGAGGCGTTGATCGCCGATGTGGATCTGGTTGAGCGCGTGGTTGAGCTTGGACGCGCAGCGCGTGCCCGCACCCGGCTGAAGGTCCGCCAGCCGCTCCGCGAGATCATGGTCCATGTCCGCAACGACGAGGAGGCCGATGCCCTGCGGACCCACACCGACCAGGTGCTCGACGAGTTGAACATCAAGCGCCTTAGCCTGGTCGAAGACCCTGCGGAACTCGTCAGCTACGTGGTCAAGCCGAACTTGCCGGTGCTGGGGCCGAAGCTCGGCAAGCGCCTCGGCGCGGCCCGCGCCGCGCTAGCCTCGCTCGATCCGGCTGAGGTAGCCGCCCGCGTCGCCGCAGGCGAGGCGATCTCGCTCGGCCCCGACGAGGACGGAGAACCCGTCCTGCTTGCACCCGACGAACTGCTGGTGGAGACCCGCCAACGCGAGGGCTTCGTCGTCGCCCAGGACAAGGGCCTCGTCGTCGCACTCGACACCGAGTTGACCGAGGATCTGCGGCAGGAAGGCGCGGCCCGCGACTTGGTGCGCCTGGTCAACGACCTCCGCAAGACGGCGGGCTTCTCGATCAGCGACCGGATCTCCACGACGGCAGAGTTCCCGGCGGACGCCCCCGGCTCCGCCCGTGTGGAGGTAGCCTTCGCCCGTTTCGCCGACTACATCAAGCAAGAAACCCTCAGCACGGAGCTGTCAACCAGCACCGTCGAGGGAACCGCTCCGACCGGCACGGCGACCCTCGACGGCGTGCCCATAAAGCTCTGGCTCAAGCTGAAAGCTGACGGTTGACGGCTGACAGCTTTTTTCCCAAGTTTTACATTCCGCTAACCTTCCTTTAGTATGGCCCCCGTATAATGGGGATATAGATCGCAAAGGAGGCACCTGAATGGAAATCAAGAGACTTGGGATGGTGATCGGCGGCATTGTAGTCCTGGCCGCCATTGCCGTGGGTGTGCTGGTGTTCAATTCCGGCACCGTGTCGCCCTCAACGACATTCGTGCCGGCGTCGGCCACAGCGAGCGCCGCCGGTGGCTCGCCGACCGCCGTGGGCACTGCCCAGGCCGTAGCGCCGACGACCCACATAACCGGCACCGCCAACACGGCATTGGCCGGAACCGACAGTACCCCAACAGCCGCCGGCACGGCGGCCGGAACCGACAGCACACCAACAGCCGGTAGCGGCAGCACGCCGGACACCGGCAACTCCCTGGACAACGGCACGCTCTCACAGCCGGTCCGCCAGGTGACCGGCAAGATCACCGACTTCACCAGCGGGGGCGGAGGCTTCACCCTCACCGCCCAGAACAACCATGTCTACACGGTTACTACCGGCTCTCAGACCTGGATCGTGATCAGCCAGGACACCAAGCGTGTCGTCGGCACGCTCGCCGACCTCAAAGTAGGCGACCGCGTAATGGTCGCCGGGCTGCCGGACGCAACCGACGGGATAGACGCCCGCGTGGTTCTGCCCGCCGCAGCCGCAGTTACCGCTCAAGCCGGTGCCAAAACCCCCAAGAAGGCAGTAGGCACCTCCGCCGCAACCAGCGTTCCGGGTGCAACTACCGTCCCCGGCGCGACCGCCGTCCCTGGCGGAAGCAGCGTTCCCGGCGCGACCAGCGTTCCCGGCACGCCCGGAGCGAACGGCACGCCCGGCGTGACCGCCCAGAAGAAGCACAACAAGAAGAAGGCTTTACCGACCGGCACCCCCGGCACACCGGAGCCGGGAGCAGTAGCCCAGGCCACCGCCGAACCCAAGAAGCACATCAACCGCCGCAACTACTCGGACCTCGGCCCCGCCGGCGGCATCGTAACGATCCAGTCTATAGCCAACGGCGTGCTTATCCTCAAGACCGACAACGCGAGCCACCCGGCCACAGTCACAACCGACGCGCACACGATTGTTATCAAGGGCGGGCTGGTCGGCGTGGACGCTCTACAGCCTGGGGATAAGGTCGAGATCCGCCCGCAGCTCATGGCTGCGCCGACCCCAGTGCCGGAGCAGAGCCCCGCTCCCGGAACTACAGCCACCCCGCGACCGCTCTTCAACCCGAACAAGACCGTGATGGGCGCAGCCGGACTGATCTACGTTCCCTCGCCCGACCACCGACTGCTCAGCGGCACAGTCAAGAGCGTGGACGGCGCGAACTTCACGCTGGTCACCTTCGGCGGCGATTACACCTTCACGACCGACGCCCAAACCGTCTACCAGCTAATCGGCGCGCTCGCCGGAGGCAATCCGCCGCACAGCCCAGCAGACCTCACCCTCGGCAGCCGGGTCTTCGTCTACAGCGCCAAGACTGCGGCAGGGCAGACGACGCCTGCCCTCGTCGTGCTGGCGCAGCCATAAGCGGTCAGCGAATCGGCGAGCAAGCCCTTGACAAAACCGATCCGTTCCGGTATAATGGGGGCAGTGGTAGAAACACACCTCCCGTCGTGGAGGTCTCCGTCAAGGAACAAGGAGGTGATGCCCATGGATAGTAGTAACCCTGGCATCACCGGCAACGCAAGCTAGAGGCACGCGAAAGCGAACTCCGGCCCGCCGGTGATGCAAACGCAAAAAGAGACCCCGCCGCAAGGTGGGGCCTCTTTTTTGTGCCGGTCAGACGCCTCCCCGGTCGGCGGCGCGGTCGTCGGGGCCGTGCATGTCTTTCTGGCTGTCGTGGACCGGCCCGTACTTCTCGGCCAACGTGCCCGCCAGGATGTACGCCTGCTCCAGCTTCTCGCGGTCGCCGACACGCGCCAGGTGCAGTTCCCGTAGCGCGTACCGGTTGCCGGGCGGCCTCTCGAACTCATAGCCCGTGGCCTCGGCTATCTCGTGCATCATCTCGACCCCGCGCGGGTCGCTGTTAAACGCGACCTCGAGCGCGGAGAACGGCGCATCTTGGTACAGTTTGGTGATGCGTATGTTCATCAGACGCCGAACGGGTTGACCAGCTTCTCCCCGGTATAGATCAGCACGCTCTTTAGCTCGGTGTAGAGGTTGAGCGTATCCATGCTGAGTTCGCGGCCAAAGCCTGACTGCTTGTAGCCGCCGAACGGCAGGCCGGGGAAGGCGGTGTAGGGCGTGTTGATCGTGACGACGCCCGACTTGATCGCGCCCGCGACCCTGATCGCGCGGCCCACGTCCTTTGTCCAGATCGTCGCGGCGAGGCCGTAGATCACGTCGTTAGCCATCTGGATAACTTCGGCCTCATTGCTGAAGCGCGAGATCGTGACCACGGGGCCGAAGATCTCCTCCTGGGCAACCCGCATCTTGTTGTCTGCGATGGCGAGCGCCGTGGGCAGGTAGTAGTGGCCGGTGCTCAGAGCCTCGTCGCCGTTCGCTTCAGGGCGGCCGCCGCCGAAGAGCAGCTCCGCGCCTTCCTGCTTGCCCAGCTCGACATAGCTATTCACCGTCTCCCACTGCTTGCGCGAGATCAGCGAGCCGACGTGCGTGGCCTCGTCGAGCGGGTTGCCGACCTTGAGCTTCGCAGCCTTCCCTGTGAAGCCCTCAACGAAGCGGTCGTAGAGGCTCTCGTGGACGAAGAGACGGGAGCGGGCCTCGCACGACTGGCCGGAGCTGTAGTAGATCGCGAATAGCGAGCCGTTGATCGCGCTCTCGAGGTCGGCGTCCTCGAAGACGACATTCGGCGACTTGCCGCCGAGTTCGAGCGTGACCCGTTTGAGGGTGCCTGCCGCGCGGCGCATGATGTCGCGCCCGGTGCCGGTCTCGCCCGTGAAGGCGATCTTGTCCACGCCGGAGTGCTCGGCCAGATACGCGCCGATCTCAGCGCCGGGGCCGGGCAGCACGTTGACCACGCCCGGCGGAAGTCCCGCCTCCAGGCAGATCTCGCCGAGGAGGAGCGCGGTGAGGGGGGTGGCGCTCGCCGGCTTGAGGATCAGTGTGTTGCCCGCAGCCAGCGCGGGGGCGAGCTTCCAGGCGGCCATCATGATCGGGTAGTTCCAGGGGATGATCTGCGCGCAGACGCCTATAGGCTCGCGCACCGTGTAGTTGAAGAAAGTGCCCGGCACCGGGATCGTCTGGCCCATGACCTTCGTCGCGGCACCCGCATAGAACTCGAAGTCCTCTATCGCCTGGCTGAGTTCGGCCCTCGCCTGGCTGATCGCCTTGCCATTGTTCATCACTTCGAGGTGTGCGATCTCGTCGCTCCGCTTCCGCATGATCTCGGCGATCTTGATCATGATGCTACCCCGGCGCGCCGCCGAGGTGCGGGGCCACTTGCCGCCGTCGAACGCGGCCCGCGCGGCGGCCACTGCCTTGTCGGCATCGGCTTTGCCGGCCTGCGCGACGTTCGCCAGCACCGAATCGGTCGCGGGGCTGTACGTCTCGAAAGTCTCGCCGGAGGCGGCATCTACCTGCTCACCGTTGATCAGCAGCTTCCAGTTCTTGCGCTCAGAGCCGACGGCCTGGGGCGCGGTTTCGGTTTGGGTCATTAAATGCTCCTTTTTGTCAGCGGAGATTCTTCGCTGCGCTCAGAATGACAGGCGGACTGCTACACTCTCTCGATGACAGTCGCGATCCCCTGGCCGACGCCGATGCACATCGTCGCCAGGCCGTAGCGGGCATGGCGTCGCACCATCTCGTGGACGAGGGTCGTCATCAGGCGCGCGCCGGAGCAGCCGAGCGGGTGGCCGAGGGCGATGGCCCCGCCGTTGACGTTGACCTTAGCGGGGTCGAGACCGAGTTCGCGTATGCAGACCAGGGACTGCGAGGCGAAGGCTTCGTTCAGCTCGATCAGGTCGATGTCTTCGATAGCGATCCCCGCGAGTTTGAGGGCCTTGCGCGTCGCGGGAACAGGGCCGATGCCCATATAGGCGGGGTCCACGCCGCAGCAGGCCCAGGAGAGGACGCGCGCCAGGGGTCGGTACTCCAGCTCGCGGATCTCGGAGCCTGCCATGACGAGCAGGGCTGCCGCGCCGTCATTTATTCCGCTCGCGTTGCCGGCGGTCACGGTGCCGCCCTCCCGGAACGCCGGGCGCAGCTTCGCCAGCTTTTCGAGCGTGGTGTCAAAGCGGGGGAACTCGTCCGTGTCGAATATCACGGGTTCACCCTTCTTCTGGGGGATAGGCACGGGGGCGATCTCGCAATGGAAGCGTTGGTCCTCGATTGCCGCCTTCGCCTTCATCTGGCTCTCGTAAGCGAACTGGTCCTGATCCTGCCTGCTCACACGCCACTTCTCGGCGACATTCTCTGCGGTTTGGCCCATGCTGTAGGGGTAATGCATCTCGGCGAGGCGGGGGTTGGTGAACCGCCAGCCGAGAGTCGTGTCGTACATCTCGCGGTTGCCGCGCTCGAACCCGTCGCCGGGCTTCGCCATGACGTAGGGCGCGCGCGTCATGCTCTCGACACCTCCCGCGATGTAGCAGGTGCCTGACCCCGCCCGGATGTTCGCGGCTGCATAGTTGACCGCGTCCAGACCCGAGCCGCAGAGCCGGTTGATAGTGGTGGCCGCGACGGTGACGGGCAGACCCGCGAGCAGCGCGGCCATGCGGGCAACGTTGCGGTTGTCCTCCCCCGCCTGGTTCGCGCAGCCGAACGCCACGTCGCAGATCATGGCTGGGTTCATGCCGGTGCGTGTCATGAGCGCGTTGATCGCGTGGGCGGCCAGATCGTCGGGCCTTATCTCTTTGAGCGAGCCGTTGTAGCTGCCAATCGGGGTGCGAACCGCGTCCACGATAAACGCTTCGTGGTCGAGGTTTCCGTCGAGTTCAGGATTGTGCGGGTGATGCATCTTCGTTGCCTGCTCCCATCATGGTCAGTGTTTCCTAGCTGAGCGCTAATTGCTGACCGCGTTCTATTATACCACATTCGTTTGCGTTCTACGCACGGTGGTGGTATGATTAACGCGGGGCGCTCACGCCCAGCATCACAAATCTGGCGAGCAAGGAAGCCACGGGGCTTTAGCCCCAGTGGAGGAATTGTCTCCAGTCCTTTCTAGCCCCGGCCAAGCCCCGGCAAGGTTTAGGTTGACAAGTCTACTCAACTGTGGTATACTGGTTGTATGAAACTGACCATGCTTCTCAAACTGCTGCCTACGCCCCAACAGGATGCCGCTCTGCTGGTGACGATAGAACGCTTTAACGCCGCCTGCGACTATATCGCTGCGCGTGCTTGGGATAGTCAAACCTTTAACAAGGTGAAGCTGCAAACCCTGGTCTACCGCGACGTGCGAGAGAGATACAGCTTGTCGGCTCAGATGGCGGTGCGCGCGGTCGGCAAAGTCGGAGATAGCTATAAGCGCGACAAGACCTCCCAGCCCACGTTTCGGCCCCACGGCGCGATGATCTATGACGAACGCATCCTGAGCTTTAAGGGTCTGGATACAGCCTCCATCTTGACTTTGCAGGGTCGGCAAAGTGTTAAGTTTGTCATGGGGGGATACCAACGCGAGCGCATCGCCGCCTATGGTATCCGGGGGCAGGCTGACCTGCTCTACAGAGCCGGCACGTTCTATTTGGCCGTCGTGGTAGAAGTGCCCGCCCCGAGCGTAGAGGGCGACGATTTTCTCGGAGTAGATTTGGGCGTAGTTAGTCTTGCATCGGACAGCGATGGACAAGACTACTCTGGCGCGGAAGTAGAGCGCAACCGCCGCATCATGGCGCACCGCCGAGCCAATCTGCAGCGCAAGGGCACGAAGTCGGCTAAACGTAAACTCCGCAAGTTGTCGGGTAAGCAGGCCGGCTTTCAGCGCAACACAAACCACGTGATTAGCAAAGCTCTCGTGCGAAAGGCGAAAGACACCGGACGCGGACTGGCCGTCGAGAAGCTGACGGGTATCCGCAGCCGGACAACGGTTCGCAAGCCGCAGCGCGCACGGCACAGCAATTGGGGCTTCTACCAACTGAAGAGCTTTCTGATCTACAAAGCGGCTCTGGCAGGAGTACCACTTGCGCAGGTAGACCCGCGCAACACGTCCCGGCTCTGCCAGATGTGCGGCCATATCGCTAAAGAAAACCGTAAATCTCAATCTGAGTTCCATTGTGTTCAGTGCGGTTTCGCTGCCAACGCTGACCACAACGCAGCAGTCAATATCCGGCAACGGGCGTTGGCTGCTAGGGTTGCCGTCATGCAACCGATGGTCTCGACTTCTACCAGCAATGGCGGAAGTTAGGGACAAGCTACGGGCCTTTAGGCCCTGTAGTATCATGACCGCCCGCTTCTTCATTGCACAGGAGCCGAGAATGTACGAGCAATCGCCTTTCGACAAGGCAGGGTCGCCACGCAGCAAAATAGGCTTCAAGCAGTTCTTTGTGGGCCTCGCGGTGTTCGTTGTGGCACTAGTGATCCTAATGAACGCGGTCATCCGCCCCGCGTTGCAGGCTGCACACGCCACGCCCACTGCCCGTCCTACGCCTACCGGCCCGGCGTCTACAGCCGCCGCCTCGCTTACTCCCCCTCCACAAGCGACCGCCGCGGGGCTGATGGACAGCGCGCTTCGTCTCTACGGCCCCAAGTCCGGCACGTTAACTCAGACAACCACCTTGCTCTCGGTGTAGCGCTCGGGCCAGCACCTCAGCAGCTTCCTCGCCGACGTCGCGTTTGTGAATCCCTCCGGCTCAGACGATCAACAATGGGACTACGGCTTCTTGTTCCGCCGTGTCCGCGTGGGTCTGGACTATCGCCTTTACGTAAACTCTCTGGGTGAGTGGACTCTCCAGTTGGCTCAGGCTCCTCTCCCACCGACTCCAGTAGCTACCCCTTCAGTGCCGCCCGACACGCCGACCGTAGCACCGATGCCTCCAGGCACCCTCCGTCGGCTCGCCTCCGGCACCATCCCCGACATGAACCGCGCAGCCGGAGAATCCAACCGGCTACAGTTGGTCGTCTGCGGGAGCGACGGTTACTTCTTTGTCAACGGAAGTTATGTTGCAACGCTCGATCTTAGCGAGCACCAAGAAGCCGGAGACATCACGCTCAGTACTGACTTCGACGGCGCGGATGTTCAGGAGAGCCGCAGGGTCACCTTTACTGACTTCCAAGTTGAACTTGTAGATTGCGGAACCGGCGGTCCGACGCTCAACCCGACGGCAACCGCCATCCCAGGAGTGCCGGTGCCCACGGCCACTGTCTTTGGCGTCTCAGCTTCCACCCCCACCGAGCTATCGGGGGAGTCACGCGCCCGTCTCTTTACAACTGTCTGGCAGACCGTCAAGGACCACTATCTTTACCCCGATTTCCACGGTGCCGATTGGGATTCCATCCGCCAAACATACGAGACGCGGGCAGAGGCCGCAACCAACGCCCCCGCGTACTATGCAGTGCTCAATGACATGATCAAGCAGCTCAAGGATAATCACTCGCATTACCTCGCGCCCTGGGACGCACGCGACGAGGCTGCCGACATACAGGGAAACACCAGCTACGCCGGTATCGGAGTGGCGGTCGCCGACGACTCTGCCAACGGCCAGCGCATAATGTATGTTTTCCCCGGCGGCGGAGCCGCCGCAGCCGGGCTACGCCGCCGCGATGTGATGGTGGGCTTGAACGGGCAGAAGTTTACCGACAACGCCGGCTGGAGCAGCAAGATCCGTGGGCCGGTGGATACCACTGTGCTCCTCAGTGTGCGCTCTCCCGGCCAAGCCCCACGAGATGTTGTGGTGACGCGACGCCACATCACCGGCAATATAGCCCCAACCGGCTCCCGCCTGACCGCCGATCCGACGATTGGATACATGGTGTTGCCGGACTTGGAGGCAAAGGGTGTTCCGGCCGAGTTCGAGGCTCAACTACGTGCAATGCTTGCAGGCGGCCCCTTGCACGGAATCGTGCTCGACCTGCGGAGCAACCAGGGCGGATTGATTTCGGTGGCGCAGGGCGTATTGAGCCAGTTCGTGACCGGCCAGGTGGGCAGCTTCGCCAGGCGCACCGGCAACACGCCGCTCTTGGTGACAAAGGGCGCGCTCTACGACCAGTTAAAGACCGTGCCTCTCGTTGTGCTTGTGGACCACCAGACAAAAAGCGCCGCCGAAATGCTCACGGGTGCCCTACAGGCGGCCGGAAGGGCGCGAGTTGTCGGCGAGCCGACGGCAGGCACCACTGAAGAGCTTTTCCCCTTCGACTTCGCCGACGGGTCGCGCCTATGGCTAGCTGAAGCAGCATTCGAGTTGCCCAACGGCGAGAAGCTGGAGGGGCATGGCGTCCCGCTGAATGCCCAGGTCAACGTTGATTGGATCAACTACCCCGAGCGCGACGACCCGCAGATCCTCAAGGCCATCGAACATCTGCGCCGGCCCGCGCATCCTTAGCAGGCCCCGCGCCGTGGCACCCTCCTTGCTTCATGGCTTCATACCCGAAAAGATTTACGGGCCGCCCGATTCGGGGCGGCTCTGCTTCCACTACCGAGAAAGGAGCCAACATGAGTAATCAGGAGCCGAACCGCTGGAAGGGCTTTATATTGGGATTGGCCGGAGGCGCCGCCGGAACCTTCGCCATGGGCTACTACTGGCAGGCCCTTGTTGCGATGATGGGCAGCGATCCACGCAAGGCCAAGAGCACCGCCGGCCCGCAGACCCTCGACGACATTTCGCTGATCGGCAAGCACTACGAGCCGGGCGAAGGCTCGACTGCCGCGATAGGCCGCATCCTATACCAGACCGCGAGCGGCAAGGAGCCAAAGAAGGAGACTAAGGCGACCCTCAGCACCCTGGTTCACTGGGGCTACGGCAGCCTGATCGGCGGCATCTACGGGGCTGCCCGTGGAGGCGAGGCTGGGTTGGTGGACCCTGCGGGTGGAGCGGCCTACGGCACCGGCGTGTGGCTCTTCGGCAGCGAGATGGGTGTGCCGATGCTCGGCCTCGCCCCCGGCCCAACCACACAGCCCGCTCCCAGCCACGCCTACGCGCTCGGCGCGCACTGGGTCTACGGCATCGTCGTCGCAGCCGTCACGCAGCTCCTATACAAGCTCCTGTAGGGGCAGGTCTGAGACTCGCTCCTACGGCTGGTACTCGTATACCCGCTCGCCGTTGATGTACACCTGCTCCACACGCTGCATGAGGTCGAGCGGGTCGCCCGACCAGACGGCCACATCGGCGTCTTTGCCTGCCGCCAGCGAACCGAGCCGGTCGGCCACGCCGAGGATCATCGCTGGATTGATCGTCACCAACTTGAGCGCCTCTTCGCGGTCAAGGCCGTCGCGCACCGAGAGCACGAGGCCGACGAGAAGATGCTGGATGGGCACCACCCAGTGATCGGTCGTGAGCGCGGTCAGCACGCCGGCGCGAACCAAGAGGCCGGCGTTCTTCAGCGTCCGCTCCCTAAGCTCCACTTTGTAGCGCGCGGTCAGCACCGGGCCGACGACGGCGGGGATGTTGCGGCGGGTCAGCTCGTCGGGCAGCTTGAACGCCTCGGTTGCGTGGTGGAGCACCATGTCGAAGCCGAACTCGTCGCGGATACGCAGGGCCGTGAGTATATCGTCGGCGCGGTGCGCGTGGATATGCATCGGTATCTCGCGTCGCAGCACAGCCGCCATCTGCTCTAGGCGGAGATCGCGCTCGAAGGGCTTGTCGGCGCTGTTCTCTCCCTGCTTCGCCATATAGTTCTGGGTACGGACGCAGAGGTCGCGGAAAAGGGCGGCTGTGCCGAGGCGCGTACCCGGCATCCTCTTCGCATCGCCGTGTGTGCGCTTCGGGTTCTCCCCGAAGGCGGCCTTCATGCCCGACGGCTGGCGCACCACCATCTGATCCACCCGCTCGCCGTGCGTCTTCACGACGACAGACATTCCGCCGACGACATTGCCGCTACCCGGCATGATGTTGACCGCCGTGATCCCCGCGCTGAGTGCATCGTGGAAGGCGTCGTCCGCAGGGTTGATCGCGTCGATCGCGCGCACCTGGGGGGTTACCGGGTCGGTCGTCTCGTTGACATCCATCCCTTCGCGGCCCATGCCCATTTCGCCTATACCGACATGTGTATGAGCGTCGATCAGCCCCGGCAGCAGCCACTTGCCGCGCAGGTCCAGTGTCTCGGTCTCCGGCGCGGGCGCCGGCAGGTCGGCCATCTCGCCGACCGCAGCGATCTTCCCACCCTCAAGAATAACGAAGCCGGGATCGAAGATCTGCCCGGCCATCGTCAATACCCTTGCCCCCCCCAGTATTCGTGTCGCCATGCTCACTTGCCCTCCGGTTTGGTGTTGCCCTCCATAGCCCCGAGGCTGCCCATCGCCGACCAGAGGAAGTCGTTCACCGACATATTCCCCGCCTCCAGCAGCCGGGTGAGCAGGTGGGGTAACACCTCGCGGACAAGCGCGCCCTGCTGCTCCGCCGACAGCCCCTCCATGAAGCGGTCCACGACATGCTCGAGCAGCAGACGCCGGTCGTCCGGCGATAGCGTCGCCAGCGCCTTCTCGGCCATAGTCTGCATAAGCTGGGTGCGCTCCGCCGGCTCCAATTTAGCCAGCGCCTGCTCCATCAGATTTTCAATCAGGCTCAAATATCGCCTCCTGTGACGACGGGGTGAATAGCCTCAATTATAGGAACTCTCACGCCCATTGTCAAAGGAGCCATGCTCACTGCGCCGGGTACTCGACCGTCACCTCCACATCCAGATCTTTCGGGTCGGGGTTCCCGGAGGAGGACGGCGGGTCTAAGGGGATGACGACGTTCAGGCGCTCGTGCTCCCGTAGGTCAACGGTCTGATCTCCCCGAGCGAGCGTGACGCCGGTCTGCTTATTCTTTAGGCTTGCGGTGACACGTATCTGGCCATCGCCTGGCCCCTGGTTCGTGACCACGGCCTCGACCTGGAAGGGTTGCCCGGGCGCGCTCGGCGGCACGAGCGTCTGCTTTTCCACGACCGGGCTGGGGCCGAGGCAGCCCGTCAGTAAGACCAGCACAGCCAGCAACGGCACCACTCTAGCGAACAGCTTCTTCATACGCTCAGACTCCCGGTACCCAGGGTGGGAACCAAATAATGAAGGCAAGCACGAGCAGCACCGCCAGCATGATCACGACCGCGCAGCCCATCGTGAACACCGGGTCCGCCCGGCTGTCGTGCCGACTGAGTTGTAAGAAGCTCAACGGCTCCGGCAAAATCGGCACGCTGTACTCTACTTCGTACTCCACGTCCGGCAGGAAGCAGTCGTTACGCAGCTCTGGCACTAAGCGGCGCAACGCTTCGCCGATCTCCGCTGCCTCCCCAGTCGTGATCTCGATAGTCGGCCAGACCGGGCCTTTGTCGCCGAGTTGCCGTTGCAGCGCCCGGAACGCCTGGGCCATGCTGTCGTAGGTGCTGGCCTCATCCTTGTCTATCGTAGACCACTGCGTCACTTCAAGTTGGGCATCGGGATCGCGGTGCTGCGCGGCGTGCCGGAGTTGGCTCGCCAAGAACTCGAAGATGCTGCTGCTCATCCCGGCTTTCTGCGCCTTGTAGGTCGCCTTCACCCCCCGCACGACGATCTCGCCAAGCTCCCCAGCATCGTCGCCGACCTTCCATCGCAGCGGGGTATCGCTCTGCCCTTGCAACTGGATCGCCTGATCGAAGCACGCGAAGATCTCCTGGCCGCCGTCCTTCAGCGCGGCCTGTTTGCGCTCCTCGATGGCCTGCCGGCCCTTCTTGTCGCGCGTCCAGAGCATCGGTGCATCGTAGCGGAACAGGCGCAGAGCACCCCAGAAGCCCCGCCCGGTCGAGACTAGGTAGAAGAGCGCGAGCACGAAGATGATGAGTAGGGTGAGGGTTTCGACGTTGGAACGCTGCGCCAGGGTGACCAAAAACCTCTCCCGCCAGACGATCAACCCCATGATGACCACCGATAGGAGATCGAGCACGATGTAGATCACGGCCAGCCAGCGCACCCGCGCCCCATATCGCTCTGGGCTACCGTGCGAATCAGTCCCGACAAATTGCTCTGCGAGCGACATAGGCCCCTCCGGCTCCACTAGGTGTCACTGTCTCGCTACGGCTCCTGATCGGAGCCTATCGCTCGGTAATAAGCAACTTGGGTGCCAACACTCCGGCATTCACTTGTTGGTGTAGAGTCACCTCGTAGGGGCCTTCTCCGCGCGTGCCCAACTGCTTGCGGAGAGCCTTGTCGCTCGCGTCCGGCTCGGCAAGCGTGATGCTCGGCCCATCCAGGGCGAAGACGGCAATCCGCGCGCCCGGCGAGGAGGCTGCGGTGCCGGGTTTTGGCTCCCGACCCAAGAGCGCACGATACCGCTCCACGCTCGCGTCGAGGTCGCGCACCACCACACTCACACCGGCCACTCCCACCGCCCCGTTTGCGTGCTTGCGGGCCGCCCCACAGGGGACGCGGAGTTCGCGAGGTGTCAGATCGGCGCAGAGGAACGGCAGATCCGGCGTGGCGGGTATGCCGAGCGACCATGCCACCTCCTGGCCGTCGGGCCGCCGCCTCCCGCCCGGCAGTGGACCTTCGAGCGCCAGACCGCGTTCCGCAGCCGCCGCTATGTCGGCATTGATCTCGGTCGGCAGCAGCGCGAAGTCGAGCAGCCCCTCGCCGGCGGGCGCGCGCTCCAGCCAGCGCCGGGTCAGCGCCGAGAGGCCGCCCGGCACTTCCCCCGATGCGACCGGATGCCTGAAGGCCAGCAGTTCAAGGTAGCTGCCGTCCTCAAGGGCGACGAGCGCGTTATGGGTCAGCCCACCGGCGTGCTCCCCTCCTGGAGTCACCGTGAAGCCGAGCGCGGTGTAGCTCTCCATGCCCTCCGCGAGGTCGTCCACCAGGATAACGATATGGTCGAGGCGCTCTATCATCTCGCCGCCTCCCCGAAGTGTTGCAGCACGCGGTAGATCGCGTCCGCGCCGAACGCGACCGCCTCGACCGGGATGCGCTCATCTGCGGCGTGTATGCCCGCAGAAAAGTCGAAGTCGGCGGGCAGGGCCATAGGCAGGAAGCCGTAGGTCTGGATGCCGAGCCGGGCAAAGTACCTGCCGTCGGTCACGGCGGGCAGCATGTAGGGGAGCGGTATCCCCTCCGGGTCCGCCTCCCGTATCGCGGCGGCGAGCGTCGGGAAGAGGCCCATGTCAGGTGTCGCCGGGCCGGGGTCGTCGCCGGTCACATCGAGTTCCACGTCGTCGCCGAGCATGGCGCGCAGCTCGGCTTCCAGATCGGCGGGGCTGTGGCCGGGCAGCGTCCGCCCGTCCATCTCCAGCACTATCTTGCTCGGTATCACATTGCTTTTCTCACCGCCGAGCACGATCGTCGGGCTGACGGTGTTGTGCAGTAAGGGGTCGAACATCGCCGCCTGGGGGCCGAGTCGGTCGAGTACCGCATCGGTTGTCTGCGGGTCGAGCAGCCAGCGCATCGGCGTGCCGATCTCCTCGGGCAGTGCGGCGGCAATCGCCTCAACCATATCGTGCATCACCGGCGTGATATGCACCGGCAGCCTGCCGGCGTCGAGGGTCGTGAGCATACGACCGAGGCGCGCCATTGCACCGCCGCGCAACGGCCTTGATGCGTGCCCTCCCGGCCCCCGCACCGTCGCCAGTACACGGCAGTGGCTCTTCTCGGCCACCATGATCGGGTAGAAGCGACGCCCTGCTATATGCAGGCAGAAGCCGCCGAACTCGCCGAGCGCATAGCGCACGCCCGCAAAGCGGTCCGCGTGCTCCGCAGTCAAATACCCCGCCCCGTACTCTCCGAATGACTCCTCGTCGCTCAAAACCGCCAGCAGCACGTCGCCGGGGAGGGCAACGCCCTCGGCACGCGCCCGTAGCACGGCCGTCAGCATCATAGCCACGCCGCCCTTCATGTCGAGCGTCCCCCGGCCCCAGATATAGCCGTCGTGAACCTCGCCCGCGAACGGCGGGTGCCGCCATGCCTGGTCCGCAGTGGTCACCACGTCAATGTGCCCCTGTAGGAGGAGCGGCGGCGCGTCTCCCCGCCCCCGCAAGCGCGCCAGCAGGTTCGGGCGCGCCCGGTCTCGCGCCAGGATCTCGGTCTCCACCCCCGCATCATCGAGCAACCTCTTGATGTATCCGATGCACTCGCCCTCGTTTCCCGGAGGGTTCGTCGTGTCGAACCTCACCAGGTTCTGCAAGAGTTCCGCTTCTCCGCCCATCGCTGCTCCTCCCATGTTGCGCCCTTGCCGGAAAGGGAAAGAGCCTCCCGATTCGGAGGCTCCGCCCTGCATTTGCTGTTCGTTCTCGGATGTGGAGCCTACAGGGTTCGAACCTGTGACCTATCGGATGTAAGCCGATTGCTCTGGCCGGCTGAGCTAAGGCTCCTCGGTAGTTGGTGCGGGGGATGGGACTTGAACCCATACGACCTTAACGGTCACCAGGCCCTCAACCTGGCGCGTCTGCCAATTCCGCCACCTCCGCGTGACTAGGCTATTATAAGACAGACGCGCCACCGTGTCAAGTTCTATGAGCGAACGCCGGGATCCGGCTCGGCCTCTGCCTGCACGATTGTGTATCGGTGAGTGAGCGTGCAGGCGTGCGACAGCATCGCGCTCACCGGGCAGTATTTCGTCGCCGACAGCTCCACGGCCCGCGCGACCGCCTTCGGGTCGAGGTTCGGCCCACTGACTATGTGCTGGACGACGATCTCGGTGTAGACACGGGGGTGGTCCTCCTGCTGCGCTCCGGCGACCCGCACCCGGTATCCGGTCACGACCTGCCGCTTCTTGCGGAGGATCGAGATCACGTCCATGCCGGTGCAGCCGGCGAGGGCGACAAGCAGGAGCTCGAGCGGCTGCACGCCGAGGTCGTGCCCGCCGTGGTCGGCACCGGTGTCGATCACCAACTCATGGCCGGACGGCGCGCGGGTAGCGAAGTCCATGCCGCCCGACGGGTCGCGCAGGTCTATCGTCGCCTCGCCCACACCCGCACCGGCTATCAGCGGCTCAGCCATCGCCTCTTCGACCGAGCCTGCGGCCCTGCCCTCTTGTATCTGTGTCATTCGCGTCTCCTCTTGGCGTGCTACTTTCCGGCGAACACGATGTCGGCCAGCAGATCGACCTGGGCCAGGTCGCCGATGGTCGGGCTGAAGACCACCTCGTCTACACCGGCCTCGGCAAAACCCTTGACGTAGTCGCGCACCGAGTCGGCTGTCGTGGCTACACTCTGCGCGATCCTCTGCGCCCACTCGCCGAGGAAGCCGTAGTACTCCTGGATATAAGCGGCGCTCTTCGCCTGGGCGTCGGGGCCTAGCCCGAAATATCCGAGCGCCACGATCCTCGGCGCGCCGGGGCGACCGGCTGCGGTCCAGGCCGCGCGGACACGGGCACGGAAGGCACCGGAGGCTTCCGGTCCCCCACCCCCGGCTGTCCAGCCGATACCCTAGCGCACCACGCGCTCAATCGCCGCGTCCGTGTTGCCCCCGATCATCAGTGGCACTCCGCCCGGGTTCACCGGCATCGGACCGACTGGCACCGGACTCCCCGCTACCGGCTCGCCCTGCCAGGCGCGGTGCATCAGCTCCAGAGCGGCGTCCATCCGCTTACCACGGTCATGGATGTCGCGCCCGACCGCTACGAAATCGTCCTCGCGCCCGCCGACCCCGACGCCGAGCACGAACCGCCCGCCGGACAGCTGATCGAGGCTCGCGGCCTCCTTAGCGAGCATCACCGGGTCGCGGGTCGGTACCAGCAAGACGTCGGTGAGCAGGCCGATCCGCTGCGTCACTGCTGCGGCAGCGGTCAGTGCGATCAACTCCTCATATCCGGGGAACGCTACCCGCCCGATCGTGGTCAGGGTCGAAAACCCTCTCTCCTCGGCGCGCTGCGCCCATTCTATCAGAGTCCGGCCGGGCGTCCCTGTGACGGTATTCGGCAGTCCGATCCCAATTTGCATTAGAAGTTCCTCCTTGTATGCTGTATACGTAGTCCTATCCTTTGCGCGCCTTGTGCGGCGCGTCGGGACGCTCTCGCAACGCCTGGTCGAGCAGCATGTGTGGGAAGCCGCGCTCGACCGGGTAGACGGCCCCGCAGTCGGGGTTCGTGCAGCGCACCTCGTTGGCGCTCATCTTCACCGCGCTGCCGCAGGCAGGGCAGGCCAGGATCGACTCGAGGTCGATCTCCCGCGCGGGCGCACGCTTTACTCGGCGCAACGAGCGCAGGGCATTGATCGCTGCCTGGGGGACGACCATCTCGCCCATGCCGGCCGCAGTCCGGTAGAGCATTGTCGGCAGGCTCTCGCGGGGCTTGACCATTCGTCGCAGGCGGCGCGGAGAGTCGAGGTCGAGCGGCGAATGTTCCCGGATCGTGATCTTGATCTCCCCGGCCCAC
This sequence comes from Chloroflexia bacterium, assembly GCA_050998805.1. Classification (GTDB taxonomy): domain Bacteria; phylum Chloroflexota; class Chloroflexia; order QHBQ01; family JAICKM01; genus JAICKM01. Next base: position 35,551 of record JBPCPV010000025.1, on the reverse strand, counting down.
TCGTACTCGATCCAGAAGAGGTCGGGCAGGCTGCGCTGGAAGCGGGCATACCAGGGGTTGTACTCGTAGAGGTAGTCGAACAGCTCTCCAAAAATGTTCGGGTCGTCGCGCTTCGGGTGCAGCACCAGGGTATCGCCGATCTTGTTGACGTACCACTTGTGGAACGGCCAGTAGAAGAGCTTCTCGGCGATCTCCGACGGCGACGCGATGTGCCCCGCGTGGGAGACGCGCATCAGCTCCCGGCAGAAGCGCACCGGGTCGTCCATATGTTCGATGATGTGGGATGTCACGACGTAATCGAAGGCACCGTCCCTGAAAGGCAGGTCGTGGGCGTCGGCGACGATCAGCGGGCGGTCGGCGCGGATCGAGCCGCCGCGCTCGGTGTCGTCGTCAATATAGCGGTCGCAGAGTATGTCGGCGCGCGGGTGCGGGCTGTGCCCACTGCCGATGTCAAGTACCAAGTCGTTCGCTCGTATCTGCATAATGCCCTCCCTCCGACCACTAACAACTAACCACTCGTTTTGGTATAATTCGGCTATGACTACGCATAGCGCCGGTATCCACAAACCCTATCTGCCCGGTATGCCCGCCGACGGCTGCGGCGGCGACCTCGAACTCCCACTCGAAGTCCTCGCGCGCCGCCTCGGTCGCAGTCCCGACGAGATCCTGCGGCTCGACGGCGACGAGAACCCCTACGGCCCCTCGCTGCGCGTGCTCGAAGTCCTCGGCAGCGCGGAGTCGCTCCACCGCCCTGGCGATCCGGAGGCCCGCGAGCTGCGCGCCGCGCTCGACGCCTATGCCCTTTGCTCCCGCGAGCGCATCACCGTCTGCGCCGGCCCCGCAGAGGGCCTGGAGCGGCTGTTGCGCGAGATCGCGGCCCCAGGCGCGGCGATCCTCGTGCCCGCGCCCACACGCCCGCTCTACGCGGCGGTCGCCGCCCGCCTCGGCATGGCGGTGATCGAGACCGGCCCGGCTCGCGGCTTCGAGACCGACGTTGACGCGATGCTCGCCGTGCTCCGGGAGCAGCCGGTCGCGCTGGCTATCGTGCCTTCGCCGAACGACCCGACCGGCCTCACGATGCCCGCGACCGAGGTGGTCCGCCTGCTGCGCGCCGAACTGCCCATCCTGGTAGACGAGTCGCTCTACGAGTTCGCGGGCCGGACCGTCGCACCCCTGGTCACCGAGTTCGACAACCTGATCGTGCTGCGCGACTTCGCGTCCTGGGCTGGGTTGGGCGGGCTGCCGGTCGGCTACCTGCTTAGTTCGCGCCCATTGGCGGAGCGCCTGCGTGCCGCCGCACTCTTCGGCGGCGCTACCGTCGCGCCGGGCCGCGCCGCCCAGCTTGCCGCGCTCGCCTCGCTGCAAGACCTTCCGCCGCTGCTCGCCCACATCAAGGCGCTGCGCCAAGAGCGGGGCCGCCTCTTCCGCCGCCTCCGCAAGCTGAACCTCCTCCAGCCCTACCCCTCCGAGGCCAACTTCCTGCTCTGCGCGATGCGCCGGGGCAGCGCCGCCGCCGTCCGCGACTTCCTCGCCGACCACGACGGCATCCTCCTCCGTGCGCTCTCGACGCCGCACCTGCCGAACCACCTCCGCATCAGCGTGGGCCGCTCGCAGGACACCGATGCGCTGATGGGCGGCCTCCTGCGCCTCGCCGAGCAGCACCCGCTTTGACGGCTACTCGATCCCCTCTGCGGCCAGCACGGACCGCTGAACTGCGAAGAGCTGCCGTATGCCGATCTCGCCGAGGCGGAGAAACTCGGCCAGGGTCTGCGAGGTGAACGAGCCGTGCTCGGCGGTCGCCTGCACTTCGATCCATTCGCCCGCACTGGTCATCACGAGATTGCAGTCCACTGCGGCGCGGGAGTCCTCGGCGTAGGGCAGGTCGAGGCAAACAGCTCCGTCCACGAGGCCGACACTGACTGCGGCGACCAAGCCGCGCAGGGGCAGGGCGTCGCCGTCCGGCAGCAGGCCGGACGCGCGGGCGCGGGCCAGCGCCAGCACCACGGCGACGGCCGCGCCGGTGACCGCGGCGGTGCGGGTTCCGCCGTCGGCGTCTATCACGTCGCAGTCCACCAGCAACGTCAGCTCGCCGAGGCGGTTGAGATCAACCATCGCCCGCAGCGAGCGCCCGATCAGCCTCTGGATCTCGGTCGCCCGTCCGTCGGGCTTCAGCGTCGGTCGGGGGATGCGTTGCGGCGACGAGCCGGGCAGCATCCCGTACTCGGCGGTCAGCCAGCCCCGGCCCTTGCCTGCCATCCAGGGCGGCACCTTCGGGTCCACGCTCACCGCGCAGGCGACGCGGGTGCCCCCGGCCTCGATCAGTACCGAGCCTGTAGGCCCGGCCTGGAAGCGTGGAGTGATGCGGACTGGGCGTAGCTCGTCATCGGCGCGCCCGTCGGCACGGGTCACTCCATCTCCCCCCAGCTACGCCCGTGCTTCGTCTCGACTTTGAGCGGCACGTCCATAGCGAATGCGTTCTCCATCGTCTCGCAGACCAGGCTGTCCACTTCATCAAGCTCGGCTTCGGGCAGCTCGAACAGCAGTTCATCATGCACCTGCAAGAGCATCCGGCAGGCCAGCTTGCGTTGCTGTAGCTCGCGGTGGAGGCGGATCATGGCGATCTTGATTATGTCGGCGGCGGTTCCCTGCACCGGGGCGTTGATCGCCGCGCGCTCGGCGGCCTGCCGTACCCCGCCGTTCGACGACTGTAGCTCAGGCATGTAGCGCCGCCGTCCCAGCAGGGTCATCACATAGCCGGTCTTGCGCGCCTCCTTCAAGGTCTCGTCCATGAAGCTGCGGATCTTCGGGTAGCGTGCCCAGTAGCGTTCGAGGAAGCCCTGCGCGTCCTGATGGGTCAGGCTGGTGTCGCGCGTGAGGCCATATGTCCCCATGCCGTAGAGCACGCCGAAGTTGATCCGCTTCGCCAGGTAGCGCATCTCCGGCTTGACCTCAGAGAGCGGCACGTCGAACAGTTCGGCTGCCGTCGCCGCATGGACATCGCCGCCCTCGCGGAAGACGCTCACCAGCGTCTCTTCGCCGGTCATGTGGGCGAGGATCCGCAGCTCGATCTGCGAGTAGTCGGCGGCGTAGAGCGTGGCCGGGCGCGGCACCAGCGGGTGCGGTGAGTTGTTGTCGGCGACGAAGGCGTGGCGGATGACCCGCCCGGCCTCGGTTCGCACCGGGATGTTTTGGAGGTTCGGGTTGGACGAACTCAGCCGCCCGGTGGCGGCGACCGTCTGGTTGAACGAGGTATGCACCCGCCCCGTCGTCGGGTTCACGAGCAGCGGCAGGGCGTCCAAGTAAGTGGACTTGAGCTTGTTCATCGAGCGCCACTCGCTCACCAGGTCAATGATCGGGTGCAGGTGGCGGATGTTGTCGAGCACCTCCTGGCTGGTCGAGTAGCCGGTCTTGGTGCGCGACTTGCCGGCCAGCGCAAGCTCCTCGAAGAGCACTTGGCCGAGCTGCTGCGACGAGTTGATGTTGAACGGGTGGCCCGCCGCCTCAAAAATCTGGGCTTCGAGTTCGGCCATCTTCTTGAACAGCTCCGTCGAGAGGCTCTGGAGGAGCGACACATCCACGTAGATCCCGGCGAGCTCCATGTCGGCGAGCACAGGCACCAACGGCATCTCCAGCTCGTTGAACAGCCGCCAGAGGTCCGGCATGGCCTCTAGCTCCGGCACCATCGCCTCATTGAGCCGCAGCGTCATGTCGGCGTCGGCGGCACCGTATGCCCCCGCCTTCACGATCGGCACATGGTCGAAGGTGATCTGCCCGCGCCCGCTGCCGATCAGCGCGGTGATCGGGGTCATTTCGACGCCGAGGCGGGTGAAGGCCAGGTCTTTCAGTCCCTTCGACCGCTCGCCGAGCAAGTAGGCCACGATCATCGTGTCCACGCCGAGGCCCTCGGTGTTTATAGGGATGCCGGCGCGGGCCATCACCATCAGGTCGTACTTCGCGTTGTGCGCGTCTTTGAGTGGCTTTTCGGCGGCGAAGATAGGGCCGAGCGCGGCCTTCACCGCCTCGAGCGGCAGCTGCTCCGGAGGCGGTTCGCCCGGCTGGGCGACGTGCGCCATCGGGATGTAGTAGGATTCGCCGGGCGCGGGCGAGACGGAAAACCCTACCAGGTCGGCCAGCATCTCCTCTTTCGAGGTGCTTTCCACGTCCCAGGCGAAGTGTTCGACCTCCCGGAGGCGGCGGGCGAGCGCGTCCAGCTGCTTCTGGGTGGTCACGAGTTGGTAGCCGGGCGGCATCACGCCCGCATCCGCCGCCGCATCTACAGCAGCCATCGCGGCGACGGCTCCGTCGTCGGCGAAGAGGGCCATCTGCTGCACGGGGCCGGGCGGTCGCGCCGGTGCCTCCGGCTGCGGTGGGGGCGGAGGGGCGCCAGGCATCTTGGCGAGCAGGTTGCGGAACTCGAGCGTGCGGAATAGCTCCACCAGGCGTTCGCGGTCGAAGTCGGCGGCCCGGCACAGGGTCAGGTCGAGCTTCAAGGGCAGGTCACAGACGATGGTCGCCAGGCGCTTGCTCAATAGGGCCTGCTCGGAGTGCTCACGCAAGGCTTCCTGCGCCTTCTTCGGCTTCACTTCGTCGAGGTGCTCGAGTATGCCCTCGAGCGAGCCGTATTGCTGTAGCAGCGCGGTCGCGGTCTTCTCACCGATCCCGCGCACGCCGGCGATGTTGTCCGACTTGTCTCCGGTCAGCGCCTTGTAGTCGGGGATCAGCTTTGGGCCGAAGCCGTACCGTTCCTCGACGGCGGCGGTGTCGTAGAGCTTCGTCTCGTTGAAGCGCCCGTAGCCGGTGGGCGTCACCACCTCGGTGTTCGCGGTCACCAGCTGTAGCTCGTCCATATCTCCGGTGACGACGAGGGTGCGGATGCCCTGATGCTCGGCCTGCTGCGCGAGGGTGCCGATCACGTCGTCGGCCTCGAAACCCTCCTGCTCGAAGATCGGCGTCCTGAGCGCGTCCAATATGTCGCGAACGCGCTCGATCTGCCCGCGCAGGTCGCTCGGCATCTTGGCACGGGTCGCCTTATACGCGCTCGAGAGGTCGTGACGGAAGGTGCGCCCACGGTCGAAGGCGACGGCCAGGTACTCCGGCTGCTCCTTGCGTATGGTGTCGAGCAGCATGGTCGTGAAGCCGAGCACGGCGTTCGTCGGCTCCCCGGCCTTCGTCATCATGGTCGCCGGCAGCGCGTGGTACGCCCGATAGATCAGGGCATAGCCGTCAACCAGCAGCAGGGTCGGGCGCGCGCCGGGCGCGGTGGGTTCATCGGTCATGGCCCATTATAAGGCTTTTGCCGGGGACGCGCAACGGAGCGAGCTACGGAGCCGCGAAGGAACGAAGTCACGAAGGTTTCTCCGAGTGGGGTGCAATGCAAGGCTGCGGCGAATGTGCTAGAATGGGGCTGTGTGGCAGAGGAGGCTGGCTTCCTGCAACTCAACTCCGTCTGGGAGGATTCACGGCAATGACGCACCTAGACTCACCGAACACACCAGATGCATCTCCCCTATCGAATGCGGATCGGGAACTCATTCTGCGAGCGATTTCCAATACCCAGCGAGCGAAGAGCTTCCATTTCACGCTGGTTACGACGGGATACCCGACTGACCTCGAAGGTGATTACGTTGCGCCAGACCGGATTCGGGTTACGGGCACGATAAACGGGCAGGCGGTTGAACACATCATAATCGCTGAGGCCATCCACCCGAAGGAGATTACTCTGGCTTCATTGCTACCCATCACCACTGACAGCCTTTCAGACTTGCTCGGACGCATGACAGCGACCCAGATTTCTCTTGAGCGGCTTCCCAGGCAATCTCAGCTTTATGAAAGATGCTTACTTTTCACCAGCAGGCGAAGAGGCTATCAACGGGGCGCAATGCAGTCATTTCGCCGGCAAACTCAACTTCAGGACACCAATGCGTGGCAGTGCCACTTGGCTATCATTCGACGCTCGCCCGATGAGCGGACGTGTAGATGTCTGGATTGATCCGCGCACGGACTATTTATCTAGATTCACCTACTCTACAGGGCCCGGTACACAGATGCGGATGGGGGCGGCGCACCTTCACTCGACATCCAGCTCGATTCCCGGAAAGACCCAGCCGCTCGACGTCGGAGATGAGGATTGGGAATTGATTCGCTCAATATATAGCTCGATGCCCGAAAAAGTTCCGATGCCCTCGATGCAGTTCAAGGATCTGACGATGACTCTCAGTCGGTTCGACGATCCTACGATCACTGTACCAGAGCCGTAGATGCGGGTATATTTAGCGTCCGGCTATGCTCGTTGTGGGGGGCAGACCGCCAACGGATTTAGGAAACAGATGAAACGGATTTAGTGCGGTAGCGGGGCCGGACAGCCGGAGGTGCAATAGGCAGGATCGGGGAACGGGATAGTGTTGGACTTCAATAAGGCGGAAGACGAAGCAGCGTATACGGCATGGGCGGAAGGGCATCCGGCCGGTTTCGTGATCAATGCCCCGCAGCGGGGGCGTGGCCAGATGATGCTCCACCGCGCCCACTGCACCCATATCCAGTCCGCCCCTGGTTGGCTGGCCGTCACCACGGCAAAGCACAAGATCTGCGGAGAGGACCCCAACGAGTTGGAAGCCTGGGCGGCGGAGCGCTCGGTGCCTCTCGACTACTGCCGCTCCTGCGATCCGCTTCCCAGACGCCCGCGTCAGGAACGTCCGGCAAAGCGGTCGGTTATCGCTCGGGAGGCGCTGATCATAGACTATCCGAAACTGGTGTTGACTCGCAAAACCGGCGACGAGGCGCTTCATCGGGACGGGGCGCGCCTCGATGCAACAGTGCTCGATTTCTGGCGCTGGGCCATGTCGGACCTGGTCGGCAACACTGCCCGCGGGGTGCTGGCCGAGTACATCGTCGCACGGGCGCTTGGACTGACCGACCCCGTCCGGATAGAATGGGATGCATATGACCTCCTGTGGGGCGACGTCAAAATCGAAGTCAAGTCTGCGGCCTACCTGCAGTCCTGGTATCATAAGAAGCTCTCGAGCATCGTGTTCGGCATACGCCCGACGCGCCTATTTGACACTGCGACCAACGTCTTGGAACCCGAGGTTCGCCGACAAGCGGACATCTACGTATTCTGTGTGCTGAACCACCAGGACAAGGCGACACTCGATCCGTTGGACTTGGACCAGTGGGAGTTCTATCTTATCCGGGCAGCAACGTTGAATGACCAGGTCCGCGAGCAAAAAACCCTGTCTTTAAACCGCCTCCGCTCCATGCACCCCCTCCACGCCACCTACGACGAGCTTGCTGAGTCGGTTGAAAAATTGAGGCGGTGAGGGAAATAGGCGAATCCGAGGAGCCTCATGCCCAACAGATGTGGTCAAGGCTGGCAAGGGACGAACTGTGGGAGAGCGGCTCTGCCCTCGACGCTCTTGCCCCACCTCGTGCTGTTCCAACCGGCAACCCCGCCCTGCCCGAAATCATTCGTGTATTCGTGGCAAAGCATTCGTGGACGGCATCCGCCCCGCCGGGCCAAATCCGCTTCATCCGTTTCCTAAATCCGTTGGTGGTCTGACCCCGCCACGAGCGTAGCCGGACGCTAAACACATTCCGGAGGACAAGAGATGTGGGCCGATATTCCAATCTACCGCACCGACGAGTTTCTTATTCTGAAGCTCGCGCCAACACCACCTATTGCCTGGTACGAAGTAATGGCAATAGCTGACGGAGATAAGCAAGACCAGAAGTTGTACAATATCGAGGTCTTCTTATATGAAGAACCGTTGCTATCGGTCGCTTCGATGGTTGCCCAATTTGAGGGTGCAGAGAACATAACTGTGCTCGCTGAATATGGTCTGCTAAACCTCAGGCTCCGCAAAGGGCCGGTTCCTCACCCAGGCTTTGGATTCGGGCGCGACGCCGCTCTCGGAATAGATCAGTTTGGACGGGTGTCCGTGTTGCGTCTAGCCTGGAACGAACCCGGCGCGAGCACTCCCACCGCGAATCCCGAAAAAGCGCTGGCCGATTTACCCCACCGAGTCGGGCTGCCGACATGGGATTACTGAACGCAGGCGACCCCGCGCTACGCCACCCTTCGTGCTCGTAGCCCCAGGAAGAGCGGGATCTCCTTGCGGGCGCGGTCGGCGGCGGCCGGCTGAGGGCCGGGAGTGGCAGACGGCGGGCCGGGCAGCTCGGCCATCTGCTCGACCAACAAGCCGGCAGCGGTCAGGCTGTTGACGTAGGCGCTCAGCGGGCGGTGGAAGCTGCGCGTGGCCGGGCGCTGCTGGCCGGGCAGTTGCTTCATCGGCACCGGCAGGGGCGTCAGATAGCGGTCAACCCGCCGGTACTGGAGCTTGCGGCCCGCATCCCAGCCCCAGCCGCTCTGCCGGGGCACTCGAAAAGCTGGGTGGGTCAGCAGGAGCACCACCCGACCGCCCGGTGCCAGCGCCCACGCCGCCGACCTGAAGACCCGGTCGAGCGGCTCCATATCCTGGATGCTCAGCAGGAAAGTCACCGCGGCGAAGCTGCCGGCCCGCAGCCCGCGCACCGCCGGCAGGTCGCGCGCATCGCCCAGCAGGAAGCGGCCCTGCACGCCGTGCCGCCTGCGGGCTAGGGCGAGCAGCCGCGGGCTGGCATCCACCCCCGTGTAATGCGCCCCCGCCGCGGCGATGGCCGGGGCCAACACCCCTTGCCCGGCTCCCACGTCGAGAATCTCTTCCCCCGACTGCGGGGAGAGCAGTTCGAGCAGCGCGGGCACTGCCACCGCTTGGTGGTGCAGGCTGCCCGACGCCCCGACCCAGCCGTCATACCATCCGGCCACGTCGTCCCAACTCGTCGGCGCGGCCGGTCCCGCGCGCCGCTCCGGTCCCTTGCGTTTCTCTTTCATCCTCTTGCTCCCTTGCGTCCACGACGCTCTGCGAGCCGCCCGCCGCCCCTGGTGGGGCGCAAAAAAGCCACAACCCTCACGCCGGACCGGCGCCGGAGAGTTATGGCGGAGCGGCAAAGCGCGGCACGCAAGAACCGCGCGGCTCGTTACAGGTTCAAGAGGAATGATCCCTTAGCCGGAGCTTTGCCGCTAGTGGATCCGTATCCGTGTCATCGCAGCCATCCTCGTATCTACCTTTCAGGGCGCAAAATCACGCCCGCACCCTTAGTCTACCAGGTCGCGTGCCAATCCGTCAAGCCTTGATGGTCGCCCTGGGTCGGTAGTAGAATGGGTTAGACGTCCCGTCCCCTCGGAGGGCGGGCTACTGCCAGGACAGACAGGAGTTTCGAACCGATATGAGCGACACCACCGCCTGACGACGCGCGTGGAGCGTGACTCGCTCGGCGAGGTCGAAGTGCCCGCCGACGCGCTTTACGGCGCGCAGACGGTGCGCGGCATCCGCAACTTCCCGATCACCGGCTGGCTGCCGCACCCGATGCTCGTCGAGGCGACTGTCACGGTCAAGAAGGCAGCCGCCCGCTACCATAGCCTTCAGTACTTCTTCCACGAAAAACGGGTTGCCTTCAGTCAGTGCGTAGATCGCTTCCGAAAACTCGCGCGGATAACTGCGGCAACTTCGGCGGCGGTGAGTGGGGTGAGCACGAGTTCAGTTACCAGGCGCTCGCGGTCACAGGAGGCGAGGAAGGCTTCCAGCGCCGGGCCGGTTCCGTGGTTGCGGTAGGTCAGCAGCAACAACACCGGCTGCGTGGCGATACGGCGGGCTAGGTGCAACAATGCGTCGAGGCTGACGTCATCGCTCCAATGCAGATCTTCGACGACCAGGACGAGGGGCCGGGCACCGGCCAGATGCGCGATCCAGTGCGCCAGCGCATCAAGCGAACGACGCTTGTCCTCGCCGGGTGCCGGCGGCCCAAGCGCCGTCTTTCGGTAATCCGCTGGAGGAGATCGCGGAACGGGGCATAGGGCACCGCGCGATCCGGCTCAAAACAGCCGCAGGTGATCATGAGCGGCGGGCCGACTATGTGGCCCGCTGGCCCCGTCTCGGCCAGTTCGCGCACAAGCCGGGATTTTCCGATGCCTGCCGGCCCGGCAAGCAGGACCACCTGTCCCTGACCCACAGCCGCGCGCTCCTGTAGTGCGCGGAGCGCAGCGAGCTGGGGTGCGCGCCCCACCAAAGTCGGGCAGATGATAGAGTGTAGGATCGCGGCGCTAATCGGCAAACCCTCATGCCCTAAGTATACCCTGTATTCCACTCCGCTGCCACCCTTTAAGGTCGGTCGTCGGCTTGACAGCCCACCGCACGCGGCCTACAATAGGCGTGGGAGCCGCAAGGCGCTGCAACGCCGCCCGGCCCGTTTGCGTACAGAAAGGCGTTGAGAGAGCATATTCCCCCGGACCGCCAGGAGGCCCAGATGACGAACCCGCCGGCACAATGGATCTGCCCGCAATGCGGCCACTCGAACCGCGCAGGCTCGCGGTTTTGCAGCCGCTGCCGCACGCTCAACCCCGCGCTGGCCGGGGCGGATGCGTCCACGCGCCGCGTCTCCCCTCCCGCTCCCATGCCGACGCAGGCGGAGGCACCACGGGTCGTGCAGCCTCCGGTACCGCCCCAGCGCACCGGGCCGGATGCCGAGATACGCCGCGCCGGCAAGATGCTGACCGACACTGTGGGCAGTGTGCCGCCCGACGGCCTCGAACAATGGATGCTCCTGCGCTACCAACTCCTGCCCGCGCTCGATTCGCTCGTCGAGGAGATCAACGGCCTACAGGCGACCGAGTGGCCGGGCGAGCGGTCGTATGTCGCCGATTTCCTGGCGCGGGCGGGCGCGCAGCTCGACCCCGCGAAGCGCTACAGCATCAGCTTCCTGGGGCGCAACGGCCTCGGCAAGAGCACCCTGGTCAACTCGCTGCTCGGCGCGTCCTACCTGCCCGAAGCCTTCCGCGAGCCGGTAACTGCAGCAGTGACCCGCGTGCGCGCGATGCGCGACCGCCCAGGTGCCGACGAGTTGCGGGCGCAGGGCACGACGCCCGACCTCGCGCAGGTGCGGGTGGACTATTTCGACGACTCCGGGTATCTGTCGGAGGTGCTGGCCGAGTACTACAGGCGGCTGAACTCGGTGGCCGACGTCAGCCTGCCGGTGCCGAGCGTCCTGGACAGCAACGCTCTGAACGCGGTGCATAACCTGCGCGGCAAGCTGCGCGACAACCCCGAGGCCGCCGCGAACGCCGCCACGCTCGAAGAGATGATCAGCGCCTTCCTGCGGGTGCGTTCCGGACTGCCCCGCCAACGCTGGCTGACTTACGAGCAGGCGCGCCGGCAGATCAACGAAAAAGAGGCGACCGGCGCGGACCGCGACCTCCTACGGCTGATCCGTGAGGTCGTCTACTACGTGGACGACAGCAGCACGCCCGACCCCCTGCTCTCCAACTCCGGCATCGAGCTGATCGACCTGCCCGGCCTCGAAGCCGGCGTGAGCTACCACGAGCAGACGACAATGCGCGCGCTCAACGAGGCCGACGCGGTGGTGGTCGTCTTGCAGGCTCGCCGCCCCGTGGAGAAGAACACGCTCTCCGCGCTCGCCGAACTCGCCCGCCGCAAGGGCTGGTCGCAGGAGTACAGAGAGAAGTTCGGCGCGAAAGTCTTTATCGCGCTCAACAGGGCCGACGAGATAGACCTACAGCTGGCGACGATCCAGGAATATTTCGGCAGCAACAGGTCGGGGCTGGAAGCGATCATCCAGGAAATGGCCGACCCGGTGCTGCCCAACTACTGGAGCTCTCACTCTGGGAGCGACCGCGCGCCCTTCTACCTCGTGAGCGGCTACGCGGCCCTCTTCGCGCAGCAGCAGGCGCGGCGGCTGCGCGGCGACCCTCTGGTGATGTCGGCCCCGGCGCTCTTCCCCGACCTCAAAGAGCGGGGCGAGCTTATCTACCGGACTTACGAGTCTATCGCCGAGCAGGTGCCTTACAGCCCGCGCCCACAGGGAGGCTACGACCTCGACTGGCTGCTGCGTATGTCCGGCGTGCCCGACCTCAAGGCTTCGATGAGCACGTTCGTCCGCACCCGGCGCTTCGCATCGTCACTCGAATCGGCGAACCAGGGCTTGCAGGACTCGCGCAGCCGGATGCGCGCCGTCGTCAGCCGCTACATAGACGCGCGCGGCGTCCGTCCCGACCAGTACGACCGCTTCCGGCAGATGGGCACCGACATACAGGTGGCCTGGGAGCGCGTGGACCGCGGCGCGGTCGGCCTGCGCCGCAGCTTCACCGAGGCGATCCTGGCGACGCAGCGGGAGCTCCCGAACCGGCTAGATCCGGGGCAGAACGACCGGCTGACAGCGCAGCTCGATGCCCGTGTGCAGTCGGTGAAGGCAAAGCTCGCCGAAATGCTCAACCGTAGCGACGCCGACCTGCGGCAGGCCGCCCTCGACGGCACCGCGACCGCGCCCCGCCCGATGCGGAACCTCGAAGACCTGATCAGCGCCACGCCCGACCTCGTGAACCAGGCCAGCATCTTGCAGGCCGACCGCTCCGCTCAACTCGTGCTCGACCTTCGTCGCGAGCTTGACGCCCAGTTCACGTCGTCCGCGCCCGAGCTTGCGAATATCCTGAGCGACGGCTTCGAGGCGAAGCTGAAGGCGATGAACTTCGCCGCCCAGGTCCGCCACCTCTGCTACGACCAGCCCGACCTCTGGAAGCGCGCCGACGAAACCTACCGCCGGATGCTGACCGAGCTGCGCGCCCGCTATATGGACATGGTTCGCACCGTGTTGCTGCGCGAGCTGGTGGACCCTGTGAACAGCGTCGAAGACGAGCGGAGCACGCTGCTCAAAGCCCTCGCCGCGCAGCAACAGCCCGCACAGCACGCGCCGAGGCCCCAGCGCCGTGGCTTATTCGGCGCCATCGAGGGCGCGCTCGACTCCCCCGACCGCGAGCCTCCGGTCCCCGCCGGCCCCCCGCCGACCTTCACGCAGACCTACAGCCTCTCGCTGATGGTGGTGGAGACGATCCAGGTGGAACTGCGCCGCAATCGCGGCGACATCGCGGCGAGCACCGGCAAGGCTCGCGCTCTCGCCCAGCAGGCATTCGGGATGTTAGCCGAGCGGATGAAAGCCGTGGCCGAGCCGCTCAAGCGCCTTTACTGGCTCGAACTCTCCCGCTTGCAGGACAACATGCCCCACCAGAACAGCATCCAGGACATGGTTGAGACGCTCGCCGCTGAGGTCAAGCGGCGCGTGGTCAGCGACCCCGCCCTCCGCACCCGCATCCTCACCGAGCCGGATCCCGACGAAGGACTACGCCGCGCTGTGGCAATACTCGACCGCCTCGACGCGGTGGGCAACGAGCCTCTGCGCCCCGAGCTTCATGTACTAGCCGAGCAGATCGCTACGGCAGCCGCGTCGCGCACAGTGCCGGGATAACGCTCTAACCGCGCAGGAATCCCCGGAGCCGCTCCAGCACCCCGCCCTGGGGTGCCGCAGGCGGTCGGCGGGCCGCCCGGTAGGCCGCCAAGTCATAGCCGCAGTTGGGGCAGGCGTCGGCGGTCATCGGCGCTTCTTCGCGGCAGCGTGGGCAATACTCCGCGCCCCGCAATCGCATCTCGCGCAGGCGTTGCCCCGATTCGAGCGCGCGTCGGCGGAGTTCCATGTCGGCTTCGACGACAGGCGGCGCGTCGGCGGCCGGTGCCTGCTCGGTGAGCGGGCCGGCGGACGGCTCCGGGGGTTGGGCCAACGGCGTGGCTGCTGGCGGCACGGCCTCGGGGTCAGGTGTCGGGGGCTCGGTGTCGGCGGGCGGCGTCTCCACGGGGCGGGGGCGGGCAAAGGCCGCTCTCTCCTCCACCTCCCGGCGCTCGGCCTCCGTGGCCGGAAAGAGGCGGCGAAATAGGTCCGTCACCAGCTGCTCATACCACTGCATCGTCTTGCTGTTCATCTGCGGGTGTTCACCGGCCCGCACCCTGTCGCGCAGATCCGTCGTCTGGAGAAGAAAGTCACACGCCTCGCGCTTCACGCCGCACCGCGCAGCGAGATAGTCGGTCAGCACCTCCCAATCCACCTGCCGCGGGTCGGTCGCCACTGTAGGTGCCGCTCCGTGGCGGATCATGCTCCAACGCAGAAGGTGTTCGAGCGCACCATGGTAGAGAAGCAGAGCCTGTTCAGGCGCTCCGTCCAGATAATACTGCTTCGCGTATCCGTACTCAGCCTGTGCTTGTACAAGCAAATTGTCAATCATGTCATCGTCTCTCTGTGAGCGTTCAGCGTTCAGCCGTCAGCTTTGAGCTATCCCAGCATAGCACAGTTTCCGGGCACAAGTCAATACCGAGGTATGGAAGCTGCTGAGGCACGCCACAGACTATTCTGGGAGGGGTACTGAGCATGAACAAAACCGAGGTGAACCCGCGGATTTTCCGCGAATACGACATCCGCGGGATCGTTGACGACGACCTGACCGGGCCTGTGCTTGAAGCCATCGGCATGGCCTATGGCACCTGGCTCTATGACCAGGACAAGGGGCAGGCGGGCGGCGAGGGCGGCCGCAGGCGCGTGGTGGTTGGGCGCGACGTGCGCCTGTCGTCGAAACGCTTCGCGGACGCGCTGATCTCCGGCCTCCGCAAGGTGGGGTGTGACGTGATCAACATCGGCGAAGTGCCGACGCCTGTGCTCTACTTCGCTACCGGCCATTTCGACACCGACGGCGGCATCGAGGTCACGGCAAGCCACAACCCGCCTGAGTTCAACGGCCTCAAGATGCGTAAGCGGTTCAAGGGCCGCAACGCGCCCATCTCCACGGCTGAGGTGCAGGCCGTGGGCCGGCTCGCCGCCGGCGGGGAGTTCGACACGTCACGCGGCGCGGGCGACTACAAGCAGACGGACGTGCTGGAGGCTTACAAGAACTACATCATCGAGACCGTGAAACCGGCGCGCAAACTCAAGGTCGTGGTAGACGCCGGCAACGGAACCTGCGGCCCGACGGCAGTGGACCTCTACACCCGCATGGGCGTAGAAGTCGTGCCGCTCTACATCGAGCCGGATGGGTCGTTCCCCCACCATGTACCGAACCCACTCAAAGCGGAGAACATGCTGGATTTGCAGGCGAAAGTTCGCGAGACCCGGGCCGACATCGGTATCGGCCTAGACGGGGACGGCGACCGCCTCGGCGTGGTGGACGACCAGGGCAACATCCTCTGGCCCGACCAGTACATGATCCTGCTCGAACGCGAGATCCTGGCAAAAGGCCCGGCACCGATCATCTTCGACGTGAAATGCTCCCGCTCGCTGATCGAAGACATCGCTAACCAGGGCGGCGAGCCGGTGATGTGGCGCACCGGCTACCCCAACATCTTTGCCAAGCGCGGAGAGACCGGCGCACCCTTCGCCGGCGAGTTCAGCGGGCACATGTTCTTCGACGACCCGCGCCTCGACTTCGACGACGGGATGTATGCCGGGGCGCGCCTGCTGCGCGCGCTCGGCGGCGACGACCGCCCGATCAGCGAACGCTTCAAGGATGTGCATAAGTACTTCAACACGCCCGAAGGTCGCCTCGACGTGGACGAGGCGCACAAGTTCGGCGTGATCCAGAAGCTGACCGAAGAGTTCCAGCAGAAGTACAAGGTCGTCACTCTCGACGGTGCCCGCGTTGAGTTCCCCGACGGCTGGTTCCTGGTCCGCGCGAGCAACACCGAGCCTGCCCTCACCACCCGCTTCGAGGCCGAGACGCCTGAGCGCCTACAAGAGATCGAGGGCATCCTGCGCGACGCGCTCACGGCCTTCCCTGAGGTCAGCAAGCAGTAGGCCGTAGGCGGTAGGCAGTAAACTACGCACGTACCGCCGCCGTCTCGGCGGCCCGGTCCGTAATTCACAACTCAAAACTCAAAATTCAAAATTGACGTCTCACCTGCTGCGCCACCGCGCAGATACGCACGAAGTCGGCCGGCTTGAGGCTCGCGCCGCCGACTAGCGCACCGTCAATGTCGGGCTGGGAGAAGAACTCGGCGGCGTTCGCCCCGGTCACGCTGCCGCCGTAGAGCAGGCGCATCTCGAACGCAGCTTCCGTGCCGACCAGCTCGGAGAGCAGGGCGCGGATGCCGCCGATGCTCTCCTGGGCGTCGGGGCCATGGGCGGCCCGGCCGGTGCCTATTGCCCAGATCGGCTCATAGGCCAGCACGCAGGTCGCGGCGTCCGCCGGGGACATGCCGGTGAACACGGCGCGTACCTGGCGATCCAGAACGGCGGCGGTCTGCCTGGCGTCGTGCTGCTGCTGGTTCTCGCCGACGCAGACGATCGGGCGGATGTTGTATTCGAGAGCCGCCCCCACTTTGCGCGACACGTCCTCGTCGGTCTCGCCGAAGAGAGTGCGGCGCTCCGAGTGGCCGAGGATCACGTACTTGCATAGCGCCTGCAACATCAGCGGGGAGATTTCGCCGGTGAAAGCGCCCTGCGCTTCCCAGTACATGTTCTGCGCGCCGAGGCCGACCGAGGTGCCGTTGATCACGTCTTCGACCAGCACCAGACCGACAAACGGCGGACAGAGCACGATCTCAACGCCTTCGATTGCGTCAAGGTCGTCAACCACGTCCTCGGCGAGCACCATCGCGCTGTCCACAGTGGTGTTCATTTTCCAGTTGCCAGCTACGAGTGGGGTGCGGCTCATGGCTCTCTCTCCGGTATGGCGGCCACGCCCGGCAGCTCGCGGCCTTCGAGAAACTCCAGCGACGCGCCCCCGCCGGTCGAGATATGGCTGATGCGGTCGGCGACCCCCGCCTGCTCGACCGCCGCGACCGAGTCGCCGCCTCCGACGATCGTCGTCGCCCCGGCGTCCGTCGCCTCGGCGGCGGCCACGGCGAGGGCGCGGGTGCCCGCTGCGAACGGCTCGAACTCGAAGACGCCCATCGGCCCGTTCCAGACGAGTGTGCGCGCGCTCCGCACGGCATCGGCGTAGGCGGCTGCGGTCGCCGGTCCGATGTCGAGGATCCGCCAGCCCTCCGGCACTTCACCCAACGGCACGGTGCGCCTCTGTGCGTTGGCGGAGAAGGCGTCGCCGATGACCACGTCCACCGGGAGCATGAGCGCAACGCCCTTCGCTCGCGCCTCGGTGATCAGCCCCTCTGCCTGGGGCACCAGGTCGGCCTCGGCGAGGGAGTCGCCGATGAAATAGCCCTGCGCGCGTAGGAAGGTGTTCGCCATGCCGCCGCCGATCAGCAGGTTGTCCACTTTGCCGAGGAGGTTGCTGATCACCGCTATTTTGTCGCTGACCTTCGCGCCTCCGAGCACCGCGGTGAAGGGCCGCTCCGGGTTCTCGAGCGCCTTACCCATGACGGCGACCTCGCGCTCCATGAGCAGGCCGAGCGCCGCCGGCATCAGGTGGGCCACACCCTCGGTCGAGGCGTGGGCGCGGTGGGCGCTGCCGAAAGCGTCGTTGACGTATACGTCGCCGAGCGCCGCGAGCCGCCGCGCTAAGGCTGGATCGTTCGCCTCTTCTTCGGGGTGGAAGCGCAGATTTTCGAGCAGCAAGATCTCCCCCGGGCGCAGCGCCCTTGCCTCGGCCTCCACCGCCTCGCCCACGCAGTCGTCCGCGAAGCCCATCGGCACGCCCGGCAGCAGCTCCCGAAGGCGCACGGCGGCCGGAGCCAGCGAGAGGCCCGGCGTCACCCCCTTGGGCCGTCCGAGGTGTGACATCAGCACGACAGACGCCCCCGCGTCGAGCAGAGCGCGTATCGTCGGCAGCGCGGCCCGTATCCGGGTGTCGTCGGTGATCTCCCCGGTCTTCTTGTCGAGCGGCACGTTGAAGTCAACACGCACCAGGGAGCGCTTTCCCGCGACGTCGAGATCACGCAGGCTCATCTTAGCCATCGGCAGGTTCTCTCCAACTCTTCTTTGGGCTGCGTCAAGTCCATTTCACGATGTTCCAAAGCTCGACGACCTTGCCGCCTGAGACGTGCGCCATTTCCATCATCGTGGCCTCGGACGTTCCATCAGGGCCGGCCCCGCTGAAGATGACCCGGCTCGCCACCTTATAGCCCTCTGCTACGAGATCCTCGACGGTTATCCGGAGAGCTGGATAGGCGGCGAACATCCGTGCCCACGCCTGCTTTATCCCTTCGGGGCCGGGCGCCTGTTCCGGCCCCGCCGTGTGGTCAACGAAGTCCGGCGCAAGTAATTCGTCCAGGCTCCGCAGGTCTCTATTGTGGAAAGCCTGGTAGACGCGGAGCACTGTAGCCTTGTTCTCCATCTCAGCCCCGTCCCCGTCCCCCACTAGAGGCCCTTCTCGGCGATGAACTGCGTCAGGTCGGCGACGCGGCAGGAGTAGCCCCACTCGTTGTCGTACCAGGCGATGACCTTGACCATGTTGGTGCCCATCACCATCGTGGAGAGGCCGTCCACGATGCTCGAGTGGTGATCCCCCTTGAAGTCCATAGAGACGAGCGGCTCGAGCGTGAAGTCGAGGATGTCCACCATCTGGTCCTCGGCTGCGGCGATGAAAGCGGCGTTAACGCTCTCGACGGTGACCGGGCGCTCGGTCTCGGCCACGAAGTCTATGATCGATACCGTGGGCGTGGGCACGCGCAGCGCGAAGCCGTCGAACTTGCCCTTGAGTTCGGGGATGACGAGCGCGACGGCTTTCGCCGCGCCGGTCGTCGTCGGGATGATATTCTGGCCGGCGGCGCGGGCACGTCGGAGATCTTTGTGCGGGAAGTCGAGGATCACCTGGTCGTTGGTGTAGGAGTGAACGGTGGTCATCATGCCCCGCACGATGCCGAAGTTGTCCAGTATCACCTTAGCCACCGGAGCCAGGCAGTTCGTTGTGCAGGAGGCGTTCGAGATGATGTTGTGCTTGGCGGGGTCGTACTTGTCTTCGTTCACGCCCATCACGATCGTGATGTCTTCGCCACTCGCAGGGGCTGAGATGATCACTTTTTTCGCTCCGGCCTCGATGTGAGCGCGTGCCTTGTCGGCGTCGGTGAAGCGCCCGGTCGACTCGATCACGATGTCCACGCCGAGGTCGCGCCAGGGGAGTTTGCTGGGGTCTTTTTCGGCGGACACCATGATCCGCTGGTCGTCCACGATGATCGCGTTCTCCGTGGCTTCCACCTCGCCGTCGAAGGGGCCATAGGTGCTGTCGTACTTGAGCAGGTGCGCCAGGGTTTCGGTGTCGGTGAGGTCGTTGACCGCCACCACCTCTATATCCTCGGAGTACTCATCGCGCAGCGCCTTGAAGACCTGCCGCCCGATGCGCCCAAAGCCGTTGATTCCCACACGAGTAGTCATATCTGCCGTCTCCCTTTTTGTGCTTGAACACCATCGGTCAAGAGCGTTCAGTTAGCTGAAAGCTCGTCAAGAGGCATCATTGCCTCAGTTTGGATATGGCCCACGGCCGTTTGCGCTCACCGGCTCGGCCGGGGCGCGCTTGCGCTGCTCATAGAGCGCGAGTAGCGCCTTTGCCAGCCGGTCAGAGTCGTGGCGGAGCGGGTTGTTTGGGTTGACGACATCCGCTCGGACGAACTTGACGCCCGGGTAAGTCATGTCGGGCGGGGGGGCGACCGGCTGCACCTGCCATTCGGGCTTGATGCGGTCGGCGGGGGCGAGGTCGGCGTTCACGAGCACATAGTCGAAGACATCCGGCCCGACATGCTCGCGCAACGCCTGCACATGTTCGAGTACGCCGAACTGGTCGGTCTCGCCCGGCTGCGTGGCGACGTTGCACACGTACACTTTGACGGCGGGCGAGGAGCGCACCGCACGCACAATGTCGGGCACCAGCAGGTTCGGGATGAGGCTGGTGTAGAGCGAGCCGGGGCCGAGCACGATCAGGTCGGCCTCGAGTATAGCGGCCACGGCGTCGGGGTAGCCGTGTGGCTGCTCAGGTGTGAGGAACGCCCGGCGCACTGCCGCCTTCCCCTGCGGCAGCCGCGACTCGCCGGAGACGATTGTGCCGTCGGTAAGCTCGGCGTTCAGCGTGATGTTCGCCAACGTCGAGGGCATCACGTCGCCGCGTACAGCCAGCACTCGTGAACACTCGCGGACGGCCATCTCGAACTCGCCGACAACCCCCGTCATGGCGACGAGGAAGAGGTTGCCGAAGGCGTGGCCCTCCAACTCGCCCGCATCACTGCCGAAGCGGTATTGGAAGAGTTCTTCGAGCAGCGGCTCCACGTCGGAGAGGGCGACCAGGCAGTTACGGAAGTCGCCGGGCGGAAGGATGCCTAGGTCGCGGCGCAGCCGGCCCGATGAGCCGCCGTCGTCGGCCACTGTGACGATCGCGGTGATGTGGTCGGTATACGCCTTGAGGCCGCGCAGCACGGTCGGTTGGCCGGTGCCGCCGCCGATGGAGACGATACGCGGGCCGTCGAGCGGACGGGAGTAGCGGAGTGGTGCCAGCACGGCGGGAGCGACGATCTGGCGGCCGCTCTGCTGGGCCGCGCGCACCCCACGCGCCAGGCCCCGGTAGCCGACCAGCAGCAGCCCGAGGCCGAGCAGCCCAAAGAGGGTCTCGCGCAGCGGGTGTGGGATGAACTGGAAGGTTGCCCAGTAGAAGACCGGTGTGCCGGTGTGGGGGATGATGAACGCGCGGTAGAGGTTCGTCGTCGTCATAGCCAGTGCCAGCCCTATGATCGCCAAACTCAGCACGAGCAAGGCGGCCCAGGGCCTCAGCCCCAACCCCGCCGGCAGCCACCCGCCAATGCCCCCTCTATTCCCCGCCAATTTCGACACCCCCATACCCCTGCGGTCCAAAGTGGCCCTATTATACCACGCCGGGGGGCTGGGTGCCAGCCTAATGCGTATCAGGCGCGATGAAGTCGTTTGTGTAGAGCGTAGTCGGGTCAATCGGCTTGTTGGTGAGGCCGATTTCGCGCAGGAACGCCTCGGTTGTCTTCCAGGTGGCGGGATCGCTGCTGCCGGGGTCGCGGCCTGCGGGGGGCGTCATAAAGGCGAGCGTCGTGGTGAGCACGGCGCGCTGTATGCTCTGCTGGGCTGGGTCGGTTATCTCAGGAGTCCGCGCCATGCTGCTTGCGAAGGCGGCTGCGGGGTCTTTCAGCGTGTCGGCGGTGCCGCGCAGCGTTGCGCGAACGAATGCCTGCACCTGCTCCGGGTTCTCCCTGATCTTCTTCTCGCTGGTCGCCACGCCGACCGCCGCGAGGTCCATGTAGTCGGAGACCTGCAACGTCGTCACGTCCTTACCCTGGCTCTTCAGCTGCACCGGCTCGTTCATTGAGTAGACCATCGCGATGTCAACTTGGCGCTGGGAGAGGGCCGAAACCTGGGTGAAGCCTATGCTCTGCTCCTTGATGTCGCTCTCGGTGAGCTTGCCGGCTTTGAGCAGCGCCTTGAGGCCGATGTAGTTCGAGCCATAGGGTCCGGGGATGCCGACTTTGTGCCCTTTGAGGTCGGCGGGTGCCTTCAGCACGGTGCCGGCGAGGGCAGCGGCCGCGACCGGATACTTGTAGTACTGGGTGAGCACATAGCGCACCGGCACGCCCTGGGCGACCGCCGGCACCATCTCGTCCCCCCCGACGTTGGCATAGTCAATCGCCCCCGTGGACACGACTTTGAGCAGGTCGTTCACCTGCCCATACTTGAACTCGACCTCCAGCCCCTCGTCAGCGTAGTAGCCGCGATCCTGAGCGACATAGTAGGGGGCGAACTGCACGTTGGCTATATACCCCATCGCCACCACGATCTTCGTCATCGGCCTCGCGGTCGGCGTGACTACGGAAACCGCGGCAGTAGGTGTGGTCGCCCCCCCGCCAGGCGCAACCGGCACCGGCGTCGCAGCCCCCAAGTCGCACCCCGCCGACAGCAGCGCCACCCCAATCAGCGCACCCGTCACAACCCCAGATAATCTCCGCATGAACATCTCCCTTGTTTACGCACTACGCACTACGCACTACGCACCACGCACTAACCACTCGCCACTAACCACTCGTCGTCACTCCCAATTGATCAGGCGTCGCTCGATCAGGCCGATGGCTGTATAGCCCGCGATGGCGAGGGCCGCCAGGGAGACCAGTGCCGCGAAGACAAGCGGCGTGTCGTAGCTGCGTCCGTAGGTCAGCATGTAACCGAGGCCGGCGTTCGACGCGACGAACTCGCCGACCACCGCCCCCGTCATGGAGAGGGTGATCGCCAGCCGCAGGCCGCCGAGTATCGAGCGGGCGGCCAGAGGGGCCTCGACGTAGCGGAGCATCCGGAGCCTCCCCGCCCCGAAGGTCTGCGCCGCCTCGATCAGCGCCCGGTCCACCGAGCGGATGCCGACGACCGTGTTGATCAGCACCGGGAAGAAGCAGACGACGGCGCAGGTGAGCACCTTCGGCAGCAGGTCGAAGCCGAACCAGAGGACCATGAGCGGGGCGACGGCGACGACAGGCACGGCCTGGGTGCCCGCGATATATGGAGCGAGCATCGTGTCGAGCAGCGGTGCGTGGGCCACGAGATAGCCGAGCAGCAGGCCGACGACGGCCGCGAGGCCGAAGCCCAGCCCCGCCTCGAGCAGGGTGACGCCGATATGGTGCCAGAGCACTCCGTTCGCGGCTAGATCCCAAAGGCGGTGGGCCACCACATCGGGCGCGGGCAGGATGGTCGGCGGGTCGGGCGCGAGCAGGGCGAGAATCTCCCAGACCAGCAGGCCGATAAGTAGGGATGCGCCGACTGCCGGAGTTCGCACCGACTTCCGCCTTGTCGGCTGTCCAGGCCCGGCAGGGGCCCGCTCTCCGGCGCGCGGAGTGTAAGCGCGTGTCGCCCGTCTTTCGCCGATATGAATCGCCATCCTGCCTTTCCTCCTCCGCCGCAGGGCAGAAAAACACCCCGGTCAGAAACGCTGTGCCAGGGCGCACGAGGAGGAAGAGTAGCCGGGCACCCACACCGCACCACGGCGGCACCGCGGGCGCAACAGCCTGCGGGCCTCCACAAGAGGCGTGACTTAACCCGGCGCGATCTTCTTCCATCCAGACTGTAACTGTCGGCGACGGCCTCTCACCGTCTCATACCGCCGTAGCGGCTCGCGGGCTTGCCCCTCACGAGGCTCACCGCCGATCGGGAATTGCACCCTGCCCCGAAGATCCCGGCCTTATAGCCACCCTAAGTATACGCGGATCGGCGGGCGGTGTCAAGCGATCAGTGGTCAGGTGTGATATAATCGGGGAAGTACTCTGCCCGCGTGAGGTTGCTTATGGCGTCGAAGTCGGCATCCCCCGACGCCCTCCGGCTGGTCTGCGCGCGCGCGCTTCGCTCGCTCGGCTACGGCCTGTCGAGCGTGCTGCTGGGAGTCATGCTGCGCGACATGGGCCTGTCGCGGGGCGAGGTCGGCAACCTGCTGACCGTGGCGCTAGTCGGCGGCATCTGGACAACCTCCGTCGCCGCGTTCCTTGCCGACAGGTTGGGCCGACGGCGGATGCTGCTTGCCTTCGCGGCGCTGATGGCTGCGGCGGGGGTCGCGTTCGCGGTCTTCGAGAACCCCTGGCTCTTGGGCGCGGCGGCTCTCCTCGGCACGATCAGCCCGACTTCGAGCGAGACCGCGCCGTTCCTGTCACTTGAGCAGGCGATTTTGCCGCAGGTGACTCCTCCCGCAAGCCGGACCGACCTCTTCGCACGCTACAACTTCGTGGCGCTGCTGGCAGTCGCGGGCGGGTCGCTGCTGGCGGGGCTGCCCGCGCTCTTGGCTCCGCCGGGGGCCGCGCGGCTCACGGCAGAGCGTGGCATGTTCTGGCTATATGCGGCGCTCGCGGTGGGAGCGGCACTCCTGTTTTGGGGCCTCTCGTCGGCTGTCGAGGCGGAACATGAGCCGGGGGAGGCAACTCGCACACCATTCTTGAAGGAGTCGCGCGGGCTGGTGCTCAGGCTGGCTGGGCTGTTCGCGGTAGACGCGCTCGGCGGCGGGTTCGTGGTGCAGAGCATACTCGCACTCTGGTTCCACGAACGCTACGGGATGGACCTCGGCGCGCTCGGCTGGCTCTTCCTGGCGGCCAACATGGCGGCGGCGGTCTCCCTGCTCGCAGCGCCCCGGCTGGCACGTCGCTTCGGTCTGCTGAACACAGCGGTTTTCACCCACCTGCCGTCGAACCTCCTGCTCATAGCTGTGCCCCTGATGCCGAGCGCCCCGCTGGCCGTAGCTGCGTTGCTCGCCCGGCAGACGTTGAGCCAGATGGATGTGCCGACACGCCAGGCGTACACCATGGCCGTCGTGCCGCCCGCAGAGCGCACTGCGGCGGCAGGCGTCACCTCGGTGGCTCGCTCTGCGGCCTCAGCCGCGGGACCGACCCTCGCGGGAGCAGCTATGGAGGTGCTGCCTCTGGTGGTGGGCCTGCCCTTCCTGCTCGGCGGCGCGCTCAAAATCGTCTACGATCTCAGCCTCTATTTCGTCTTCCGGCACGTCAAGCCCAGATCTGAAAACTGACGGGAGCTGCCGTCCCGGCGGCCCCGTTCGCTACCTACCGCTTACTGACTACCGTCTACCGTAAGACATGGCTCCAGCCGTGGACTGTTGCCATAACCCCTATTTTCCTGATCGTCCCAGACTCATTCGTGTATTCGCGGTCCTATTCGTGGGCGGCCCGTTTTGCACTCCGAAGTCCAAAATATCCGCCGAAAGACCGATGCCATATCCGTCGAAAGACCGATGTATCTCCCGAACGTTTGTGCTATTATATGTACCGGGCATCTCCGCGCTCCTTGCGCTCTCTACTGCCGTCTGACCACCGGCCAGTAACACCGCACGTTTACAACCGATAAATTATCAAGTTTCCAGTGTGATTCGTGCCTGCGCCCTCGCGCTGGCACAAACCAGGCGAACCACGAATCTAAGCCTATTGCCTCCCTCCGTCTCCCCTACGCACCACGCACTATGCACTACGCACTCGTCTCCGTCTTTCGGAGTATCTTTCCGAAATCGCCCCAAAATACTTGACAAAAGTCGTTAGCTGTGCTATTATTTAGCGTAAGCAACAAATAGCCCCGCTAACAGTTAGCCCCGCTAACTGTCGGCAACCTAAAAGATCGGAACGACACATGGGCACAGAAACACTATTCGAGATAAAGCCGGACCCGCCGCCTAACGGCTCGGTGCTGGCTACGGAGTATACGGCAAGCCGCATTTTGCAGGTGATGCCGCGAATTTGGCGGCACATAATTGTGGAGGCGAAGGACCAACTGCCGTCCGCGCTCTGCGAGATGGGCGAGAGCCAGTACCACCTGGTTCATGCCGTGCATCACAAAGAGCTTACCACAGGTGACCTCGCTGAGAAGATGAAGGTCAGCACGCCCACGATTTCGCGTATGGTCGATTCGTTGGTGGAGCGCGGCTATCTGGAGCGCCGCCCCGACCCGGCAGATCGCCGCAAAATCTGGCTCACGCTGACAGGCCAGGGTACGGCGCTCGCGGAAACTATGGAGAAACGGTTCAGGGACGTGGTAGCCCAGTTCCTAGAACCACTCAGCCCCGAACAGTTAGAGCAGATTGGCGCGGCGTTCGATACGCTGGAAACGCTCCTGCTAAACAGACGGAGTACAGAGAACAAACACAATAGGGAGGATCTGTAAATTGGCAACTGTAACCAGAGAAAGGCCGGTCACGCCGGTCACGCCGACTGCGGTGGCCGTCGAGGAGCCGCACGGACAGCGCTTGCTGATTATAATGATCGGCATCATGCTCGGGTTGCTCCTGAGCGCCCTCGACGCGACCATCGTCGGCCCCGCCATGCCGAGGATCATCGGCGACCTCGGCGGCTTCCAGTACTACGCCTGGGTGACCACGGTCTACCTGCTGACCTCGACCATCACGGTGCCCATCTTCGGCAAGCTCGGCGACATGTACGGGCGCAAGTGGTTCTATGTCGCCGGCATCATCGTCTTCGTAGGCGGCTCAATGCTCTGCGGCCTCTCCGCCAACATCACGCAGCTGATCGTCTTCCGCGGCATCCAAGGCATCGGCGGCGGCATCATGGTCGCCAACGCCTTTACGATAATCGCCGACCTGGTGCCCCCGTCTGAGCGCGGCCGATGGCAGGGTCTGTTTGGCGGCGTCTGGGGCCTTGCAAGCGTCATCGGACCCACTATCGGCGGCAACATCACCGACAACATCGGCTGGAAATGGGTCTTCTACGTGAACGTCCCCGTCGGCATCATCGCCCTGGCCGTACTGCTCACCACCTTTCCCGCTCTGCGCCCCCTCGGCAACAAGAAACGCTCGCTCGACTGGCTGGGTGCCCTCACCCTTACGGCTTCGATGGTGCCTCTGCTGGTCGCGCTCTCGCTCGGCGGCAGCAAAGATTGGGCATGGGCTTCGGCCAACACCCTCGGCCTGCTCGCCATCGCGGCGGTCTTCCTGGTCATCTTCCTCTTCGTGGAGAGCAGAGCCGCAGAGCCGATCATCCCGCTCGACCTCTTCAAGAACCGGACCTTCACCCTCTCGACGATCAGTGTCTTCCTGACCGGCCTCGGCCTGTTCGGCGCGACCCTCTACATCTCACTCTTCATTCAGGCGGTGCAGGGCGACAGCGCGACCAACGCCGGCAACGCGATCACCCCGATGATGCTCACCCTGATCTTCGCAAGCGTCATCTCCGGCCAACTCCTGAGTCGCACCGGCAAGTACCGCGTGCTCGGCGTAGTCGGCATGACCCTCTTCGCTGCGGGGATGTTCCTCCTCTCGACGATGGATCTGCACACCGCACGCTGGCAAACCATAGCCTACATGATGGTCCTCGGCCTCGGCCTCGGTGTGGCGATGCCGCTCTATAACCTCATCGTCCAGAACGCTTTCCCGCCGAACCGCGTCGGCGTCGTCACCTCTTCGATCACCTTCTTCCGCTCCATCGGCGGCGCGGCAGGCGTGGCGATACTCGGCGCAATAGTCAACAACCGCTTCCAGACCGAGTTCATCAACGGGCTTACCAAGCTGAACCCGACTATGGCGAAGAGCATACCCGTCAGCTTCACGAGCGACCTCACACCGCAGGCCCTCGTCAACAAGCAAGCCCAAGATGCGATACAGGCCGTCATCGCCCAGCATGTGCCCCCGCAGTTCGTCGGCCCCGCCGTAGACGCCGTCCGCGCCTCGATGAAGGACGCGCTCGCCGCGGCAACCAGCGAAGTCTTCCTGATCGGCGGCTCGATCCTCATAATCGCCATCATCGCAACGGCCCTCCTGAAAGAGATACCCCTGCGTAAGACGAACGCGCGCACCGCGGTCGCGCTGGCCGAAGGCCCGAACCCCGAGGCCGCCGCCGAGTCCCAGCCGCAGCAAGGTTAGGAAGATGGATTCTCAGGACGACGGTAGAATTATAGCAAATCGCGGGCAGCCGCTCAGACGAACGGCTGCCCGCAGTCTGTGTGAAACTGGCTCACAGCTACCGGCGACTTTCATAAAGCACTCAGGCTGTTGCCATAACAGTTAAGTCGTACTACAATGGCTTGGGTATAAGAGCGGAACGTGAAGTGAGGGAACGATGAGCGTCCAGATTGTCATAGAGTTGTCGGATCAGCAGGGCGTTCAAGCCGTGATCCAGGCACTCGAAACCTACCAGGCGCGCCTCCGAGCAGGGATTGCTCGCACCCGCGACCGCCTGCTGGGCTTCGAACAGCTCCACGGTGTGACGACCGAAGCCTTCCTGAGCGGCCTGACGGCCGCCGAGGATCGGCCGGGCGGCGACCTGGAATACGTCGAGTGGGCTGGCGAGGCCCGCCTGCTGGACGGCCTGGAAACCGAGCTGCGCGAGTTGGAACATGCCCGCTTCCAGCTTCCCTGAATATTCCCAGGACCTCAGTTCCGCTCTGAACTCGTTACTGGCCTCTGGGCAGGCCCGTCTGATCAATCTTGACATTGACCAGCGCTCTCTACTGCGTGGCTTCATCGCTGGGATCATGCGTTTCGATGACAATTCAGAGCTACGCTTACGAGAGTTCGTTGATACGACGTTAGCTGAACCCCGGCTCATGTACGCCTACCACTATCAAGATAGCCAGCAGACTCTGATCTTTCGCTACGACAATGCCGCTCACGCCCAGCATTGGGCCAAGCCGAACACAAACTCACCCCGGCTGCCGTGCGCGGCTCCGCTGCGCCAACGTTGGAGCAAGTTATCGAGGAGAGCTTGAAGAGATAGCCTTAGCTTAATGCGGGCAACCGCCCAGATGAACGGCTGCCCGCCACCTCTCCGCCCGCACTTCGCGCTCCGATCAGCCTTCGTAACACAGAACTCAAAACTCAAAACTCGTCGTCACTCTGCACCATGCAACCGCCTCCGCGCTCGACCGTTATTTGATGGTGTGAGATAATACGGACGCGGTGGAGCGGGTAGCCAGTGACGATCTCCATTGCCGGTCCATACCAATAAGTCTGGAGGAAGAAACGAACATGAAGAAGCGTCTATTAACCGTTGGCGTCCTGATCCTCTCCCTGGCGTCCGCATTCGCAACCCTCGCAGCCAACAGAGGTGCCGCCGCGCAAACCGGCAATGGAACCCAGCCCTTCGCCGATCCCGCCTTCCAGCGCGTCTGGAACCGCACCGACCTGCTCGTTCAGCAGGGCCACGCCGGGCGCTCATGGTACTGGGGTCCAACCCCACGGACCTCCACCCAAGAGCCGAACCAGGAGTCCCCCGGGGGCCAGCGCCTCGTGCAGTATTTCGATAAGAGCCGTATGGAGATCAATGACCCCAACGCCGACCAGAACAGCGGCTTCTACGTGACCAACGGCCTGCTCACCGTCGAGCTGATCTCCGGCAACATGCAGATCGGCGCGGCGGCCTTCAGCCCCCGCACCCCCGCCTGCATCAACATCGCCGGCGACTCCGACGACCCCGGCGCGCCGACCTACTTCAGCTTCCGCAGCGTGTCGAGCGTCGGCGGCGGCATAGACCACCCTGCGTCCGATCTGCGCGGCACGACGGCGACCGCCACCCTCGACCGCAACGGCAACCTCGGCAACGATCCGAGCAAGGCCAGCATCGCCGCAGGAGCCTAC
Source organism: Chloroflexia bacterium (assembly GCA_050998805.1). Classification (GTDB taxonomy): domain Bacteria; phylum Chloroflexota; class Chloroflexia; order QHBQ01; family JAICKM01; genus JAICKM01. The sequence continues at coordinate 6,675 of JBPCPV010000025.1, read as the reverse complement.
ATTTATTATGAGCCGGCCACCAAGCACAATATCCCCCAGGTTTTCTGGACCTTCCTGAACCAGCCGGGTCTGGTCATCGAGAACGGCATGACGGTGACCCGCCAGTTGAGCATGCCCTGGTTCTACGCCAGCGGCTATCCGGTCAGCGACGCATACTGGGCGCATGTCAAAGTCGCCGGCCAGTTCCAGGACGTCTTGATCCAGGCGTTCCAGCGCCGCGTGCTCACCTACAACCCGAGCAATACGCCCGCCTTCCAGGTAGAGATGGGCAATATCGGCCTCCATTACTACGATTGGCGCTACAACAACATCGGCACTTGCCCGCCGAACGCCGGCACACCCGTCGCCTCGGCTACTGCCGGAGCCAACGCGACCGCTACGAGCGCCCCTGCTGCCACTAGCACGCCGAGCGCAACCAGCACTCCAGGGCCGTCCCCCACCGCAGTGCCCCTCTCCGGCAAGATCGTCTGGGTGAGCGACCGCAGCGGCAAGAAGCACCTATGGAGCGCTAATCCCGACGGCACCACCCCGACCGACCTGACCGCCGGCAGCACCGCCGACAACTACGACCCCGCCTTTTCACCCGACGGCAGCAAGATCGCCTTCGTCTCGAACCGCGCTGGCCCACCCGAGATCTATGTGATGCTGGCCGGGGGCGGCGCTGCCATCGCGCTGACGCACTCGGCCGACGGCGAAACAAATCAGCACCCGGCTTGGAGTCGCGACGGCGCCAAGATCGCCTTCGCCAGTGACCACAACCAGATCGGCGACCGCGACATCTGGGTAGTCCTTGCCGCCGGCGGAACTCCAGTCAACATCACCCGCTCGGCTGGTGCCGACTACGAGCCCACCTGGGCCGGTGACAGCATCGTCTTCACAAGCGAACGAAGCGGCAGCCCTCAACTCTATATCACGCCTGCGGGCGGCTCGCCGAATCCGCAGCTGATCACCACCAGGGGCACAAATTATCAGGCGACATGGTCACCCGTGAACCGCCGCTTCCTCTTCGTCAGCACCCGCGACGGCAATCCCGAGATCTTCGCAATGGATGACGATTTCAACAATCAGACTCGTGTGACGGATCTTCTCTCCCTGGAGTACGAACCGACCTGGTCGCCCGATGCCCACTACATCGCCTACACCTCGAACCGCGACGGCAACAACGAAATCTACATCTCCTACCTCGACGGCTCCCATCTTACCCGGGTGACCAACGATCCCGGCAACGACACACATCCGACCTGGCGCTAGCAGCCATCTCGCGCTCATGGCCCCCTTCCTGCTTTCGGGAAGGGGGCAAGCGCAAACCACCAGCGCGTTTCGGGCAGCCATTCGTCTGGCGGCCCGAAACCTGTGTGAAACCTGTAACTATCGGGCCAGTATTTGCGTAGGAGGTTATGAACAAGGCAGCGCTGTGCGGGATGTTTTTGGACACCGCACCAAACCACTGTCATTCTGAGCGCAACGAAGAATCTCCTACATTTGGACACCGCACGGAGGACGTTTTAGATGCACCTGCTGACAAAGGCGGCACTGAACAAGATCGCGATCGTTATGCTGGTCGCAGTTTTCGTGATCGTGGGCGGGATCTACTCGACGACGCAGTTAAAGAGTGAACTGCTGCCGAATATAGACCTGCCGCTGGTGACGGTCGTGACGGTCTATCCCGGCGCGGCCCCCGACGATGTTCTGCGCGACGTGACGAAGCCGATTGAGCAGGCCGTGGCCAGCTCTGCTAGCCTGAAGACGGTCAGCTCGACATCCAATGACAACATCTCGATAGTCTCTCTGAGCTACCAGTACGGCACCGACATGGACAAGGCGCAGCAGCGGGTGCAGGAGTTGGTCAACCGGCTGACACTGCCGCAGCAGGCGCAGCGCCCGACGGTGGGCCGGTTCAGCTTTAACGATATACCTCTGGCGATCTACTCGCTGAACACCATCGAAGCCGGCCCCGACGCACTCAGCAACCTCCGCCGTAGGGCGCAGGACACGATCCTACCCGAACTCCAGGCGGTGCCCGGGGTCAACTCGGTGGTCATCAGTGGCGGAGAGACAAAGCAGGTGGTGATCACGCTCGACTCCAAGAAGATGGCGGATAGGGGCGTCACCGCGTCGCAGATCACCGGCGTCCTCCAGTCAAACAACATCTCGTTCCCGTCGGGCACCATCGTGACCGGCGGGCAGAGTATGCCGGTCGTCGTGGCGCACGAGTTCACGTCGGCGGACGACATCAGCAAGATCGTGGTGGGTACGCAGACGACACCTGCGCCCCCTAAGCCCGTCCACCTCAGCGACGTAGCGAGCGTCGTCTTCGGGAACACGTCGGCATCAAGCATCAGCCGGAGTAACGGCAAGGCCAGCCTCTCGCTGGTGGTCTTCAAGATGCAGAACACGAACACGGTCCAAGTGTCGCACGCCGTGGACGACAAGCTGAACAGCCTCAATGCCAGCCTGCCGGGCACCGAAATTGTGCCGATCCTGAACCAGGCGAGCTATATCGAAGATTCGCTCAACAGCCTGATACGCGAAGGAGTGCTCGGCGCGATCCTGGCGATCCTGGTGATCCTGCTCTTCCTCCGCAGTGTGCGCTCGACGCTGGTGACAGCGGTTTCGATCCCCGTCTCTATACTGATCGCGTTCAGCCTCTTGAACATCTTCAACATATCCCTCAATATAATGAGCCTGGCAGGCCTCGCGGTCGCGGTCGGACGCGTGGTTGATGACAGCATCGTCGTCCTCGAAAACATCTTCAGGCATGTCCGCAACGACGAGCCGGTCCGCAAGGCAGCATACACCGGCACGCGGGAAGTCGCCTCTGCGATCACCTCCTCGACGCTGACGACGGTTTCGGTATTCCTGCCGCTCGGCTTCCTGGCTGGCTTCACGAGCGAAATCTTCCGCCCGTTTGCCATCGCGGTCGCGCTCGCGCTGCTCGCGTCGCTGCTGGTCGCGCTGACGGTCGTGCCGGTGCTGGCGTCCCTGTTCATCACGGCTGTCGGCCCAGAGAAAATCAAACCCGCAGGGGCCGACGAAGACGGCAAACCCGCGACGGTCCGCAAGCCTGCGGTCGCGGGCGACACGTTCGTGCAGAGGATCTACACGCCGATCCTGACTGCCGCACTGCGTAACGGCTGGACGAAGGCGGGTACCCTGCTGGCGGCCGTGCTGCTGCTTGTCGCCAGCCTACTGCCGTTGGCTACAGGCGCAATCGGCTTCACATTCCTGAATCTCGGCAGCGACAAGGTGTTGTCGGCCAACATCAAGCTGGCACCCGGCACCGACATACATACCACCAGCGGCCTTGTGTCCGGCATCGAGGACAAGCTGTCGAAAAACAACGCGGTCAGCAATTACCAGACGACGATCGGCGCAAACACCGACCGCGCCGGATCGGGCTTCGGTAGCCTCGGCAGCGACAGCGCATCCGACTTGACGATCAACCTGAAACCCGACGCCGACCTGGATAAGCAAGCCGACTGGCTGCGCGGTCTGATCAAGGCGACGCCGAAGGTGGTTGATTACACCGTCACAACCGGCACCAACAACGGCTTCACCGGCAACGGCTTCGCCCTCACCGTCACCGGCCCGAAAACCGACGACATCGCCAAAGTCAGCAACACGCTCGTGAACAAGCTGAGGACGGTGCCCGACCTGGTGAATGTCGAAAGTGACCTGGCGCAGGCCAAGCAGGAGATAAGGGTCATCGTTGATCCCGACAAGGCGAGCCGGCACGGCAGCACGGCGATCCAGATCGCCGGGCAGGTGCGCGGCCTGCTGACCCAGCAGAAGATCACCAGCATCACGCTCGCAGGCAACAGCTACGATGTGGTGGTTGGCTACGACCCGGCGACGATGAACAGCATTGACGACATCCGCAACATCAAAGTCGGCACCGCGAACCCGGTTGCACTGAGCGAGATCGCCGACGTGTCCACGGCGAACAGTGCGGTCTCCATCAGCCGGATCGACCAGCAGCTTGCCGTGACTATCAACGGCACGATCACCTCGAAAAGCACCAGCGGGGTGACCACGGCGGCGAACAACATTGTGGCCGGGCTGACGCTGCCCGCCGGGGTGAAGGTGGCGACCGCGGGCGTCGTGCAGCAGCAGTCGGAGAGCTTCAGCCAGTTGGGTACGGCCCTTGTGATCGCCGTCGGCCTTGTCTACCTGGTGATGGTGCTCTTCTTCGGCTCGCTCTCGACGCCCTTCGTGATCATGTTCTCCCTTCCGCTCGCGGCCATCGGCTCCTTCCTGGCGCTCTGGGTCACGGGCCGACCCTTCGGCATCAGTGCGATGATCGGCATCCTGATGCTGGTCGGCATCGTGGTGACGAACGCCATCGTCTTGCTCGACATGGTGGAGCAGCACAAGCGGCTGGGGTATAACACTCGCGACTCGCTGATCTACGGCGGGCGGATACGAGTGCGCCCGATCCTGATGACTGCCATCGCCACGATCATCGCGCTGATCCCGCTCGCAGTCAGCAACGAGGGCGCGCTGATCGCGGCTGAACTCGGCACCGTGGTGATCGGCGGCCTCTTTACCTCGACTATCCTGACGCTGGTGGTGGTGCCGGTTGTCTACAGCCTGCTCGACAGCTTGCGCTCTCGGCTCGGTGCGCGCTTCGCCCCCCCTCACGTCGAAGCGATCCCGGTGGCCGTGCCCGGCAACGAGATCGCCCACGAGCCGGAACTGGTCGGCGGCAGGACGTGACGAGAGGAACGCAGATGACTACCATTGCTCAGACGGAGAAGAGGCCGATTGAATACCGCTACCAACTCATCCCTTCGCGGCCTGGATATGGAAACACACCCTCCTCCACCGGCAGAACAGCCTAAGCCTTTGCTGACGCGCTGATACCCATCTTGGAGCAGCTCCAGCTACGCAGCAGACCATATTCCCAGTGCAGATCTTTTCGTCATTCCTGTAGAGAGCTACTTTCGGAGCCGCTCACCGCGATGGAGAGGTTCGAGACCAGTGGCCGCATGGCGGCGGCCAATGCCCGACGGAGACCCTTCCCCCAGGAGCCTGCTTGCGCCACCCCAAACAGGATCACAAACGGTATGCAGCCTAGCAGGTAGCGGTCGTAGAGCGTGGCTGGCAGCGCCAGCGCCCCCAGTCCGAGCGCAAGACCCGTCAAATAGAGGCTCGCACGGGGCGGCAACCAGTCCCCCTGGCGGCGCTTTCGCCACGCCACGCTGAACATGGCGCTCATCTGGGCCAGCAAGAGAACTCCCAGGGCGCTCGCACCCAGAAAGAACAGACCCCAGGCATCCGGCGTCCATATCGGTTCCTGCCGGTAGTCGAAAAAATCAATGCCGCCTGTGCGGAGGATATTGCCGAACCCCAGAAACGGGTTAAGCTGAGACGCCAGATCGAAGCCGAGCGGGCCGCCGGGCACATGGAACCGGGCTGCCGCGTGCGAAACACTAGGTGCTCGCACCGCTGTGACGGTGGCCCACCCGCCTACCAAGATCGCGCTCCAGAAACCCACCCAACCCCAATGGGGGCGGCGGATGCCGCCTAACGCGGGCGCGGCAAGCCCCAGGAGCGGCAGACTCGCCAGGGCGCGGCTCAGGCAGACGCCCAACCAGGTTCCGTGCCCGACAAACGCTCCCACCAGGGGCGTGGGCCTGATACCGGGCGACCAGAGCCACCAGCCGAGCAGGATCATCGCCGGGCCAAGGGCCAGATAGACCATCTGGGCCCAGCGCGGACGGCGCGTGAGCAGGCCGTCCAGAGCCAGGTAGAGCAGGAAAGCACAGGGCACGAGCAAGGCAAATTGGCGGATCAGGAAAGCCATCCCAATTGCAAGCCCGCCGAGCCACCACCAGCCTGCCGCCCCTCCCAGCAAGCCACGAAGGTAGCTGTAACAGGCGGCCAACAGCAGGGTGAGACATGGCACGTCGGTCATGAAGCTGAAACTGAGGTGGAGGAACAAGGGTTGGACCGCGAGGAGTACTGTGCCCAGCAAAGCCCCGCCCGTCGGTACGTCTACCGCACGCGCGGTGGCATAGAAAGTCAGTAATCCAGCCAACGCCAGCACCAGCGTTGAGAGCGTGAGAGTAGTATAGCTGAAGCCGAGCAGACGCGCCCAGAGGGTGCCCCAGAGGGTCAGGCCAACCAGGGTCACTTCGGACTCCGGGGGCATCTGGAAGATACCGGTGGCGAGCTGATGGTGGACAGACCGTGCATAGACCCAATCGTCTATGATCGGGTAGTCGTGCGCCGGTGGGATTATAAGCAGCATCAACATGCTGCCTAGCACGATCAGCCCCAGATTGCGCCTGTCGGAACCACCGGAGAGCGCAGCCTGAAGGCGGGTGCCGGGCGGGCGGGCCGACGGCACGATCCCGCCGCGCCCGCCATTTAAGACTCCGGCTTGTCTCAAGGCCAGCTGTCGGCGTGGCGGCCGACGGGCAACCCTGCACCCCGCACCAGTAGTACAAGCTGCATCTCGATCCCCTTCGTGTTACACAGATTCTGCGGGCGGAGTACGCCTATTGCCTTAGCAGGCTCTACAGCCCATCATACTGGACGAAGGTTAATGCTCCGTTCCTTAATGGAGGTATAAATCATGCAGGGTTGCTGCTGACCTACGAAAGGAGTACCCCGTGCCAAAGTTGCTCAAAGCTCGCCCGGCTCAAGATCCCGCTGAAGAGCGCCAGATCC
>JBPCPV010000035.1:0-23879 GCA_050998805.1 Chloroflexia bacterium | reverse complement strand
AGCATCAAGCCGCACACCAAGTTCTTCGCGGAAGTCTACGTGTTGAGCAAGGAAGAGGGAGGGCGGCACACGCCGTTCTTCACAGGATACCGTCCCCAGTTCTACATCCGCACAACCGACGTGACGGGCAATATCACGCTGGAAGAGGGCGTGGAGATGGTGATGCCGGGGGACAACACGCAGATGACGGTGGAGTTGATCGTACCGGTGGCAATCGAGGAAGGGTTGCGGTTTGCGATCCGCGAAGGCGGGCGGACGGTAGGCGCCGGCGTCTGCACCAAGATCATCGAGTGAGACAAAAGTGAGGCAATGAACAATGGCTAAGAAAGCAGACAGGATCATAATGACGCTCGCCTGCACAGAGTGCAAAGAGCGGAATTATACCACATCGAAAAACAAGCGCAGCGACGCAGCACGGATGGAGATCAACAAGTACTGCCCCCGCTGCCGCGTCCACCGCCAGCACCGCGAGACGAAGTAGTACTACGCACTACGCTTGACAGCACGCGCGTGCCGACGTATAATTAAGAGTGCCCCGTGGGGCCTATACGTGCGTAGCTCAATTGGCAGAGCAGCGGTCTCCAAAACCGCAGGTTGCGGGTTCGATTCCTGCCGCACGTGCCGAAGAAGGTGCCGGGCGCGGCGCGCACAGATGCTCGGCGGCAGTCGCGGGCAGTACAACGATTAGGAGCAAGACTTTGACGACCGTGACTAAAGACAGCAGGGTAAGCAGCACTTCCGGCGACGACGAGTCGAAGCGTCCGGGGCCGATTGCTCGTGTCGGAAGGATGCTCTCGGCTGTCCAGTCCGAGATCAGGAAGGTCACCTGGCCGTCCCCCGGTGAGACCCGCAACCTCACGATTGTCGTGATCATGATCTCGGTCTTCGTCGGTGGCCTGCTCGGCCTCGTTGACCTCATACTCGCCGCGCTGGTGCAGCAACTCCCCAGCATTGGTGGATTCTGATGTCCGAACGTTCCCAGTCGGCCACCCAGCAGGTTGCGGAAGCCGAGAGCGACCGCGATTGGTACGTGATACACACGTACTCCGGCTACGAAAACAAAGTCAAGAAGAACCTCGAATGGCGTATCACGTCGAACGACCTCGGCGATAAGATCTTCCGCGTCATCGTGCCGACCGAGGAGGAGATCGAGATCCAGAACGGCCAGAGGCGCACGGTGCAGCGCAAAGTCTTCCCCGGCTACGTCCTCGTCGAGATGGCGATGTCCGACGAAGCCTGGTATCTGGTCCGCAACACGCCCGGCGTGACCGGCTTCGTGGGCCTCGGCAACAAGCCGACCGCGCTCGGCAAAGACGAGGCGGCCGGCATCCTAAACCAGATGGAGGCTAAGGCCCCGCAAGTTAAGGTGACGTTCAGCCCCGGCCAGGCCGTGAAGATAGTTGACGGCCCCTTCGCCGACTTCGAGGGCCGAGTGGATAACGTGAACCACGAGAAAGGCAAGATCCGAGTGCTCGTCTCTATCTTCGGGCGCGAAACCCCGGTCGAGCTGGATTTCTTGCAGGTTGAAAGAGCGGTTTAACGAAAGGATAAAGAGTGGCTAAGAAAGTACGCGCTATAGTCAAGCTCCAGCTGGCCGCAGGCAAAGCAACGCCCGCGCCTCCGGTTGGCCCCGCGCTCGGCTCCCACCAGATCAACATGATGGGCTTCCTCAAAGAATACAATGAGAAGACTGCCTCCATGGCCGGGCAGATCATCCCCGTCGAGTTGACTATCTTTGAGGACCGCTCGTTCGTCTTTATATTAAAGACCCCGCCGGCCGTGGACATGCTGCGTAAGGCGGCGGGCGTGCCGAAGGGGTCCGGCGTGCCGAACAAAGAGAAGGTCGGCAAGGTGACGGCGGCCCAGGTCCGCGAGATCGCTGAGGTCAAGCTCAAGGATCTCAACGCCTACGATGTCGCCGCCGCGGTTAAGATGGTCGAGGGCACGGCCCGCAGCATGGGAATAGAGGTGGTCAAATGAGCGCCAAACACGGCAAGAACTACACCCGCGCGGCGGGCCTCCTCAACGAAGACAAGATGTACATGCCCGACGAAGCCGCGACACTCGTGAAAGACACGAACTTCGTCAAGTTCGACCCCACGGTTGAGGTCCACATGCGCCTCGGCATAGACCCCCGCCACGCCGACCAGGTGGTGCGCGGCACCGCTATCCTGCCCCACGGCACCGGCAAGAAGATCCGCATCCTCGTGTTCGCCGTCGGCGAGGGGGAGAGGCTGGCTACCGAGGCCGGAGCCGACTTCGTCGGCGGCGACGACCTCATCAAGCAGATCGAGGGCGGCTGGGTAGATTTCGACATCGCCATCGCAACCCACGACATGATGGGCAAAGTCGGTAAGCTCGGCAAGGTGCTCGGCCGGCGCGGCCTAATGCCCAACCCTAAGAGCGGAACTATCGCAGCCGCGCAGGATCTGCCCCGCGTGATCGCCGATGTGCGCCGAGGCAAGGTCGAGTTCCGCAACGACAAGACCGGCTTAGTCCATGTCGGTATCGGCAAAGCCAGCTTCACCGACGAGCAGATCCGCGAGAACCTGCTCGCGCTGATAGACGCGATCATCCGCGCGAAGCCGACAGGCGCTAAGGGCACTTACGTCCGTACTATAACGCTCACGAGTACAATGGGGCCGGGCATCCCGCTCGACGTGCCCCCGACGCTTGCGGCAGCCGCCGGCGGCGGTCACTAATCAGGAGACGGCGCTTCCCTTGCGCGCGCAACTCTGAGGAGAGCCAACATGAGTGGAAAATGGTCGGGAGATCCCGACGAGGGCGAGTACGAGGAGGAATACGCTCCTCCCCCGCCGCGTCGTAAGCCGAACCCGACGGCACGAACCGCACGACCCATACAGTCGGCACAACCGCCACAACAGGCGCGCGCACCGCGCACCGCGCCGCCCCCACAACGCACAGTGGTGCGCCCCGCAGCAGGTGTGCCCAGCACCGTAGCCAGCCGACGGGCCGCCGTCAGGCCACAGGCGCAGCGAGGAGACAGCTTCCCGCTCGCCATAGGCGCGGTCGTCGCCGTGCTGATCGCCGGGCTAGTCATCGTCTTCCTGCTCAACAACTCAGGCGGCGGCGGCAGCACGCCTGCTGCCGCGGTGGTTCCCGCGACTGCCGCAGCAATACAGACGATACCCCCGCCCGTCGCCGCAGGAACCTCCGCAGGCGCACCCGTCGCCGGTGCCCCCACCGCTGTATCCGGCACAGCGGTAGCGACAGGGGCCGACGTGCCGCGTATGCCGTTGGACGCCTTCAAGAAGCTCTACGACAACCCCGCCACCCGGCCACTCATCATTGACGTGCGCGCAGTAGATGCCTTCGACCAGGGGCACATCACCGGCTCTATCAGCTTCCCCGAGTCCGACATCCCAACGCGCGTCGGCGAGTTGCCGAAGGACAAGCTGATCGTCGCGTACTGCCAATGACCGGCCGAAAATGAAAGCGCCCGTGCGGCGCAGACGCTACATGACAAGTACGGTTTCAGCTATGACAAACTCCAGGTTCTCCTCGGCGGCTGGCACGCTTGGCAAAACTCCGGCTATCCAATCGTGACGGCCACTCCGGATCTGAGTGCTCCCACCCCCGGCGGCGCAGCGCCACCGGCAGGCAATCCGGTGATCGTGCTGACAGCCGTAGGCACGCCGAAACCCTAGTAGGGCGAGGCAGCGACGGCAGCTATGGAGCGACGGCACCCAGGATAAAAATGGGTGCCGTCGCGCTTTGCTCAGTAGAAACCCTGGTTTTTGACCCGGTTTCGGGTTGACCATGAGGGGGCATTCGGGTATGATAGTTGCCATAGAGTACGCAGAATCTATGCTATCATCCAACCACCACCTATTTCTCTCAGCATAAGGGGACATCAGCGCATGGCTACTGAGATACTACCCGTCATTCAGCAGGATGCGCCCAGCGAGAGCAGGCGCAGTTCCCGCAGGCTGCCCATCATAGCGGCCGTGGTGGTGCTGCTTGTTGCCGGCTTGGGGGCGTGGTTTGTCCAAGCCCAGCAGGGCGCGGCGCATGTCGCGAAGGGTGTGCAGGCTGCCGGGGTGCCGGTGGCCGGCCTCACCGAGCAGCAGGCACAGGCCGCCATCGAGAGCCGGTTCGCGGGGCTTGCCGACAGCAGGGTCACCCTGCGCGGCGGCGGTAAGTCCTGGACCTTCGCGGCGCGAGACCTGGGACTGAGCCTCGACTCTGCGGCTATGGCGCAGACCGCCCACGCGGCCGGGCGCAACGGCAACCCGGCGGCGGTGCCTCTGGCGCTGAAGCGGGACCGTGCGGCCGCTGAGGCAATGCTACGTCCTCTCGCGTCGGACTTGGCGACCAAAGCCCAGGACGCACAGTTCACTGTAGAGGCCGGCGGGGTACGGGTGATGCCGGCACAGGCAGGGCGGCAACTGGATCTCGACGGTACATGGGCCGCGCTCACCGCGGCGACACAGCAATATCCCTTCGGCCAGGTGGACGTTAAGCTGGCCGAAGTTGCACCCCACATCACTGATCAGGCGCTTGCGCCCGCGCTCGCCACACTCCACAAGCTGACCGACAAATCCCTGGCCTTGACGGCGACCGGATCAGACGGCTCGCCCCGCACCTGGACGCTCGACCCGAAACAGCTCCGCGCCTGGCTGATGGTTAGCCAAACCGGCACAGGGCCTGCAACCGTCCAAAACACCCTCGACGATGCCAAAGTCAAGTCTTACTTGCAGGCGCTGGCCCCGGATCTCCACCTCGACCCACAAAACGCGACGCTGAACCTGCCGAACTACGCGACCAGCTCCGTACTCAAGCCCGATGTCGCCGGGCGTGACCTCGATGTTGCAGCTTCGCTCGACTTGGTGCAGCAGGCCGCCCAGGCCGGCGAGGGGCAACGCAGCGTCAATTTGGCGATGGCCTCTGTGCCTGCCCCCGTAACTGCCGCGATACTGCAACCGCTCAAGGACCAGCTCGACACCGACATGCGCGAGGGGCTTTCGCTAAACTACGGCGACAAGACGTACCAGCTCAAGGGCGCGCAGGTCGCCACAGCGATCTATGTTGAAGCAGCGCCCGGTGAGCCGGTGCCCTACAAGCTGACGGTCAACGACAAGGACACCGCGCGCCTGGCCGCATCCATCGCCGCCGGTATCGATCAGCCTGCACAGAACGCTGTCTACCGCATGGTGGACGGCGCAATTGTGCTGGCGAGACAGCCGCACGACGGCTTCAAGGTGGACCAGGCGCAAACGGCTGCGGCCATCAAAGACGCGATCTTGAACAACCAACGGCAGGCCACTATGACCGCCGGGCCCACCAAGCCCGAATACGGTGCGACCGACCAGGCGGCCTCTATCCAGACGCCCGATCTGCTGTCGTCCGACCATACTTTCTACGGCGGCTCCTCACCAGAGCGCAACTGGAACGTCACCCTCGGCGGCTCCAAGCTCGACGGCTGGTTGATAGCACCCGGCAGCACATTCAGCCTCAACGATGTCCTCGGCGACCTCACCCTCCAAGCCGGCTTCAAGATGGGCTGGGCGATCCAGGTAGAGGGCGGTAGCGTCACCACTATCCCGGCAGAGGCCGGAGGCATCTGCCAGGTGGCGACGACGCTCTTCCACCCCGTCTTCTGGGCCGGCCTACCGATGGTCGAGCGCCACCACCACAGCTATTGGATCTCCCTTTACGGCATGAAACCCCTCGGTATGCAGGGCCTCGACGCTACCATTTCGCCCCCCTACTCCGACTTTAAGTTCAAGAACACCACCGGCAACTGGCTGATGATCCGCGCCCATGGCGACCACACGAACCTCTATGTCGAACTCTGGGGCACCAACCCCGGCTGGCATGTCCAGGTGAGCGGCCCCGTAGTCACCAACGTTGTCGTCACCAGCCAAGCCCCCGTCTACGAGACATCCGACAAGTTGCACGCCGGCCAAACGGTCGGCGTGGAACACGCGCAGAACGGCTTCACCTCAGACATCCACCGCGTCGTCTACGACAGTAGCGGCAACAAAATAGACGACTGGCACGCCCAGGGCACATACCTGCCGTCCCACAACAGGTTCGTAAAGGGCACCGGCACCGGCCATTGATCCGAAGGAGGCTTCACTAATGCCAAAGAACTTTGAGCTTACCGGACCCGCCTTCGTCTCTTTCCTCGTGCGTGACGAGGCCGCATCGGTCGCCTTCTACGAGAAGACCCTCGGCTTCCGGCGCGATCCCGAAGTATTCCCGCGCGGCGTCGGGTTCCTGACCACCACCATCCCCTTCGCGATTACCCAGGCGCCTCCCAACGTGGACCTCGACGCTATCCCCTCTCCCCCCCTCGTGCCCGCCATCTGGCTCAAGACCGCCCACACCCAGACCGTCCACGATGCCCTCGTCGAGGCCAGCGTCACCATCCTAAAACCGCCCACAGACGGCCGCTTTGGCCGCCAATTCACCTTCGCCGACCCCGACGGCTACGCCATCACCATCTACGACCGCGACGCCCCGCCCGACGGCTGGAACCAGTAACCCACATCACCACTGATGAGTGACTACCGCCGTCTGTGGGAGAGGGCTGCCGCCCGCCGCCGTCCCGGCGGCACCCGTCCACTAACCACTTGGGCATAGAAACCCCCGAGTGGGTACGCCACGCGGTCTTCTACCAGATATTCCCGGATCGGTTCGCGTTTTCCTCGTCTCTACCCAAGCCGTCGAACCTCGAGCTGTGGGACACCCCGCCGACCCGCCACGGCTTCAAGGGCGGCGACCTCCTCGGCGTCGCCGAACACCTCGACTACTTGCAGGATCTCGGCATCACCGCCATCTACTTCACGCCGATCTTCGCCTCCACCGCCAACCACCGCTACCACACTTACGACTACTACCAGGTGGACCCGATCCTCGGCGGCAACCCCGCCTTCCGCACCATGCTCGACGCCGCGCACGCACGCGGCATCCGCGTAGTCCTCGACGGTGTATTCAATCACGCCAGCCGAGGGTTCTACCAGTTCAATCACACCCTCGAAAACGGCCCATCCTCTCCCTACCTCGACTGGTTCCACTTCGAGCAACTGCCCCCGAACGCCTATACCCACAGCGAACTCCCCGGATACACCGCGTGGTGGGGCCTCCACGCCCTCCCGAAGTTCAACACAAGCTCGCCTGCCGTGCGCGAGTTCCTCCTCGGCGTCGGCGAGTACTGGGTGAAGCAAGGAATAGACGGCTGGCGGCTCGACGTGCCCGGCGAGATAGCCGACGATAGCTTCTGGCAGGAGTTCCGGTTCCGCGTCAAGGCGGTCAACCCCGAGGCATACATCGTCGGCGAAATCTGGGGCGACGGCAGCCATTGGTTGCAGGGCGACCAGTTCGACGCCACCATGAACTACATCTTCTCCGACAGGGTGATCGCCTACACCATCGGCCCCCACCTCGACAGGGAACTGACGCAGGAGCACAGCCGCCACACCCTCCAGCCCCTCGACGGCAAAGCCTTCGCCGACGGCATCGCCTACCTGTTCGACCTCTACCCGCGCGAAATCACCGAGGTCCAGCTCAACCTCCTCGACAGCCACGACACCGCTCGCTTCCTGAGCATGGCGCGCGGCGACGTTACCGCCCTGACCCTGGCGACGCTCTTCCAGATGTCCTATCCAGGCGCGCCCTCCCTCTACTACGGCGACGAGATCGGCCTAGAGGGCAGGCGCGACCCCGACTCCCGCCGCTCCTTCCCCTGGGATATGACCCGCTGGAATCTCGACCTACGAGCCTACTTCAAGGCAGCCATCGCCCTCCGCCACGCCCACCCCGCCCTACGCACCGGAACCTACCAGCCCCTCTACGCTGCGGACGGCGTCTACGCCTTCGCGCGCAGCCTCGCCGACGACTACGTAGTGGTCGCCCTGAACACCGCCAAAGCCAGACGACACCTATCCCTACCCTTACTCGCCCACCCACCCGGCCCAGCGCCGTGGCGCGTCCTCTTCGGCGATGCCGCCCCAACCGTCCACGGAAACCAACTCGAACTCTCCCTACCCTCACGCAGCGGTGTGGCGCTCGCCCCGCCCCAATCCCACCCGCCACCATTCTGACCCCCGCCATCCGCCCGTACCGCCGCCGTCCCGGCGGCACTCTGCGCGACGAACGTCTTGTATTACACACTTGTGTTCCCGTTACCGACCAGAACACCCGCTTTATGAAGTAAAGCCCGCCAATCTCCGCCGCCAAAACCATAAACTACCTGCTCTTGAACACCACTTCCGTCCACAACGTACACTTCCATAATAACAACCCCAACCCACATCCAGGTTCGACATCCGTCTATCCCGTCACCGTAAATCCGCACTCCGCACTCCGCACTCCGCAATCGTCTAGGTCTTTCGGAGTATCTTTGCCCCGATTCCCGCCCCAAGCCCAAAAACCTGGCAGTAAATGGCACCCGAAATGGATATATAAAGTGAGAGGGTAAAAATAGCAGGCCGAAGTCCCCCTCCCCCAGGTCTCTGTAACCTTTCGTGCGGTCTTTATCTATTTACACAATCTTGCCGTCAGTATATACATAAAACATTGCTCTCATCACTTGTTGACCACAAGCATAGTCGCCTTACCGCCGCTGTCCCTGCGGCCTGCTGACCACCAACCACCAACTACTAACCACTAACTGATAGAGGACCACCCAATATCAGACCGCGCCAGGCACAAAAACTGATAATTTTGCCCGACCCGTGCCTACAATCGCGTTTTTCTCTATTCATCAGCTAGCAGGCACGGCTATTCAGATGCCTCAACTCTTCAAGAGGGCCTGCCCTTGATTGTCGGGCCAAGATCGGCTAGAATGAAGTGCTCTTATCCAGCAAAGGAGGCGCAGCCGTGATCACTATGATGCAGCGATTGTCCCGGCTCCTGCTAGCTCTGTTCGCCTGCGGACTGGCATTGGCGGGCTGCGACCTGAACAACCTCGCCGCCACTCCCACGCCTGCGGCATCGGCCGGAGTGAACGGGTGGACCGTCGAGATGGAGAACCCCACCGCGCCCGCCTTGCTTCAAGCGAGCAGCATCGCCGGGGCGCTGCGCCTGAAGCCCGACTGGATCGTGGCTGGCATCGAGTACAGCGATGCCGATCTGGGTTTAGGGTCTCCCCTTCAAATCCAGAGCGAGCGGATTACCCGGCAAGGCAACGAGTACAAGCTGGGCACAGCGACCGTACCGCAGGCCGATGTGAAGGCGCTGGTCGCCTCGCTGGATCATCTCTATCCTGCACAGATGCTGATGACCGGCCACGCCTGGACCGACGATTACCCCTCGTGGTCGGTCGAACTCACCGGCACCGACGGCACGCATCTCCTGCTCTCGGCGGCCAGCACCGGCAACCCCGGCAACGGCCCCTGGAATCTGGTCTACAACGGCCTGCTCTACGCCCAGTATGATGGCGCGGTCGCAGGCCCGCTCGGCAAGCTCTTTGGCGGTCGGCTCGCCACCGGCGGCGGTGACCCAAACACCGGACGGGCCGCCGAGCAGGTAGACTTCGCCACCAACGGCCTGCCGCCCGAAATCGTCTATGGCTTCTGGGGCTTGCTGCCGATCAGAGGCGGCTTCAGCTACACCGCCGACCCCGACGGCAGCAAAATCACCGGCCTGATCCAGCCCCAGGGCCAATATAGCAGAATCGACACCGGTGAGATCAGCGCCCTCGACAGCATCCAGATCAGCGCCGGCCCCGGCGCGCCTGCGGCGTGTAGCGTGAAAGTCGTGCGCCCCAGCGGTCCCTCGCCAACCCCCGCGTGGGAGTTCACCTGCCCCGTAGCCGGAGCGCAAAAGGGCAAGCCCTATCGTTACACCCTACTGGCCCACTTCAGCACCAGCAAGGGCGCTCCATATGACACGGCCGGCGAACTCTGGGGCACCTGGGGCAACACCCGCGACTATATCGTGCTGCCGCCGCCGCCCGACATCAGCAAAGCCCTTTCCGCCAATCCGGCCGCCCGCGACTTGCTGACCGATCATCTGCTCGTCGGCACGCGCTACGATGCGAGCCTCACGGTCGCCGCGCCGATGGCCGGCGACCGCAACGGCGAGGCTCTGCTGTTCGGTCAGACGTTGGTAGACGGCAAGCCGGTGCGCTACACCGTAGGCGCGCAGTTCGTCATCCACAACGGAGGGACCGTCTACTGGGATCTCGACCGCACGGCCCTCACCGCCATGCTGAAGAGCATCGCCGCCCTGCCCCTCACACATCGGGTCTTGCAGGCCGATCCGCAAGCGGTCCTCAACCTCTGGTACGCCAAAGGTACACCGCCTAAGACGAAATCGAACGGGATGGACGATCACCGGAACGTATATGCGGCCGACGTCAACACCTGCTGGTCTGTGCCCGGCGGGTCGTTCCCCTCCGAGCGCCCACTGATGGCGTTCAGTTATAACGCCAGCCCCTACTTCGACCGAGCGCCCTTCGTGCTGATCAACGGCCAGGCGGTAGTCGCCGACTTGGCGCTCCGCTCCGACAAGTCTAATCTTGTGCAAGCGGCACTCCTGTCTGATTTGCCGACCGGCGGCGCACAGCCTCTCGCTTCGGTCTGGATGGAAACCGCGCCCTATGGCGGCGGCGGGCCGACACTCCACCTAATCCTATCGGGTACGACCGCCGCGGAGCAGGCGGCCCACATAGACAAACTACAGGCCACACTCCCGGTGCAGGGCGTGTTCAGCGAAGGTGAACTCCTCGTTCACGGTGTGACCCTTGCCCCGACTGCCGACGGCAAACTGGCGGTCGTGCGCTGTGCCGCCGCCCCGACGCCGACAAGTCCCGGCCCGCCCGCTTCCGCTTCGGGCGGTCATACCCAGCCCCCTCGGCTGGTCTACTCAACGCTCTACGGCAGCACCGACAGCGGTGGGCGGAACAGTACCGGCGCTGCAGGGCTCGCGGTGGATGCCTCCGGCCGTGCCTACATCACCGGCATGACCTCGGCCCCCGACCTGCCGTTGAAAAATGCCTATCAATCTGCCCTAACCGGCGGCCTCTGGGATCTCTACGTTGCCGGGTTCGAGCCGGACGGCTCCGCCCTGCATTATGCCGGCTATCGCGGGTCGGGTACGGAAACCATCGGCACGAGCATCGCCCTCGATGGGCAGGGCAACATCTACATCACCGGCTCGGCGCGACAGGGCTTCCAAACCACCGCCAAGGCGATCCAGGCCGACGTGCATGGCGACGCCGATGCGTTTGTGATGAAGTTGAGCGCCGACGGGCAGCGGGTCGTCTACGCGACGCTTCTCGGCGGCAAGGATTATGACGAGGGTCTGCACATCGCCGTGGATAGCCAGGGCGCGGCCTACGTGGTCGGCACCACCAGTTCAGCCGATTTTCCTGTTGAACACGCTCTGCAAGCCGGCTTTGGAAGCAAGGGGGCAGGTTCCTCGCCAGCCAGCGATGCTTTCGTCGCTAAAATCAGTCCCGACGGCAGCCGACTGATCTATTCCACCTTCCTCGGAGGGACCAATGCCGACGCGGCCTACGGAGTCGCGGCGGACAGCTCCGGCGACGCTTATGTGACCGGTGCCACGTTGTCCAGCGACTTTCCCCTGGCCCACCCGCTCCAGTCCAAACTCGGCGGCGACGGCGATGCCTTTGTCGCCAAAATCAGTCCCGACGGCAGCCGGCTGATCTATTCCACCTTCCTCGGCGGGGCGGCGGGCGCTGCCGGCGGGCCGCCCAATAGCGGGAAATCGCTCGACGTAGGCGCGGCAATCGTCGTGGACACGGCCGGAGATGCCTTCGTCACCGGCAACACCACGTCGCCCGATTTCCCTCTGGTCAAACCGTTGTACTCCACCTTTAACGGCGGGGTCCGGTTCGCCCAGGAGATGGACAGCGTGCGCGATGCATTTATCGCCAAGCTGAACCCCAATGGATCGGCCCTGCTCTTCTCCAGCTTCTTGGGCGGAACCAGCAGGGATCGGGGGAGGGGCATCGGCTTGGACGCAGCGGGCAACATCTATGTCGGCGGCAGCACCACCTCGCCCGACTTCCCTATGGTCCGGCCGTTACAGGCTAAATACGCCGGCAGCAAGTTCGGCTTGGCCCCCGACTCCTTCATCACCAAGCTGAATCCCCAAGCCTCTGCGCTCATCTATTCAACCTACTTTGGGGGTAGCGGCTTTGATGACCTGTCGAGCTTTGCGGTGGACCCGACGGGGAATGTCTTCCTGGCGGGCGAAGCCGAGGCCCCGAACAAGGACTTCCCGCTGGCGGGCAAGCCGTTCCAGTCCGTAATCAACGGCTACCGCAGCGCCTTCGTCGCCAAAATCGCCGACGACGGACCATAACCATGAACAGCATCACCGTAGCCGAGGCGCTGGAATACATCCTAGATCACTTCGCGCCGTTGCCGCCTGAGCCGACCGGCCTGCTCGACGCCCTCGGGCGGGTGCTGGCCGAAGACATCGCCGCCGACCGCGACATCCCGCCGTTCGCCAACTCGGCGATGGACGGCTACGCGGTACGCGCCGAGGACACGCGCGGAGCGAGCCGCTCTGCCCCTCGCTCACTACATGTCACCGGTAGTGTTGCTGCGGGATATGTTGCGAGCCGCCCCGTCGCTTCCGGCGAGACCCTGCGGATCATGACCGGCGCTCCCATCCCTCCCGGTGCCGACGCCGTGATCCGCTTCGAGGATACCAGCGAGGGCGACGCCCTCAACTCCGGCGCGCCCCATGCCGGGGGTTGGGCGTCGGATGCCGGGCCTTCTGAGGCGTCGGTGCTTCTATACGCGGAGGTACGGGCGGGGGACAATGTGCGGCGGGCTGGAGAGGATGTCCGCCACGGGCAGGTGGTGCTGAGGCGCGGCGCTCTGCTGCGGCCGTACGAGATTTCGCTGCTGGCGGCGGTGGGGCGGGCGCGGGTGGAGACGCACCGCAGGCCGCGTGTGGCGGTCCTCTCGACCGGAGACGAGCTTGTGGAGATAGATGCGCCGGTTGGGCCTGGACAGATACGCAACAGCAACAGCTATGGTCTGGCGGCGCAGGTGCTGGCAGCTGGCGGGGTGCCGCTCGTGCTTGGCATCGCCCGCGACAACCTCGACGAACTGACCGCGCGGGTGGACGAGGGGCTGGAGCAGGGGCCGGACATGTTCGTGACCTCGGCCGGCGTGTCGGTCGGTGACTACGACATCGTAAAGGATGTGCTCGACCACGAGGGCACGATGCACTTCTGGCAGGTACGGATGAAGCCCGGCAAGCCGCTCGCCTTCGGGCTGATACGCGGCGTGCCGCTGCTGGGGCTGCCCGGCAACCCCGTGGCGTCGCTGGTGAGCATGGAGCAGTTTGGCCGCCCGGCGATCCTGCGTATGCTCGGTCACACCCGCCTGGCGCGCCCGGTGCTCATGGTGCGGGCCACAGAGCCGATCCCGAACACATCGGGCCGCGAGCACTATATCCGCGCGGTGGTCACTCGGGACGGCGACGGCGCGTATATCGCGCGCAGCACCGGAGAGCAAGGCTCCGGCATACTAAGCTCGTTGACGGGCGCGAACGCGATGCTGATCGTCGAGGAGACGCGCACGCTGGTGCAGCCGGGCGAGACGGTGCGCGCGATCATGCTAGACTGGCCGGAGGAGGTGTTCTGATCACGCCTTACCTCCCCCAGTCGCGCGGATAACGGAAGTCCACGCCGGGCGTGCGGGAGCCGACTTTGGCGACTACCGGCATCATGCGCTTGTACTGCGCGCCCTTGACGAGGGCCAGGACGCGGGAGACGAGCGCATCGGGGAAGCCGAGCTGAACCACGCGCGGGGCGTCCACCCGCTCGTCCACCAACAGGTATAGCACCTGGTCCACCTCGTCGTAGGAGATGCCTAGCTCGATCTCGTCGGTCTGGCCGGGCCAGAGGTCGGCGCTCGGCTGCTTAGCGAGGATCGGTTCGGGCACGCCGACCGCGCGGGAGAGGGCGCGGACCTGGGTCTTGTAGAGGTCTCCTATCGGCTGGATCGAGGCGGCACTGTCACCGTACCAAGTGGTGTAGCCGAGGAGCAGCTCGGTCTTGTTCGACGTGCCGAGCGCCAGCGCCCCACGGGCCAGCGACTGATCGAATAGAAGAATCATGCGGGCGCGGGCCATGGCGTTGCCCTTGCGCCGGTCGCTCATGTCGGGGAAGCGGGCAAAGAGCGGCTCGACCATCGAGGTGATCTCGAATACGTCGTAGGGCAGGCCAAGGTCGGCGGCCACGAGCCGAGCGTCGACCAGGCTCTCCGGCGAGGAGGTGCGGTAGGGCAGCATGAGCGCGAAGACGTTCTGGGAGCCGAGCGCCTCAGCCGCCAGATACGCCGCCAGCGCGGAGTCGATCCCGCCGGAGAGGTTGAGCACGAGCTTCTCGAAGCCGAACTTGCGCGTCTCGTTGCGGATGAACTCGACCAGCAGCCGCCGCGTGAGGTCGGGCGCGATAGCCAGGCGTTCGTGTACGGTGTCTGCGGTCAGGTGGGTGGGCATCGGGGGTCGGCTCCTTTATGCTGCGGGTGCTGCCGGGCCCAACTCAGGTCACGCCCGATTAGCAGCTCGGTCATCATTTCATGGTGAGTGTTCTTCATCGCCACCGCCTGCGTGTCGAAGCCGTGGCGCTCCGCCAGTTCCCGCACCCCGGCTGCGTTGTCATAGGTCATCAGGAAATCTCCGGCCAGCGACCCGGCGACCTCGAACAGCGCCACGTGGTCTAGTTCCGAGTGGGTATAGAGACGCGATCCCGCGCGCTTGCCGGCGGCGGTGTAAGGCGGGTCAATGAAAAAGACGGCATCGGAACGGTGCGAGTTTTGCCGGAGCACGGCCAGCCCATCGCCCCGGACGAAGCTGATGCGGCCACGTATCAGCACGATGCCGATAATCCGGTTCTTGAGCGTCTCAGGATACCAGCGCGAGGCCAAGCCTCGGTTCGCCTCGCCGGTCTTGATCCGGCCCGCCCCGTCCGCGAGGATGCCGCCCCGGTTGACCCGGTTCTTCAAGATAGTCTGGAACGCCCTCTCACGCAGCCTAGAGGCGGGCAACGCCAGCGCCTCAGCGACTGTTTCGGGCGTCAGGTCAAATCGCATGATCTTCTCAGCAAGCCAGTCCCCACCCCCGTCGTCATGTAGGATCGTCGCCCAGACGGCGGCCACATCCTCATCTAATTCGACCATCATGACATGCCCGGCCAGCTTCTCGGCGGCCACAGTCAGGCCGACAATGCCACCGCCCGCGAATGGCTCAATAAACTCGGCAGGCTGGGGGCAGCGACCACGCAGCCAGCTACGGAGATAGGGCACCAGCCAGGTCTTACCACCGGGATAGCGGAAGGGGCTGCGCTGGGGGACTGAGGCGACGTTGATTGGCCGAGACGTAGCATCCCGATCGTTTGGGTTTATGCCCTCGCCAGCGTTGGTTTCGTCTATGAGGGGCAAGAAAGAAGTCTGGTTCATAACACAACTCCAAGCTAGACGCTGGACAAGTCGTATGGCGGTGCCACTTCCCGGACGTCGGGAGGTGTTTTCTTGACCCTGACCCGGTTTTGCAAGTCGGCCAGGAACTTGCCTTCCTCACCAATGTCCGGGGTAGTGATAGCGAATAAGGCATCTGTGAAGCGCGTGTAGACCACATCGGACAGGACAAGGTCATGCTGATCTCTATCCGCTTTGTGTTCCAAATCATATACCAGCCACGCCAGCTGCGCGTCCTCCTGTGCCACCGCTTCGAGATGCGGCAAAGTCCTGAAGAAGCTGCGCTGGACCGCGACGGCCATTTTTCGTTTCCAGGCATTAAGGATTCCGCCCTTGAATAGTAGCTGGGGCGCGAGGCGCTTGCGCGAGGAAGAGAGATAATCGGGATGGGGCAGATTGGGCACCTGCCAGCCACTCCATGTGCCGTCATAATTCGCTGGATCTTCCATGTAACGCTTGAACAGCCCCCGAACGTTGCCCGAGATATAAACGGCCTGGATTTCAAGTGCCCCGTAGTCGGTCACAACTCCGGTGTCATCCAGAGTGACCAGCACCATGTCAATATTGCCTGCCGACTTGCCCTTCGCGTCTTTCAGAGGCACCTCAGACAGCATCCGGGGAGCGGGGAGATTCATTGAGCGGTCGGGAAAGAAAAACGCAGCAGCGTCGTCTATGATGCGCCAGTCCTGGCGAAAGCGCACGGGGCAGGTAATTGTCGGGCTACCGGCGTGCATGATGGAGCAGACACCGAGCGGGTTTTCTATGCTGTCTTTGGTGCAATTCGGTCCGGTGGGATTATTGAACGGACACCATTTGTTGTGTCTGTATCGCTCAGCCTCTTGCGTGGCGTTGCCTGGCGGGAAGCCGAAGACTTCTGCGAGCGGGAATTGTTGAGGCGTTTTACGAGATGGCATTCAGGGCGCTCCTTTTCTCTGAATCCATTATACACGTTTGCGCGCCGGGGTGCAGGCAACGCCATTACCTATCCCTCCCCCGCACGATCCGCTCCAGCTCACGCAGCACCAGGTCGGGCTTCTCGTCGCGGAGGAGTGGCAGGCTGCGGCGCTTCCAGCGGATCGCGGCGGGGTCGATCCGCGCCGTGACGAGCGCCTCGTCGAAGTGGGGGCCGCGCGCAAGCTCGGCACCGTCGGGGCCGACGACGCCGCTGTATCCGGCGAAGGCGATGCCGTCTTCGTAGCCGACGCGGTTGCAGTGGATCACGTAGGTCGTGAAGAACTCGGCGAACATGCGGTGCGCCAGGTTGAGGTCGTAGGTCGTGTCGAGATAGTCGTCGCCTGGCTTGACGCCCCGCCCCGGCCCCGCTGAGACGAGCAGCAGTGTGTCGGCCCCGTCCTGCCAGAGGATGTAGGGCGACGAGATGTGCCAGAAGTCTTCGCAGATCAGCAGGCCGAGGCGGCCAAAGCGGGTGTCGAAGGCCCGGATCTGGCGGCCAAAGCCGACGTAACGGAGGTCGTCGAACATGCCGTAGGTCGGCAGGTAGACTTTGCGGTGGAGGTGGACGAGTTCGCCGCCGCTGAAGTACGCCTGGCTGATGTAGTGGATGTAGCGGGCGTCCTCCTCGATGAAGCCGACGCAGAGGTCCATGCCCCGTTCAGCTGCCGACGTGGCGAGTTCGCGCAATGGTGGGGCATCTACGCGCATCGCCACGTCGGCGGTGAGGTCTTGCAGGTAGTAGCCGGTGAGGCTTGTTTCGGGGAAGACGAGCATGTCCACCCCCTCGGCTGCGGCGCGCTCGATGTAGTCGTGGTGCTTCGCCAGGTTGCGCCCGACATCGCCGAGCGCGGGGTTTATCTGCGCGAGGCCGATGGTGTAGGGTGCGGTGTTCTCGGTGGGCATGAGGCGCTGTTCCTTTCACCGCATTATACCACAGGGAACCGGCCGCTACTGCCGCTCCCAGACCAGCCCGATGCCGAGCGCCAGCAACATGCCGCCAGTCACCTGCTCGAGGCGGCGCTTGACCGTGGGGCGGAGCATCACGGCGCTAATGCGGCTTAGGAGATAAGCGTAGGCCGAGAGCCAGGCCAGCCCCATGCAGATGTGGACGCCTGCGAGCAGCAGCGACTTCTGCAAGACCGGCTCTCCGGGCGAGATGAACTGCGGCAGGAAGGTCAGATAGAAGAGCGCGACCTTCGGGTTGAGCACGTTCGTGAGCAGGCCCTGCATGAAGCAGCCACGAGCGACATGCCTATCTGCCGGTTGCCGCTTACCGGATACTAACTGCTGATCGCTGACGGCTGATCGCTGGCCGCTGGGCATACGGCGGGCTTCGAGGAGGGAGCGGACGCCGAGGAAGATGAGGTAGGCTGCGCCGACGAGCTTCACCGCCTCGAAGGCCGTCGCCGATTGCTTGAGTATGACCGACAGGCCGAGGCCGGAGAGCGTGGCGTGGACGCTCAGCCCCAGCGAGATGCCGAGCGTGGTGAAGAGCGCGGCGGTGCGCCCATAGCGGAGGGTGTTGCGCGTCACGAGCGCGGTGTCGGCCCCCGGTGTGATCGTCAGCAGGGCGGCCAGCGCGAGGAACGCCAGGAATCGTGGGTCCATGAGGCTTTGCCCCTCCTCTACGCGGTGTAAGACCGGCCTTTCCAGGTGACGCCCCGGCCGTTGACCAGCAGGCGGAGGCTATCGAGCAGGATGGCCGCGAGAAGCAACAGACCGATCGGGAAGGTGAAGGTCCAGCCGACAGGCACGCCGAGGATCGCATCGATCCTGCGCTTGACGAGCAGCAACGTGCCGACCTGCGCCCCCACAAGCGCGAGCGATGCGCGGTTGGCCGGTCTGCCGTCGCGGAGGAAGCGCCCGCCGTACAGGCCGAGCAGCACGAAAGGCGTGAGCGCGCCTGCGAGCGTGGCTAGTTGCAGGGTGCCCATCGCCGGTTGCTTCCTGAGCGCGAGCAGCACGTTCTTGCGCCAGCCCTGCCACACATCGGCGAAGTCCTGGTACATCCGTACCCGAACGATGCCGCGCCCGTCGGCCAGGTAGAGGCGGTATCCCTCGCGCTTGACGAGGCGGCCGAGTTCGAGGTCTTCGGCGATGTCGTTCCGCACGCGCTCGGCACCGCCGATCTCGTCCCATGTCTGCCGCCGGAAGAGAAGGTATTGGCCGTTGGCTATGGCGGTCGGGTTCTCGGGGTCGTTGACCGCGGACGGCTGGTAGAACATGAGGATGCCGAGGTGAACCACCGGCATGATCAGCCTCTCGGCGGGGCCGCCGAGCACAAGCTCGGTGCCGATCGTGAAGAGGTCGGCGTCCAGCTCTATGGCAGCCGAGATGGTTGAGGCGAGGCTGTCGGGGCCATGCACGGTGTCGGCATCGGTGAACAGCAGCCACTCGCCGTGTGCAGCCTCCGCGCCCTGCTGCATCGCCCAGGGTTTGCCCTTCCAGCCGTCGGGCAGCGATGCTCCACGCACGACGCGCAACTGCGGGTAGGCGGCTGCGAACTCGGCCAGGATCTCCGGCGTCCGGTCCTCCGACTGGTCGTCCACGACGATCACTTCGAGGCGGGCGGGCGGGTAGCTCAGATTGAGCAGGCTGGGCAGCAGGTTGGGCAGGTTGCGCTCCTCGTTGCGAGCCGGCACGATGACCGAGACGAACGGCCACTCTCCGGCACCGCCCGGCGGCGGATCGGCCTGCACGCCCGGCCCGGCGGCTACGGCGCGGCGCATCGGTATCTGTGGCGCGTCGCGGGCCAGCAGCCGCAGCACATAGCCGTTGCCGCCGAGTACGAGCAGAGTGTAGGCTGTCAGCCAGGGCGTAGGCAGCCTGCGCGCGTCGGCGTGCGGCATCGGGTCAGCGCACCTTGATGATGAGGGTGAAGATCTGAGAGGGCGCGCCGCAGGGTGGGGTGACCTTGCGGCATGGCGGGTCGCCCACGCCGGTTAGCGCTGTCTTGCCCGCGTTCCGCGCCGTATACTGCCCGACGCCCCCGACAAGCGCGCCCGGCCCCTGCGGTTGCAGGACGGCGGGGTCGGACACGCTTATCGTCCAATCGAGGCCGGGGGTCAGGGCGAGTTTGAGTGTATCGCCGGGGGCGATTGACACCGACCGACCGTCGTCAGCCCTCGTCGCAGTGACCGTCTTATCCGAGCCGGGCGTCATGACGGGGCGGGCGCTGCCGGGCGTGACGACGCCCGGCGTCATGTCGCGCAGGGGCGGGCCGGTTATCGGTCCCGATGAGCTCGAGGTGCCTACGACAACCGCCCCGCCCTGGCCCGCAGGCGTGGCCCCGACCGCTGCGGGCGTGTTCGCGGCGGATGCGGGCGGCTCGGTCGGCGTGCCGCTCTCGCCGGGCGTGGCCGTCGCTGGTTGCCCAGCTTGCCCACAGCCCGACAGCATCATCATGGCCCCTATCAGCAGCAACAGCGGTCGGTATTTAGTCACGCTCATTCCTCTCTATGGTGTATTGTTCAGCTGTATGTGGTCAACCCAGTAGGCTCGCGCGGGGCAGACCTGCGACGGCTGGCCAGGGTAGTTGAAGTGGCCGAAGAGTATCACATGGGCACCATTCGCGGTGGCGGCATTGTCCGCCGACGGGTTCCAGCCGGGACCGTCGGGCTGGACTAGCTCATCGTTGGCGGTGCCGTACCGGATGAACGTGCAGCCGCCCTGGATGCGTGTGTAGGTCACCTGGCCGGATATCCAAGAGAAGTCGGCCGCGTGTCCGAATGGCGGGTAGACGTTTGCGCCGGAGCCTCCGCTGCCGAAATAGCCCCTCTTCTGGGCGAGCTGCGTGCCGAGCAGGCCGAGCAACACCTGTGAGGAAGGACTCATCTCAGGGTGGTACTCATAGCGCGACCGCTGGAAGTATTGCACCAGATAGTTCTTGCCGTCGATCGGGTTGACTTCGTTGAACGCTTCGCTGATCGGGTAGCCGTGGATCGCCAGCCCGCCGTGGGTGTTCCAGTAGTTGTAGAATATGGGGCCGACGTTATGGCCGGTCTGCGAGAAGTAGTGGTTCGCCGGGTTTGCCTGCTCGGGTGCCGGCGGGTCGGGCGTGTGGAACTCTACACCGAGCAGGCCGAGCAGAACTTCGGCGTCGGTGCCTGCGTACTCAGTATGATGCTCGAACCTGTTGCGCTGGAAGAACTGCACCGTCGGCGGCAGGTGGAGAGTCGGGCCGCCCGGCTCCACGAACTCCTCGGTGATCGGGTAGCCGAACTGCGCGAGGCCGCCGTGGTTCTCCCAGAACTTGCGGAACGTGCCGCGCAGAGTGTGGCCGGTCTGCGGGAAATAGAGCACCCCGTCGAGGTGCGGGTCGGGGACGCGATCCGTCGGCAGGGGCGTCTGAGCGGGCGGCGCAGCAGATGCCGGAGCGGTCCCGGCCAGCGGCAGCACCAACATCGCGGCCAGAGCGAGGGCCGGCAGGAAGCGCCGTGATATGAAATGTCGGAATATCATCTCGATCCTCCTTATACTACATGTGACAAACAAATGTCTAGGCAAAAAACGTGCCTCTATATAGTGTAACGTCCGAGGCGGCAGAAGGTTGCCGGCGTGGCGTGGTACAAATCCTGCTGGCGTATGCTGGGTCCACAGGGCAACAGATTAGGCGACAAAGGAGATCTGCAATGAACACTATGACCAAAAAGGCACGGATCGACGCGGCGGTGCGAAACGAGCCGGTTGACAGGGTGCCGGTGAGCCTCTGGCGGCATTTCTACGAGGCCGAAGAGACCGCCGAGGGGCTGGCGGGGGCGATGCTCGCCTGGCAGACGAAGTATGACTGGGACTGGATGAAGGTCAACCCCCGCGCTTCCTACCATGTTGAGGGATGGGGCGTCAAGCTGAAGTTCAGCGGTCAGCCGCTGGTTAAGCCGGTCGTCACAGATGTGCCGGTCCACACCTCTGCCGACCTGGCGAAGCTCGGCCCGTTGCCGCTCGACTCGGGACCGCTCGGCGAGCAGCTTGAGGTGATGGAGCGGATATGCGAGGCGCTAGGGGGGACTGTCTACGCGCTCGAAACGGTGTTCAGCCCGCTCTCCATCGCCGGAGACCTGGTGAGCGATGGCCGGCAGCTTGTCGAGATCATGCGGAGCGATCCGCATGCGTTACACGGCGCACTCGAAGTGATCACGGCTACGTTCACCGAGTTCGTCGGCAAGCTGCTGAAGTCGGGCGCGGACGGCATCTTCTTCGCAACTACCGAGTGGGCCACGCGGGATACGCTGACCTCCGAAGAGTACGCGGAGTTTGGACAGCCCTACGACCTACGGGTGCTGGAGGCGGCACAAGGGGCCAGCTTCAACGTGCTGCACGTCTGCAAGGACAACAACCTGCTCTTCGACCTGCTCGACTATCCGGTTCATGCGATCAACTGGGCGGTCGGCTCCCCAGGCAACCAGTCGCTGCGCGAGGTCCAGGAGAGGACCGAGAAGGCAGTGATCGGCGGGCTGACGAACGAAACCCTGCGCTCCGGGGACGCGGCGCACATCAAAGCAGAGGCACGCATCGCAGACGTGCAAACCTCCGGTCGCCGCTGGATACTCGGCCCCGCTTGCTCGATCCAGGTAGACACGCCGGATGCCAATGCGCGTGCGGTTCGAGACATCGCTGAACAACTCGGCGGCGAACACGCGGGCGGGAAAGACATCAGCGGGTGAAGCGTCTCCGCGTCAGCCTACTTTGCTTCCGCACGCCCCGCAGAACTTTCCGGCCACCGGCGAGCCGCAATTAGGGCAGGAGGTGGGCTGCGGGGACGAGGCAGATGCCGATGCGCCGCCGGGTTGGATGATGGCACCGCCGCACTGAGGGCAGAACTTGACGCCCGGGCCGACGACCGTGCCGCACTGCCCGCAACGGGGCATGGCGGCCGCGGCGGCGCTGGCGGCCTGGCCTGCGTTTTGCAGCGCCCCTCCCAGCCCGAGGGCAGACGCGAAGCCCTGTACCATTCCGGCGGCCTGCTCGGCCTGCGCCCTCGCGATCTCGGCGCGGCGGGGGCTGTCCTCGATACAACTGTTGCCGAGCGCATCCCAGTCGCTGGTGCAGACAACCTTGCCGCAGGTGGGACACTCGTGGAAGTTCTGCTGGATTTGCTGCCACGCGCCGTCCAACTGCTGTCCGCTCATGTGCGCCGAGTAGCGGGAGTCCTGCATGTTGTCTGCGATGTCCCAGCCGACGACCGGGATGTTCCGCAGCAGTCCACCAAGCGCCGACCTGCCGACATCTTTCGCGATAGTGTCGCCTATACTCGGCGTACTGCGGAACTCGCGGCGACAAGCGTCGCAGTAGAAGGTGGCGTAAGGGCCGACTCCGTCGTTTCGGATATCATAGCGCGGCATTCTCATCACTGTCGGGTTCTCCTCCGTGGATCATGGCAAATATATCTGGGGCTTCTGCTTGTTGGGTTTGGGGGCTGCCGGTGCCGGTTCCTCAGGAACGGCGGTAGGCTCTTCGGGATAGAGTTTGCGGATCGCGGCAAGGCGGGATGTCGTCCAGGTCTCCAACTGCTGGGCGGAGAGCGCACCCTGCGCGCCGTCCATAAGCTGCCCCTTGTAGAACATCACGAGCGTCGGCAGAGCTGTGATGCCGAGGCTGCGGGCGAGGGCTTTCTCCTTTTCGGTGTCCAGCTTGACGCACTTAACGGTGCCGGTGTTATTGGCGGCGTATGCGGCGAAGGTCGGCGCGAACTGCTTGCAGGGGCCACACCAGTCCGCCCAGCAGTCCATCAGCACAGGCAACTCGGCGTCAAGCACCTCGGCCTGAAAGTTGGCAGTGGTGACTTCAACGATGGTTGTGGCTTTGCCTGCGGCTTCCTCGCGGGCGCGGGCGGCTTCCTCCTCGCGGCGGGCGGCCTGCTTCTCCGCCACTTCCTCGGCGGTCAGCGTGCCGGCAAGCTGCCCGCGCAGCAGGTCAAGCTCGAAGAGGTTGTCGCGCCAGACCACGGCGTCGGCGTCGCAGAAGTTGAGGCATGGGCCGGGGCAGTCGCCGCAGATGGCGGCGTCCACTTCCCAGGTCTTGGCCTCGGGGTTATGGCTATACGCCGCATACGGGCAGCCGGACGCGGCGAAGCAATGTTCGCGGTCGAGGCAGGTTTTCGGGTTCACAAGTACGGGCATGAGTCATCTTTCCAGTATGGGTATGATGTGGGCAATTTACACCCAATTATACGCTATGCCTGGGGTTTGGGGCAAGATTTTGCTGTCGACGGGAGGTACGAGTGGACGCGGAGGATCGCTGACATCCGTTCATAACTCCCGCACATGCGGAGTGTCTGCGTCCTGCCGCTCCGCTTCATAGTGCAAAGGGAGCCGCACCGACCATGTACAGATCTGTCGCTCTGTTGAACTCGGCCTATCAGGCTCTACAAGCCCAGTTTGGCCTCGGCAATCCACAGGGACCGCTGGTGTGTCTCCCCGCCGAATCTGAGAGGGGGAGCGAGGGTGGAGCACCGGAGGTACACACCGTAAAAACCACGCAACGAGAAAAAGG
>JBPCPV010000007.1:0-80351 GCA_050998805.1 Chloroflexia bacterium | reverse complement strand
GGTTTGGGGGTGCGGTGGGTCGGCTTCACCGCGACAGGGATGCTCCTGCCTTGGTCCTCGGGAGGGTGGTTGGGCTTGCGGGCAAGCCCGTGGCGGCGCGAAAACATGGTCTCGCCAGCGCGTTCGTTCGCGCCGGTGTCGGTGTAGACGATGCGCGCGCGGGGAAGGCCGCTCGCCGCCTGCAAGCGGCGGGACGCCAGCAGGGTGAGACCGCCGACGGTCAGCAGCAGGATGGCGGCGAATAGCACGAGCGGGTTCACTGGGCTGCGGCGATCTCGTCGAGCGCGGCGGGGTTCTCCAGCGCCGAGGTGTCGCCGAGGGGTTCGCCGAGGTAGTGCTTGCGGACCAGGCGGCGGAGGATCTTGGCGTTGCGGGTGCGGGGGATGTCGCCCACGAACTTCACCGCCTTCGGCTTGAGCGACTTGCCGAGCTGCTTCACAATCGCCGCCTCGATCTCGCCGCGCAGGGCCTCGCTGGGGGCGTTGCCGGGGCGGAGCATGGCGAAGACGACGACCGCCTCGCCTTTCAGCTCGTCGGGCACGCCGATGGCGGCGGCCTCGGCGACGGCGGGGTGGGAGACGGCAGCCGACTCGACTTCGGCGGGGCCGACACGCTTGCCGGCGACCTTGATCGTGTCGTCGGAGCGGCCGAGTATGTACCAGAAGCCGTCGGCGTCTATCTGCGCCCAGTCTCCGTGTATCCAGACGCCGGGCACACGCGACCAGTAGGCGTCAATATAGCGGTCGGGGTCTTGCCAGAAGCCGCGCGTCATGCCCGGCCAGGGGGCGCGTATCGCCAGCTCGCCGACTGCGCCGCGCAGCGGGTTGCCCTCGGCGTCCACCACGTCTGCGGCCATGCCGGGCACCGGCGCGTTGAACGAACACGCCTTCAGGGGCAGGATCGGCAGGCAGGAGAGTATGCCGCCGGAGATCTCGGTGCCGCCGGAGTAGTTGATGATCGGGCGTGTCCCGCCTCCGGCCACGTTGAGCAGCCAGCGCCAGGGGTCGGGGTTCCAGGGTTCGCCGCTGCTACAGAAAAAGAGCAGGCTGCTGAGGTCGCGGTCCTGTACCCAGTGGTCGCCCTGTCCCATGAGCGAGCGGACTGCGGTAGGTGAGATGCCGAGATGGGTGACGCGGTGCTGCTCGACGAGCCGCCAGACGCGATCTGGCTCTGGGTAGCTGATCAGCCCCTCGTAGAGGCAGAGCGTCGCGCCGAGCATGAGGGTGCCGGAGATCGCCCACGGCCCCATCATCCAGCCGATATCGGTGATCCAGAACATGGTGTCGCCGGGCTGCACGTCGAAGCTCTGGGCCATGTCCTGCGCGCCCTTGATAGGGAAGCCGCAGTGGGTATGAACGGCGCCCTTCGGCTTGCCGGTGGTGCCCGATGTGTAGATGATCATGTAGGGATCTTCGGCGTCTGTCTCCTCTGTCGGACATTCGTTGCTCTGGCCCATCACGGTCTCGTGCCACCAGAGGTCACGGCCCGGCGTCCAGGGCGTCTCGCCGCCGAGCCGCTGCACGACCAGCGTGTGCTCGACGGTCGGCGCGGCGGAGGCGGCTTCGTCGGCGGTCTGCTTCATAGGCACTGCAGACCCGCGCCGGTAGAACCCGTCCGCCGTGACCAGCAGCTTCGCGCCGCAGTCGGTGAGCCGGGCGGAGACTGCGGCGGCGCCGTAGCCGGAGAAGATCGGGATGTAGACAGCGCCGATCTTCGAGACCGCGAGCACGGCGACAACTGTTTCGGGCAGCATCGGCATGAAGATGCCCACGCGGTCGCCCTTGCCGATGCCGAGCGACTTGAGCGCGTTCGCGGCCTGGTTCACCTGCCAGTAGAGATCCTCGTATGTCAGCATCCGGGTTTCGCCGTCCTCGCCCTCCCAGGTGGCTGCGATGGTCTGGGGGCGTAGGCGGAGGGCGTGCTTATCCACGGCGTCGTGGACGTAGTTGTAGCGCCCGCCGGGGAACCAGCGGGGCCACTCGATGCCGTGAGAGAGGTCCACGATCTTCTCATAGGGCGCGAACCACTCGAGTTCGAGATCCTTCACCACGGCATCCCAGAACCACTCTATGTCGCCGGTGGAGCGGGCCATCAGCTCTTCGACGGAGGCGATGCCGTGGCGCTGCATGAAGCGCAGCAGGCGACTGCGGTCGAAATACGCCTGGCTGGGCCGCCATGCGATCTCCGGCGAGCCGCTATCGTGCCCGACCGGGATCGGGCTGATGTCGGGATCGGTCATGCTGCTCATGGCTTGCGCTTCTGCCTGAAGAGATCCTCCACGGGCATCGTCCAGCCGGGCACGGCAGGCTCGGCCTCGGCGATCTCGCTGCGCCGGTAGACCGTGGGGTGGGCAGGGTCGGCTGCGCGATGGACGCGGACCACATCCTCGGAGCGCAGGTCCACGTCCCAGACGACGAGGGTGCCCGCCGCGAAGTAATCGGCGCGTTTGTCGGCCATCTCGCGTTCGGCGGCGCGTCCGTAGTCATTCTCGCTGCGGACCTCGGCCGCGAAGATCGGTGCCGTCTCGAAAAACTCCATACCTTCGGGGTCTCCGGGGTAGAAAGCGGCGTCGGGGCTGAACGACTGCCGTTTCGGCAGGTTGACACGGAAGCCTTTGTTGTCCCCTACTGCCTGCCCGGTTCCCATGCGCTGTGCATATGCCCAGAGCGACACCAGGATCGCATCGCCTGCGTATCCGGGATCTTTACCCGTCGGACTCATCAGCACAACCTCTCCATTCACGAGTTCGGCCTTGCGGCCATCGGGGACATGGTACAAGTCCTCGACGGTGGCTTTCTGCTTTGTGCTCACGGCAACACCTCCTATCCTCCGCCATTTTACACCCTGGAAGCACAGGTTGTCTATAGCCATTCCGCGCCACGCACCACGCACTACCCTGGCTTGACGCACCTCCGCGTTTGGGGTACTATAGCCGCAGAGGGGCAGTTACCTTGCCCGTGCCGACCAGAGCCAGAGGAGTCCGCAGATGCTGCAAGAATTGGTTAGGGATATTTACGAGACCGCTTCGATGGATTGGGCATCGTCGGAGAAGATAGCTTACACGATGCTCCTGTTCCTGGAGCGCAAGCTGCCGCCCGACGACTACGCGCATATCCAGAAGTACATCTTCGGCTATAGCGCGTATGTGATGCCGTCGTCGAGCGGGTACGTCGGCTACGACGAAGCACCGCCCGACCAGGCCAACACCGGGCGTCGCCTGGGAACGCCGGTCCCGCCAAAGTAGACGACCGATCAGCAGGAGCGTTCTACGACGTACTCGGCCAGGTCATGCAGGATCGTGCGGGCGTGGCTGGGGCGGATTGCGGCGAGCGCGTCCTGGGCTTCGCGGGCGTAATCTGCGGCGGCGGAGAGCGCGAGGCGCACGCCGTCCGAGGAGGCGATACGGGCGGTCAGCTCACCGAGGGCCGTCTCCTGGGCGGGGGTCGAACTCGACCGGCCGGAGCCTTCGGGAGCCTCGCCGAAGATGTAGTCGCTGCCCTTGACCAGCTGCGGGATGCGTTGCACCCAGGCGTGCCACTCGGCGGGGTGGGACTGTGCGAAGCGGATCGCGGGCAGTGTGATATGGCCCTGGCGGAGGTCGCTGCCGACCGGCTTGCCGAGTTCGGCTTCGGTGCTGGTGAAGTCAAGCACATCGTCTACCACCTGGAAGGCACGGCCCAGGCAGAGGCCGTAGCGCCCAAGCGCGGCGACCGCATCGGGTCCGGCACCGGAGAGCATAGCGCCGGTTTGTGCCGATGTGGCAAAAAGCGCGGCTGTCTTGCCGGTGATCCGCCGCTCGTAGTCCTCCTCGGTCGGCAATATCGCAAGCGCATCTTCCACAGTGGCGATAGAGGGCGTGGGCAGCGAGCCTTCCTGGCCGGGCAGGTCTATGCCGAGACTGCGGGCGAGGCCGGGGATCGTGACAAGTGTGTTGCGGAATAGCTGCCGCAACTCGCCGTCGCAAAGCTGGCGCAGGCTGTCGGCGAAGCGGGCGATCACGCCGACATGCTCGGTTTCGGTGATCAAGACGGCGGCGCGGGCAAAGAGAAAGTCTCCGGCCAGCACGGTGGCTGCGGGGGTCATCCAGGCGTTAAGTGTCGGCAGGCCGCGCCGAACAAAAGCGTTGTCGATCAAGTCGTCATGCACAAGGCTGGCGGTATGCAGGGTCTCCATCGCTGCGCCGAGGGCGACGGCGCGCCGGGTCTCCACCGGCTGGGGTCCAGCCTGGGTGCCCAATATCGCCAACGCGGGACGGAGGCGCTTGCCACCGCTGCCGAAGACGCGGTCGAGCGCAAGGTGGAGCAGGGGAAACTCATCTTCATCTGTCGAGCGCAGGCGGATCTCGACCGCGTCCAACTCGGCCTTGATCGGTGCCAGCAGCGATTTCACACTCGTGCCCGCCGTCATTTCCAAAGCAACAACACTAGCTACCATTTCAGACCTCCTCGTGCCGGATCGAATCACAATGCATCTAAATTATAGCGCGAGGGTATAGAAATGTCAATAGTTTCACGAAATTGTGAAATTTGCGGTTCTCAGCCAGCAGAAGCGCGCCCGATGGGGCGGCGGTCTTGGTCGAAAAGCTCGAGAGTGGCGGGGTCTATATAGAGGTTGGCTCGGCGCGCGACCTCCCCGACAGCCTGCTGGGCCTCTGCGTCACCGAGGATAGCATACCGCACACCGGCCCACACAAGTCCCCGCGCCCGCCCATCGGACGCGAAAACCATCTGGCCGACGTGACCGAGGTCCGGGTTTGGCTTCGGTATGTTGGGTCTGTTCGTGTCCATAGTCTGGGTAGGGGAGAGGCTGCTACAGAGCGACCTCCTCCACCGGCACCTTCTGCTCCGCCATGTCCTTTGCGTATAAGTAGCCGCCGGGGGCGTGCCTGAATTGCGTCTGATAGAGGCTGGCGTAGACGGCGCCCTGCGCCAGCAGCTCGGCATGGGTACCCTGCTCGACCAGGCGGCCGGCCTGTAGCACCAATATTAGGTCGGCGGCCAGGATGGTGCTGAGGCGGTGGGCGATGACCAGGCTGGTGCGGCCTTCCATGACGCGCTCGAGGGCTTCCTGTATCAGCGCCTCGGTCTGGCTGTCGAGCGCGGAGGTCGCCTCGTCGAGCACCAGGATACGCGGGTCTTTGAGGATGACGCGCGCGATGGCGATCCGCTGCTTTTCGCCGCCGGAGAGCCGGTAGCCGCGCTCGCCGACGATGGTTTCGTAGCCGTCGGGCAGGTCGGCGATGAAGTCGTGGATATTGGCGGCGCGGCAGGCTGCCTCGATCTGGGCCACCGTAGCGTCGGGGCGCGCGTAGAGGAGATTGGCGCGGATCGTGTCGTGAAAGAGGTAGCTCTCCTGCGTGACCATGCCGATGCTCTCGCTCAGGCTATCGAGCGTTACATCGCGTATGTCGTGGCCGTCCACGCAGATGCTGCCGGAGGTCACGTCGTAGAGGCGGGGCAGCAGGTAGGTGATCGTCGTCTTGCCGGCCCCGCTCTGGCCGACGAGGGCGACGAGCCGCCCCGGCTGCACCTTGAAGGAGACATCCTGCAAGGCATAGCGCGGTCCCTGCTCGGCTGCTTCTGGAGGCGGCGCAGCCTCTTTCGCCGCGCCGTTCGAGCCGTTCCCCTTCCCGTCCGGCGACTGGGCAACGGCGACGGACGAGCCGCCGGAGCGCGTCTTGAGCACCTCGATCTGGCCCATTCGCTGCACCTTGCTGAGTTCGACGGGGTTGCCGGCACCCTCTCCGGCGTTCCGGTATGCGAAGCTGACGTGATCGAACTCGACCGCGCCGTTCACCTCGCCGAGCGAGACCGCGCCCGGCCTGTCATGGATCTCCACCGGCAGGTCCAGCACCTCGAAGACGCGCTCGAACGAGACGAGCGAGGTGGCGAACTCGAGGCGGGAGTTCGTGATCGAGGTCAGCGGGCCGTAAAGCTGGCCGAGGTAAGTACTGAACGCGACGACGGTGCCGATGGTGAACACGCCGCTCAGGACAAGGTGGCCGCCGACCCAGAAGACCAGCGCGGTGCCCCCGGCGCTCGCAAGGCCGAGGCCGAGGAAGAACCCCTGCGAGACCACCGACTGCCGGATGCCGGCGTCGCGCACGCCGTGGGCGCGTTCGGTCATGCGGGTGTTTTCGTCGTCCATGCGCCCGAAGAGCTTGACCAGCAGCGCCCCGCTGACGTTGAGATCCTCGTTCATCAGGGCGTTCATTTCGGCGTTGAGCGTGAGCTGGCGACGTATGATCGCCCGCAGGGTGTGGCCGACGCGCCGCGCCGGGAAGATGAAGATCGGCAGCAGCACCACCGAGAGCAGCGTCAGCCGCCACTCGAGGAACAGCATGATGCCGAGCACACTCACCAGGCTGATCACGTTCGAGACGATGTTCAGCATGGTGCTCGTGACCGCGCGCTGCGCGCCGACCACGTCGTTGTTCAGCCGCGACATCAGCTCGCCGGTGCGGGTGTTGGTGAAGAAGCGCAGCGACATCCGCTGGAGGTGGGCGAAGAGGCTTACCCGCAGGTCGGCGATCACCCCCTCGCCGATCTGCGAGCTGAGCCAGCGTTGGACCAGGCCGAGGCCGCCGCTCGCCAGGGGCACCAGCACCATGCCGAGCGCCAGCAGGTCGAGCCGGGTAGCGTCGTGCCCGGGCAGCGCGTGATCGATCAGGTCGCGGAAGAGCAGCGGCGGGATCAGCGAAAGCAGAGTGATGCCGATGATCGTAAAGAGCATGATCGAGATCCGGCCCCGATAAGGCGCAGCATATCCGCCGACGCGCCTCAGCAGGGCCATGCTGATAGTCGGTTTGTCCTGTTGTTCGTCGTAGCGTATGTACGACCACCATCCCATGTTATCCATTTTCGCTCCTCTGAATGATGTGGGCATACCAGTACGCGCTTGACTCTATACCAGGCTGGTGTATAATGTATCCGTAGTCGCGGCCATTAACCCCTCCCCGACCGTCTGTCTGTCGGGGAGGGTCTCACCTAAATAACGTATACCGGAGGCCCCACGGATGGCAGACAGCGCGCCTACCCCACTGCCGGTTTTGCTGCTCGTCGAAGACAATACCGAGCAGAGGTTGATGCTCCGCGAGTTTTTCGCCGATTTTCTCGCTTGCGATCTGCGCGAGGCCGCAGAGGGCAACTCCGCGATGGCCCTCGCGCTCGACCGCCGGCCGGATCTGGTGCTGCTCGACCTCCATATCCCGCCGCACGGTGGATTGAGCCTGCTGCAAACCATGCGTGCCGATCCCCGCCTCGCAAACGTGCCGGTGATCGTCGTCTCCGGCTCGCGGCTGCCCTCCGAGCGCGCGTCCGTGCTCGCCGCCGGTGCGTACTGCTTCGTCGAAAAGCCCTACGACCTTGATCTGCTCGAAAGCAGAGTCTTCCAGGCGCTCAAAGGCGATGCTCCTCCAGAGCAGCCCTAGACCCGCTCGATATACTCGCCGTTTTCGGGGTTGACCGCGATCTTGTCCCCCTCTTTGATGAAGCCCGGCACCGAGACCGAGACCCCGTTCTCCAGCTCGACGCTCTTGTTCACTCCCGACACGGTTGACCCCTTGACAACAGGCTCGGCGGTCGTCACGGTGAGCACCACGCGCTTCGGCGGCTTGATGCCGAGCGCCTCCTCGCCGTGCATCACGATCTGGTAGACATCGCCCTCAACGAGGAAGTCGGCGGCTTTGCCCAAGACGGCGTTCGGGACCGCATGCTGGTCCATCGTGTCCTGGCGCATGAAGTGGTAATCTGAGCCGTCGTTGTAGAGGTACTGCATTTCGTGAGTGTATACCTCGTAATCTTCGAGCGACTCGTTCGACTTGAACGTGAAGTCAACGACGCGCCCGGTCTTGAGGCTTTTGAGCGTCGTTCGATAGAACGACGAGCCTTTGCCGGGGTTCACGAACTCGACCTCGGTAAGTTGGTGCGGCTGGTCGTTGAAGATGACCGTCATGCCGCGCTTGAACTGATCCACAGAGATACGTGCCATTAGGTTAATCCTCCGAAGTAGCCGGGCCGAACAGCTCGCGCCCAGGCATCCATAGCGTGTCGTGGATCGAGGCCACGTCCGCGAACAGCATGATCAGCCGGTCCACGCCGACGGCTATCCCACCGGCGGGCGGCATCCCGGCGCGGAGCGCGGCCAGGAAGTCGTCGTCCGGCGCGAAGTCTTTCTTGCCGAGGCGACGCCGCATCTCCCGGTCGGCGGCTAGGCGTGCTTCCTGCTCATCGGGGTCGGTCAGCTCCGAAAAGGCGTTGCCCAGCTCCAGCCCCGCGATATAGAACTCGAACCTCTCGGCATAGCGCGTGTCGCGCGCCAGGTGCGCCAGCCCCGCCATCGGCAGCGGATAGTCATACAAGATGGTCGGCCTGCCGCGCCCCAAATGCGGCTCGACCTCGTTGGCAAAAAGCTGGGTCAGCAACTCATCCCAGGGCGAGTCGCCGGGCGCATATCCACGGCGCTCCATCTCTATCGCGAGCGCATCTCTCTCCCAGACGCTCTCGATGTCGAGGCCGGTGTGGCACAGAAACGCCTCCCGCACGCTGATCCGGTCCCACGGCGGGGTAAGATCAACTTCCATGCCCTGGTAACGCAGCCGCGGGTTGGGGCCTGCGGTCGCCTCATGGATATGGGCGATTAGGGCCTCGCAGTCGGCCATGATTTCGGTGTAGTCTGCGCCCGCGCGATACCACTCCAATATCGTGAACTCGGGGTTGCGCCTCGGGCCGGTGTCCTCGCGGTTGCGGAAGGCTTTGCATATCTGGAAGATGCGCGGCAACCCCGCCGTCAGCAGCCGCTTCATTGCATACTCCGGCGAGTTGGTCAGGAAGGCGCGCCGCCGCCCGCCCCGCACATCCTCGAACTCGGTCTCGAAGACCTCCAGATACGGCTCCATGCTCGGCAGAGGCACCAGCAGCGGGGTCTCGACCTCGTGGAAGTCGCGGGCGTAGAAGAACTCGCGGATCGCCCGGATCACGCGCTCGCGCATGAGGTAGCGGGGCAGGAGTTCGGGCTGTCGGCGCAGCCGTTGCCAGGTCGGGACGCTGCTCATGAGCCGGTGTCCTGGTATTCGTGGACCGCGCCGGTGTAGGACTCGATCTGCCAGGTGTCGCCGTCCCGCCCGGCGATGTAGTTCGGGCCGAGTGGCGACTTACCTGCGCCGCCGGGGATGTCGAGCACGTAAGTCGGCAGGCAGAGGCCGGAGATGTTGCCGCGCAGCGCGCGCATGATCTCGATGCCGCGGTCAATGCTCGTGCGGAAGCCGCCGACGCCGAGCGTCATGTCGCAGTGATGCAGGTAGTAGGGCTTGACCCCGGCCCTGTAGACGAGGCCCCTGTAGAGTTCGGCGAGCGTCTCGGCGCTGTCGTTCACGCCTTTGAGGAGGACGTTCTGGTTGAGCAGCCGCGCCCCCGCCCGGTGGAGCGCGCGGCACGCGGACACTGCCTCATCCGTCAGCTCGCGCGGGTGGTTGAAGTGGGTCACGACCCAGAGCATCTTGCTGCCCGACAGCGCCTCGCACAGCCCCGGCGTGACGCGCATCGGCAACGTCACCGGCACACGAGTGTGTATCCGTATCCCCTCGACGTGCGGGATCGCGCCGAGGCTCGCCAACAGCCCCGCCAGCTTGTCGTCACCGAGCACAAGCGGGTCGCCGCCCGTCAGTATCACTTCGCGGACCTCGGTGTGAGCGGCGATGTACGCGAGCGCCGGGGCCAGGCCGTCATGCGGGAAGCCCGCCTCCTGCTTGTTCAGCCGCTCTTTGCGGAAGCAGAAGCGGCAGTACATCGAGCAAAGATAGGTCGGGTAGAGCAGCACGCGGTCGGGGTAACGGTGCGTCAGCCTGCTCACCGGCGACCAGCGAGCGTCGCCGATCGGGTCGTGCCGTTCTTCCGGTATGGTGACGAGTTCGCCGGGCGCTGCCACCGCTTGCCTCAGAATCGGGTCATCGGGATCGTCCCAGTCGATCAGGCCGAAGTAGTAGGGCGGGATCGACATCTTGTATTCGGCCAGCACCGCCTCCATTCCGGCGGGCGCGCGGCCCCCCACGGCGCGGCGCAGGCCGTCGGCCGTGCGGATGCTCTGCTTGAGTTGCTGCTGCCACATATCGGTTTATCCGGGCCGCGCTGTCCGGCCCAGCTTCGCCGCCAGCCGCGTCCGTCTCCGCTCGAGGTCTGCGGCGGCGGCGCGTGGGGCGAAGGCTCGCACGGCGGGGTCGGTGAGCAGGGCCAGGGCGCGGGCGGTCATTTGGGCTGCCGCGGCGTACTCCCGTGTGTGGTGTTCGTAGTGCTTGGCAAGCTCGATGTAGGGGAAGATCAGCGTCGTGCCTGCCGTAACCAGCGCCTCCCAGATGGCGAGAGCCTCGTGGTGCTGGTGGAGCTTCCTGTGGGCCGTGGTGAGGCGCTGGAGAGTGGCCGAGCGGAGGGTCAGGCTCAGGACGCCGCGGAGGGCGCGCTCATAGATGCGGACGGCGGCCTCGTAGTTGCCGAGGTCTTCGTAGAGCCGACCGAGGCCGTAGCACTCGGCGGCTTCGAGGCCGGTCGCCTCCGGGTCGTGCAGCAGGCCGCCGAGGTGCCCGGCGAGCGCGAGCATCGAGAGCACATCGAGCCGGTTGTGTTCGAGGACCGGCATCAGCGCGTCCATCGAGCCGCCGCGCAAGTACTGGAAGTAGAGCGAGGGGATCAGCCAGCCCGGCACGTCTCCCCGGCGGCGGAAGCGCAGCGCGTGCGCCTCCAGGTGGCCGAGCGCGCACGACGGCAGCCAGTCCTTCCAGACGCGGCGCGACGGCGCGAGGAGGTCTAGGTGGAGAGGCGCGCTCTGAGACGGGCGCATCCGGCTCATGGTGAAGCGCGACTCGATCAGCGGCCAGTCGAAGGACCGCCCGTTGAAGCTGACCAGGCACGCGCTGCGCCCAAGCAGCTCGTTGAAGGCAAACAGCATCGCACGCTCGGATTCGAGGTTCGGCATGAAGAGCTGGCGGACGACGAAGCTGTCGTCCTCGAAGAAGCCGACACCCGCCAGGAAGACATAGGTGCCGGTGCCTCCGGCCAGCCCGGTCGTCTCGGTGTCGAAGAAGAGCAGCCGCCTCCGGTCCACTCCGGCGAACGCCTCGCTACGTCCCAGGTGCCCCAGCGTCTCCTCCGGCAGGTCGAGCAGCCGCGCCAGCGGCACCGTCCCGTGCAGATAGTCCAGCCCATACCGATACTCGGCCACGAGGCAGGTGCCGTGGGGCGTCTCTTGAGTGCGGAGTGCGGAGTGCGGAGTGCGGAGTGCGGATTCGACCTCCGGCTGCTCGGCCACGGCGGGCGCGCGGCGGCTGACGACCGCCGACGGGCGACCGACGACCACATTCAACCGCTCACGCAGATCCGTTGTCTCTATCCTGGAGCCTCCAATTCACCTGAGCCGCAGCCACTGACCAGCGGCTGCGGAAAAGTATAGCACATCTGTGCCAACGGAGTCAACGCACTCCGCGCTACGCACAATCCGTTTTGCCCCTTCGACTGTATATATCTTAAGATAGCAGTGTGCAACTAGTTGCAAAAACATCGCACAAGCACGATGAAATACCAAACAAGGAGAAGAGGGACGATGAAACGCACTAGATGGATTCTTAACCTGACCGGCATCTTGGCCGGTTTCGGCCTGCTGTCGACTCTCGTGGCCGTAGGCAGCCTCGGGCAGAGCAACTCCCATACCTTCACGGAAACCGGCCACACAGTGAGCGGCGTCTTCTGGACGTACTGGCAAGGGCACGGCGGGCTGGCGCAGCAGGGCTACCCGATCAGCGACGAGTTCACCGAAACCAGCGCGCTGAACGGCAAGCCGTACACGGTGCAGTATTTTGAGCGCGCCGTCTTCGAGAAGCACCCCGAAAACGCCTCGCCGTTCAATGTGCTGCTCTCGCAGCTTGGCACCTTCCGCTACAAGCAGAAGTACCCGAACGGCGCGCCCAACCAGCACATCTCTACTGTCAACCCACGGGTCTTCTCCGAAACCCACCACACGATTGGCGGCGATTTTCGGACCTACTGGGAGGGCCACGGCGGGCTGGCACAGCAGGGCTACCCGATCAGCGACGAGTTCACCGAAACTAGCGAGCTAAACGGCAAGCCGTACACCGTGCAGTACTTTGAGCGTGCCGTCTTCGAGAAGCATCCCGAGAACGCCCCGCCGTTCAATGTGCTGCTCTCGCAGCTTGGCACCTTCCGCTACAAGGCCCTCTACGGGTCGGGTGCGGTGGCCACACCCACCCCGGCCCCCGGAACGGCCAACGCGACCGAGTTCGACTTCGACTTCAGCCCCAAGACGCTGACGGTCCCGGTCGGCACAAAGGTCATCTGGACGAACCGAGGCCCGACCGAACACACCGTCGCCGACCGCGCAGGCAGTTTCGGCTCCGACCCGCTCCATCCGGGGGACTCCTACAGCCATGTCTTCACGACGCCCGGCACCTATGCCATCCATTGCACGCTGCACGCCTTCATGGATATGACCGTCATTGTGAAATGAGCCGCCGGCAATCCGAATGGCGTACCCAAGTGTAGATAGTAGGACGGTGGCACTATGATTGCTGATGAGTGTAACCATCGTATCAAGGGTGCGGTGTCTCACATAGACGCCGCAGGAGAGGATTGAGACATGGAGTTGTTTGGGATTGGCATCGAGAAGATGTTGGTTATACTTGTCCTGGCGCTCATTATCGTCGGTCCTCAGAAGACGATCGAGATGGCCCAAAAGCTGGGGCGGGCTGTCGGCGAGTTCAAGGCGCAGACGGACGCATTCCGCCAGATGCTGAGCCTCGACCTGCCG
This sequence comes from Chloroflexia bacterium, assembly GCA_050998805.1. Taxonomy (GTDB): domain Bacteria; phylum Chloroflexota; class Chloroflexia; order QHBQ01; family JAICKM01; genus JAICKM01. The sequence continues at coordinate 67,541 of JBPCPV010000007.1, read as the reverse complement.
GTTGACGGCCGGCCGACGCGCCAGGCCGCCCCACCGGCCGCACTCTACCAGGACGAGCGTGTGCTGTCGCTGATGGCCTATAACCGCCCGCAGGACAAGCCTGCCCCGCCGGTCGAGCCAGTCGAGCCTGTGCAGGAGGCCCACAGTTGAGCGCCCTGCCCCGGAAACACAACACTCTCTTGCCGATCAGGCCGGCGAGGCCGGCACCCGGCGGCAACATGCCGCTGGTGGCCCACCTGGAGGAACTGCGCGACCGGCTCGTGCGCTCGGCCATCGCGGTGGCGGTGACCACGGCGCTCGCCTTTCTGTTCATCAGCCCGATCATGAGCGCTCTGCTCGACCTGGCCGGCACGCATACTATCCAGGCGATCGACCCGACCGAAACCTTCGGCACCTACTTCGGCGTCGCGTTCACCGCGGGCCTCGGGCTGGCGATGCCGGTGCTGGTCTACCAACTGATGCGCTTCCTGGCCCCCGGCCTCTCGCGGGGAGAGAAGCGCGGCCTCTATGCCGCCATCCCGTTCGTGGCCGTCTGCTTCGTCAGCGGCGCGCTCTTCTGCTACTACGTGGTGCTGCCCTCGACGCTGAACTTCCTGCTCGGCTTCGGCGACCCGCGTATCAAGCAGCAGATCGTGCTCACGAAGTTTGTCGGCTTTGTCAGCCACTTTATGCTCGCCGTCGGCCTCGCGTTCGAGCTGCCGGTGATCCTGCTGCTGCTGGCGCAGCTCGGCGTGCTGACCTACGGGCGGCTTGCGCGGTTTCGCAAGTATGCGTTCCTGCTGGCCTTCGTGGTCGCCGCCGTGATCACGCCGACGCCCGACCCGATCAACCAGTCGCTTGTAGCCGTGCCGCTCTTCCTGCTGTACGAGCTAGGCACCCAACTCAGCCGCCTCGTGCGGCGCACACCGCGGCCCGTTTAGCAACCCGGCGGTCCTGGGCGCAGACGCCCCGATCCGCCGTACAAACAACATATCGAGGAGGATACATTATGTTTGAAGGCATCTTTCAACCGACGCACCTGGTCTTGATCCTGGCCATCGTGCTCATCATCTTCGGACCGGGTAAGCTGCCGATGCTCGGCAAGACGCTCGGTGCCGGTATCCGCGAGTTCCGCGACTCGGTCGGCCAGATGGGCGACACGATCAAGGGGACCGAGACTGTGACGACGACGCCTGTCGCCACAACCACCAACTATACCGTCGAACCGGTCGCCACCACCACCGTCGTGGAGGTCGCACGGGCCGACGGCCAACATCCGGCCTAACGCCGTCGAGCACGGCGGTCAATCCGTTTAGAGAACTTATGTGTAAACCAGGCAAGGCGGATTCTGCCAACAAGTAGCTATCATGGGTCGGGCCGCCCCGCCCCTTGAATGACGCGCCCGGCCGGGCCGCGCAACATGACACGCCGCGAGCCGACGGCTCCCGGCACCATCACACGAATAGGAGATCACTCCATGGAAAACCCAACTCCCGATCTGTCCCGCCGCGACTTCGCGCGGGGCACCCTGGCCCTCGGCGGTGCTGGCCTGCTGGCTGCTACCGTCTTCAGTGCGGCCCGCAGCGGCGGTGTCGCTTTGGCCGCCGGTTCCCCCTTCAAGGATGACCTAGACATCCTCAACTATGCGCTGACCCTCGAGTTCTTCGAGGCGACGCTCTACTCCACGCTCGCCGCGAGCGGCAAGCTACAGGGCAAGGATCTGTCGTACATCCAGCTCTTCGGTCAGCAGGAGCAGGCCCACGTAGATGCCGTGATGAGCACGATCCAGAAGCTCGGCGGCACGCCCGTGACGAAGGGCAACTACAACTTCCCGACACTCAACACCCGCGACGACATCCTCAACCTGCTGGTCGCGGTTGAGCAGACCGGGATCGGTGCCTACCAGGGTGCGTCCATCTACATCCAGAACAAGGACATCCTCGCCGCAGCCGGGAGCATCATGCAGGTCGAGGCCCGCCACACCGCCCTGATCCGCTACCTGCTCGATCTGCCGCCCGTTAAAGACGCCTTCACCCCCGCCCTGACCAAGGACCAAGTGCTGGCCATAGTCGCGCCCTTCTTCCAGAAGTAGGAGCGTTATCCGGTTTCCGGCCCCGCGCCGGGAACCTGCTGAGAGGAGCAAATCTAATGAGTAATGTGATTCTCCCGGGCGATTCGGGCCACGGCATCAGCCGTCGGCAGTTCCTGATCGGTTCGGGCGCACTGGCCGGCACCCTGGCCTTCTTCGGCATGGCGGGCTTAAACCCAGCCAGAGCCGCAGGACTACACATGGCATCGGCAGCCGGGCTGAACAGCGACATGGACATCCTCCTGTTCGCACTGACGCTCGAGCATGTCGAGGATGCGGCGTATCGCGCCGCCAACGGCAGCGGCCTACTGAGCGGCAAGGTCGCCGACTACTTCAAGGCGTTCGGCGACCACGAGCACGCTCACGTCGTCGCACTGACGGACACGATCAACAAGCTCGGCGGCACCCCGGTGGCCGAGCAGGCCGCCTACAACTTCCCGAGCTTCGGCAGCCAGGACGACGTGGTTAAGTTCTTCGCCCAGGTGGAAGAAGTCGGTGCGGGCGCCTACCTCGGCGCTGCGCCCCTGCTGCAAAACAAAGACCTGCTGGCCGCGGCCGTGTCGATCCACAACGTCGAAGCCCAGCACGCCTCGACCCTCCGCGCGGTCATGGGCGACGCGATGCCCACGCCGGCCTTCGGTTCGCCGCTGACCTACGACCAGGTGCTGGCCGCCGTCGGCCCGCTGCTCCAGGCGCCCGCCGCCCCGACCGCAGCCCCCGCCCCCACCTCGGCTCCCGCTCCCGCCAACACCCCAACTCCCCCGACGCCGGGTATGCCGGGCACCGGCAACCCCGACTCGACTGCTTCGTGGCTACTCGCCGCGGGCGTCGGCGCGGCCGCAGTCGGAGCCTATGCGCGCTCACGTTCCCGCAATGCGGCGACGCAGACGGAAGGCGACGACTCACAAGCGCAGTAAAAGAACCCACGTCACCGGCCGGGAGTGGGATCCAAAACGGCGCTAATACAGGCCAGAGGGCTGTCGCAAACAAGCGGCAGCCCTTTTGCGCGCCCCCGGAGCTTTTTCTCAGCGAAAAAGTTCTGATTTTGGTATACTCTTGGCAGGAGATCTCTATGACTGCCACGATGGTGCAAGCCGAGATTATCGCACCCGGCGCCCACTCCGGGGAACTCCCCACCGCGCTTGCCGAGTACGGCGGCGACGACCAGGGGGTACGCGCCGAACGCACGCGGCTGGCCCGCGAACTTCACGATACAGTTATACAGAGCCTTATCGCCATAAGCGGCCAGGCCGGCCGGCTTGAGGTCGCGCTTGACGGCGACGACCTCGCTGCGGCTCGGCGGGAACTGGCGGCGCTGCGGGCGATGGCGTCCTATGGCCTCGACGAAGCCGAGCGCACGATACTCGGGCTGCGCCCCGCGGCTCTCGCAGGGCGGGATCTGGCGGGCGCGCTCGCGGAGGAAGTTGAGCGGCTGGCGGGGGGCGCGGGCCTCGAACACCAGTTCACCGTGAGCGGAACAGCTCTGCCGTTGAGCGCGGCAGTCGAAGACGGCCTCCTGCGTATAGCCCAGGAGGCTTTGCACAATGTGCGCCGCCACGCCACAGCAGGACGAGTGCAGGTGCGGCTCGAGTACGACGGCGGCGTGCGCGCCGTTTGCCTCAGTATCTCGGACGACGGGCAGGGCTTCAACCGCCGCCACCCGGTCGCCGGAGGTCTCTCCGGCGGCGCAGGCGACCCCGATGCCCCCGCGCTCGGTGGGCAATATGCGCCGGTTGCCGACGAACTCGACGCAGGCGACACGCTCGCGGGGCACGGCCTGCTCGGTATGCAGGAGCGCGCGCGGCTGCTCGGCGGCGAGTTGCGAGTGTCGTCGGGCGCAGGCATGGGCACTTTGGTGGAGGTCGAGGTGCCGTATGACGGCCCGATGCCGATCAGCATCCCCCTGCCGGTCCCGTCCCGCCGCCCTGCCCGCGTGCGCGTCGTCGTCGCCGACGATCACCCTCTGGCGCGGGCCGGGGTGCGCCGCCTGCTCGCATCGGACCCCGAGATCGAGGTCGTGGGAGAGGCCGCCGACGGCGGGGCCGCCCTCGCCGAGGTCGCGGCTCTCCGTCCCGATGTCCTGCTGCTCGACCTCCAGCTTGGGGAGATGGACGGCGTGGCGGTGCTGGAGCGGCTTCGCTCCGCAGGCCGGGATGTGCCGCAGCCAGCGACGGTCGTGCTCACGACATACGATCAGGACACGATGCTGCTCGCTGCGCTCAAGGCGGGCGCGCGGGGCTACGTACTGAAACAGGCGGAAGGCACCGAACTGGTGCGAGCGGTGCGGGCCGCAGCGCGCGGCGACGCTCTCCTGCCGCCCGGCCTCACAGCACGCCTCCTCGACCGGCTGGCCGACCGGCCCACGGCACCTGCGCCCGAACCGCTCACCCCGCGCGAGCTGGATGTGCTCCGCCTGCTGGCCGATGGCTTGGGCACCAAAGCAATCGCCGCCCGCCTCGGCCTCGGCCCCGGCACGGTCAAGTCGCACCTGCAACACATATATGAGAAGCTGCTTGTTGTCGGCCAGGGCCGGGGAGCGGCTGTCGCGGCGGCGCGTGCGCGGGGGCTGCTGGCCTAACCCACTGCTCAGTACCCAACCTCCCGGAGCATATCCAGCTGCATCGCCAACCCAGTTTGGCCCCGGGAATGTGCCTCTGCCATTCGGCAGAGGACGCCTATCCGCCGACGGCAGACGCGCGCGCGGGCGGCAAGTGGGATAATAACGTCAGATAGCCCGGTCGGACCCATGTGGGCGGGTGCGACCGGGCACCACATTTCGCCGCCCACCGGATACAGCCCACCACGAGAAAGGGATGCAACAATGGCTTCCTGGGAATACAAAGTAGTCTACATGGACTTCCGAGGCCGGGCTTCGGTCGAGGGAGATGAGCAGTTCATCGTCAGGGACGAGCGGCGCAGCGCCTTCGCCCGCCGCGTGATGAACGCGCTCGGCGCAGAGGGCTGGGAACTCGTCGGCGTGCAGCCGCTCTGGCCCGCCGAGACGAGCTACCTCGTCTTCAAGCGCGAGGGCACCGGCGACAGCACCGCTCCGCCCCCCCCGCCCGAACCCGCCGCGCCGCAGCCCCCGCCTGCCCCACCGACAACACCGCCGACAACACCGCCGCCGGTCGCATAGTGCGTAGTGCGTAGTGCGTGTTCGGCAATAGGCAGTTGGAAGCTGTCTGAAAAGGGGAGAGGTTGCTCTAGTCCCGTTCACCAAGCGGGCATCCCACCTTTTCAGACAGCCTCTAATACTACAGCGACATTTATGGGTCAGATGTGGTATCCTTGATTCAAATAGCAAGGAGGTTACCAAGTGATGACGAGAAAGGACGCAGAGCAAACACACCCTATCCAGCGCTCGGATATCGAAGGCTGGCGTGCCGGGCTAGATGCCCTCCATGCACACATTAGCCGCCACTTCCGCCGCACAGAGGTTCGTCAGCGCGTCCGCGGCTATCTCGCCGCCCTTTTGGACCGCGTCGAGCGCAAGAACGGCTGGCAACTCGCCGAGCACTTGGGCGAGCCGGGCCCCCAAGGCGTCCAGCGCCTGCTCAACGCGGCTCATTGGCAGGCCGATGCCGTTCGTGACGATCTGCGCGCTTATGTCGCCGAGCATCTCGGCGACCCCTTGGGTGTGCTCATTGTCGACGAGACCGGCTTCCTCAAGAAGGGCACCAAGTCGGTCGGCGTGGCCCGCCAGTACAGTGGCACCGCCGGGCGCATCGAGAACTGCCAGATTGGCGTTTTTGTGGCCTATGCCAGCCCCAAAGGACGCACCTTCCTGGACCGGGAACTCTATTTACCCAAAGACTGGGCGGATGACGTTGCCCGTCGCCAGGAGGCGGGGGTCCCGACGAGCGTGGCGTTTGCCACCAAGCCCCAACTGGCCCAGCGGATGTTCAAGAGGGCGTTTGCCGCAGGGGTGCCGGCTGGGTGGGTAACAGGCGATGCGATCTATGGGGACGATGCCAACTTGCGCCGCTGGCTGGAGCGGGACAGACACCCCTATGTGCTGGCAGTTTCCTGTGACCACCGGATCTGGCAGGGTGGGCAGCAGCGCCGGGCCGATCGCCTAGTCGGCGACCTGAACCCGCAGGCCTGGGCCCGGCTCTCGGCGGGGGACGGCAGCCAAGGGGAGCGGCTCTATGACTGGGCATGTATCGCGTTACCTTATGAGAGTGCAACCGAGACCGTGCAGTGGCTGCTGGCGCGGCGTAGCCTGAGCGCGCCGGGCGAGCTAGCCTACTATCTGGGCTTCGGACCAAGCGCGACGCCGGTCGGGGAATTGGTGCGCGTCGCGGGGGTGCGCTGGGCGATCGAAGAGAGCTTGGAGGAAGCCAAAGGTACGGTAGGACTGGACCAGTACGAAGTGCGGCGTTGGCAAGCCTGGTATCGACATATCACGCTGGCGCTGCTGGCCCATGCCTACCTGGAGGTGACGCGACGCCAGAGCATGGCTACGGCCGGGGAGGCTGCTCTCGTGGAAGAGGGCAGCCAAAAAGGGGGGCCAGGGCCGAGACAGATCTGATCCCCCTGACGGTGCGGGAAGTGCGTCGGTTGCTGTTGGCGCTCGACGAACCAGCAGAGCGTTTCAAGCTGCGGCTGGCCTGGTCGAGCTTTCGCCGCCACCATCAAGCGCTAGCTCGGCGATGTCATGTCCGCCGACGGATCAGAGACCACGACCAATCGGCTAGATTGACTGGTATGGCAGCCAGCCCAGCGGTGCAAGTGCTGGTCGCGGGGAAGCTAGAGCTGAGTGAGGAGCACTGGAAGCGGATAAGCGGGTTGTTGCCAGCCCAGAAACCGCCGCGGGGTAGGCCGGGCAACGACCAACAGACACTCTTAGCGGGGATGCTGTGGGTGATGGAAACAGGGGCGGGGTGGCGGGAGCTGCCGGCAAGGTTCGGTGCCTGGCAGACACTCTACAGTTGTTACCAGCGATGGAGGAAATCCGGTATCTGGAAGCAGATCCTCGATGCTCTCCAACAGGGAGAACCCGATGCCTAAGCGGGCAATGTAAGTGTCGCTGTAGTACTAATGCTCCGTTCCTCAAAGCAGGTACACAAACGACCGCCGCAGCCGGCGCTGGGGCCCCGGCAGTCTGCCCCACACCCACGGCTTGGCCCGCTCGTTCAGTTGGGCTGTCGCGATCTCGCTCGCCTGCTCGATTTCCGCCCCGTCCGCGAAGCTCTGGCCCGCCAGAGCCTCCCGCCGAAACAGCCGCCACCACCCCTCTTGCAGATTCAACCAGCACCCACCCACCGGGATGAAGACTTGCCGCACGCCCGGGTGGGTGGCCAACCACTCGAGGATCGGCGGGCTCTTATGACTGGACAAATTATCCGTGATGATGTCGATCTCCCCGGTCGGATTGGCCGTAATGATCGCCTCCAGCAACTGTAGGTAGCCGGCCGTGTTGCGGCTGCGGGTCGTCAGCGTCACCACCTGGCCGTCGCGCACCCGCAGGGCTCCATAGACCCAGACCTTCTCGGGTCCGCGACTGTATTCCAGCGCTGCCTTGATGCGGTGACCATCCGCCGACCACCCGGGCGGCGGCGCCACGGTCCGAGGACTGACCGGCCCCAGCTCGTCGGCGCAGATGGTCGTCACCCCCGGGCGCGGCGCGGTGTAGCAGGTGACGACCTCTGTCCTTTTGGGATAAAGTCGGGGTCCTTACTCGTCGCCCAAGAGCGCGGCTGGCGCCAGCGCACGCCTTCCGCCCGCAGAGTGCGGCGCACCTGGCTGCGGCTGATCTTGAGCCCTTGCGCGGCGGCGGCGGCGGTCAAGGCATTTAGGGTCCAATGCGCGGCCGCCGATCCGTCGGCGGCCGCTAGAGAGCCATCGGCGGAGCGCACCAACCGGCCGGGTGGGGGCGTGGCCACCAGGCCAATGAGTTGGCTGCGCTCGGCGTGCGTGAAGTGCGGGCGTCGTCCGGCCCCGGGTCGATCACCGAGGCCGGGGAGGCCGGCGGAGTTGAAGCGCGCGAGGCGCTCACGAACGGTTTGGGGATGGCAGCCGAGGTCGGCGGCGATGGCAGCCGTGCGCAGCCCAGCCCAGCTGTGCACGATCATGCGGGCCCTAGCAGTCCAGTCCGCTGGGGCGTGGCGGCTGGCTGCGAGTTTACGGATCTGGCGCTCTTCAGCGGGATCTTGAGCCGGGCGAGCTTTGAGCAACTTTGGCACGGGGTACTCCTTTCGTAGGTCAGCAGCAACCCTGCATGATTTATACCTCCATTAAGGAACGGAGCACCACCTCGCAGCGATTCGCCCCCGGTGCACAGCTACTTGGCAAGGGCATCTACTGCCAGACATGATTTAGGAATGTACGTGTTTGAACAGCCGCGTGCCCTCCAGTCCACGAATGATAGTAAAGCGGGGACCAGCGCCACACTTGGCCCCCCACTGGGGAGGTCCTGCCGCCACACTGGATCGTTTGGGTAGTCGGGATTCCCCTCATAATCGATCCCTGAGATAGGCCGGTGGTTTATACTGTCCAAGTGTCCGTCGACGGTAAGGGCGGTTTCCGTGTCTCGATCATAACCGGATCCTGTCCTTATTTGAGTGTGCGCGGCTAACCAAGCCCCGGTTGGTGCATTCGCAACTGCATCCAGATTGCCCTCGACTGTTACGAAGCTGGCTATCCGGGAATCTATGTTGTATTGCCCATTCATCGAATCGGCGAAGTACTGTAGTATCGCTGCCCCTCCCTGGCTTGTGCCGATTAGATTGATCTTGGGATCGCCTGCCCAGCCCACTGACACTGGTGGAACACTGGGACGGCACGACCTGGTCTGTCGTGCCCAGCGCGAACCCCGGCAGCCTCGCAAACTCGCTGTATGGAGTATCGGCCTTGCCAGGCGGCGATGTCTGGGCTACCGGAGAATACGAAAGTAGTCAGATTCGGTCGCTGGTGGAGAAGTACGGTGGGTCGTGTGGCACGCCGACACCGACGCCGACCCCTCCCCCGGCGAATACGCCCACGCGGACCCCGACCCCGGCCAGCACACCCACGCCGACCCCGCCTGCGAACACCGCCACTACGACCTCTCCACCGGCCGGCACAGCCACGTAGACCGCCACGGCGACGCCCACGGTCTGCACGCTGATGAACACCGTCCCCAGCCCGAACGTCGGCAATCGAACCGGTAATGTACGAGCACGGTTGCTCGGCATGACTGCGGATTAGTACGGGGATCACATGGGTACAGTTGCTACACGCACGCTCTATCAGTTCGACGGGCAGATGGTTGCCACGCGCACCCCGGCGGGGCTATACTACCTGCACGGAGACCACCTCCGCAGCGTGTCGCTGAGTTCGACAGGCGCGCTAACCGGCACGTTGGCAAGCCAGCAGGAGTTCAAGCCATCGCTGGTCCGCTGGGGTCAAGAGCGGCCCTCAAGAATCTCACGGAGCGGCCATGATACCGGTCTAGATCGCCCGCAGCGCCACGCCATGCGCGGCCGTGTCGCGCACTCCCGGCGGCGCCCGGGCCGCACTTCCTGCCCCCGGAAACGAATGGGCTCCGCCGACGGCTGCGCCCCGCCCCGCACCGCCGGCCACCGGCCGCTGATTTTACTCGGGCGGTCGTGGGCGCACCGCCCCGCCTGCGGGCGGGGCCAGCCAGACGGCGATAGCCTGCCCGATCTCGTCGGGGGCATCTTCGGGCAGGAAGTGCAGCCCGGGCACCGTTACCTCGGTTTGCGCCGGCCAGGTCCGGCAGAACTCCCGCCGCGCCCCGGTCAGGGAGAGCCCCGGCTCCCCATTCACGAACAGTTTGGGCACCGGGCTCTGCACCAGCCAGCCGGCATACGCCTCGACGATCGCGGCCACCTCGGCCGGCTCGCCATCGATGGGGATCTGGCGCGGCCACGTGAGCGTGGGCCGGCGGCCCTCGCCCGGCGTGGCAAAGGGCCGCCGATACTCGGCCATCTCGGCCGCCGTCAGCGGGCGCTGGATGCCGCGCGGCAACGCCTCTTCGACGAAGACGTTTTGCTCCAGGATCAGCGCTTCCCCGGCCGGCGAGCGCAGGGCGCGGAAAAGCTGGTCGGCCGGCGGGCGCCAATCGCTCCACGTGCGCGGCTGCACGATGGCCTCCAGGTAGACGATCCCGCGCACGGCATCCCGGTGGCGATTGGCCCAATCGAAGCCCAGGGCGGAGCCCCAATCGTGGAGGATCAACGTGACGCGCTCCTGGATGCCGAGCGCCTCCAGCAATGCATCCAGGTAGCGGCGATGCTCGACAAAGGTGTAGGCCGCGGGGCCGCTGTGGGGCAGCTTCGCCGAGTCGCCCATGCCGATCAGATCGGGCGCGACACAACGCCCCAGACTGGTGAGATGCGGCAGCACATTCCGCCAGAGGTAGGAGGAGGTGGGGTTGCCGTGCAGGAAGACGAGGGGATCGCCGCTGCCCTCGTCGACGTAGGCCATCGTCTGGCCCAGGATCGAGAGGTACCGCTTGGCATAGGGAGACGCCGCACTTATCATGACTGAGTACCACCTTGCTGCGTGGGAGACTGGGCTTGCATCCACTCGTGGGCATAATGCTGCGCGGCCCCGCTGCGCAGCACCTCCAGGATCTTCGCGGCGACATGCTCCGCAGTGTCGGCCGGCGGCCCCGGCCCGCGCTCGCTGCGCACCGGTTCCCCCGACGTCCGCACGTTCTGCGCGAAATCGGTGGCAGTCACAAAGGGATACACCACGCTGACGATGATCCCGTCCGCCGCCAGTTCCGCCCGCGCGGTGAGCGACAGCGCGTTGAGGGCGCGCTTCAGCGAGGAATAGGCGCCCAGATTCGGGATGGCCAGGAGTGACGTCCCCGAGCTGATGTTGACGATCGCGCCCTGGCCCTGCCGGCGCATGAGCGGGATGACCGCCTGCATCGCCGCGAGGGGGCCGATGACGTTCAGCGCGAAGAGCTCCCGAAATTGTGCGGTGTCGATCACAGCGACCTCAGCCTCGTAGCCCTGCCCGGCGTTGTTAATCAGGATATCCACGCGCCCATAGCGGGCCATAACCCGCGCGACCAGCGCGGGTATCTCATCCTCCCGCGACAGGTCGGCCGGCACCGCCAGCGCCCCCGGTAGGGCCGCCGCGAGCGCCTGGAGCTTATCTCGCGACCTCGCCACGAGCGCGACCTGCGCCCCCTGTTGGGCCAGCAACCGGGCCGTGGCCAACCCGATGCCCGCCGAGGCCCCGGTGACGATCGCGACTTTCCCTTGTACTTCCATATCCCCTCCCTTCGTTCGACGAATCGCCGAGGCAACCTGCATGGAGCTCCCGCGCCCCATCGGGTAGCGTGCTCAAGCCGTTGCAGCCTAACCCGGCCCGGCGACGGCCCCGATTTCTTCGGCAATCCAGACTTGTTGGGCCCGCAGGCCATGCAAACGGTAATTCAGCATCCGCAGGATATACCGGCGCTCCCCGTCGGGGATCCCCGCCCGCACGGTGACGCCCTGCTGCGCGGTCTGCAAATAGTCCGCTTCGATCTGCAGATGGTCGTAGTAACGGTGCAGGATGCTGGCCTGCTGCACGCGGGAAATGTGTCCGAAATAGTTGAGCTTGAGGACGAACAGCTCGGGCTCGTCAGCGGGGCTGGTGCCGGATCCGTCCATTAACGCCGTAAAGCGCTGCTTCCCGAGATCCGTAATCCGAAAGCTGTGCCGCGGCCGGCCGTCCCGCCGCTCGGCAGCCGCGGTTTCCGGGGGCGGTGGGTCGGGCACAATCATGCCAGCCTGCTCCAGCCGGTGGATGAGCGGATATAGCGCGCCCCAACTCATCTGGCGAAACGGGCCCAGGATCCGGTTGAGGATCTCGCGCAGCAGATAGCCGTGGAGTGGGCCACTCATCAATTCGCCAAGCAGGAACAACTCATAGATCACGCCGCGCCGCAGCCCGGCCTGTGGGCCGGTCGCAGGCAGTAGCCAGACGGATCCGTGTCCGGTGCGATCGGGCTTCGAGCTATCGGTGGCCATAGGCGCCCCCTCATCTATATATCGAATTGACATATTTATATGATATAACATTTTGACCGATGTGTCAAGAGGTGAAGTGCGCCCCGGATCTTGGTTCTGCGCCACTTTTGATACCGGTGGCGAATGCTTGATTAAGAGCGACTCAAGATTGGCACGCCTGATGCTGGAGGGACCTTACTACAAGCCGGTTGCTGCCCGGTTTTCTACATAGATCGATCCTTACCCTATCTGGAGGTGTATCATGTCGCTCGCATCCTCAGGCGGATATTCTGTCCCGGTCGAGACGGCCCGGGTGGCCCACGCCATCTTTCCCCAGGGCCACCTTTATCTGCGTCTCTACGATACTCTCGGCTCTATCTACCAGCAGCGCGACTTTGCTGACATGTTTTCCGCCCTCGGGCGGCCCGCTATCGATCCCGTCCGGCTGGCCCTGGTATCTATTCTCCAATTCCTCGAGGGGCTCACCGATGAGCAGGCGGCCAACGCCGTCCGCACGCGCATCGACTGGAAATACCTCCTCGGGCTGGACCTAACCGATCCCGGCTTTGACCGCTCAGTGCTCAGCGAGTTTCGCAGCCGCTTGCTGAGCGGCAGTGTCGAGCAGCTCCTGCTCGACGCCCTCCTGGCGCACTTTCACGAACGCGGTCTGCTCAAAACAGGCGGGCGGGTGCGCACCGACTCCACTCATGTCCTCGGCGCCATTCGCGCCACCAACCGCCTCGAGTTAGTGATCGAAACGCTGCGCCATGCCCTCAACAGCTTGGCGGTGGTCGCCCCAGAGTGGTTGCTGCCCCATGCCGATCCCCACTGGCTGGACCGCTACGGCGCGCGTGCCGATGATTTCCGCTTGCCTAAGAAAGAGACGGAGCGGACGGCGTACGCGCTCACCGTGGGCAGAGATGGGTTCGCGCTGTTGGCCGCACTGGATGATGCGACCTCCCCGCCGTGGCTGCGCCAAGTCCGCGCCCTGCAGCTCCTGCGCCGCGTTTGGTGGCAGAATTATACCCGCACGGGTGACCAGGTCGGCTGGCGAGACCCGGACAACATCCCTCCTGCAACGCTGTTTCTCAGTTCGCCCTATGATCCGGAGGCCCATTACGCCAAGAAGCGTACTACATCCTGGGTGGGGTACAAGGTTCATCTGACCGAGACGTGCGATGAGGACGCGCCCCGTCTGATCACACATGTGGAAACCAGGCCGGCGCCGGAGCCGGATACCGCGGTGACGCCCGTGGTGCATCAAACACTCAAAGACAAGGGCTTATCACCGCGGCGGCATTTGGTCGATATGGGCTACATCGAGACTGAGCTCGTGGTGGAGAGCCAAGCGGATTATGGAGTGGAGCTATATGGGCCGATGCGCGGGGACTACCGGCGGCAAGCCCATGAGGGGCAGGGCTTTGCGGTCGAGCATTTCGAGATCGACTGGGAGGGCCGGCAGGTAGAGTGCCCGCAAGGCAAGCTCAGTAGCAGTTGGACGCCGGTGGTCGAGCGGGGCAAGGAGCTAATCAAGGTGAAGTTTGCGACCGCAGACTGTAAAGAGTGTCCGTGCCGGGCGCTTTGTACGGACTCCAACAAAGCCGTGAGGCGGACGCTGACGCTCAAGCCGCGCGGGCTACACGAGGCGCTACGCGAGGGGCGGCTGCGGGAGCACACTGAGGAGTACAAGAAGGAGTATGCACATCGGGCGGGCATCGAAGGGACGCTATCGCAAGGGGTCCGGGGGTTCGGGCTGCGCCGGACGCGTTATATCGGGCAAGCCGAAACGCACCTGGGGCATGTGATGAGCGCCATCGCAATTAACCTGGTGCGGTTTGACAATTGGCTGCAGGGCAAGGAGCCGGTCCAAACCCGGCAATCCGCCTTCGTGAAATTACTGGCTCCAACTTGATTCGCTCTTAATCAAGCATTCGCCACCGGTATCGAGATTGGCGAAGAGCCAATATGCGGCGGCGAGGTTTGGACCTATAACGCGTTCATGCAGGCGAGCGTGCCGGAGCGCATGCGCGGGCGGGTCTATACCCTGTTCGATCTGACCTGGAGCGCGCTGGAGATCACCTCGCTGGGAGTCGCCGGCTGGTTGAATGATCAATTCGGGGTCCAGCTGGTCTATGTGCTGGGCGGGGCCGTGTTGCTGAGCGCGGGAGTGCTCGGGTTGGTGTGGGTCCCGCAGTCCAGGTCTGGCGCGCCCCGGCATGCCGGCGCACCGGTGCGAAGTGAGACGGGCGACTAAGCTGGACGACGTTCGGCCGCGGCCTGCCGGAGCCGCAGAGCAGGACGAACTTAGGACTCCTTATCAGCGTTCGGAGTTTGCAGCGCCGCTCGGATTTCCGCTATCGTTTGCCGGGCGCTCCGCCCTACCCCGACCAGGGTCGCGGAGGCAAACCCGGTCCAGTCGCCATAGCCCACCAACCAGAGCCCCGGCTCTGCCACCGCCCGGGTTTCCATTGTCGCTACCTCACCGTCCGGCGTAAGCACCCCGAGGGGGGCCAGATGATCCAGGGCGGGGACAAACCCCGTCGCCCAGATGACGGTGTCGACCTCTGTCTCGTGCCCATCCGGCCAGAGGACCCCATGGGCGGTGAACTCCCGGAAAGGACGCACACTGTTCAGCACCCCGCGGGCCCGGGCGTCCCGCACCGGCGGCACCATGACGATCTGGCCCAGGCCGCCCTCGGTGGGGGCCGCCGGTTCCGGGCCCGCCTCACCGGCTTGTTGCGCCTGGTATTCGGCGGTCGCCCGATCGAATAAAGCCCGGCCATCCACGTCATCCGGCAGGTAACGGGGCGGGACACGCGTAACCCAGGTGGTGCGGGCGACCCGGGACACCTCGGCCAGGATCTGGGCGCCCGAGTTTCGCGCACCCACCACGACTACGTGCTGGCCCGCGAACCCGGCCGGGTTGCGGTAGTGCGCCGAATGGAGCTGGGTGCCCTGGAACTGGGCCTGCCCCGGGTAGCACGGGGTATACGGCTTGCGCCAGGTACCGGTGGCGCTGATCACCGCCCGCGCCCGCCACTGGCCGGCGTCGCTCGCGATGCGGAAGCCGTCCGTCGCGTCGCGTGTGACGGCATCCACCTGCACCGGCCGCTGGATGGGCAACTGGTAGCGGTCCTCGTACGCGGCCAGGTAGGCCAGCACGTCGGATCGCTCGGGATAGCGGACCTTGCCGCCTGGCATGAAGGGACCGGGGAGCGAGCTCCATTGGGCTGGGGAGAAGAGGGTGAGGGAGTCCCAGGTGTGTTGCCAGGCCCCACCGGGTGCCGGCTCCGCGTCGAGCAGGACGTAGGATAGCCCCGAGCGGCGCAAATAGTAGCCCAGGGCGAGCCCCGCCTGCCCTCCACCAATGACAACGACATCGTAGTTGCCGGGTCGCGGTTCGTCATACGTCGCTGGCGTCATGCCCTGATCCTCTCCCACATTCGCTGCCGCCGCAGCGCCTGACCGGCATGGCGGATCGCCGGGCCAAACGCGCCCTCAGACCCGGGGCGACCCCGCGCCAATCTCCTTGACAGGGTGGGCGCGATGCCCTATTCTATCAACGGAATTCACGTCAAATTGGGTTGATGTAATTTGCCGCATGAGGAGTGAGGTTATGCTCGCCGACCGGTCCGCTTCCCCGCCCGCCGAGATCCTGCTGTTTTTCAAAGCGCTGGCCGATGAGAGCCGCCTCGCGATTGTGCGGTTACTCGCCCTGACAGATCTGCGGGTGGGCGAGATCGTCGACCGCGTTCGGATTCCGCAAAATGCCGTGTCGTATCACCTGCGTCTGCTGCGACAGCTTGGGCTAGTTCGGGACCACCGCAGCAGCCTGGACGCCCGTGATGTCTACTATCGGGTCGACCTCTCCCGCTTGCAGGTGCTGTATCAGGCGGCGGGCCACACGCTCTACCCCGGCATGAGCGCCGACCCTGACCAGCGAGAGAGCAAGGGCTGGGAGGCACGGCCGTTACGGGTCCTCATTCTCTGCACGCATAATAGTGCCCGTTCCCAGCTGGCCGAAGGGCTCTTGCGCTACCTGGGCGGCGACCAGGTCGCCGTCTGGAGCGCCGGCAGCCGGCCCACCATAGTCCACCCCTATGCCCTCCAGCTCCTGACTGAGTTGGGTCTTGACCCCGGGCAATACCGGGCAAAGCCCATGTCTGAGTTCGCGGACCAAGCATTTGATTACATCATCACCGTGTGCGATCGGGTCCGCGATCAATGTCCCGTCTTCCCGGACGACCCGCTGCACATCCATTGGAGTATTCCCGATCCGGTCGCCGAGTCGACCGCGGCGGCCCAATGGGCGGCGTTCACGGCGGTGCAGCAAGATCTCACGACCCGCATCCGGTATTTGCTGCTGCTGCCGCACCCGGCCACGGGCCGCCGATTCGCGGCCGCGGCGCCCCGCCCCCGGGGCGCCCCATGACGCCCACGCTCTGGCGGCGCGCCGGCGCGGAGTTGGTCGGCACCTATGCCCTGGTGACGGCGGGGTGCGGCGCGATTATGGTCGATGCGACGACCCACGCGCTGACGCACGTCGGCGTCGCTTTCACGTTCGGGCTGATCATTATGGTGATGATCGCGGCGACCGGGCACCTCTCCGGCGCCCATTTCAATCCGGCGGTGACGGTGGCCTTTGCGGTGACCCGCCACTTCCCGTGGCGGGATGTCCCGGTCTACATCGGCGGGCAGCTCGTCGGCGCAGTCGCGGGCGCGCTGACCTTGCAGGGCCTCTTCGGCCCCGTGGCGAGTCTGGGCGCGACCGTTCCCGCGGGCAGCGCCTGGCAGGCCTGCGGGATCGAGGTGCTGCTGACGGCCGTGCTGATGTTCGTCATCGTCGCCGTGGCCACAGATACGCGGGCGGTCGGACAGCTGGCCGCGCTGGCGATCGGGGCGACGGTCGCGGTCGACGCCCTCTGGGGCGGCCCGATTAGCGGCGCGTCGATGAACCCGGCGCGCTCGTTTGGCCCGGCGCTCATTGCAGGCGCCTGGCAGGATCAGTGGGTCTACTGGGTCGGTCCGCTGCTGGGGGCCTGTCTCGGCGGCGGGCTGTACCAGCTGTTGCGGACGCCCCTGGAAGTGTCCACGGCCGCGGACGAACCGGTCAACCGGGCGCCGGCCGATCGGTAGCCTAGCTACAAGAAGAGGAGGAACCCGTCGTGGCCCCGCTGACGATTTTTGGTGACATTCACGCGAACCTCCCGGCGCTGGAGGCTGTGCTGGCGGACATGGACGCCCGCGGGCTCCACGATCGGTACTGCCTGGGGGATCTGGTGGGCTACTGCGTCTGGCCAAACGAGGTCATTGCGGCCGTGCGCGAGCCTGGGACGCCGACGATCATGGGCAACTATGACCTGGGGGTCGGCACCACTAGCGACGATTGCGGCTGCGCCTATAAAGATCCGGCGGCCGAAGCTCTGGGCCACCGTTCCATTGCCTGGAGCAATACGCACACGACCGATGAGGGCAAAGCGTATCTGCGGACACTCGTCCCCGCGATCTCACTGGCGATCGGGGACCTGCGGCTGCGGCTGGTGCATGGCAGCCCTCGGCGGGTCAACGAGTATCTGTACGCCGACCGGCCGGACAGCAGCCTGGAGCGGCTGCTCGACCTGGCGGAGGCCGAGGTGCTGGTGTGTGGGCATACCCACATGCCATATCACCGCGTGCTGCCGAGCGGGCGCCACGTGGTCAACGCGGGCAGTGTCGGGAAGCCCAAAGATGGCGATCCCCGCGCCTGTTACGTCGTGCTGGATGCGGTAGGCGGGGAACTGCAAGTCGAGTTTGTGCGGGTGCCCTATGACGTCTGAGCGCGCCGCGCGGGCCATTGAGGCGAGTGCGATACCCCCCGAATACGCGGCCATGCTGCGCACCGGCACCGGTTGAGCGGCCAGCACGGGCCTCACCTGCCGATTATCGGGGGCCGTGACGCCGTGACTGGCGCCTGACGAGCTCAGCCTTGAACTGGGCTGCAAAGCTGTGATACCTGAACAGCGTAGTGCGCCTCTCTTGAACTCCTGATACACCAATTCTTGGGAGGGTCGAAAAACCGAGGCGCGCTGCATAGGCCAGGCCTGGATGCCGATCATTTCGTTCACTGCTGGGCTCGCCGACCTGGCATTCCTGGGGCGACGCCCCCTTTTCTCGAACTGACCCGCAACGGAGAACGCGATTATCGTTGAGGAACAGGAGGAGGAGCAACCCGACAATGATGGAACCGACCCCGGGCCTGCCCCCAGCTTGCGTGTCGTTTCTACCAGCGTCATGAACGTGTCCCATGCCTGTATCCCCGCTGGACTGCGCGGTCCGAAACTCACATCCCGCTTGCGCACCCGTACCCGCGCTACTACAGCCTGGGGGTTGGTTACCTTGCGGTTCATGACAGCAATGTTGGGTTTGGGCCTCGTGGCCGTGCGCCCGGCCCCGCCGCGTTCGCCGGGGCGTGCGGCGCGGGTCGAGGTGGAATAGTTCATGCTGTTCCGGGCTGGTGGGCGCCTGCGCTGCGGCGACCGGCCATAGAAGGGAAGGATATCGTCTAGCGTGCGGCAAGGTACCACCGAAAATACGGCCGCCCCCACGCCGGGCGGAACACCGCTTCGGCAACTGATTGCCTGGCTGCAACGCCCGATCCGCAGCGCGATCACCGGCAGTGGCTTTGAGAATCAGCGCTACCTGACCAAACGGCTGCTGCTGAGCACCATTATCGGCGTGGTAGCCGGTTGGGCGCCGCCCTCTTATACTCCGCAATTGACCTGTCCAGCCCACTGTTGCTTGGCGGCATCGCCGGCTACCACCCGCCGGCACACCTCAAGTACGGCCCCTTTGCGGTCGCGGAGCATGCCCATGAAGCTCTCCACAAGATGCTGGCCCTGCTCGATTTCCGCGTCGGCCTCCATCAGGCGTCCCAGATAGGCGCTTTGCCACTCCAGCCGCTGCGGTGCGGCCGTCACGCACGGTCGCCAGAATGAGCAGCTCTCTTACTCATTGTGGCACCCTTAAGGCACTGCGGCTGCCGTTGAGGAGAAAGACTACAAACCCGCACTTTCCGCTTCTGCCAGGATTTTCCGCCCCAGCGCAAAACCGATTTCGGGAAGCCTGCTCTCTCCGGTTTCCATCTCCCCGGTTTCAATCTGTGAGAACCCCGCTTCCTTCATCAGTGCCGGCTGATCTTGAATGCCGCTATTCCAGCGGCCCGTATGAACAAGACGAGCAGATCGGCCCTGTTGCTCCCCTGGTCGCCTGGTATCGACAACCAGCAGGCGCCCTCCGGGCTTGAGCACGCGGGCAATTTCCACCAACCCCTGCCGCTTGAGGTCGTCCGGCAACTGGTGCATCATAAAGGTACTCAGCACGACATCGAACGACTGGTCGGGGAACGCGAGCTGCTCGATCACCCCGACCTGGAAGTCAATCTCTAGGGCGCGCCGTGCCGCTTTGCGGCGGGCCCGGGCGATCATCTGCACCGAGGGATCAATGCCGGACACGCGACCCGTTTCGCCAACGCGCTGCTTGGCGGCCAGCGCCAGCGTCCCGGTGCCACATCCCACGTCCAGCACAACCTCCCCTGGGTGAAGCTGCGCCAGGTCAGCAGTCATCCGCCGCAGAGCTTGCCACTTGCCCCATAATACAATGTTGCCCAGCCAAAGCATAAGGTCGTAGAGCCAGCCCGATCTGATGACCACCCCCCGCGTATGGGGGGTAGACGTCTCATCCTGCCTCCAGGAATGTACCCTCTGCGCTAACCGTTGCATGGAGCTTGCTCTTTTCCGCGAAAACCGGCGATAGTAGAGTTACACCCGCTTGGAGCGCCGCAGCCACAGCCCGGCAACAAGAACCAGACCTCCGGTCACGAACAGTGCCGCATAGAGACCCGTGAGCGGCTCGCCCGTGCTGGGCATCGTGCTCCCGCCGCTCATGTTCCCCGCGGCGCCGAGGACCACATTGGTGAACGTGGCCGTCTCCCCGTTGGCGACGGTGGTGAAGGTGTATGTGCCGTCGGGCAGGTAAATATTGTTGCCGAAGTGCGTGTCGTTCTTGCCCACCTTCACGTCATACATCGCCATGACCGAGGACAGGGTGCGCAAATCACCGGTAACGTCGTTCTTGATGCTGATGGCCGGCATCTGGTCAGTAACGGGCGCGCCGCTGGTCTTGTCCAGGATCGCGACTTCCAGGTGGCGGTTGACCGGTCGGCCCAGGTCGGTCATGCCCATCGCAGGCATCGCCATGCCCCCCATCGGCAACATGACCTCACCCACTTTGGCGCCCGCGGCCTGCTCAGGCGTCAGCATCGTCGCCTCTGGACCGATGGTCAGGACGATCTTGTAATGGGCCGTGACCACTGTCTGCTGGGTCTCGCCGGTCGCGGCCAGGGCCTGGCCAGCGGTGAGGGCGAGGCTGCATAGCAACACACCGAGGAATAGAACGAACCGCACACCGATCTTCATGAGAGACACCTCCTAATGATGTATGTTAACAGCCGCCGAGAGCCTTATGGCTCAGGCTCCAGAGCGCATTTGCTACCCCCGCATGTGTCAAGGCAAGTTCCAGCCCGGTGAGCCCCAAGAGGACTATACTGCTCGCGAGCGTAGGCACCAGCGGGATGGTCAGTGCACGTGGCTCGCCGAGCAGCCAGGCGACCCGCGTTTCTAACTCATCACTTGCCCCGGCCGTTGCCGTTCGCGGGCTGCTTCCCACAGACGCCTTCTGCTCCATCAGCACCCAGAGTGCCGCGGCAAGGGGGCCGTTGCCGCCCTGCTGGGCGCAGGCGTAGGCGTCCGCGTCCACTTCCTTAGCCAACAAGTACCGCTTGTAGAGCGCGCGAACCACAGGCAGGAAGAAAAACATCGCAGTCCAGGCCCGGCCGAAAGCGACCCTGAAGGGATCCCGGTGCAGCAAATGGGATCGCTCATGCCAGAGGAGAGCGATCAGCTCGTCCTCTTCCAGGGCCGAGACCATTCCGGTGCTCAGGCAGATCCGGGGGCGAAGCAGGCCGTAACAAAAAGCCAGGGGCACTTCGGTCTGCACCAGATCAAGCCGGTCGGCGAGTTGGATCGGTTCCAAGAGGGTCTGCAATGCACCGTCCACCGGCCGAGTGAACTCGAGCAACCGGCGGAGAGTATACCGGGTGCGGGCCATCAGGCGTAGGAAGCTGGAAAACCCGCAGATCAACCCGACCAGCAGCAGGAGCAGGATCGCATAGCTCATCAGGTGAGCTGCCCAATCCGAGTTTGTCGGCAAGAACAGACAGACCAGGTCCAGGTGGGCGGTCTCGGGCTCTGGTTGTGCCCGGATCAACAGGGGGGCGAAGGCCGCGACCGCCAGGCTCCCCGCGCAGCCGAGGCCGACGGCGAGGGTAACGCGCCACCAGGTGTCAGCCCGCATCGGAGCTTTCCGTAGCCTTGCGCGCTTTCGCGGCCTGCTCTTTCAGGCGGCGTTTCACCCGCGCGTGTTGCTCGGGCGTCGCCTCCTCCAGCGCGCGCGCGAACTGTGTAAGGGCCAAGTCGCCAAAATCGCTTACCAGGGCTCGGATCACCCGTTCGCTCGACGCTTGTAGGAACGCTTCCCGCGAAAGCTTCACCTCGTAGAGATGTGTACGCTTGTCGAGCGGCGTGCGGCTGAGGAGACCTTTTTCGGCGAGGTTGTTCATGATCGTCATCACGGTCGTGTAAGCCGTCTCGCGCTCGGCCGTGAGCTTTGTCATGACATCGCGTACTGTAGCAGAACCGCACACCCACATGATCTCCATAATGGAGATTTCCACTGGTCCCAGCAGCTTACTGAGACCACCCTCAGCGGGCTGCTCGATGCGCTGGTAAAGCGAGCGGGGCATCTGTCTTCTCCTTTGGTCCACTAGTCTAATTTCGATCTGCTGGCCCAATTATAGTAGGTTACGCTCGTCGCGTCAATCTTCCGCGACTACGGCTTCGCATGTAGGCGGGTTCCCTTCGTTCCCACAACCTGACTAGGAGCCACTTTCCTGGTGGTGATCGACACCGCGGTAAGCCTCGATAAATCGGCGGATTCCGGCCTCATCATACTGCGGGAAACGCTGCATCCGCCCCCAGGCCGTCAGCACGATGGATGTGCCCAGTCCCGGCTCAGGGGTCAGGATCAGCTTGCTGTCGTAGCCTCCGGTGAGGGCAGTGAGTTTAGCGATCATCGCCGGATCGAGGCTGGGTTGGTAGCTGATGATGACCCCGCCGTCCTCCAGGCCATGCACCTGTAGTTCTTTGGGCACCGGAGTCGTCGCGGCACCCCACGCCGGCAGCTCCTTCACGTGGGGACCGGACGTGGGCGGGTCGGTGCTGTAGGGGGCGTGGGGCGCGATGAGGCCGGCGATGTGGGGGCTGGGCTGTTGCCCCACCGAGTCTCCGGGCTTTCCTGCTTCTCGCAGTATCGCCGTCGCGAGCAAGCCGCCCACCACGAGGAGCACGGCCGCAACCACCGCTGCCTTCCGCAGCCGCGCCTTGCGCCTTCTCGATGCTGCCTCCGCGCGGGCCTCCTGCCGGCGGGCCAGGTCCGCCAGACGGCGTTCGTCCTCGGCGAGGACGGCGGCCGGATCTCTGGGCCGTGGGCGGTTTTGCACACGCGGCATAGTTCGCGAACCCGATTTGGCTTTACCCATCAATCCTCCTCCGGTATGGGTCTCCGGCCGGGATCCGGCCGGTTACGGCTTCGGGGTAGCGACAACAGCCGGCGCTCCGCCGGGCGGCGTCGCTTTGCCCGGCAGATCCGCGCCCGCCCCGGTCGCGATGGGATAGCCGGCAGCCTTCCAGCCGGTCCAACCGCCCAGGAGCACTTTCAGGTAGGTATAGTTGTAGCCGTATTGGTCATGCAGCGTTTGCGCCTCACGGGCGCTTTCTTGCTCCGCCGGTCATTGGCAGTAGGCGACCACCAGCTTGTCTTTCGGAATTTTTGGGTAGAGAGTTGGGAGGTCGGATTCCGGTACTGAAACGGCGCCCTGAATATGACCACCCGCGAAGGTGCCGGCGTCCCTGACGTCCACGATGATCGGCCGCGTGGCTGGGTTATCGTAGAGGGCCTTGAACTCCGCCAGAGGCATCCGCGGCGGCTCGCTGCCGGGAGCGGCAGGTACCAGGCTCGCGGCTGGATTCCCCCCGCTGCTGACCGCGGGCGCCGGCGGTATGTTGGCTACCGGTGCAGGGGCCGTGCCGGCTCGCTGCACCAGCAGAAAGACGATCAGCACCGCCAACCCAACAACCAGCGCGCCCATGAGGCCGAGCAGCATATACGGCACCGGGCTGCGAGCGGGGCGGGCCTGGTAGCGTCGCTGAGGTTGTACTGACGTCCGGCCGGCGTGCGCGGCAGGGCGCGCCCCGGACGCGGGTCGCTGTCGCTTCGGAGGCCTGGCCACCGGTTCCTCCGTGTACTCATACTCCTCTTCGTCTTGAAAGCGGCTCATGGTTTGACCTCCTTCATAAAAAACCGGATGCTCAACAAGCCGGCCCGGTTGTTATATCTACTAAACAACTATAGTTAATATATCCGGTTTTGTCAAGGGTCTCTCGGGTTCGCGTTCCGCATCGCCCGCTCCGCTTCCCTCGCACGGCGGGCCAGATAGCCCATGTATCCGAGCAGGGTAAGCCAGACCAACGAAAAAGCCGCCCCTAAATAGATCAGCCCGCTGTCCATCTCTAGTCCTCCAGTAACGCGGCACGGCGTTGCCGGGCCTCGGCTGCCGCCTCTAGCTCGGCGATCCAGGTGCGCCACGACAGCAAGTAAAAATAGAGCAGAGTAAACGCGAGCAGGCCGACGAGCAGCGTCGCCAGCATCTCGCCGGGCAGTTGGGGGCCGGCAGCGTTCAGCACGACCGGAGCCGGATGCAAACTGCGCCACCAGACGACCGACTGATGCACGATCGGCACGTCAATAAAACCTACTATGCCGAGCACCGCCGCGGACCGGCGCGCGCGCTCCTGGTTCGCCGTAAAGGCCCGTATCATGCCGTAGCCGAGGTAGATGAACCAAAGCACCAGCGTCGCGGTGAGCCTCGGATCCCAGGACCACCAGGTGCCCCAGATCGTCTTGCCCCAGAGCGATCCGCTCACCAGCACCAGGCTGGTCAACACGAGGCCAATTTCCGCAGAAGCCTGAGCGAGCCTGTCCCAATGCGCTTGCCGCCGCCAGAGATAGCCCACGCTCCCGACCAAAACCACGAAAAACGCCAGGTAGGCGACCCATGCGAGCGGAACATGGAAATAGAAGATCCGTTGCGCCTGCCCCTGCACCTGATCCGGAGGCGCGTAGAAAAATGCCATGCCGATCGCCACCAGCATCGTAAGCAACGTGCTCCCGCCGAGCAGGTGCCGATGCCGGAACACCGGCTCCGGCGCTTCGGCGGCCGTTTGCCGCACGGCGTTCTGGCGTAGCGAGTCCACGGAGATCATAGTTCTGTCCTCCTTAACCAATAACTCCCGTCGAGCAGGCACCTACTCGCCGAGGACATAGCCGTACAACAAGTACCCGGCTCCCAGGAAGAGAGCAGAGCACGCCGCCAACAACCCGGTCCAGGGAGGCTGCCCGCCCGCGGGAGGGGTGATGGCCGTGAGCGTCGCCTGCACCGCGCCGATGATCACCGGCACCAGCAGGGGCAGCAGCACAACGGGGAGCAGGATCTCGCGCGCGGAGGTCTGGCCGGCCAGTGGCACGAAGAGCGTGCCTGCCGCGCCGAGCGCAAGCGTGCCCAGCGCGACAGGGAAGAGCACCGAGACCTGGAGCAACGGCAGGTTGTACAGGCCGGCAAAGGCCGGGACCGCCACGCAATCCAGCAGCCCCAAGAACAGCAGGTTGCCGCCTAGCTTTGCCAGGAACAGCGCGCCTGGCTCCAGCGGGGCCAGCACCAGCCCTTCCCATACTCCGTTCTCCCCTTCCAACGCGAAGGCCCTGTTGAGGCCGAGGATCGTCGCGAACAGCAAAGACGTCCAGAACGCGCCCACCGCCGCCGGCAACTGCTGCTCGATCCCCAGGCCGAACGTAAAACTCAGGGCGGTGCCGGTGGTGAGGGCAAAAGCCACCATTAGCCCGACTACTGTCCGGCCCCGCAGTTCCCGGCGAAGGTCGGCCTGCAGGAGGCTGCCGACCCGCTGCCAGAACCCGCCGGGCATCACTGGACGCGGGCTCGCGCCTTCTCATAGCCTGCCCTCCACTCCTCAGGGGAGCTGGCCGGCGCATCGAACACCAACCGTCCCCTCTCCAGCACCAGTCCGCGCTCGCCGAGGGCCAGGCCGAGTTCCAGGTTGTGCGTGGTCAGCACCACGGCCTGGCCGCCGTCGCGCCCGGCGGCCAGCAGCAGAGCCAGACAGCCCTGTCCGTCCAGATCCAGCCCGCTATCGGGCTCGTCGAGCAACAACACCGCCGGCCTGTGGATCGTGGCCCGGGCCAGCGCGAGCCGCTGCTGCATCCCGCGCGAGCACTCGCGAACCCGCCGGTTCTCCGCGCCGCTCAACCCCACCGCCTCCAGAGCTTGCCGCACTCGGCCAGCGGCGGCGGGCAACCGATAGAGCCGAGCATAGAGCAGCAGGTTCTCGCTGACCGTCAGGTCCGCGTAGAGGTAACTCTGCTGCCCCAGTACTCCCAGAGCCGGACGCACCGACTGGGGACTGCGCACGGCGTCGTGGCCGAGCAGATGCAGCTTGCCTGACGACGGGGCACTGAGGGTCGCCAGAAGGCGGATCAATGTGCTTTTGCCGGCACCGTTCGGCCCGAACACCGCCACTACCTCCCCGGCTGCCACTTCCAGAGTGACGGAGCGTAACGCCCAGGCCACGCCGTAGCTCTTGCCCAGGCTCTGCGCGTGGATCGCCGGCGAAGCAGGCGCCGCGGAGATCATGACCGAGACTCCAGCACAGACGAACTCCGCGCCGCGCGCCGCAGATACCAGCTTCGGTATCCCAGCGGAAAGCCGACCGCGCAAATCAGCAGGATGCCGAGCAGGAGCTGTAGCCAGGGGTTGCTGCTCCGCAAGACCGGCTCAATCAGCGGAAGATCGCGTAACTCCATCGTCACCTCGCTCTGTGGTGGCAGGTTCTTGGTTTGGAACAGGCGGTAGGTGTGGCTCCCGACCGTCGCGGTTCCGGCGTCCGTGAGCTGTGGACTGGAGGCAGTGTAAGGGCCTTGAGGCACGAGTACCCTGAACAGGTCCACAGCATAAGGCATAGTTCGGTTCAGCGCGGTGTAGCCGCTTTCCTCGACGGCGCCGTAGGCGAGATCATAGCTATAGGCTACTTCGGTGTCGCCGGGCGGGAGCGGCAAATCGGTGGCGAAGCCGGTGTTCACCTGGATAATGGTCGCACCCGACAGCCTGCTGTCGGGTGCGAGATTGCCCGCACCGTCCGGAAGCCCGAAGCGCAACAGCCCCATCGGGCCGCGCGGCCCGGTCGTGCCCGGCAGGAAAGTGCGGGTGCCGGAGTTTCGCAGCATCACTGTTTCGAGCACGCTGATGCGCTGTGTCGCCGCGTCGGCGCCGAGCACCACCACGCCCGCGTTGGCGATTCGGATCGGCTTGTCGTCCTGGGTTGTCTCGTAGACGCGCAAAGACGCGGATGAAGCCGGTAACGCCAGTTGGTCGGTACGGTAGGCCACGCCTTGATAGGTGGTAGACACGACGTAGCGTGCGCTTACAGCGCCGCTCAGGGACGGCCAGGCAAACGCACCGTGCGTATCGGCTTTGTTCTGAGCCACCACTTGCTGTTGCTTGCCGTCTATCTCGTAGACCGTCAGCGGCAGGCCGGCCACAGCGCCGCCGCCGGGGGTGCCGTTTACGATCTGCACGGCGATCCCCGCCGTCTGCGCGGCAGCCACACTCCCGAGTCCTCCGGCGAGGAACAGACCGAGGAGTAACCCAAGCACGCCTGCTATACGGCGGCTCATTGCTCGTTGCTCCAACTGCCGCCCCGGTCGAGGCTGCGCCAGACCCGCCCACGGCTGTCCACGGACAGCAGCAGCGGGCTGGGCGCGGAACGCGCGCTCACCGCGACGAGCGACCCGGAGAGAGGCAATGCGCTCCAACTGCTCCCTCCGTCAATGCTCTTGAAGAGCCCACGGTCGGTTGCCGCGTAGAGCGCACCCTGAAGCAGACTGCCGTCCGCGCCCGCGAAAGTGTCGCCGCTCGCGGGATCGGCCGCGACCGCGCGCACGGCGGATGTCGGCAGCGCGCCGTTCACCACCCCGTTCGCGCTGCCCCAGTTCTGACCGCCGTCTCCGCTGGCAAGCACGCCCTCCGTCGGGCTGGCCGCATACAGGGCCGACAGGGGGGCCGGATACCAGACCAGCGCCGCCACATCGGCCGGGAGGCCACCGCCGGCGAATGACCACCCCCTGCCGGTGGTCTCGAAAACCCCGGCCCCGGCCACCTGTGCATATAAGGTGTTTTTGTCACCGGCGGTCACCGCTGTCATGGCGTTCGCCGAGGGCGGCCCCGGCACAGATTGCCAGGTCAGGCCGGCATCGCGGCTGCGCTGCACCCCGTCCGGCTCGACCATGAGCAGACTCGTGTCGGGCGCTGAGGCGAGCTCCAATACATCGCCAGTGACCGTCAGGACGGCGGCCCAGGTGCGGCCGGAGTCGGTGCTGCGCAGCAGGCCGTTGTGGTGGCCGACCAGCGCGATCTCGGTGCCGGGCACCAGCAGCGCGGTATGTACGTGCAGAACATCGAGCACGGCAGCAGGCGCCGGCGCCGGCGGTCGCGCCCAGACCAGCACGGCCGCCAAGAACAGCCCGCCGAGGACGCCGGCGGCGACCGTGTAAGCCAGTCCCCGCCGCCGGGATACCGGCTGAGCGGCCCGGCCCGGCCCGGCCGTCGCCGGAGAGTCGCCGGGTAAGGGCATGACGACCCGAGCCGCCGAATCCACGCCTGTCGCTGCATCGAGCGCCTTCAGCACGCCGATGGCCTGTGCCCGGTACTGCCCGCGAAGGTCCTCGTAATCGGGATGGCTCAAGTTGCCGAGGGTGTGGTCAAAGTCGAGTTCAGCCAGCCCCGACAGGGCCGCCTCGCGCTGCTCCAAGAGCGCTCGAACCGCTGCCGAACCCGGATCATGCTGCGCGGCGCGCGGCGGCACAAGGCGTGGACGCCAGACGGGAGCGAACACGAAAGCCAGCACGACGAGCGCTCCGAGCAGGCTCGCGACCGTCAGCATGGAGGCACCCCCTTGTTGTGGAGCGCGAGAGCCGAATCGAGCACGGCTTCATAGGGGTCCGGGCCGCCGGCCGGGGTAGACGGCTCCGGCTCGGTAGCCGGGCTCGGCGGCGCGAGGGCGCCGCGGACCCGGACTGCGAGCAGCAGCCCGCCCAGCACAACGGCGGCGAGTGCCCCCGCCCAAGCAAGCAGGCCGAAACCCTGCTGAGGCGGATCGAGCAGCACACCTTCACCATACTGCGCGACAAAATAGCTGATGATCGCGTCGCGCGACTCTCCCGCGACCAGCTTCTGGCGGATCACCGTCCGCATCTCGCCCGCGAGGGGCGACGGCGAATCGGCCACCGACAGATTGACGCAGACCGGGCAGCGCAAGGACGAGGCGATCTCCCGCACCTGCCGATCCAGGTCGGCTGTCTGTGCCGAGGCGGGCATCGAGGCCAGGACCAGCATGACCCCCAAACAGAGGCCGACCAGCAGCCACGTAGCTTTACGCATCCTGCCACGCTCCTTGCGGAACCGGGCCGCGGGCCGCGGCGAGCTGCGGCTGCCGGAGCGCGGCCGGCCAGGCCGCGATCAGCACACCGATTAGCAGCAACAGCCCGCCCGCCCAGATCAGGCTGACCAGAGGGTTTAGGAACACCCGGAAACTCGCTTTGCCGGTGTCGTCCCAGCTCGTCATCAGCACATAGACATCCTCCAGCCACGGCAGTGTGGTCTCGATCGCCACGCCGGTCACGGGTTGCTGCTCCCAGCCGGTGTACACCCTACGCTCCGGCTGCATCTGAAACGGGGCGGCCCCCTGCACCTGGAGGGCGGCCGATGTGGCTTCCAGACCCGGCTCCCGGTAGCTCGAAAGCCCGGTGTAGGTGAGGGTGTAGCGCCCGATGGTGGTGCTGCCACCGCGAGGGAGGGTGACGTCCGTTGCTTGTTGGAAGAAACTCGACCCGATCACCCCGAGCGCAAGGCAGACGATCCCGAGATGCACCACGTAGCCGCCGTAGCGCCGCCGGTTCGCCGAGATCAACGAAAGCAGCGCCGGCGCCCAGCCGCCGCCGGCGCGCCGCCGCACGCGCATACCTCGAACGAACTCCAGGAGGATCGCGCCGAGCACAAATGCAGCGGCCCCGTAGGCCAAAGCCGCGCCGGCACGATCCAGCCCGACCAACCCCAGCAGGGCAATCGCTGTGACGCCGGCAGCCAACAGCGGCCAGCGAAAGTTGCGGGCCAGGCTGGCGCGCGATGTGCGCCTCCAGGCCAGCAACGGGCCGATGCCCATGAGCACCAGCAGCGCCAGGAAAATAGGGCCGTTGACACTGCGGTAGAACTGCGGCCCTACCGCTAACTGGACTCCACGACCGGCTTCCGAAACCAGTGGGAAGATCGTCCCCCAAAAGGTTGCGGCGGCCGCCGCGAGGAGCAGCCAGTTGTTCGCCAGGAAACCGACCTCGCGGGATGCCAGGGCATCGAAGCGGCCCTCCGACCGCAGCGACGACATGCGATACAGGAGTAGCCCGCCCGAGCCGAAACCGAGGACCGCGACAAAGACGAAGAAATAGGGGCCTATCGCCGAAAGAGCGAACGAATGCACAGACGAGAGCACTCCGCTGCGGACGACAAAGGTGCCGAAGGTCGCAAGCCCAAAGGTGGCGATCGCCAGGCCGAGGTTCCAGACCTTGAGCATCCCACGCCGTTCCTGCACCATGATCGAATGGAGCAGCGCGGTCGCGGTCAACCAGGGCAGCAGGGCGGCGTTTTCCACCGGATCCCAGCCCCAGTACCCGCCCCAGCCGAGGACGTGGTACGCCCACCAGGCGCCCATCAAAAGGCCGGCACCCTGGATAGCCCAGGCCAGCAAGACCCAGCGCCTCACCGCGACCAGCCATGTGCGCCCCACATCGCCGGTGACCAGCGCGGCGACCGCGAACGCGAACGGCACCACGAAGCTCATGTACCCCGTCAGCAGCAGCGGCGGATGGATCCGCATCCCAGCATCGAGCAGCAAGGGGTTGAGACCCTGTCCGTCATCGGGCGCGAGAGGCACCCGAGCGAACGGATTCGACACCAGCGCAAGCAGAAACAGAAAGAACGACTGCACGCCGAGGAGTGTGGCGGTGACGACCGGCATCAGGGCCGGGTAGCGGCGCCGGCTGCGCCAGAGGACTACGGCGGTCAGCAGTGACTGTGTCCAGGCCCAAAAGAGCAGCGAGCCGGCCTGGCCGCCCCAGAACGCGCTCAAGAGCGCCGGAACATCCATTGTCCGGCTCGAGGTTTCGGCGACATAGCGCACGCCGAAGTCGTGGCCCAGCAGCGAGACCCAGAGCGTGGCCGCGGCCAGGCTCACCAGCATCGCGACCGCCGCCGCCCCGCGATAGGCGCTGGTCAGCAGTGCCGGAACCCGCCTGCCGGCGAGCGCGGCCACTGCGCCGTAAACCGCAAGCACGAATGCCAGCAGCAGCGCGACAAATCCAACGTCGGAGAAATTGCTGATCATCGGCTGGAAGCTCCGCTGGGGGTCGGGACGGCGTTCTGGAAGCGCGATGGGCACTTGGCAAGCAAAGTCTGCGCCTGGAAAACGCCGGCCGCGTCCCGCCGGCCTTCCACAACGACCTCGATCTGAGGGCCAAAAATATCGGGTACCACCCCGTGATAGGCCACCGGCAGTCGGTCCGCCCCATCCTGGATTGTGAATTCGAGGCCCGCGGGGGCGCTCTTCCGCGTAGAGCCGGGCGCGACTATGCCGGCGACCCGCACCGGGCGGGGATCGTTCGTCTGGCGCTGAAGTTCCGCCACGGTCTGGTAATAGACCGTGCCTTGCGGCAGGCTCGCCCAGACCAGGTAGGCCAGCGCCCCGAACATCAGCAGCCCGGCTGCCATCACACGCAGTTGTCCGCCCCGTCCCTTACCGGCGGGCTGGGGCCAGGCCGGGTTTTCTTGCATGTCCTTTCCTCCCTGTGTCGCGCGCCTAACCCGCGCCTAAAGCCGACCGAGAGTGTCCTCGTAGATGAGCGTCAGCAACACGCCCAGCACGACAGCGCCTCCCGCGAGGCCGAGCACCAACCGCGTCCGATCCAACCGGCCCCGGAGGACCGGGCGCGCGGTGGTGATGAGCCACCCGATTGCGAACACGATGACCAATTTGGTCGCCAGCACCAAGACATAGGCAACCCCCAACCGGGTGTCTGTGAGCCGGTCGAACACAAGATAAGCTCCGCTGGCCGCCAACAGCCAGAAACAGCGACGAGCCAGCTTATGGAACGCCGCTTCAAACGCGGCCCAGCCGGGCCGGTCGGCAGATGAGCGCAAAGCCGAGCGTGCCAGCAGATGGAGCACTCCTCCCCCGAACCAGATCGCCGTGGCGCCGACATGCAGCACGCGTATCGTCAGTCGGAGGGCGTCGGCCACGTTCATCGCTCCGCTTTCCCGGCGAGCAGGCTGTCGAGTGTGGTGCGCGTCAGCGGTCCGACCCAATGCTCGGTGAGCCGGCCTTGCGCGTCTACCACAAAGGTTTCGGGGATGCCGGTCACCGCGTAAGCCACTCCCGCGGTCCCCGTCGTGTCAAGGCCGTTAGGGTACGCGATGCCGAACTCGGTCAAAAAAGCCTTTGCGGCCACAGGGTCATCCCAGAGATCGGCCCCGACGAAAACAGTTCCGCGAGGCGTATAGTCGCGGGCGGCCTGCGCCAGGGTGCCGGCCTCCGTCCGGCAGGGCGCGCACCAGGAGGCCCAGAAGTTGATCACGACCGGCTTCCCCAATTGATCGGCCAGCCGCCAGGAAGCTCCGGAGGGGTCGAACAACTCCAGACGGAGCTCCGGCGCGGGCCGGCGCGTCACGGGCAGATCACTGCCTTGCGCGTTGACACCAGTGCCTCCGGGCGCCGTTCCCCTCTGCGCCAGGCTCCAACCCACCAGACCGAGGAGCGCGGCGAGAGGTACCAGCCCCAAGACCCCGAACAGACGCCGACTTACCACGCTCCCTCCCTGTACGGCTATTGGATCAGTTGGAGCTTGTCTCGCAACAACGTATCGTTCCAGGCACCCACCTGCACCCACCTGACGACTCCCTGGCGGTCGATCAGTATGCTCGTTGGGATAGGGCCGATCCTGTAGAGGTTCAAGACCCTCATGTCGGTGTCGAGGAAAACAGGAAACGGCAGGCCAAACTCTTTGCGGAAAGCCGCCAGAGTGCTCGGCGAGCTGTTGATAGCCACGGCCAGCACCGCCAGGCCCTTGTCCGCCGGCCCCGTCGCGTGCATCTGCTTGTAGGTGTTTACGAGGATCGGCATCTCGACCCGGCACGGCTGGCACCAGGGTGCCCAGAAGTTAAGCAGCACCGGCCCGCCACGCAGCGACGACATGCTAACCGAATTGCCGTCGAGATCGAGCAACGTGAAGTCGGGGGCGGGCGCGCCGGGGCGTGGTGCCTGTGCTCCGTCCGGGTCGCCATAACGAACTACCTTGGCGTCACGCGCGACCTGGGTCGCCCAGTTGTTCTGGACTGTATAGACCTGGTTGGGGCTGCCGACGCTCGTAGCGAGTACCTCGTCCGCATAGCGGGTGACCAGCAGGATGTCGTGCAGGCTGGCGCGCAGGTCGGCCCTGCTCAAACCCTGGCGCGCGAGCGCGGTATCAAGCTGGGCCGGCGTCCAATTCTGGATGCTGCTCAAATGCATGATCTCCGCGTCCAGGTCGGCATCGCTCACGGTCATGCCGGTTCGCATCACCGCTTGAGCCTCGAGGCGCTGGGTAATGATCCTCTCCATGACAGCCGTACGGGTCTCGGCGCGGTCCTGTGCGTTGGCGGTCAGCGACGAGAAGACGCGATTGATCAGGATCTCGCGGTCAACCTGGGCCGCGGTGATGTACTCCCCGTTGACGCGGGCCAGCGCGCCTTGCGGCGGCTGGCTCAACAGCCATGCGCCGACCGCCGTGAGGAGGATCAGCACGGCCAGAATTCGCAACCCGAGGCCGGTACGGTATCTGCGTTCGGCGGGCACCGATCTCTGCCGGGATCGTATTGCTTCGGCGGCGAGCGAAGGCGGGTCCGTGACCGCCCGCCGCCCCCGCTCGATTTGCACGTCAAAAGGGAGACTCGTGGGGGCCTCTTGCGTCACCCCCTTGCGATCCGGCTCAGCCATGTCAGATTCCCTGGAGCCACGTCGGCAGAAGCGGCGCGATCCACTGATTCAGCATTGTTACCCGATTCGAGATCAGCAGGCCCCCCATGAAAATCATCAGGACACCGCTGATGATCGACACCGTGTTCAAGTTGCGTAGGAGCGTGTGACCGGCGATCCGCAGGTCGAAGCTGCGCCTGGTGATCTTGCGCAACCAGAGGCTCAACTGGCCCATGCTTAGAGCGACCAGGATAAACGGGATGCCGAGGCCCAGTGAGTAGGCCACGAACAGCGGGACGGCAGCCACACTACCCGACATCCCCAATAATAGCCCCAGGAACGGCCCGACACACGGCGTCCAACCCGCGGCGAAGCCCATGCCGATCAGGGACGAGCGAAAGTAGCCGAGCTGCCGGCTGGGGCGCACGTCGAGCTTCTTGGTCATGTCGAGCCACGGCAGGTTGAACAAGCCCAGGAAGTGGAGGCCGAACACGATCAGCAGGATACCGCCGACCCACTGGATCACCGTCCGATAAGCCATCCCGAACAGAGCCTGCAGGAGCTCCGCGCCGATGCCGAAAATCAGGACAAAGATCAGCGTGAAGCCGAGCACAAAAGCTACGGCGTGGAGCAGCACTGTTCTGCGAGGCGCCATGATCGAGCCTTTCTGCACGCTCGCCCCCGACATGTAGCCGAGGTAGGCCGGCACCAGCGGCAGCACGCAAGGCGAGATAAACGAGAGCATCCCGGCCAGCAGCGCCACGAAGATATCGGCACTCCCCCAATTTATCGGCATCCGCGACCCCCTAATCGCCCTACTTGGGCATGATCTGCGCTAGGAACCCTTGCATCACGTCAGGAGAAAGCCCCCCGACCCTGTAGGCGCGGATCACGCCTGTCGCGTCAACGAACGCATGGGTGGGGATACCGCTGGCGTTGTAGCTCCCCGACACGCGCCCATCACCGTCGAGCACGAACGTCCAGTCATATCCATTTTGGGTGACGAAGCTCGAAACGGTGTCATGCGCCTCGCCAATATCTACGCCGAGTATGACCAGCCCCGCGCCTTTGTACTTGGAGTAGAGCCGTTTCATCTCAGGCATTTCGGCTTTGCAGGGTCCACACCAGCTCGCCCAGACATTTACCCAGACCGGATGGCCCCGGTAGTCCTTCAGGCTGACAGGTTTATTGTTGAGATCCGGCAGCGTGAATTGCGGAGCGTAGTAACCTACCGCGGGCGCCTCGTAAGCCGGTGTGCCGGGCTGCGACCCCGCGCCGAGCGGGTTTGCCGCCGCCGGGGCCGGGGCGATCTTACCGCCGAGCACGATAACGAGCACGCCTATAAGTAGCGCGCCGGCCAGGGCACCGAAGCCTACGGCGAGCCAGATACGGCCCCCACCGGCCCCTTCCACATCTTCAGGCGACGCAAAATCAGGTTCGGCTTCTTCGGGAGCCGACGCTGCTCTCGTCGAGGGCCGACCTGCATCCGATGGTTCCGCTTCGTATTCATAGTCTTCATACTCGGCTTCGTCTCGCATACGACTCATCGTCAGGCCCCCTAGACTAAAAGGTCCTTGAAAGGCCGCCGCTCCGATCCGGCCGCCCGCCAAACCTCCTATGTAACTATAGTGGATCTAGACAGATTTGTCAAGAGGCCGATCGGCGGCGCTGCAATCCAAATGCGCCGCTGCGGTGTATTGACTACGTCGGGGGCCACCGGCCTGCCGAATGGAAGCAGGACCGAAGGACCTCTGGACGCCTGCCGGCGAAAGTATTATGCTTGGAAGCACTAGCTGAGGATAGTAGAGCGGATAGCTCTGGGAGAGGGATCGTATGCTTCGTTCCAAGTTGCGGTTGCGTGCCGGATTGTTTGTATTACTGGTCATTCCGGTCCTCGGCCTGCTAGCCACCCGCCCGGCGGGAGCGGCACCGCTACAGCATCCGATGGGCAACTTCACCATAAACCATTATTCGGCGCTCCGAGTGGACGGCGACGGCATCGCCGTGCGGTACGTGATCGACATGGCCGAAATCCCCGCCTACCAGGAGTTGAGCGACATCCGTGCCGACCACAGCAGTCAACTCACCCCCGCGGAGCATGACGCGTACTTGGGACGCAGGGCGGCAATGCTGATCTCGGGGCTGAACCTGTCCACGGACGGTAGGCAGCTCGCGCTTAAGCAGCGGTCCGCGCAACTCAGCTTTCCGCCGGGGGCCGGGGGGTTGCCGACTCTCCGCATCGACCTCAGCTTGTTCGCTGCTTTGCCGGGTCCGACGACCGGGCTGCTCTCATATCGTGACAGCAACTATCCCGAGCGGATCGGCTGGAAGGAGATCATCGCGGCGGCAGGCCCCGGAGGCGAGATCACCGGCTCCGACGTGCCGACGACCGACCGGAGTAACGCGCTGACCGTCTATCCACAGGAACTACTGAACACCCCTCCCGTGATACTTGAAACCTCTTTCCGCTTTACCACGAACGGGGTCGCCGCTCCCGCGGCGCAGGTCTCAAACCAACTACCTGGACAGAAAACAGATTGGATCGCCGGCCGCATGGACGCGCTCACGGAGATCATGACCAAGCGAGATCTCTCTCTTAACGGCTGGCTGTTAGCTTTGGTAATTGCGTTCGGCCTGGGCGCTGCTCACGCGTTGTCTCCGGGGCACGGCAAGACAGTCGCGGCCGCCTACCTGGTCGGCAGCCGGGGCACTCCGATCCACGCTGTGCTGCTTGGACTTTCGGTGACTATCACCCACACCATCGGGGTCTTTGCTCTCGGATTCGTCACGATGTACGCCGCGCAATATATAGTCCCGGAGAAGCTCTTCCCGTGGATAACCTTCCTCTCCGGGGCCACGGTACTCATATTAGGGATCGCCATGTTCCGTGGGCGATGGCAAGGGCTGCGCGCGAAAGGGCTTAGCCTCCTTCCCAGGATAGGACGGCGGCCCGCTGTCCCGGCGCTTGCTACAATCGATGCACAGGACCACGACCACGAACACGATATCGGGCACACACACGGACACGATACCGGACACGAACACGATACCGGACACGAACACCAGCACGGGCCTTGGAGCAAGCCGCATTCTCATGTTCCGATCGGCGAGACGACCATCAGCATACGTAGCCTGCTCGCGCTCGGTGCCAGCGGCGGCATACTCCCCTGCCCCTCGGCGCTGATCGTGATGTTGAGCGCGATCTCGTACAATCAGATCGGCTTCGGGATGGTATTGATCCTGGTGTTCAGCGTGGGCTTGGCGGTGGTATTGTCGGCTATCGGCCTGATGCTACTCTACGCCCGCAGGTTCGTCGAGCGAGCGCCGATCAACAATGGGTTCTTCCAGCGTCTGCCCCTGGTCTCCGCGCTCGGAATCGCCGGCCTCGGCCTGGTGATCACGGTACAGGCGGTCACGACCACCGGCTTGTTGCGCTAGCCATTCAGAGTTGCAGCACGTGAAAGGCTTCTGCCAAGCCTAGCCCTGCCGGGGCGCCGATGTCTGCCGCGCGCTGCCGCCAACTCGCACGAAGCGCGGCCGGGTCGCGCGTTTGGCTCACATGGGCCAGGCGGGCAGCGATCTTGCGGTCGAAGGCCGGGGCAATATCAACATAGGCCGTGGGCGCGGTACTGGCAAACAACCAGACTTCCTCTACGACATGCGGCGCCAGCCCAGCCGCGATCTGCTCGGGGAACGTCAAGCGGTCGCGCGCCAGCGGATAGGCCGCATCGAGGGCCACGCGGCCCGTAATCCGATGATCTCGGTGGCTCAAATAGGGCGGGTAGGAGTGCTCTGGATCATGGGTGAACAGGACGCGTGGCCGCCAGCTTCGAATCCAGGCCACCACCTCCCCGCGTAGCGCGCGGGTATCTTCCAGGTCCCCGTCGGGATAGCGCAGGAACGCGACCTCCGCCAGGCCGAGTTGCCTGGCGGCCGTTTGGACTTCCTGCTCGCGCAGCGCCGCGACCTGCGGGGCGGTAAGCGCTGGGTCGTCGGTGCCCTTATCGCCCGAGGTCAGCAGCAGCAGCCGCACCGTCGCACCCGCATCTATCGCGCGCGCCAGCGTGCCCGCGCACCAGCTTTCGATATCGTCCGGGTGGGCCGCCACGGCCATGATCGAAACGTTACCGGGCGGTTCAATTACCATATCGCGCAAAACCTCCTTGATCGCGCCGCGCGACTCTGCTATTCGTAGCCCGTAAAACTATCCGTGAGGATGCGGTCTGGCGCGATGTGTAAGCGTAGCAGTATACTTTCCGCGCTGCTGACAATGCCCGGCGGGCCCGCCAGGTAGTATTTCGCGTGGCTGATCTCGCTACCGGCCAGATAGCCGGCCAGCTGCTGCCGCGTCAGATGGCCTTCCGTCCCGGAGACCACCAGGTGCAGGCGTAGCGACGGATCGATCTGCCGCCATTCCTCGAGTTCACGCCGGAATGGGAAGTCCGTGGTACGATTGACGTAAATGAGCCGCGTGTTCAGCACGGCGTGCTCGTCGATACCCGCCTTGATCATACTGCGCAGGGGCGCAATACCCACGCCTCCGGCCAGGAACACGGCAGGCAGCGTGGGGTCCCGTCGGAGACCATTGCTGCCGTATTGCGTTATGAGCATCACATCGCCCGGCTGCACGCTTTCCATACTCGCTTTGAATAACGTGGCTCCTTGCTTGAAGGTGATCATCAGATCCG
Source organism: Chloroflexia bacterium (assembly GCA_050998805.1). Lineage (GTDB taxonomy): Bacteria > Chloroflexota > Chloroflexia > QHBQ01 > JAICKM01 > JAICKM01. The sequence continues at coordinate 29,554 of JBPCPV010000007.1, read as the reverse complement.
GCTCCGTGGGCGAGGACGCAAAAGAAAACGTTCTGCCGATGGATAACTCCGCGGAGAGAAAGCGGATGTCCATCCACATACCGGCTTCGAAAGTAAAGCCTGGGGGCCGCTCATACACGATACTCAAGCAGTCGGCGGACTCGCTTCTTAGCTCTTTGACTATCAATGGGATGTTTAGATCGCCATTTGACATTGGATACTCCCTATCCCGGTTGCGTGGGACGTTGGGTGATCGTTATAGGTCACGCACCGCACCTCTGTGGCTCCGCTGCCGAGTGCCTAACGTTATCCTCCCGTCTGCTCTCAGGGCTGACGTGCTCCCTGCACCCGGTCCCGAAGGGGCAGCATCAGTAGCCCAATAGATGCGGCAGCCAGGTGCCCAGGAAGTACCCGCCAAGGCCGGAGACGGTGCCGACCAGGACAATCTCGCCGGCGCTCTGCACTAAATTGAGTTTGGCCAGCTTCCCACGCACCACGCCCACGCCGATCAGACAAAGGAAGGTCAGCGCCAGCGAGGCGAAGAACGCGGGTTGGATGGGCAGGAAAAAGTAGGCGAGCAGGGGCACGACGGAGGCGAGCATGTAGGAGAGCCCCATCGTCACTCCCGCGCTGATACGCGCGGTGTCGGGCGCGATGTCGAGGCCAAACTCTTTCTCGACCATTGTCTTCGCGCCCCGCGCGACACGACCGCCTGTACCGCGCCCGACAAGGCGAAGCCCAGGACGAGCGGCCAGAGCACATCCCAGAACATGGCGCCGGCCGTACCGAGCGCATTGCCGAGCGCAATTACCAGGTCCATGGCGTTCACGGGCGGCTAGGCCAGGCGGTTGCCGGCTACCGGGTAACCTTCCTCCGCCAGGAGGGCGCCGATCTCCTGCAAGTTCAGCGCTTTTTCGTCATAGTCGCGGCGGACCGTCTTGTCGGGGATACTGACCCGCACGCTCTTTATGCCGCTCTGACCCTGGAGCGTCTCGAGTATGGTCCGCTCGCAGTGCTCGCAGGAAATGTCAGGCACTTTCAGGATGACTTCAGACATGGTGTATTCATTCCTTTCATTAGTATGATCGATTGGTCGCTCAGGGCATCATCGGACGGAACAAGAAGAGCGATACCGCGCCGAGGGCCAGGGCGAGCAGGCCAATGACAAGCAGATATCCGGCATCGGCAAGCCGGCTGCGCAGGCTCGGATAGAGAATAGCCGCGGCGTCCCTGGGCGGAGTGAACCCGCGCAGCCGCAGCGAGTTGGTAACCAAACTGACGCTGGACATTACCATCGCCGCCCCAGCCATGATCGGGTTGAGCAGCAGCCCGAACAGCGGGAAGAGAATACCCGCTGCCACCGGGATCAGCACGACGTTGTAGAAGAAGGCCCAGAACAGGTTCTGGCGGATCGTGGCGATGGTGCGCCGCGACAAGGCAATCGCCGTGACCCGTAGCCGGTCAGGTAACCGGGCGAGTTAGATGTCCGGTGTCCCTAGCGGCACCCTTGGGCTGCTGTTTGGGCGGGGTGACACGCGGACCACCCGGGAGCGTTTCCCCGCTGACGAGGTGTGTGTGCCGGCGCTTAGTCTACCGCCCGCGCCCCGGCTTATGAATGAAGCTGACCCCCGCAGCACGGTAATGCCAGTTCACATGGATGCGGCCCGTCGCTTCTGTGCCCCACATGGAGATAGTCTCAAAGCGGTTACCCGCGACGGCAGCCACAATCGCCACGTGACCGTACGGGCTGAGCCCCTGCACATAGGGCTGGAACACGGCAACGTCTCCAACCTGGGGCTGGGTGCTGACAGGGAATCCGGCGCGACTAGCCCGGTATGCCCAGTAGCGTGCATCACCCCAGTAGTTGCTGACGTCGCTACGTACTGATTTCACATAGTAGGTACACTGTCCATAGGGATATTCGTTGCCGGCGAACGCCGGCGTAGCGGTATCAAGGGTCAGTGAGAGCAAGCCCGCAATCGCGACGGCGGCCAAGCTCCATACGAGGGTTTTTATCCGTAACACGAGGCATTTCTCCTTGAACTCGTCTTGCTGCTGCCGATCTTCACTGGCCGATCCAGGATCACGGGCTTCCACCACGCGGGATGATTGCGGCACTGCCACTGGTATTCTAGCAGACCGACGGGCGCGTAAGCAATGCCGAATTGTGATTTTTCCGTCAAATAAAGGTCACGAAATCCGTAGTATGCGGATAAACTTAGTAATCAACGTTCGTAGAATACACGAGCAACCATGAGCGGTTGGCTTACCACGTCCGCCGGTGGGACAGGAGACCGGATATATCGATCCTGCTCCCGGCGGGACTGACCCCTACCATGGGACAGCTTGAACTGGACAGGGGAGCACCCTCACAGCGCGCGGCGGAGCCTGCCGGTAGCGTCGCCGCAAACCACAGACCATAGTATTGTAAACCAGTCTAAGCCTGGATAGTCGAGGCTTATCAGAAGTAGTATGGACTATCAGACCACGAACTGGTGGTGCCGGCGTTGCCGCTTTTTGCTGGCTGGGGGAGATAGGTAGAATATGGCGATACTGACACGCGCCCTCACCCACATCCGGCTGGCGGCGGCCAATGACGGCAAAGTCGCCACGCTCGACGCCCTGGTGGCGGAGTACATGGTGCTCTGCCGGCAGTACGTTACCGCCTTCTGCACCGTCCAGGCACCGGACAAGTTCGCGTCCCCGTGCTTTCCCAGCCCCCTCTCCGCCCGCTGGCAGCGCGTCGCCATCCAGCAGGCCGCCGGTATTGCCCAGTCCTGGCGCTCCAACCGCGCGCGCGCCTACGCCGCGTATCAGGAGGCCCTGGCCGACTACCAGGCCGCCCCCGACGCGCATCTGCCACCCCTGTTACCGGCAGGCTGCCAAACCCACGTCGGCGGCACTTCGGGGCAGACCGAGCTGGCCTATCCCGACGGCCGCACGGCCACCTACCGCCACGCGCCGCAGTGGGCCGAGCCGCGCCTCCCCGAACTCCGCCGGCCGGTCATCCAGGCCAACGCCAACGTTGCCAAATTAGAGCCCAGCCACGACAGCCGCTTCGATTACTGGCTGCGCCTCAGTACCCTGGACAAGGGCCGTCCGGTGTTGCTGCCGGTCAAGCTGTCTGCCTACCACCGGGCGGCGCTGGCCGGAAACCAACCTAACACCTCCACGACGCTTACGCGCCAACCGGACGGCTGGTGGCTCACGCTGACCCTAGACGTTGAGGTTGCCCCGACGACGACCGCCAGCTCCCCGGTCGTCGGAGTGGACGTGGGGATCGTCAGCTTCCTGACGAGTTCCACCGGCCGGCACTACGGCAGCTTTCACGGCAAGCTGGCCGCGCGGCATCGGCGCGACCGCGCCCGGCGGCGGCGCAAGGCCAAGCTGCGGGCCTGCCTGAAGAAGAAGGGCGTGACCAAGCTGCCCTCCTTGACGAATAAGCGGCTGGCCCGCCATGTCCGGCAGGAGATCAACCGGGCGGTCAACGACTTCTACGCCGCCCACCCCGGCCGGCAGGTCGCCTATGAAGACTTGTCGGTGCGGACGATGCGCTTCAAGGCCCGCGCCATGAACGCGTATCTGTACGGGTCGAACCTGGCGCACATCGCCAAAGCGTTGGAGTGGGGCGCACGCAAGCGGGGGGTGCGCGCGACCTGGGTGAAAAGCTCCTACTCCTCGCAAGAATGCTCACGCTGCCATTACACCGAGCGGGCCAATCGGCCCTCCCAGCAGACGTTCTGTTGCGGGGTGTGTGGCTTACAATTGAACGCAGACGAGAATGCCGCGCGCAACATTGCGGCCCGCTGGGGCGACCGGGACCTGGCCGCCTGTGCGGATCGCGCGGCAGTCAAGGCGTTGCTGGCGGTGCGGCATACCGCCTATCTCAATGGGGCATCAGCCCCTGGGGTGGCCGTAGTCCATCCCCCCGCCCAGTTGCTCCCGTCAACGGGCGTAGGTTAACGCCGTTTCTCCTGTCGGTGTAAGACCTGATAAGAGCAATTGCAACTATAGTAGGTACGCCCTAATCCGCCTCAGAGATGCGCGGGGATTCGCGGGTAGACCTGCCTGCCCAGCCATTCTCCTGGACAACCAACAAGCGGCTTGGTCACCGTAGCATTCAGACGACCCTGCGGTACGCGGAGCAGAGCGACACGACAGCTGATGACGAACTGCGGGAGCGCCGGCACCAGAGGAAGTCACACCGCCAATAAGCCCGGACGCGGCAGCGAACGATCCGACTCTGCTCCCGAGTTACGACAGCCGATAGTTGCTGGCGTACAAATCCGTTCCAATCCTCCTCACAGGCCAATTACCATATCGCGCCACCCTCCTTCTCCCTGGAACTTACGTCGGGCGGTGGTGCCAGGTCGTCTCGTGGTAATGCTCCGGCGAGTGCCCCGCCGGATCGATATGCACCAGCGCCTCGGCAAGCCCCGCGACCTTGTGCAGCAGCGCATGGCGGATCTCCTCGGCGATGGCGTGGCTGCCCACGGTCGAGAGTGCCGGGTCCACATCGCTGTGCAACTCGGCGATGAGGCGATGCCCATGCCAGCGCACCCGTACGTCATGGATCCCCCGCACCCCAGGAATCCCCCGGGCCGTCTGTTCGACCTGATCGACCAGAGCCGGGTCCACAGCATCCATGAGGCGGTAGAGGATCGCTTGCCCGGCCTGCTTGCCGATGATCAGGATCGCAAGCGTGATCAGCAGCCCGACGATGGGATCGAGTAAGGGGAACCCCATGAGAGCGCCAAACGCGCCAATGAGCACCGCCAGCGAGGTCAGCCCATCGGCGCGAGCGTGCCGGCCGTCGGCGACCAGGGCGGCGCTGCCGATGCGCTCGCCGGTGCGGATACGCACCTGGGCCACCCACTCATTGCCGATGAAACCGGCGATCGCCGCGGCCACGACCCACCATATATTCGCCATCGGCTCCGGGTGGAACAGCTTTTGCGCGGACTCCCAGACAGCGACCGCCGCGCTGATGAAGATGATCAGGACGATAAGCACCCCGGCCACGTCTTCGGCCCGGTCGTAGCCGTAAGTAAAGCTGCGATTGGGCGGGCGGCGACTAAGGGCAAAGGCGATCCCCAGCGGCGCCGCGGTGAGGGCGTCGGCGAAATTGTGGATCGTATCGGCCAGCAGACCTGCGCTGCCGCTGATCAGGGCGACCACAAGCTGAAAGATTGCGGTGCCGCCGAGAATCAGCAGGCTGGTCCAGAGGGCACGGATGCCCTGCGCGCTCCCCTCCAGCGCGGAATCCACCTGCACCGTGCCGTGGGAGTGCCCGTGGCCGATACCGAACATCCCCAGGATCTGGGCGAGCACGCCTTCGGTATGGGAATGATCGTGGTCGTCGTGGTCATGATCGGTAGGGTTCGTACCCATCGAGGCGGCGTTCCTTTCTTTACGGACGCTAACGGTCCGGGTGGTCGGGGAGCCTCCGATACACATGATCGACATGGTAGTCCGCCTCACGGAACAGCGCGGCTACATGGGTGTCATCCAGGGCGTAGTAGATCACGTTCCCATCGCGCCGAGGCTTCACCAATCGCCGATCCCGTAAGTAGCGCAACTGGTGCGACACCGCCGACTCCGAGACCCCAACCAGAATCGCCAGATCCCGGACACACAGCGGGCCCGTGATGAGGGCATAGAGCAGACGAACGCGCGTCAGGTCAGCCAGCGCCTGAAAGGTGTCGACTAAACCGGTAAGGCGTTCCTCACTAGGGATGGAAGTCTCGGCGGCGGCGACCCGATCCGGATGAATGGCCAGGAGTTGAAGCGATTTAGGCACGAGTCTGCTCCCTCTAACTGACTACTTGCTCAGATAGTACCAGAGAATCCTGGGCGTGTCAAGGTCCGCAGCCCTGACACCCCGACATAACGCCGATTTCACCCCAGGGCGCGGAGGCGCGGAGAGTTTGCGGGAATACGAACCGCGGAGAAACGAGGTAACGAAGGTCGTTGGGTTACCTGGTCTGAAAGACCGGACTAGGGAGACGATTACTCGCAGTGTGCCGAAGAACCACCTATTGCGTATAGGGGTCGGTTTCAAACCGGCCCCTACGCAGACTTGGCTCCCACGGGGACCGGTTCCTCACCCTCCTACGGCCCGCAGCTTGTCGGCGGGTTTGTTATGGACAGGTAGACGATCTTGGCGATCTGCCCCCTTGTCGCATTGTTGTATGGCCTGAACGTGTGGTCCGAGTAGCCGCTGATCACCCCGTGGCAGTAGGCCGTCTCGATCACCGTGTAGAACGGGTTCGCCGTGGTCACGTCGGTGAAGGTCGGCACAGTCGGGGTGTAGAGCGCCCACTGTGCCGCGATCACGTCTATCTTCGAGAGCTGGCCGCGTGTCACGTAGGCGTACGGCAGGAACCAGGGGCGGTGCTGGGCATCGCAGGGTCCGGCCGGCGCGACTCCGCAGGTGTAGCCGCTGACGATACCGTCCGCGTAGGCGGTCTCGACGACCGAGAAGTACGGGTTGGAACGGGTCACATCCGTGAAGGTGTAGGCTGTTCCAGTCGGGGTCACGATGGCTTTGTCGAAGCCGAGGACGACGATCTTGACCATCTGGGAGCGCGTCGTATTCGAATAAGGCCGGTAGGTGCCGTCAGAGTAGCCTGAGATCACCCCGTGGCAGAAGAGATACTGCACCGGCGTGTAGAAGTAGTCCGATGGGTGAACGTCGGAGAAGTTGATCGAGCAGGCGGTCGGGGTGGCGCTCGGAGGTGGCGGAGTGTCTGTCGGCTGCGGTGTATCTGTTGGGCCGCCCGGCGTGTTCGTCGCCCGCGGAGTGTCCGTCGGGCCGCTAGGCGTGTTTGTCGGCTGCGGAGTGTCTGTCGGGCCGACGGGCGTGTTCGTCGGCCGCGGAGTGTCTGTCGGGCCGATGGGCGTGTTCGTCGGCGAGGGCATGTTCGTCGGTGTCGGGGTGTTCGTCAGCGTCGCCGTCGCGGAGAGGGCGCTGGTCGGTGAGGGAGGGGCGGTCGCGGAGGGCGCCGGTGTGCCCGTGGGCGTGAGTGTCGGCACCGTGCAGCCGCTCACGCTCACGGTCACCGTGGTCGTCGGCACTTCCACGTTCCCCGCCGCATCGAGAGCGCGAGACTTCAGGGTATAGCTGCCGTCGCCAGGGATGGTCCAGGCGTAAGTCCAGTTAGTCGTGCCGCTCGCGGGCGCCCAGGAGACCCCGTTATCGGTGCTGACCTCGACCCCTGCCAGCCCGCTATAGTAGTCGTGCGCGTTGCCCCGGATAGTGTAGGTGCAGCCGGTGATAGACTGGCCGTTCACCGGGTCGGTGATCTGAGACTCGGGCGGGTAGGGATCGCGGCTCGGATCGTAACCCAGTGCGTCTACGGTGAGGCCGAAACTCTGGTAATCGCTGCTATAGATACAGGTCGTGGGTTGGCCGCGGACAGTGCAGGGCAGGTAATCTACACCCCAGGTGCCGCCGAAGCCCGGCCCGGCGGTGGCGCGTAACTGGTGCTTGATCGTGGCGGTGATGACCGGCGGCACGGCGGTCGTATCCACCTCGAAGCCTCGCGTGCCCGCCTTGTACCAGCCCACGTAGAGCCGGTCAAGTCCCGGCCCGATGTTCTGGATCTTCAGGTTGTGCGCCTGGCTGTTGGCAGCAGAATCGGTGCCGATGATGCCGGTCTCGTAGTAGGGCGCGCTCAGATTAGCGATGTTGTAGAGCTTGACCTTCTCCAGGCCGGCGCTGTTGATGAACTCATCCTCAATGAAGAGGTGGTTGCCGTCGCTCGTCGGCCACATGTGATGCACATTGAAGCTCGACGGGCGGATGCTGTCGATCGGGTTGAGCGGGGTCGGGTTGATATTGTGCGCGAGCGTCTGCTTGTCGTGGACGATGACCCCGCCGCCCCAGTGGGCCAGGAAGACCAACTGGCCGATCACGGTGATGTCGTGCACGAAGATGTTGCTGTTCGCGTCCGGCCTCTGGTAGCGCCCGGTTTCCGTGATGTTACTCAGGTCGTGGATGTCGAGCACCACGGCCTTATAGCCGGAGCCGGTTTCCCCGCTCATCGCCAGCCAGGCATAGTCCGCGTCGCCATTCGCGTCGGTAGAGACGAAGTGTTCGTGGACGGTACACCAGTCGCTGCCTGTCTTGCGCGCCACGAACTGAGGGGAGGCCGGGTTGTTCACATTGTAGACAAACCAGCCGCAGCCGGTGCCCGACCCGCGCATGGTGATCGAGACATATCGGTTGCCGCCCTGCTGAAACGGGAAGGCCGACGTGCCGGCGGTGCCGCCCGCCGGGAAGGGCTGTGTGACCAACGCCACCGGATTATACGGGTCGTCCACGTTGAAGATATGAAACATGCGCAGGTTAAAGCCGGATATCACGACATAGCTATGCCCGGCCGCCTGCCATACGCCTATGTCGCCGTAGCCGCTGGAACACATACCGGGCACATAGGCGATAGAGAGCGGAGAGAGGCCGTAGAACGCAGGCTGCGGGTCCATCCCGCCGCAGGGATGGATCAGGTGGTTGGGGCCGTGTTGCGAGAGCGTCTGGTCGGCGGGAAGCTCAGGGCCGAGCTTATACCCGTAATCCGGATCCCACACAGGTGGTTGGGGTGTGCCGGCCTGCTGGGCTGGGCCTGGCCCAACGGCAGCGTTGGCGAGGGTCAGCCCCACTGAGACGAAAAGCCCCAGGGTAGAGAGCAGTAACAGCGAGAGATAGCGTGAGCTCATCATCCCCTCCTTGGACCGATTATAGCCAAACTGATTGCCAGTGTCAATCAAGGTCGGCTCGGGGCGTGGTCGTAAGCGTTTCGCGACGCAAGCGCAACGTCAGTGGGAGAGCGGCTCCGCCCTCGATTGGCCCTCTTAGCTGCCCAGGATCGCCCCCAGGGCGTGGTAGATCACCACGAGCAGCATGAGGACGGCGTAGATCCGCAGGCCCCACATCACGGCCCGCTCACCCGGAGTGAGGTGCCGGAGGCCAAAGGGCTGCCGGCTGGCCCGCACCAGTTGGCCTGGCTCCAACGCCGCCTCGAGCGCGGCGTCCTCGCGCCCGAACTGCGCCTCGTTCAGTTCTCCTTGCACAGTAGTTCTCCTTGTGTTGTCGGCCTAGCTGCCGAAGAGATGTGGGAAGACCACGGTCACCCCGAACAGGACGCCCGCCCCCACCAGAAAGACGACGACCGCCAGAGCCGCGAGGTTACCCGCCCGCGAGCTGCGTAAGCTGCCCATGATCTGCCGGTCGTTACAGAGCAAGTAAAGCAGCACAAGCGCGGGTGGCATTGCCAGGACGGCGATTACGTTGACGATCTCCACGACGAAGACGAGCGGCATCCCCGGCAGCAGAACCAGCACGGCCGCGCCGGCCGCGCTCGCCAACAGCATCGTGTAGAAGGGCGCCTCCTCGCGCATCCCCCGGTTCAGACTACGCGCCCGCCCCGTGACTTCTCCGAAGGCGTAGGCGGAGGAGGTCGAGATCGTGATAGCCGCCACCAGGCCGGCCTCGAAGATGCCGAGCGCGAACAACGCCGCGCCCACGGGCCCAAGGATCGGCGCCAGCGCCTGGGCAAAATCGGCCCCCTGGAAGCTCCCCACGTGAATCCCCTTGGCGAATAGCGGCGCCGTGGCCACGACCGTGGCGACCGCGAAGAGGGCCGCCAAGCCCGCGCCGAGAGCTGTGTCGAGGCGACCCTGGCGCACGTCGTCGGCCGTCATCCCCTTGTCGGCGGTCGCGCTCTGCTGGAAGAAAAGCATCCAGGGGGTCACGGTGGCCCCGATGTTCGAGAGCAGTAGCAGGATTGTGCTGTTGGTCAGGCCGCCGGGGAGCGGACCCCAGGTGAGGAACGCCTGGCCGATCGCCCCCCAGTCCGGGTGCGCGAACAGGGCAGCCGGCACGAACAACCCATTGAAGATCGCGAGCGCGAGGACGATGCGCTCCCAGGTCCAATAGCGTGCGGTGGCGGTGGCCGCCACGATGAGCAACAGCGCGCCGATCACCGCCACAAGCGGCGGGACACCGAAATAGCCGAGGCCGGCTCGGATGGCAATGAACTCCGTGATGAGCGTAAGGAAGTTGCCGAACGCCAGGTCGCCTAGCGAGAACCAGCCCCAGAAGGGGCCGAAGCGATCGAAGATCAGCTCGGCGTGCCCGCGATGGGTGGCCGCGCCGAGCCGCACTGTCATCTCCTGCACCACATAAGCCATTAGGAAGAGGCAGGCGATGAAGGGGACGAAGAATCCGATCCCGAACTGCGCCCCGGTCTGGGCATATGAGAGCATGCTGGGCCCGTCATTCTCGCCCAGCAAGGCGAGTATGCCGGGGCCAAGCAGAAGCCAGACCAGGAGGGGCGACCGGCCGCGGCACCGCGCGGTCCGCACTCGCTGGCGGTCGCGGGCGCGCTTACGGTCCTCCGTCGTCAGTACCGGCGCGCCGGCGGGCGGAGCGTCCAGCTCGGTATCTCTCGGTGAGACGCTCATGGAGTTGAGTCTTCGGATGGAACAGACGACGCTCCGGCGCCGGACGCGAGCGGGCCGCCGGAGCTGACGAAGACGGCCTGCGTGACGGCCGTCCCAACCAGGTGCACCGTGGCGCCGACACGTAGTGTGATGACATCGCCATAAGGGGAGACGCTAACGACTGAGACCGCGGCTCCGGGGACGAGACCGAGCGACCCGAGGTACTGCAGCAGGCTTGTGTCGGAGTTGCGCACTCGCACTACCGTCGCGCGCGCGCCCACGGAGAGCGTGCTCAGCGGCCGAGTGTCGACATCCGCCATTCTGCCGTCTCGGTCGGGGATCGGATCGCCATGCGGGTCGTGGGTGGGATGGCCGAGCTTGGCGGCGATGCGCTCCTCCAGATCCTCCGAGAGGACGTGCTCTAGTCGCTCGGCCTCGGCATGGACCTGATCCCAGGGCATGCCGAGAATCTCGGCCAGGAAGAGTTCGATCAGCCGGTGGTGGCGAAGCATTTCCAGAGCCACGGCCAGGCCCTTGTCGGTCAGCTCAACCCCGTGATAGGGCCGGTGGCGGACATATGGCCCGCCGGGGTCCTCGGCTAGATGCTTGAGCATCGCGCTAACGGAGGGCGGCTTGACGCCGAGTCGCGCCGCCAGTTCCCGGGTCGTGGCACACCCCGACTCCTCCTGCTGCAAGTAGATCTGCTTAAGATAATCCTGCTCGGCTACCGATGGCGCGTATGTCATAGCTGACTCCCTTCAATCCGAATCTTAGCCATGACTATATTCTAATCTAACCGAGACAAATTGTCAAATGTGCCGAGGCTTATCTGGGGGATCGCCGCTGCTACGTCTGCTAGTAGGTGAAAGCATCGCGCCCGAACAGAACCCCGATCAGCAGGCCAAGCAGGATCACGGCGCCGAGGCCACTCGCCAGGAAGATCAGCAGCGTTCGCCGGCCATATTCAGCCCGGATGCCGCGCAAGCATGTCCAATTGAGCAGCGGAGCGCCGAGCAGCAGAGTGAAGACCGCCGGGAGGGGCACATCATAGGTCTGCAAGGCACGCGCCAGAGGTATATCGGTTCCGGCCGGGAACGGCATCAGGATCGTCGCCAGCGACATGGGAACGACCGCCATAAGGTCTTGCTGCGCCAGCCATCGAACCAGCAACGTGGCCGGTCGCCAGGCAGTGAACAGCCCTCCCAGGAGAGCGCTCACCAACAAGGGCGAGATCGTCTGATCCAGCAAAGGTCCTATCTGCAACCACCAGAGGCGGAGAAAACCCAACAAGGACGATCCGGCGGCGCCGGCAGGCGCCGGAGGTGCAGCTGCCTCAGGGATGCGCGGGCTGCTCCGGCCCGAACCCGATAATCCGGCAACCAGAGCCGCGACCAGCCCACACAGCAGCAGAGCGCCTCCCAAACGCAATAGCGCTAACCCAGGATTCAGCGCGGCGGTCAGGATCAGGGCAGGAGGTGTTATCGCCGTACTGGTGGTCAAGATCCATAACCGGGTAGCCGTTCCGGCGCGCGAGCCGGCATCGCTCGTCCGGCCAAGCAGTCGCCGGAGAAGCCAGCGGGAGGGAGCAGCAGGCAGCGAACGAGCCTTCTTCCCGCCGGAAGCCATCGAGTAGCCTGCTGGATCATACCGAGCGATCAGCGCGTTCAGGCCAGAGGTTATGCCGATAGTCAGCAGATACGCGGGCAAGATCCAAAGGGCATAGTCGCGTAACTTCAGCGCGAGAACTGGAAGATCAGGCAGCATCTGTAGCCTTTCGAGAGGGCTGAGGCAATAACTACTATTGTTATTTAGTTGGATAAGCAGTATAATGGGTCAGACACTCGGCCGTCAAGGTCACTTGTGCCATGCAGGCTAGCCGCCCGCGGGTCTGGGCCAGAGAACGGCCTCCGCCCCGGGAGCGGACTCGCGTTCTAGGTCATTACAAGAAAGGGGAGACATGAGCAGAGGACCACGCATTCCAGTGGATACGGACCCGTACGAGGACGAGCCGGAACTGCCCCCCGTGCGGAGGCAGGCCGGCCCGCCACGCCGGCCACCCGCACGGCCCTCCGCACCGCAGCCGAATTTCATGTTGTTGATCGGAATGGCCGGGGGCTTGCTGCTGATTCTCCTGCTGGGCGTGGTGGTGCTGCTCTTGCTCCCACAGACCAACAGCGCCGGGGTCCCCGGGACCGGCCCAACGGCGGTTTCTGTTGGTAGCAGCGGCAACCCGGCGACGTCGGCTCCGATCGCCCCGGCCGGCAACCCCTCGCCGCCCCCGGCGGTGAGCATCAGCGTCTCGATTTCGGGGGTCGTGGCCCTGACGATCACTGACCGAAATCACACCACCGATCCGATAACGTATACGCAGTCGCCCCCGATGGGCGGTGCCCACTGGAAAGACTGGACCAATTGCGGAGCCTACGACAAACCTGTCCAGAACGAGCAGGCCGTGCATTCGCAAGAACACGGCGCGGTCTGGATAACCTACCGCCCGGACCTGCCCGCCGACCAGGCGCAGATGCTGCGCGGCCTCATTAAGTCGGGCGGATACCTGCTGCTGAGTCCCTATCCGGGCCTGCCCCACGCGATCGTGGTCTCCGCCTGGGGCTACCAGTTGCCGCTGGAACGGGCCGACGACCCCCGCCTCCCCCAGTTTATCAAGCAGTACAAACAAGACCCGAAGGGGCCGGAGCCGGGCGCACCCTGTAGTGGGGGCGTCGGAACGCCGATGCCGCAGCCGTGATCGACAGCTTGACCCCCTACCCTAAGGCGGAAGTACTACACTAGCATCGTAGATACAGAATGCCACCGACGATGAGGGAACAGAAGCAATGCCTGTCGTCACTCTCTTCAGCAAGCCGCGGTGCCGGGCGTGCGACCAGGCGCGCTACTACCTGTACCAATTGCTGGCCGCGCAACCGGAAAAGGCGACCTGGACGTTGGAGGAGATCAACATTTTGTACGACCCGCGCCTGTTTGCCATGTATAGTCACACGATTCCTGTGGTCGTGGTAGACGGCGGGCCGCCGCTACAGACACCCTACTCCCTGGATGTGGCCTACCTTCGCCAGATCTTGCACATAGAAAAGGGTCGGGACTCCGACGGATCCCAGGGAACATCTCATCTGGAAAGGAGCTAACCATGTATCGCCACACACTCTTCCCTCTAGCCCTTGTTCTTGCCGGCATAATGTTGCTCATCCCAGCGGGCGCGGCCCAGCAGGCCGATTGCCAGACGTTCTCGGCGACCGGCAAGACGGTCTGCGGCCTGTTTCTGCGCTATTGGCGGGAGCATGGGGGGCTGGCGCAGCAAGGGTATCCCCTAAGCGGGGAATTCTCGGAGCAGTCGCAGGTAGACGGCAAGACCTATACAGTGCAGTATTTCGAGCGGGCGGTCTTCGAGCGACACCCGGAAAATGCCGGTACGCCTTATGAGGTGTTGCTCACGCAACTCGGCACCTACCAGTATCAGCGCAAGTACCCGACCGGCAACCCCGCCGACCCCTGGGCAACCTTGCGACAGCGGCCTCTGCAAATACCGGCGATAGCCCCCGGCAGCGCCTGCCCGACCACACCCGGCAAGCAGGTGTTTCCCGCGTTTGCAGCCGCCCTGGGCAGCGGGCCAATCTACCCGGTGGGCCTGGGCACCGCCGGCGTGCTCTACTACGGCGGCAGCGGCTTCCCCCCGCCGTGGAGTGGCAACAAAGTGCTCTGGGTGGGCAGCCCTTCTTATAAAGGGCCGGTGTTGATCCGAGGCCACCAGATCGATGGCCCCAACGAACTGCGGTTTGAGCATGGAGCGAACCCGCCTCAGGAACTACAACTCGATACCAGAGAAGGCGGCAGTGTACCGGGCGGCGACTGGAGCAACTGGCCGTCGTACACCCGGGTGCGCGCACCTGGCTGCTATGCCTATCAGGTCGATGGAACCGGCTTTACGGCGATCATCTTCTTCAAGGCGGTAGATGCGCCAGGTCCATAGCGGCGCGGGTGCGCGCCCTTCGTTGGTAGAGGAGGAAGGTCTGTATGATTGAAGGTATCCTGTTGCTCTGGTTCCTGCTGACGATCCCGTCGGCCCTGTTCGTGGCCTGGGATCTCTGGCGGAACACGCCCGAGATGGGAGTGATGAAGCCTGCCTGGGTGCTGGTGACGCTCTATACAGGGCCGGTGGGCCTGTTCATCTACCTGTTGTCCTGCAAGGAACCGCTACCGGGCACACACGAGCAGTTCGTGGCCCCGCAGTGGAAACAGGCCGTCGGTTCAACGGTGCATTGCGTGGCCGGGGACGCGCTCGGCATCGTTATCGCGGCGGCGGTAACCGGGCTGCTGGGCCTGCCGATGTGGGTAGATCTCATCGTCGAGTATCTGGCCGGCTTTGCGGTGGGCCTACTGATCTTCCAGTCGCTTTTTATGAAAGAGATGATGGGCTTGACCTATCGTCAGGCGCTGGTGCGTACCTCGCTGCCTGAGTTTCTTTCTATGAACTCGATGGCCGCCGGCATGTTTCCGACGATGGTACTGCTGATGAGCCGGGATCTACGGGCGATGGAGCCGACCTCGCCCTACTTTTGGGGCGCGATGAGCCTCGGGGTGCTGGTCGGCGGGATGGTAGCCTATCCGGTGAACTGGTGGCTCGTGGCTCGTGGCTTGAAACACGGCATGGGCACCCAGCGCGTACTAGGCGAGGGTGGACACAGCCTGCGTATAGAAGGCGAACTGGTGGCAAAGCGCACGGGCGAACAACCCCAGCCGGGTGGGGCGCTGGCCCAGGTGAGCGCGCCGCCAAGTATGACCATGCCGATGTAACCCTATCTAGATGGTAACACAACGAAAGGTACAAGCAATGGATTCACAGCATGATACAGGCAGCCATGAGGCCGCGGCAGGTCTCCCACCCCAGGCGGCCAGAGGCTCCAACAGTCCCAAGCCGCCGCCCGACACAGCCGGTGCGGAAAGCCATGGGGCGCACCCCACCATGACCGGGATGCCGACCACAGGGCCTCGGATGCCCCGCGTGCCGGCCTGGCAGGTGGTGGCCGCGACCCTGGTCACACTGCTGCTGCTCGGAACCGGCCTGGCGGTTGCCGCCGCCGGAGGCGACCTATCTATGCGCCCCGGCATGGCGGGGACGACGATGGGCACGCCGGGCAACGGGGGCGGGATGCCGGGGATGAGCACGGCGATGCCTACGTCGGCGATGGCCGGCGGCGCGATGGCCGGCCAGGAGATGTCGGCCGTTGACGTGAGTAATGCTCCGGCGGCACCGGCCAATGCGCGCGGAATGCAGCTCCTCACGTCCACTCTGGTGTCCGGCGTAAAAGAATTTCACCTGATGGCCGGCGTGATCCGCTGGCACATTCTGCCTAACGTCGAAGTCGGAGCTTACGCTTATAACCAGCAGGTGCCCGGCCCGCTCATACGGGTGACGGAGGGCGACCGAGTGCGTATCGTGGTTCGCAACGACCTGCCGGAGCCGACGACGATCCACTGGCACGGCCTACAGCTCCCGAACGACCAGGACGGCGCGGGCAGCATGACCCAGCAGCCGATCGCGCCCGGCACAGTATATACCTACAGCTTCACCGTCCCGGCCACCCCCGGCACCTTCTTCTACCATACCCACGTTGACGCGGATCGCCAGCAGGCCCTCGGCCTTTACGCCCCCCTGATAATCGATGCGGCGGCCCCCACCGACCGCTACGACGTCGAGTATACAGTCATGCTGCAAGAATGGATGGTGTCCGGCGGACAGACCTATCCGGCCATGGATATGGCTGGGAGGCAGCCCAACTTCTTCACAATCAACGGCAAGAGCTGGCCCGCGACCGAACGGCTCAAGGTGAAGGTCGGCCAACGGGTCTTGCTGCGCTTTATCGGCTCGGGGCAGTTCATCCACCCGATGCACCTTCACGGCCAGCCGTTCGAGATCGTGGCGACAGACGGCAATCCGGTGCCGCTCACCGCGCGGATCCGCAAAGATACCGTGCTGGTCGGGCCGGGCGAGCGCTACGACGTCGCCTTCACCGCCCGCGCGCCGGGGCTGTGGCTGCTGCATTGCCATATCAACCACCACCTGACAAACGACGGGCGCGAGGAGCAAGGCGCGGGCGGGCTGACGATGGTCGTGCAGATCGATCCTTAACTGCCTTGCCGCCGGATCATTGCCCATCTTCACTGCGAGTCTTCAGGGTTAACCTTCAGTGCTATATCTGTGACGAAATCTGGAACCAGCAATGTCTGGTGCCCAGAGCCGACGCACGCAGTGCCCAGGACGCGACCAGTGGCCGGCTCAATCCACCGCGCTTTGCCGGCCGCCCGCAGCTCTACCGTCACCTTTATCCCCACGGTCGCGGTGCGGTGATTTGTGTAGCTGTGGAGATAAGCCGCATAGGTAGTGGGAGCACTCAGCGCGTAGCCACGCACCAAATCGGGCCGGTTTAGCTCTACGGCAGCGGTTACCGCTTGCGGATCAAAGTTATTGGTGAAACCTTGCAACACGCGCAGGTAGCCGCGCTCTTCTGGCCCCAGATAGATGTCGGCGGCGCCCGGATTGCGGTAGTCTTTGGCGAAGCTGGCGTTCCAGAAAATCAACACTCCCTCAGCAAAGAAGGCGGTCCAACTGCGCAGGCGCATCCGCAGGGCGGACCGCTCGTCCCAGTTTTGTTCGGCGTTTCCCTGTTCGCCCACGATGACCGGCTTGTTATGCCCTTTCCAACCGTTGAAGTTCTGCCAGGTTACCACATCAGAGTCGAATTCGCTCTCCTTCTGATACCAGTGTGGCGAGTTAATATCAATGGCGCTTAAGTCTGGCTGTTGCCAACTTGTGCTGATGGGGTGGTGGTAAGGGTCGATGCTACGCAGGTACTGGGCAATTTCGGTGTACCATTGGTCACTAACAGTCGCTTCGTTCATTAATTCCCAAAAGTCCACGTAGGCCCCATAGCGGTCCACCACATACTTGACGTAGCGCTTGATGGCGGCGAACTGCTCCGGCGTTGTTGAATGGGGGAAGGGTGGGTTGAAGCCGAATATAGTCATATACGTGCGCAAGTGATACTTGCGCAGTTTTTGCACCAACTTGTCTCCGGACAGACCCTCTTCCTGTAAGTAGACGTTGCCCTCGGGAGCGATTGTTTGATGCAGCCCGAACGCGCAGTTATCCACGCTCCAGCGGAACAGATTCACCCCCGCGCCACTATACGCGGCCATGTACGTGTCGATGTCGGTGGTCCAGCCCTCATGCCGACCCGGCGGGCGGAAATCCCCGTCAAAGCCCCAACGACCCAGATCCTTAGCGATGCAATCGCCAATGCCCAGCGGGTTGTATGAAGTGCCATCGTCGAAAACCCACCGAAAGCGATTGGTGGGATTCGGCCGCACGAAACCCGGCCAGTCTGAGTCCACCACGGTGAAGTTGCCGGCAGCCTCCGCTCGGTGGGTACCATCGGTGAGGATCGCCTCCCACGACCAAGCGCCAGTTTCAGCCGGAGCAAAGCGCGCCTTCCAAATGCCAGGCGCATAATAGAAGCCGCCTACGCTTACCTGGACGTGCGCCGGCGAGGTGAGCGTCATCGTCACACGCACCTCTTCCCAGGGATTACGGTAATGACCACTCCAGTTGAAAGTTGGCTCAAAGATGCCGTAGCGGGGCACGCTCCGCGGCTGGTCCGCGGAGCCGAGCAGAGGGCTTGTGGCGGCGGCCACACCGCCGGTGTTGGCGGGGAAGCCGCTATGCTGGACCGAAACCAGCAGGACGAGAACGACCAGGGTCAGCGGGATCAGACGGGGGAGTTTCATAAGAGTTCTCCTTAGACAGAGTTAACTCGACGGTGCCGTGCGGAGTATGGGTTGGTACGGGCGTATGGCCGGGGGGCAGCGTTGGGTGTGGGGTGGGCATTGGTTCGGGAGTCGAGGTTGGTTTAGCGCCATGAGTCGGGTCCACCCCCGGCGTATGCGCCGGTGTATAAGTCGCGTCGGGCGTAGGAGTATGCGCAGGCGGATGGGTTGGCTGCACCGTGTGGATGGGCAGAGGAGTGTCGGTCGGATGCACTCCCGGCGTATGCGCGGGTGTGTAGGTCACTTCTGGCATGGGCGTATGTGTCGGGGGCGGGGGGTGCGTAGGTTGCGCCGTATGTGTCGGCACAGGGATGGGCGTATGTGTCGGGAGCGGGGGGTGGGTAGGTTGAGCTGTATGAGTGGGCACAGGAGTATGGGGCGTCGCCACCGGCGTGTGCTGAGGCACATGGGTGGGGGTCTGCGGCGGGACGGGAGTTGGCACATAAGTTGGGGTCTGCTGGGGTACATGCGTCGGCGTATGGGTCGGCGTGTGCGCTGGCTCATGGGTCGGCGTGTGCATTGGCTCATGGGTCGGCTCGTGGACGGGCGTGTGATCTGGTTGGGGTGTTGGATTGCTGGTCAGCACCGGCACGGAGAGTTCGCGCCCAAGCGTAGGGGTAGGGCTCTGCGGCAAAAAAGCGACCAGGGCACTAACCCCCCCCAGTTCGGCGGCGGCAAATGAGGTAATTGCCACCAGAATTAAGATGAGGGTTGCCAGGGCCAGCGGGGTACGGAGGACGCCGAGCGGGACTAGGCGACCCCGTTGTTGTCCCAGCCGTGCTCGGAGCCGCGCTACCTCAGCGGGTTGTAGGACTCCAGGCCCGCGCACGGCTTTGATCGTCGGCCCGAGCCGGCTCTGTAACTGCTCTGCCGCCGCGCTTTGGGCACGGCAGGCTGGGCAGGTCGCCATATGGTCGGTAACGGCGGCGCTCATCTCAGCCGCCAGCCGCCCATCTACATAAGCCTCCACCAGCTTGTCGAGCTGGGCACAGGTCAATTCTCGCATAACCATCGCTCCTTCTTGCAGTGCTAGGCGCGGGGGGCTAGTTCGGCCCGCAACAGGCGGCGCCCCCGATGCAGACGTGAGTAGACTGTGCCCTCGGGGCAGTCCAAGATATGCGCGATTTCGGGGCAGGAAAGTTCCGAGTAATAGTGCAGCACCAAGACCGTGCGGTACTCTGGTTGAAGGCGGTCTAATGCGCGCTTAATGGTATACCGCAACTCTGTTTGTAACGCCTGATCTTCGGGCATACCCCAGCGGGTCAGATCGGTCGGCCCCGCGTCTTCCTCTGTGGTCGATGGATCGGCATTCCGCTGCCAGAGGCGGCGTAAGAGGTTGCGCCGGCGGTGCGTGTGGCACGCATTAAGGACAATCCGCGCCAACCATGTTCGCAGACTTGCCCGCTCCGCTTGGTAGGCGGGCAGCGCTTTATACACGCGTACAAACACTTCTTGGGTCACATCTTCGGCATCTTGGGCATGACCCAACAGGCCATAGACCATATGATATACATAGGCATGATGGAGGTTAAAAATCTGATCAAACTCTTCGTGCCGTGTGGCTACGCGCCCCCGCACCATAGAGCCTCCACTCATCCTCATCCCTCGTCTTTAGACAGTGGCGTGCCGACTGAATCCCGGTTTCACAACTATATACTCGCGGCATACGAAATCCCTTCCCATAAAGCCCGGCATTGGTGCTGCGTAGGCGTGAAAGTGCGGTCAGAGACCGAAGCACTGGGATGGTCCGAACAGTGGCCGCGAATACTAGGGAAGGGTTCGTCGGGTCCATGTATGCTCCTCCACTATCGTTGCTACATCCGCCCGCCTACTCTAGCAGACGCGCTCACTTTTTGCAACACAACCGTTCGCTGGGGCTTAGTTCTCGCGGTTGCCCATGAAGGCGACGGTCGCCAGGGCGTTGCGGGCGTTGCGGGCGTAATGAAGAGTAATCTTGCAGCCGAGACCGGTAACACCAGGCACCTCGGCCAGCAGTGTTGTAGCAGCGTCAGCACTAGTCCTTCGTGTGTGGTCCCGTCGCGCCACCGCGGTGCTTCACCCGCGTCTTGCGGGCTAGCACCAAGTGCCGGGCAGGAAGGACCTGCCCGTGCTCCTGGTAGTGCTATCCCCGGTGTAGTCGGCCGGATGGGTCCCAGTTTGTTTCGTCGCCTGAGAAAGCGGCGGTCGCCAGAGCGAGGAGCGCGTAGCGTGCGTAACAAAGTGTAAGCTTGATCATCTTAGTTTCCTCCTTCCCTCAGTGTTGCTCGCGAGTGCCGGAGCGGGCCTGGCGCGGCGCGGCCGGGTGGGTCCTAGTTATCGCGGCCGATGAAGGCGACGCTCGCCAAGGCGACGAGCGCGTAGCGCATGTAGTGCATGGTAATCTTGATCATCTTGGTTTCCTCCTTTCCTCAGAGTTGTTCGATTAGTAACTTCTGTGCTGTTCTGTTCCTCTTCAGTCTAGCGCAATGGCGACGGCGAAGCCACGAAAAACCCACACTCCGACTCACACTTCGACTCACACAGTTCCGCAGCAAGCCACCTCCCGTCGGGGTAGGGAAGGCATGCAGCCGGGCGCGGTGAAGACGACTGAGAGCGGGTGGCCTCCGCCGGCATGGGTCATTGGCGCTCCCGTAGTGTCTGCCCTGCCTGCCTGCTTGGTAGACCGCGCCCGCATAACCACGGTTCATATGGGGTGGTGGCGAATAATCGGCGCGTGCGCTCCTCTAACGCCTTGCACACTGCGCCTAGCCGGAGCCTGCATTGTCAGATTAGCTCCGCTCTATGGGCGCGGACTCCCTCTCATTAGCATGGTTGATTAGGTAGTGTTATAATGGCACTCAGCGAAGCTTGGTAGACATTTGCAGGGTTCTTGGTGTACTTACTGGTGGGGCCGGAGGAGTTGAACCTACTCATCGGGTAATTGGTACTCTGACTTTGCTTCCTAATTTGCGTTCTAGACAGAACACAGCAGGACGAACTAGGCTTGAGTAGGCATGGCGCGGGCGTATCCGCGCAATCGCGGGGAGCCATGGACACCGTGGGCGCTAACTTCAACGACTTAGATAAGCCACAACAAAAGCACCGACTTACAGTCGAGTTCGGTATGATTCTGGCACCACTGCGGCTACTCGCTGAGCAGATGCCTCCCCCCTCAGTCACAGACTACCTCAAGGTTCTCGCGATGTCCAAGGCAGTAGAAGTGGTGTTCGCCGACCATGCCAGAGCTTTCGCTTCGCATGGTGGCATCCCTCTCGGCAGCCTTGCCGACAATCTAGCTTTGGTTTTCGGCGATTTCACTCTCCTTGACTTTAAGATGGAGCTGGGTTCGGCCACGCTTAGTTCCACTCCAGCCGAAATGCAGGTTCGATTCCGCAACATCCTGGACGGTGTTTATAAGGCGTTCTACGAGCTTGTCCACCGAGTTCCGCTTGATTGGCAAGTCTCACTCAGCGAAGCCGAACAGCCTTTCGCCTTTTACATGCACATGCTCGATGCCGTGTCTACGGCACAACGCTGCGTTCATATGCTCGACCGTTACATGAAAGAGAGCGTCTTTGGCCTGTACCTGAGAAACCTCAACCGTTCGCTAGAGATCCGGCTTGTAACAACGCCGGGCAAGCCGGGGGGGGATTTTGGGGTTGCGGGCATCGATGCTGTGTCCCAGCTCTTTAGGCAGGAGTTCAAGAACTACAGGTTGCTGGAGTTGGACCGACGGAAGTTCCATGGGAGGCAGCTGCGCATCGATGACCAAGTATTCATGTTGGACGCAAGCACTGCCGACGCAGGGCTCACACCTACTTCCTTTGGCCCGTATAGCGACCAAGTTGTTGCAAACCGGGTTGTTGATAAACTGATGAGTTCTGCACGCTTGATTCATCGGTCCTGAGTAACCAGACCCAGACGTAGCTTGCTTTACGCTGGCTTGCCATGCTCTTTGCAGAAAAGGGTTTTCGCATTGCGCCCAGTGCATGCCGGTTGCTGGCTCTGACCAACTTGTTGCCGGCCACTGATATAGCATGCCAATGTAAAGGGTGTCGTGACTGAAGCTGCTGATCCAGCCTAATTTGGTCGCCATGGATTCCGTCGCCGCAAAACAGTGGGAAATAGACATTTCCCGCTCTTTCGTGATATACTGCCGGAGGTGCGTACGCTCAACAGGTGTTAATTTGGGAATTATGTGGCACTGCTTCTTGGTCGGTATGTGGCACTGTCATCAAGTGCGTCACGTGCGACTTGGGCTCACACTACGGCTAGGTCGGCGGCGCTCCTTCGGCGTCGGCATTCAGCGCCAGCTTTTCCAGCCGCCCCGCCAGGTCGGCTCCCGCTGGCTCACTGTAGAGGCGGGTGGTATCTAGGGAGCTATGCCCCAGCAATATCGCCAGCCCTTCCACATCGGAGAGCACTAAAAAGTCGGGGGGCTCGCCAAAGTCGGCAGGATTACATTCCGCAACGCCGGGCGCTGGAGCCTGCAAGACCGTGCCCGCCGCCCAACCCAGAGATGGACAGTATCGCGGCGGGGCGCCCCTGTCTTCACGGATGAGTCTCTATCACCGCGCTGGAGGGTGCAGAAGGATCCCAGAAATCAGGATAGCATCTGCTCCGGTACGAGCCCCCCGACTTTTTAGTGCTCTCCGTGTAGCGGGTGACCCGCTGTCCCTCCGGCCGAGGCGCCTAACGCATCGCCAGCTTCGTGCCCACATGCCAGAGGGTGACGACGAAGAAACCGGCCGCTGCCACGATATGGACGAGGCGGAGCGCCGGCGCCCGGCGCCGGCACCGCCGCACCGTCTCGATGGCGAGCCCGAGTCCCACCAGTCCGAGGAGCAGGACCCACGCCCCGCCGCCGGTGACCACGGCCGGCGCGGCCAGAACCAGGGGCCAGGGCTGCCGCGCCAGCAGGGGCAGATAGAACAGGGCGTGAACCGTGCCGATCCCCAGCACGGTCCAGCCCAGCCAGGCATGCCGAGCCCGCAAATAGCGCAAGATCCCGCGCCCGGCTGCGCGAATCCGGGCGCTCGCCTGCTGTTTCAGCAGGCGATACCAACCCCGCGCGGTCCACTGGCTGAAGGCATAAATGGCGCTCACGACGGCGACGAGGCCCAGCATATTCCCGACCAGGGCCGCGTTTTCCGCGACTTGCGCCGGCTGGTTCACGAAGGCCGGCACGATTTGGGACAGACAGAAGGCCCCCACCAGCCCGCCGACGCTGCCCGTCACCCAGCGGGCGGACAGGTGCAACAGGCGCACCACCCCATAGCAGCCGAGGAAGACCGTGAGGGCCAGCGCGGTGATCACCAGGAACTCGGGAAGGATAGACAAGAACTGCGCAACGAGATCGGTCACTGTCGTTTGTTCCTTTCTTGGTTGCAGGGCTTCCGACCGGGCCGCGGCGGCGGTCCCGCGGCGGCGTCACGCCAACGCCACTACCCCGGACTCTACCAGGCCGCGATAAAGAACTGATAAAGCTTTGGTCAGGATCTGGTTGGGGAAAAGGGGCGGCCGCGTGCGCGGTTGCCGCTGGCCCGCCCTGCCCGTTCGGCCGCGGGCGGGCGGTCCGCCCTTCCAGCGTGAGTTGCGCGCCACGCCGTCTTTATTAGATCTTCACACCACCGTGGTATACTGCCAAGACAGGCGGCGCGAGTTTCCGCGCCGCTCCGCACTGTTCAGCGCCACACGAGGAAGGCTAATGGGGCCGCGGATCTTGCTGGTAGACGATGACGAAAAACTGGTCCAGGTGCTGGGCTTGTACCTGGAACGCGAGCAGTTTACGATTGAGGTGGCGTATGATGGCCAGACGGCCCTCACCCTGGCCCGCCGGCAGCCGCCCAGCCTGGCGATCCTCGATTGGATGTTGCCGCAGCTCGACGGGTTGGACCTATGTCGGACCCTCCGCCAGGAAACGCACGCCGCCATTATCATGTTGACCGCCAAAGCCGAGGAGGCGGCGCTGGTGCTGGCGCTGCAGCAGGGCGCCGATGATTACCTGACCAAACCCTTCCGCCCTCGCGAATTGGTCGCCCGCGTCCACGCGGTGCTGCGCCGCGTCGCCCCTCCCGCGGCGCCGGCCCGGGAATACCGCTGCCGAGGCCTCGTCGTCAACCGCGCCGCCCACGAAGTCCGCCGGCACGACCAGGCGATCGCGCTGACGCCGACCGAATTCAAGCTGTTAGAAACGCTGATCCGGGAGCCGGACCGGGTATTTCGGCGCGAGGATCTCGTCCGGCAGGTCTTTGGCGCCGACTACGCGGGCGTGGATCGCACCATCGATGTGCATCTGATGAACCTGCGCAAGAAGATCGAGCCGGATCCCGGCCGCCCCATCTATATCCACACGGTGTTTGGCGTCGGCTACAAGTTTGACCGAGGCGGCCGGGATGCACCGGGCTGAGGGCGCGGCCCCGCCCCGGACCCGCCGGCGCGCCGGGCCCTTCGCGGCAGGCCAGCAGGTACTCGGCCGGCGCAGCTTGTTCTGGTGGATCCTCGGCATGTTCCTGCTCGTTGTGCTCGTGGCCGTGCTCACCATGGGCGTCGCCGCCGACTGGCTGGCGCAACACGAGAACGCCAACTACGTGGCGCGGAACACGACCCAGCAAGCCAACGCGCGGGCGCTCGCGCAGGCGTTATGGACAGCGCAGCAACAGCCCCAGCCGCCGGCCGGGATGCAGACCCTCGTGGAACGGCTGACCTCCGCCCTGGATGTTCAAATCCTCGTGGTCGACGATCAGAACCAGGTGCTGGCCGACTCGCTGCGCGCCGCCCAGGGGCGGTACCTGTTGGACACCCCAGGTCTGGATTCGAGCGGAGCCGCCCGCTTGCGGACCACCTGCGCAGCGTTGGTCGAGCGGGCCGCCAGCCCCCTGCTGCTGGCCTACTTCCAGCGGCAGCCACCCTGTCCCGCGCCTTTCACGATCCTGGCGCTCGCCGGCACGGCCGACGCCGATCCACTCGGCGTGGAAGGCATCGTGCCCGCCCGGTCGGAACGCGTGATCCTCGCGTCGGCCGGCGATATCCTGGTGCTGGCCATGCTCCTGGGCGGTGGGACCGCCTGCCTGCTGGCCGGCGTGTGTGCCTGGACGCTCTTGCGGCCCCTCCGCCGCCTCACCCAGGCCGCGCAGCGGTTGGCGCCCGGGAACCTGGGCCAGCGCGTCCCGATCACCAACGTCGGCGAGATCGGCACCCTGGGCCGAGCGTTCAATGCCATGGCCGCGGGCCTCGATCGGTCGGAGCACTTACGCCGGCAGCTGGTGAGCGATATCGCACACGAGCTCCGCACTCCGCTCGCGACGGTGCAGGCCTATCTCGACGCCCTGCAGGACGGGGTCCTGGCCCCGACGCCCGCCGTGATCGCGTCGCTCCAGGAGGAGTCGTTGCTGCTCGGCCGCCTCGTGGCCGACCTGCAGGAGCTGAGCCTGGCGGAAGCCGGGCAGCTCTCGCTGGATCGCCAACCGATGCCGCTGGAGCCGTGCATCCGCACCGCAGCCCAGGCGCTCCAGGCGCGCGCCACCGCCCGGCAGGTGCAGCTGGTCGTGGACCTGCCGCGCGTGCTGCCGTGGGTCGCCGCCGATAGGGAGCGCGTCGGGCAGATTGTCCGCAACTTACTCGACAATGCTCTCCAACACACGCCAGCCGGTGGCGCGATCCGGGTCCGGGCCACGGTGCTGCCGCAGGCCGTCCAGGTCACCATCGCGGATACCGGGGCAGGCATCGCGGCGCACCATTTGCCCTTCCTATTTGAACGGTTCTACCGGGTGGATCCCGCCCGAAGCCGAAAGACCGGCGGCACCGGGCTGGGGCTGGCGATCGTGCAGCAGTTGGTGCAGGCGCAGGGCGGTCAGGTCAGCGTGGAGAGTACCCCTGGGCAGGGCGCGCGCTTCCATTTCTCGCTGCCTATCGCAGCGCGCCCAGATGAATCCGCGATTCGCCCGGGTGAAGTATAATGGGTGGGTGGCCCGGGCGGGATGCCCGACCGCGGAACCCGATCGACGATTCGGTTGGAGCCGCGGTGATTGTGCACGGCAGCGCCGGGCGGCCGGTATCGCCGCGGAGGGTTCAAAATGACGTGGATCACGATTCGTCGGCTGCCCTGGACGTTGCTGATCATCGCGGGGTTCTGGCCCGCCCTGGTGAGCGAGCGGGTGCAGGCCGCCCCCAGCGCGACCATCTCTTCCTGCAGCATCACGCCGCTGAGCGGCGGACCCGGGACGCTGGTCCATGCCGAGTTGAACCAGTGGCTCGGTTCCGGGGGTCCGGTGGCGGTGGGTTTCGCGGTGCCCAAGACCCCCGCCGAGCTCCAAGGCCGGGCGTTCGCCCACAATGATCCGAGCTCGTTAAAGCCGCTCGACAGGCCTTTAGCGTTCCTGCCGGCAACCAACAATGGCCAGGCCGCAACGACCTTTAAGCTGCCGGCCCGACTCTCCTCGGGACAGCCGATACCGACCCAGAACCTCTACCTGGTTTGCCTGGTCGCGGGCCAGGTCGATATGGGCGAAGGCTGGGGTTCTCTGGCCTTTACCTTCCACCCCGACAGCCTGCCGGCGACGGGCCAGCCCCTGCTGGGCCTGTGGCTAACGCTCATGTTCAGCGGCGGTGTGTTCGCCATCGCGGGCGGCTACCTCGTCCGCCGGGGGGCGGGGGGATCGCGCCCAGGGACCCAGTCCGCGGCGGCAGTCCGGCCCCGCGCGGCGTAGGCCGCACGCCCGTGACGATTGTGATGACCGGCAAGGCCGGCAGGGCGCGACCCCATGCGGATGCTTCTGCATGGGGCCTGCGCCCGCTCGTTGTTTTTCGTTCCTTTGCGGTCGGATGCCCTGGATCACCGGCGGGCGTCCCGTAGGTGCCACTTCCGCCTATGAACACGAAATGTGTAATTTTAGGAATCACAGGTGCCGGTGTCGGAGCTACTGGAAGCCGTCCGATCGTGGAGCGGGGAACCGTACGCCCCGGCGAAACGTCCTTTCTATAAGTCCTTGCTGAGGTGGACTACGGATGATCACTGCGAAAGGAGTCACGGATGAAGAAGTTGAGTTTGCTGGCATTGGTGGTTGCACTGCTACTGCTGTGCGCCTGGCCCGCGGCGGCCCAACCAGCGCCCAATATTTATAGCGCCGCCGACCTAGCGCCCGAAGGAACCACGGGTGGCATCAGGGGCACGGCGACCCTGGAACACGCGGGCTCAGGCACACGGGTGACGCTGCTCATCCAGGGGCTGACCAGCGGTAGCCAAACCACGGCGCACATCCACAAGGGGAGTTGCGCCGGCGCGGTGATCGCCAGCCTGGCTCCGGCCGCCGCTACCGCGCAGGGCAGTGCCCAGGCGACAACCCAGATCTCCGCGACACTCGATTTCACGGCCGGGGAGTCGTGGTACGTAGACCTGCACCTACCGGCTGATAAGAGCGCCGGCGGGACCCTGTGTGGGCGGTTCAACCCAGCGGTGGCCGGTGGGGGCCAACTGCCACCCCCGACCACTCCGCCAGGCATACCAGGGACCGGCCGAGCCGATGGACCGCTGCTGCTCGCCCTGGCCGGACTGGGCCTGACATTGCTCGGCAGTGGACTGTTGGCCCGCCGGAGGCGCGGTGTTTGAACCGGCGCGCCTGCTCTGGGGTGGAGGTGTGGGGCTGCCAGCATGCTGGCAGTCCCCCCTGGGAGCCTGCCAAGCCGGGACCGCAGACCCGTCAGGTAGTAGGAAATTGCACAGCGGCTGTTTCACCGCGCCCGCCCCAGCGCCCAGTTGGTCCTCTGTAGATCGCACTGCTCCGGGTCGAAGCCCAACTCCAGCCACTCGAGCCGTCGGCGGTGCCGCGGCTTGTTAAGTGCGTCCAGCAGCTCCATGTAATCGGCCGGCCCACTGCAATCCCAGTGCGGCGGCGTGGCGCGCGCGCCTGGGCCGTGGGATTCAGGGCTACGCAGGGGTTACTGCGCGCGGTCCCTCTGCCGGTGGAGCAACCCTCCGGCCACCAACGCAAGCCCGGCGAGTGCGGCCCACTCCAGCCAAGGCGGCACGCCAGGCCCCTGCCCAGTGCTCGGCATACTGCCTTGACTCCCGCCCGTGGTGCCGGTACCGGGAGAGCACGAAAAAGTCGGGGGGTCAAGCTGCTGGGCGGGCCTCCTCCTCTGACATCGCCACCGGCCGAAACTGTGGGTACCAGGTCCGGAATGTATCTTCCCAGTCCTCATTGAGTACGGCGGTGCGCACTTGTAACAGCAGGTGGGCGCCCTCTGGCGTCCACTGCATTTGCTGCTTCTTCACCATGCGCTTGCTGATCACCTGGTTGATCGTCGACTCGACGAACCCCGTACTGATGCGCTCGCCGTTGCGATAACGCTCCCCGTAGTTGACGATGGACCCGGCGTTATTGCCGATGTATGTCTCCAGTTCCCGCACGTACTTCAGCATACGCGCGGCCCCCTCGCTTCCCGTTTGCGGCTTGTACTCCCCGTCCGCGTCGTAATCCCAACTCGCCAAATCGTCGGCCAGCCAGCCCAGTCGCTCCAGCGCCTTGCCCGTGTTCCCATGCCACAGGTAGTGTTTCACACTCTCCAACTGGCGTGCCAGACTCTCCTCATCCGCCCTCTCCTCATCCCCGGCGTCCCGGACGCTCATAGACGCTCGCACGGGCAGCCCACGCGCACATTGTTGGAGCACCGTGAGGCGCATGGTTAGATGGAACCAATCGAGGATGTGCTCGGCCGCCGGGTGCAGATACTCTGGCAGCCGACGGACGGTGTTCCCGCCATCGGAGGGGAAGGTCAGTTGCTTTGTCGCCTGCATACCCTGCCCGCGCAGCAACTCGAACAGTCGCCGCTTCGGCTTCTTATCCACGCTTCGCACAAGTGCGAAGCATTTGCTTGTGGGCGCCACGTCGACCGGGTCGTCACGGCGGAAGGCCAGGATGCTCTTGCCGGCGATGACCTCAAATAGGTTCCCGGCTTGGGCATCGTTCGTCCCGCGCCGGGCCCACACAATCCCCCCATCCAAGCCGACCACCAGCGGACCATCGGGGATCGGGAGCCGACTCAATTCGGCTGGGGCGCCTTTTATATAGATGGCGTCTTCGTCGCCCAGCATTTGCTCCTTGCGCTGTGCTGCCCGCAGAGTATGGTTGTGCACTGTGTTCGCGCTATGTTTCTCGTCGATCGGGAGCACCTCATGGAGCAACTCCGTTGTCACTCCATACGCGGCGAGCGAAGCCCATTTGGATTCGAGGTAGCACAGCTCGGGACTGGTCCGTTCGGGCAGCAACGCCGCGAGGGGGCGTAGCGTCTTGGTCGGGTGCGGCTGACAGTCACA
>JBPCPV010000019.1:0-64061 GCA_050998805.1 Chloroflexia bacterium | reverse complement strand
TTGTCACCTACGGCGAAGGAGGCAAAGGAGCCAACGGGTCACACCCCGAGGCAGTTGGTGCCGCCGCGACCCTGGAGGGGGGGTCGCGCCGGGTCGCGTACATCGACGAGCTGTAGGCCGGCACTGGTGGCTACGTATGCCACCCCGTCCACGACCTGCAAGTCACGCGCCGGGCCAAGCGGCATATAATGGCCGCGCCGGCTCGGACCACAGGGCACCGCGAGATCCCAGATCCGTAGATCGGACGCGCTTGTGAGGTAGGCACGACCGTCCCCGATCCGGAGGTTGACCGGCACCTGCGGGAGATCCACGCGCGCGCACGTCGTGGGGCGCGCAGGATGGCCCACATCAATGACTTCAAGATGGGGCGCGCGGGGACCCCAGGCCGAATCGGGCGCATAGATGACATAGGCCAGTCCATCCACGACCTGTACGTCCACCGCCGGATCTTGAGGTGGTGTTGCTTGGTAGCCGCGCAGCACGGGGTGGGACGGGTCGGTCACATCCACGATTTCCAGTCCGCCGTCCCCAGCTGCGAGGTAGGCGAGGTGGCCCACCACCTGTAGGTTGCCGACCGCCCCGGGGCTGTCAGGGCGCTGGAGGGTCGGTACGAACCGCGCCGTGTAACGGCCGGACAAGACGGGGTGGGCCGGAGCCCTGATGTCAACCACCGCCAGGCCCCCGGCGGACAAGGCGACGTAGGCGAAGGGGCCGACGACCTGCAGATGCACTGCCCAACTTGAGGGGTCGGTTGGAGCCACCAGGTCGAGGCTGCCAAGCAGGACCGGATGGGCAGCATCATGGACATCCGCGATGCGTAGCCCGGTACCGTCAACCACATAAGCGAGATCGCCCACGAGCTGGACCGCCTGAGTGTTGCCGAGCGGAGACGGCGCGAGGCGGCCGGACAGGACAGGGTGGGCGGGATCATCTACATTGATCAGGAGCAGTCCTTGCTCTCCGGCGGCCACATAGACCCTGCCCTGGGCGGCGGCGAGATCATGGATCAAGGCGGACAGGGCCAGCCGCCCACGTGCCTGGGGTTGGTTCGGATCATGAACGTCGAGAACGGTAAGGCCCTGGCCTTCGGCGAGATAGGCCCAGTCCCCGGCGACCGCGAGGGCACCCAAGCTGCCGCCGAGGCTGCCGATAACCGGCAGGGCGGGAGGTTCTGCCGCCGGTTCCGCCGAGCTGGTGGGCGTGCCGGGTGGTTGAGCAGTGAGCGAACTGGCCGGTAGCGACGCGGGGGTGTGATCAGTGGGCCACGAGGCGGAGGGCGGGAGTTGGCGAAGCGTAGTAGCGGTGGGTGGCACCGGAGAGGTTAGGGTCGCACTGCGGGGATCCGCCGTACAGCCGGCAAGCGCAACCAGCAGGATCAGCAGGGCCAGAGCCGCCGCCAGCTCTGTCACACGGCCTGACCTGATGATCCGATCGATGGGCATGATCGTGAAAACCTCCTGTCTTACCTCTTAAGCTCACGACAACATTATACGATAAGCACGATATACGGGGCTATTGCTTAAGTGCGGCCAATGGGACCACAAGTAGCTCGGAGCATTATAGCAGGTTCTTGGAGCTGCGCAAAACGCCGTTCCGCCGCGATTGAGGGTATCCGGGCGATTGACACCCCTGCCGAGGTGCGTTATAGTGGGGCGGCACAGGAGGGATAGCGCGATGCGAGTTGGGGTGGGACTGCCTACTACCTTGCCCGGTATGGCGGGGGCTGACGTGATCGAGTGGGCGCGGAGGGCTGACGCGGGGCCGTTCAGCAGTCTGGGCGTGCTCGACCGGCTGGTGTACGCGGGCTATGACCCTCTGATCAGCCTGGCGGCGGCGGCAGGGGTGACGCGGAGGGTGCAGCTCGCCACGACAATCATCGCCGGACCGCTGCGCTCGGCGGCGCTGCTGGCGAAGAGCGCAGCCTCGCTCGACGCGCTGTCGGGCGGGCGGCTGGTGCTGGGGCTGGCGCTTGGCGCGCGAGAGGACGACTACGCGGCGGCGGGGGTGGACTACAGGGCGCGGGGCAGACTGTTCGTGGAGCAGTTGGCGACGCTGCGGAACTATTGGGAAGACCCGGGCTTCGGCCCGGCTCCGGCGCAGCCAGGTGGGCCGCCGATCCTGGTGGGTGGCCTCAGCGACCTCGGCTTCGCGCGCATGGCGCGGTATGCGGACGGCTATGTGCATAGCGGGGGGCCGCCCAAGGCGTTCGCCCGCGCGGCCGACAAGGCGCGCGCCGCCTGGAGCGACGCCGAGCGGCCCGGCAGGCCCCAGCTTTGGGCACAGGGCTACTTCGCTTTCGGCGCGAATACGGAGGCCGGAGGTGCCTACCTGCGCGACTACTACGCCTTCACCGGCCCGTTCGCGGAGAAGATCGCGGCGGGGCTGCTCACGACGCCGCAGGCGCTCGCGGGGTTCATCCGGGGCTATGCAGAGGCGGGCTGCGACGAGCTGGTGCTCTTCCCGACGGTCGCGGACCTGGCGCAGCTCGATGAGCTGGCCGAGGTACTGGCGGGGTTGGGGATCGGGCCACGCGGGACTGAGGCCGGGGGCGTGGAGTGACGAAGCCGGCGAGAATCGGCATCCTCGGCGGGGGACCGGCGGGACTGTACTGTGGGCTGCTGCTGAAAAAGAGCGACCCGTCGCGGGATGTGACGATCCTGGAGCGCAACCCGGCGGACGTGACTTACGGCTGGGGCGTAGTCTTTTCGGACCGCACTCTCGACTCCTTCCAGCGTGCCGACCCGCGCACCTATGAGCAGATCACATGCAGATTCGTCATCTGGGACGCGATTGACGTGCGCTACAGGGGCGAGACGGTCCGTTGCGGCGGGCATGTGATTGCCGCCATCGCGCGGGGCGAGTTGCTCGGCATCCTCCAACGGCGTTGCGCGGAGTTGGGCGTAAAGCTGTGCTTCGGCACCGAAGTGACCGACACATCGGAGTTGGCCGAGTATGACCTGCTGATCGCCGCCGACGGCATCAACAGCCTGGTGCGGCGGGAGCACGAGGATCTGTTCGGGCCGCAGATCGCGCTCGGCAAGGCGCACTACATCTGGCTGGGTGCAGACCGGGCGCTCGACGCCTTCACGTTCATCTTCCGGGAGACGCCCTACGGCCTGTTCCAGGTCCATGCCTACCCGTTCAGCGGCACCACGAGCACCTTCATCGTGGAGTGCGCGGACAGCACATGGCGCGCGGCGGGCCTGGACCGGGCCGACGAGGCCGCGAGCCTGGACTTCTGCCAAAAACTGCTGCGCGCCGACCTCGGCGGCGTCGCGCTCCAGTCCAACAACTCGAAGTGGATCCAGTTCCCGACCCTGACCACCAAGACCTGGCACACGGCGATCCGGCGTCCTATCGTGCTGCTGGGGGACGCGGCGCACACGGCGCACTTCTCAATCGGGTCGGGCACGAAGCTGGCGATGGAGGACGCGATCGCGCTGGCGGCTGCTCTTGACTCCCAACCGAGCGTGGAGGCCGCGCTGGACGCCTACGAGGTGGAGCGCCGCCCTGTAGTCGAACTTTTCCAGCGGGCCGCGACCGAGAGCCAGAGTTATTTCGAGACACTTGACCGCTACCTGGGGCTGCCGCCGATCCCGTTCGCCTTCCAACTACTGACGCGGAGTGGGCGGATCAGCTACGACGACCTCCGCCTGCGCGACCCTGGCTTCGGCGCGTCGGTTGATCGCTGGTACAACTGGAATGCGGAGTGCGGAGTGCGGAGTGCGGAATGGACAGCGGGTGAGAATAAAGTGGGCCAATCCGCACGCAATCTGCATTCCGCAATCATCGCGCCGCCGCCGGTGTTCGCGCCACTGTATCTGCGGGAGGTGACGCTGCCGAACCGGGTGGCGACGGTGATGCGGCCGATTGGCCCAGCGTGTGATGGGATGCCTCCGGAGGATTGGGAGACCGAGTTCGCGGAGCGGGCGGCAGGCGGGGCGGGGCTGGTGGTGACGCCGATTGTGTCGGTGTCGCCGGAGGGCCGGATCACGCCGGACGATGCGGGGATCTGGGCTGAGGAGCAGGCGGCGGCTTGGGGCCGGATCGTGGCGGCGGCACACGGGGCGGGGCAGGCGCGGATGATGCTGCGGCTTGGGCACGCCGGGCGGCGGGGGGCGACACGCCCGCGCTCTGGCGGGCTGGACCGTCCGTTGCTGGCTGGTGGCTGGCCGCTGGTCGCGCCATCGGCGCTACCGTACACG
Organism: Chloroflexia bacterium; assembly: GCA_050998805.1. Lineage (GTDB taxonomy): Bacteria > Chloroflexota > Chloroflexia > QHBQ01 > JAICKM01 > JAICKM01. The sequence continues at coordinate 59,856 of JBPCPV010000019.1, read as the reverse complement.
CCGCAGAGCCGGGTGCCGCAGGCACTGGATCGTGCGGGCATGGACATGGTGAGGGATGCGTTCGTGCGGGCGGCGGAACTCGCAGACGCGGCGGGGTTCGACATCCTACAGTTACATTGCGCCCACGGCTACCTGTTGGCCGGCTTCCTCTCCCCGCTGACGAACCGGCGCGATGACGAGTACGGAGGTGGGCTGGAGAACCGGATGCGCTTCCCGCTGGAGGTGGTGGGCGCGGTGCGGGCGGCGTGGACTTCCGGCAAGCCGCTTGCGGTGGCTCTCTCGGCGACGGACGGGGTGCGGGGCGGCGGCACGGTGGAGGACGCCATCACTGTGGCACGGGCGCTACGGGACGCCAGAAGCGACCTGATCATCGTGCAGGCTGGGCAGACGACGCCGGAGGGCACCGCACCTTACGGGCTTGGCTACTTGACGCCACTGAGCGCTCGCATCCGCAACGGGGCAGACGTGCCGACGCTGGTCAGTGGCTACCTGACGACGGCCAACGAAGTGAATACGGTGCTGGCGGCGGGGAGGGCAGACCACTGCCTGATGGAGGAGCGGTGAACGGAGACGGCAGATGGGCGAGCTGACGGGCAGGCGCGCACTCGTCACCGGCGCGGGCCGCGGGCTGGGGCGCGCGATCGCGGTCGCCCTCGCCGATGCGGGGGCCGACCTGGGGGTGACGGCGCGCACCGAGGCCGACCTAAGCTCCCTCGCGGAGGAGATCGGCGGCATGGGCCGGAGGTGCGTCTGGGCGGTCTGCGACGTGACCGATCTGGCACAAGTGCGGGAGATGGCGGCGAGCTTGACGGAAGGACTGGGCGGACTGGAGATATTGGTGAACAACGCGGGCAGTGCCGGAAGCCACAAGTTCCTCGACCACCCCGACGAGCTTTGGCACAAGATGCTCGCCGCGAACCTGAGCAGCGTCTACTACGTGACGAAAGCCTGCCTGCCCGCGCTGATCGGAGCCGGGGGCGGGAGGATCGTGAACATCGCGTCTACGGCGGCTCGTGCCGGGTCCGCCTACACCGCCGCCTACACGGCGGCGAAGCACGGCGTGCTCGGGCTGACGAGGGTACTGGCGGTCGAGCTGGTGCGCTACGGCATCACGGTCAACGCGGTCTGCCCCGGCTACCTCGACACCCCGCTGACCGAGGAGAGCATCGCCAACATCGTCGCCCGGACCGGCGCGACGGAGGAGGCGGCGCGGGCAAGCCTGGAGAAGACGTGTCCGCAGGGCAGGCTGATCTCGCCGGTGGAGGTGGCGGCGCTGGTGGTCTACCTGGCGCGGAACGAAGCGCGGGGCATCACGGGGCAGGCGATCAACGTGGACGGCGGGGGCGTGCAGTCGTAACCGACGAATTCTGAGTTTTGAGTTTTGAGTTCTGAATTGTGGGTGGGGCGGGGATCGATTCACGAAAAACACGAAAACAATGCCAGCGCTTGGGAGGGGAGTTAGATGACGCAAGGTGGGAAAGCCTATGACTTCCTTTACGAGGTGGAGGACGGCGTCGCCACGCTCACGTTCAACCGGCCGCGCGTGCTGAACGCACTCAGCCTGGAGGTGTACGCGCAGTTCCGCGACCTGCTGGAGGAGCTGCGATATGACGACGGGGTGAGAGTGCTGGTGCTGACGGGGGCGGAGGGGAACTTCTGCTCAGGAGGGGACGTGCATGAGATCATCGGCGCGCTGCTCGACAAGGACATGAAGGCGCACCTCGATTTCACGCGCATGACGGGGGCAGTGGTGCGTAACATGCGGCTTCTGCCGAAGCCGATCATCGCGGCGGTGGAGGGGGTGACCGCAGGCGCGGGGGCGGTGATTGCATTGGCCGCAGACCTGCGGGTGGCCGCCGAGACGACGCGCTTCGCGTTCCTCTTCACGCGGGTGGGGCTGACCGGAGCCGACATGGGGGCGGGCTACCTGCTGCCGCGCGTGGTGGGCATGAGCCGAGCGTCGGAGTTGCTGCTGCTCGGCGATTCGATTGACGCGGCAACCGCCGAGAGGTACGGTCTGATCAACCGCTTGGTGCCTGCTGTGGAGTTGCAGGCCGCCGCCCAGGACTGGGCACGCCGCTTGGCGGCGGGGCCGTCGCTGGCGCTGGCGATGACTAAGCAGATGATCAATAATGAGTTGAACATGGACCTGACCTCCGCGCTGGAGGCCGAGGCGCAGGCGCAGGCGCTGCTGATGATGGGGCAGGACCACCGGCGGTTTTACGAGGCGTTCTGTGCCAAGCAGAAGCCGGAGTTTCGGGGCGATTGAGAGGATGAAGCGGGAGACGGGAGTGCGGGATGTTGGAGATAGTTAATCCACCGGAGTTGGCGCGCGCTGTCGGTTTCAGCCACGGGGTCGTTGCGACGGGCGGGCGGATGCTCTTCCTGGCGGGGCAGATCGCGGCGGACGGGGAGGGGCGGATCGTGGCGGTGGGAGACGTGGTGGGGCAGTATGAGCAGGTGCTTCACAATCTCCGGGCTGTGGTCGAGGCGGCGGGTGGCACAATGGGCCGGATCGTGAAACTGACGATCTTCGTGAGGGACCGAGATGCTTATAAGGCGCGGCTGAAAGACCTGGGCGGGGTGCATAGAGCGTTTTTCGGCGGCTATTATCCGGCGACCGCGCTGTTCGAGGTCGCGCGGTTTTTCGAGGACGACGCGCTGATCGAGATCGAGGGGATCGCGGTCTTGGAGAGCGAGGGGCCTGGATGAACTTCGAGTTGACCGACGCCCAACAGCGGGTGCAGGCGGCGGCGCGGGCGTTCGCCGAGCAGGAGGCAGCGCCGTTGGCGCGGGAGGCCGACGAGACTGGTGTGTTCCCCTACAAATTGGTGCCGCGCATGGGCGAGTTGGGCTTCCTCGGCGGGCCGTGGGCGCGGGAGTACGGCGGACAGGGCTGGGACTACATGAGCTACGCGCTGCTCTGTGAGGAGTTGGGGCGGGCCGATTCGTCGGTGCGCGGCTTCGTCACCGTCCATACGGGGCTGGTCGGTCTCTGCATCGAGGAGTGGGGCAGCGAGGAACAGAAGCGCGCTTACCTGCCGCGCATGGCGAGCGGGGAAGTGATTGGCTGCTACGCGCTGACCGAGCCGAACGCAGGCTCCGATGTGGCAGGCATGGAGAGCACCGCGCGAGAAGACGGCGACGGCTTCGTGCTCGACGGTGAGAAGATATGGATCACCAACGGGGCGAGCGCGGGGGTCGCCATCGTCTTCGCCAACCGGGACAGGGCGGCGCGGCACAGGGGGATCTGCGCCTTCCTGGTGCCGACCGACACGGCGGGCTTTGTGCGCGAACCGATGCCGGGGCGCGCGCTGGGGCATAGGGCGGCGGAGCATGTGCGGATCACGCTCGACGGCTGCCGGGTGCCGGGGAGCGCGCTGCTCGGCGAGGCAGGGGCGGGCTTCAAGGTAGGTATGTCGGCGCTCGACCGGGGGCGGCTGGGTGTCGCGGCGGGGGCTGTCGGGGTGGCGCAGGCGTGCCTCGACGCTTGCGTGGCCTACACGACGGGCCGCCGCCAGTTCGGGAGCCGCATCGCAGACTTCCAGCAGGTGGGCGCGACGCTGGCCGACATGGCTGCGGACGTGCAGGCAGCGCGGCTGCTTGTCTACCACGCGGGTTGGACGAAGGACCGTGGCCTGCCTGCCACCCAGCCGACTTCGATAGCCAAGCTCTTCGCCACAGAGGCGGCAGTGCGCGCGGCGTCCCAGGCGGTGCTGCTCCACGGCAGCAGAGGCTACTCGAACGAATACCCGGTCGAACGCTGCTACCGCGACATCAAGGGCTTGCAGATCTACGAGGGCACCAGCCACATCCAGCGGCTGATCATCGCCCGCGAACTCGTGGGCCGACCCTGATTTAGGAGGGAACGCGACATGACTCTGTCGGAATATTGGAACCCGAAGAACGAGACGATGCCCCGCGCCGACCTGGAGCGGCTGCAACTGGCGAAGCTGAGTCGGTTTTGCGGGTGGGCCGAGAGGTCGCCGTTCCATGCCCGACTCTGGGCGGCGGCAGGCTTCCGGCCGGATCAGCTACGGACGCTCGACGACCTACGCCGCATACCGTTCATGACGCGAGAGGACTGGATGGACTCGCTTGTGGCCCAGCCGCTCTTCGGCGACCTCCCGGCGACCGACCCACGCAACGCGATCCGCTACCACTTGACCTCGGGTACAAGCGGGAGGACGCCGATCCGTGTGCTCGACAGCACGAAGGACTGGCAGTGGATCAGCGAGATGTGGTGCTACGGCCTCTGGGCGTTCGGTGTCCGGCCCGACGACATCGTCTACTTCGCGTTCGGCTATGGGTCGTTCATCGGCTTCTGGGGGGCGCATTACGCCTGCGAGAAGATGGGCGCGCTCGTCATCCCGGGTGGGGCGCAGACCACGGAGGGCCGCGTCAAGCAGATCGTCGAAATGGGCGTCACGACCGTCTGCTCCACGCCGACATACGCGCTGAACCTCTGGCAAAAGGCGCACGAACTCGACATCGACCTCGCGCGCAATAGCAAGGTGGACAAGTTGATATTGTCGGGCGAACCCGCAGGCTCGATACCGGCGGTGAAGCACCAGTTGGAGGAGGCGTGGGGCGCGCACGCCGGGGACACGGCGGGCATGACCGAGGTCGGTACGATCATGATCTTCGAATGCAGCTGCCAGCCGGGCGGCACCCACATCATCGAAGACCACTACATCGAAGAGGTGATCAACCCCGACACCGGCGAGCCGGTGGGCTACGGCGAACTCGGCGAGCGGGTCGTCACGTCGTTTGGTCGAGGCTTCATACCGGTGATCCGGTATCGGACGAAAGACATGGTGGTGAAGGTGCCTGCCTCGACCTGCTCCTGCGGGCGCACCTGGGATCTCTACGACGGCGGAATACGGGGCCGTTGGGACGACATGAAGCTGATCCGGGGCACGAATGTCTACCCTCGCGCTGTCGAATCGATCGTGCGCGAGTACCCGGAGATAGACGAGTTCCAGATATACGTTTGGCGCAAGGATACGCTACAGGACGAGATCACTGTCCGCGTCGAGGTGAAGCCAGACCAGGAGGCCGCCTGGCCCGCGCTCGAACCCCGCCTGCGGCGCGACCTGGCCGACGCGCACGAGGGGCTGCGCTTCAACGTGGAACGGGCAGACTACGGCACGCTGCCCCACTTCGAGCTGAAGGCCAAGCGGCTGGTTGACGACCGCCCCGCCGCCGAGTACAAGGAGGCAACCTGATGACCGAGACATCGAAGGCAACCGACTTGCTCGGCAGGCCGTTGACCGAGGACGAGGCGAGGTTGCTGGCCGCATACGAGTCGCTCAAGACGCTGGCCGCCGGCCCCGATCTGCCGCCGTGCGCGGCGCGGAACGTGCGGTTCGCACTCGCCGCGCTCTGGCAGGCGACGAACGACCTCGATTTGCAGTTCGAGCAGTTGTACGATCTGGGGGTTTAGCTCCGGCGCTGCGCCCACCAGAGCCTCGCCAGTGCAGCCGCGCCTGCCTTGTTGCCGGGGGGCAGGCGGCCGGAGCGGACTTCGCGGAGGAGCATCGCTTTAACTTCGCGGAGCCAGGGGCCGGGCGGGAGGCCGAGGAGGGCCTGTAGCTCGTTGCCGTCGAGCGGGCTGCCTGGGGGAGCGGGCGGTGGGTTGGCGAGCCGCAGGGCGCGGGCGGCCAGCTCGTCAAGCCGGTCGAGGGCGCGGTCAACCGGCTCGGGCGAATAGCCGAGGAGGTCGGCACGGCACTGTGCGAGCAGCGCGGGCCAGAGAGCACCGGCCTCGGCCTGCAGGCGCAGCACAGCCGAGTCGGTCCAGGTGGGGCTGTAGGCGAGCGGGCGGAGGTGCAGCCGGATCAGGCGGTCGGCGGCTGAGGCGAACGGCGGGGCGAAGCCAAGGCGCGCAAGCAGTCCTGCACCTAGCTCGGCACCGACCGATTCGTGGCCGAAGAACCGGGTGCGGCCTTCGGGGGTTCGGATGACGGTCGTCGCCTTGCCGATGTCGTGCAAGAGGGCGGTCCAGCGGCTCAGGCGAGTTCGTGGGGCAGCGGAGCAGGAGGTGAGCGAGTGGTCGAGCGCGTCCATTTCGTGGTCCGGCAGTTGGCTGACACCGCGCAGGACGGCGACCTCGGGCAAGAAGCGCGCGAGCAGTCCGGAGGCTTCGAGGGCGGCTAGCGAGGGGCGCGGGTCGGGCCGCAGGAGCAGCGCTGTCAACGAAGCGCGGGCGGCGGGCGGGTCGGCGGCGCGGGAGAGGGTCTCGAACAGGCGCTCGTCGTCCGGTTGAAAGGGGGTCATTCATGCCTCGGCAAACAGAGGCCCAGGGGGGCGACCGGATCATCCTGCTGGGACTGGTCTTCTACGGCTATCATGGTGTGAACCCGGAGGAGCAAAAGCTGGGCCAACGGTTCCGCGTGGACGTGACGCTCTGGGCGGATCTGTCGGCTGCCGCGCAGAGCGATGACCTGGCCGACACGATCAGCTATGCCGCCATCTACAAGCAAGTAAGGGCGGTGATGGAGGGGCCGCCGAGCCGCTTGCTCGAACATGTCGCAGGGCGGCTCGGCGAGGCGCTGTTGGCCGAAGCACGGTGCCGGGGCGTGCGGGTGCGTATCCTGAAGCTAGGAGCGCCGATTTCGGGCATGACCAACGGAACGGCCGGGGTGGACATGTTTTTCGGCGGGCGCTGACGAGCGATCAGCTTTCAGCTTTCAGCTAGCTGACGGCTGACGGCTGAAAGCTGATCGCTCTCTGGCACAGTTTCTGCTATGTGACCATCTAAAGGGCGCTTGACATTCGTAGTTAGAGGAGAAAATCTATGTCTGATGATATGAAAAGGGTCGTCCGTGACGAGGAGACCGTCGTCGCTGGCACACCACAAGAGGTTGTCGTGACCCAGACGCCGGGTGTCGCGCCGGTGGTTCCGGGTGTCGCGCCGGTGGCTCCGGTGGTTCCGGCCGTGGCTCCGATGCCTGTGCAGACAACGGTGGCTCAGACGCCTGCGCCCGCCGACCGTGTGGTGTCGCGTAGCGTCACCCAGGCGGTCAACGACCCGGCGCTGAACCGCGCCGAGAACGTGGACTGGTTCAGCCGCGCGATCTGGTTCCTGGTCGGGCTGCTCGATGTGCTGCTGGCGATCCGCTTCGTGCTGCTGCTCGTCGGTGCCAACGCAAGCTCCGGCTTCTCCCAGCTGATCTACAACGTGACCGGCGTTTTCGTCGCCCCGTTCACCAGCCTCTTAGGCCAGAACATCACCTACCCCGGCGCAGCCGGTAACGGCGTTGTTGAGTGGGCGTCCCTTGTGGCGATCATCGTCTGGTCGCTGGTGGGGCTGCTGATCGTCAAGCTGGCGCAGCTCGCGCTCGGCACGAACCGAAACAAGGGCACGGTGATCAGCGATGTAGATCACCGCACGCGGATGTAGCCGGCAGCTTTCAGCTGTCAGCTAGCTGACAGCTGATTGCGTGAGAAGGCCGTCCACGAATGGGGTCACGAATACACGAATGGGGTCGGGGCGGTCGGCAGGAGCGGGGCATGGCAGGCTCATCGAGCGCAGAGCGACTCTCCCACAGCCGAACGGCTTGCCCCAAGGTCCACGGGCGGAGTCGTGTCTTACAGCTGTTAGCCATGCACTACGCACTACGCGTAGGGTGGCCTCTCCTGCTGTGCGAAGGTTGCCAACTTCACCGAAGGTTGCCACTGCATTGGGTTGGCAACCTTCGGCGTCTTCGGTGCCTTCGTGATCATCTTCGCACAGTCAGCAACTCGTATAGGATCTTCGCCATCTGCGCCCTCGTCGCCGGGAGATTTGGGCGGAAGGTGTTGTCCGCGTAGCCCGATACGACGCTGTGGGCCACGGCCTGGCTGATGTATGGATAGGCCCAGTTGCCGGGCGGCACATCGCGGAAGGGTGGCACGGGCGTCGTGGGCGGGCCGGGAGGCCAGTTCGCGGCGCGCACGACGAGCTTGGCGACCTGCGCGCGGGTCACCGGCCCGACTGGGTGGAAGCCGCCGTCCGCGTAGCCGTCAATGAGGCCGTTGCGCGCCGCCGTCTCGATGTAGCTATATCCCCAGAAACTCGGCGGCACGTCGTTGAAGGTCGGCGTGGCGGGTGTGATGAGCGCCCAGTTCTGCGCGCGGCCCAGCATGGCGAGGAACTGCACGCGGGTCGTGTTCTCACCTGGGTGGAACGTCTTGTCGCGGTAGCCGGACACCACGCCACGGCAGTAGAGGTACTTGATGAACGGGTAGGCCCAGTTGTCGGTGCTCAGGTCGTGGATCTCGGGGACGCACGGGAAGGGCGTGTCGGTCGGCGCGGGGGTCGGGTTGCCGTATGTGACCTGCATCGGCAGCGCGACGAGCGCCGGAGCGTCGGCAGGCCCGACGAACACCTTGCCGTCGTAGATCCCCGGCGGGAGGCCGGGGCGGTCGTAGCTTACGGTGAAGGTGAGCGTCGTGCCCGGCAGGATCGGGCCGGGCACGAGCGCGGGACTTACGCTGAGATCGGTGCCACGCACCGCCTTGATCGTCAGGTTGAACGTGCCGCCTGCGGGCGGGATATTCAGCCCGCCGTCCACACGCACCCGGTAGCGTCCATCGGGCACAGGCTGCACGCCGAAGTACTGGAAGGGGCCGTTGCCGCCGCCCCCGCCGAGCCAATTCCAGCGCGTGCCGTCCCAGTAGTCAACGTAGATGTAGAGGTCAATCGGTTGCGCGCTGCCTGTGCTGAACTCGACCGAGGCGGTGTTGCTCAGGGGGATCTCGTAGAAGTAGCTGCCCTGTGCCTGGATCGGCTGATCGCGCAGCACGGTCTGTTGGCTGAGGCCGTAGCTGTTCACTGCCATGCCCTTCGGTAGCGTCATCCCGGTGGTCACGCTGATCACCGCGGAGCCGTGCGTCGAGTTACTCACGATGTCAATGTGGTCGGCGCTGAGTGTGACGGGGCCGAGGGTGCCGGTCAGAGGCTCGGAGTAGTCCGCGCCGCTGTACCAGTCGTTATGCATCACGACTTCGTGTAAGCCCGGCTGCGTCAGAGAGCCGCTGACCCACTCCGCAGTGGTGCCGGTGTTCGTGCCCCACTGCCACAGCCCCAGTCCCTCGTACAGGAATTGGCTGCCGCCGAACCCCCAGAGGTCGTAGGGGCCGAAGAGCGCGGGGTTGGTGACGGAGAAGTAGTCCCACGGCGCAGCGCCGAGCAGGAAGGTATCGAAGTCGTTCGGGTAGTGGGGCCAGGTGGTGTTGACCCAGAGATAGGTGTTGGGCGGCGGGGTGCTCGTATTGACGGCGAAGAAGTGCCGCCAGTCGCCGGAGTCGGGACGCCACCCCCAGTCGAGGTCGCCGCTCATGCGGCCGCTGTCGTAAGTCGTGGAGGCGGGCGGGGTGCCGCCGAAGCCGCCGAGCAGCGCGGGCATGGCGACGTTCAGCGCCACCGGCACGAGGATCGTCTCGTTCGCTGTCGTGAGGCGGATCGCGCCCTCGTAGGCACCGGGAGGCTGGTTGCTGGGCACCGATGCCGTCGCCGAGAAGCCGGAACTGCCGTGCGCGGGCACGGTGAGCGTCCCGCCGGCGGTCGTCACCAGAGGCCATGGGCTGTGCTTGTAGAATGTTGCGCGGAGCTTTATCTGTGTGCTGGGGATAAGCGGAACGCTGTCGGCATGTTGCAGGCCGATCATCAGGCCGTCGTGGACGCGCTCTAGGGGGCGTTCGATGTATTCGTCGAGCGAGTTGCCCTTCGGGTAGGAGTAGAGGAAGCGGTTGTACTCACCGGTCTCGATTTCGCCGTCGTTGACCACGCCGTTGTTGTTGCGGTCGAGCCACATCCGCCCGTCGGCGTTCTTGTCCTGCCAATTGTAGGCGAGCAGCCGCCATGTGCTGTGCCAGGAGAGGTAGGACGAGTCGGGCAGGCTGAGTGTGAGCTGGGTGTAGGTGAAGACCGCCTGCACCCTCATCAGGTCGGTGCCCTGTGGGATCACCCCGGTCAGGTCTTGGAGATAATCGGGCCGCGAAAAGTCGGGCAGCGATTCGAGCGTGTTGCTTGTCGTCACAGTCCAGTCGTAGTGCCCTGCTTCAAGCATCATGTCGCTGCCGACGGTCGCGGTGACGGGCGAGCCGGTGGGGTTGGTCAGGGTGAAGGCGGAGGTCGCGGTGTCGCCGGGGCGCAGATAGCCCGCGAAGGCGGGGGCGGTCTGCCCGGGCACCCAGCGCATCGGAGAGGCACGCAGCCCGCCGCGGCCCGCAGCCAGGTTGACCAGGCGCAGGCCGTCGGCGAGACCGGCCCCCTGCGAGAAGACGCCGTAGTTGAGGTCGCGGGCCGAGGACGTGATCAGCTCGCGGGCCGTCGTCGCGTCGGGCCAGTGCCCCGTCGCCTGCCTGTACGCCTGGTAGCCGAGAGCGAGTATGCCGGCCGTCACGGGGGTCGCCATGCTTGTCCCGCCCCAGACGTCGTATGCCAGCGCGCCGTTTCGGGCGTAGTTCAGCGCCTCGTCGGAGGTGCCCCACGCGCCGATGGAGAGCACCGAGGGCGCGGGGTTGCCGAGCACGGTCGGCCCCCTGTTCGACCAGGGCTGCACGTCGCCCCAGGTGATCTCGTTCGTCGAGGAGATGGGGTCGAACGTCACGGTTTCGCCGTACTGTGTGGACGCGCCGACGCTGATCACGTTCGGGGCTGCGGCGGGGGAGGTGGTGGTGCCGTAGCCCGGCCCGCCGTTGCCAACCGCGACCACGTAGCTGAGGTTCGGGTTGTCTTGCTGCACATATTGGAGGTAGCGCGACCCGAAGTCCCAGCCGTTGTCCACGCCGCCGGAGTAGCCGAAGCTCATCGAGGCGATCTGGGGTTCGTCGCCGGTGTTCGGTCGCCCGTCGAGGCCGTAGGTCAGCAGCGAGTATGCGTCGTAAAGGGCGGCACCGCTCCGGTAGATGTTGCCGATTGCCACCAGCTTCGCGCCCGGTGCCATGCCCTGCACCATGCCGCCGACGCCTGCGGGCTTATACGGCGGGCGCAGGCCGTTCTTGTTGCCGTCAATGATGCCTTGCGCCACGACGGAGGAGGCGCAGGCTGTGCCGTGGTGTTCGTCGTAGTCAAACGACCCCATCATGGCGACGAGCGAGCCGTTGTTCGGCGCGCCGAGGCCGTACATCCAGTCGGTCGCGGGCACCGGGTGGAGACCGTCGGCGATGAAGTAGAGCATACCGGAGGAGATGTCGGGCAGGCCGTCGCCGTTGGTGTCCACACCGTCTACCTCGTGGCCTTTCCGCAGGGCCGTCGCGTTCCGCATGTCGTGTGTGTCGCGCAGGTCAATGTAGACCGTGTCGTAGACCCCGGCCTGCTGGGTGTCGGCGACGACGACAACCGGGTACTCGGCGTAGAAGTCGAAGGCGAGGTGTTCATCGGGGAAGATGCCGATGTGGTAGATGCCGCTCTTGCTGGTGCCGGGCATCGTGAAGGTGTGCGACACCGGGTTGATGCCGCTCGGCGTCGCGGTGATTGTCGTGAAGCTGCCGCTCTCGCCGTGGATCGTCGCCGAGGTGTCTATATACCACGAGCCGTAGGCGTTGACCGCGTTCGGTATGTCGCCGATGATACCGTCGGCCATCAGCTCCATCGAGGTCGGGTCGAAGGCCATAGGCCAGCCGTAGTAGGGCGAGGCGGGGTCGGTCACGCGGGCATAGGTTCCGAGCAGGTCGGGGTTGCCGAAATCCACGCCGGAGTCGACCACGGCGACATTCACGCCGCTGCCCCGGTAACCGGCAGCCCACGCCGGGCGCACATCCTGCACGTCAACCGTATGCCAGCTATCGGGGGACGCGGATGGGGGCTTACCGGCTGTCGGGGAACTGGCCTTGAACCTGGAGCTTTGGTCTCCGAGCGGCTGGCCTTTGCTGGCGTCGTACTTGCGTTCGGGGTGGTCGGGGCGGCCGCCGGTCATGCCGGTAAGTTCGTTCGGCACCGGCGGCTGGGGCGGGACACCGGAGAGGACGGCCACGACGTTCGGCTGAGCCAGCGCCGAGACCTTACCGGCCTGCACACGTCCGCTCGTGAAGACAAGCCCATGCGCGTCGGGCCTGCGTGCGACAGCGCCCAGCAGCCGCCCGGGGGCCAGGCCGCCCTGGCTGACCACGATCACCGGCAACAGCACGTCGGGGCTGCCCGCAGCAGCGACGGCCTGGCGGAGCTTCGGCTCGATCTGCTTTGCCGCGGCATCGGCAGAGCTTGAGGTGCGCGGCGCGCCGAGCGCCCGCACCGGCAGAGGCGGGCTGCCGCCAGCGCGTGTCGGCGCGTTCGGTTGGTAGAAGGCGATCAGCAGGCAAATGAGTAGTACAGCAACGAACGGCCAACGGCGGGGGAGCAGATTGGGCATCGGGAGCGATCCTTCCACGTATAGGGGCTTTGGCACATGTCTCTTAGCTGATGGCTGACGGTTGACAGCCTACCGCCATTATACCAGATTTCGCAAGTTGCAAACCGCCCCGCAATGGGGTATATTACGCCCAAATGAACAGCTATTCGCTAGGGAGGTCAGCATGAGCAAGCGCGTTGCGATCACAGAGGTAATGGCCCGCGAAATCCTCGACTCACGGGGGAACCCAACCGTTGAGGTAGAGATCGGGCTGGCGGACGGCGCACGCGGGCGGGCCGCCGTGCCGTCCGGTGCCTCTACTGGCGCGCACGAGGCTGCCGAACTCCGCGACGGAGAGGCGCGCTATGGAGGCAAGGGCGTGCAGAAAGCCGTCCAGAACGTGACGGGTGAGCTCGCCCATACCATCATCGGCACCGACGCGCTCGACCAACTCGGCCTCGACGCCCGCCTGCTCGCGCTCGACGGCACGCCGAACAAGGAACGGCTGGGCGCGAACGCGATCCTCGGGGTCTCGATGGCCGTGGCGCACGCGGCTGCTGCTTCGCTCGGCCTGCCGCTCTACCGCTACATAGGCGGAGTCTCGGCGCGGACGCTGCCCGTGCCGATGTTCAACATCCTGAACGGAGGTAAGCACGCGTCAGATTCGACCGACTTCCAGGAGTTTATGGCGATGCCGGTCGGCGCGCCGAGCTTCCGCGAGGCGCTGCGGTGGGGGGCCGAGGTCTACCACGCGCTCAAGAAAGTGCTGGCGGGCAAGGGCTACAACACCAATGTCGGCGACGAGGGCGGCTACGCGCCTTCGCTCAAGTCGAACGCCGAGGCAATCGAGCTTATCCTCGACGCGATCGGAAGCGCGGGATACAAGCCCGGAGAGCAGATAGCCATCGCGCTCGACCCTGCGATGAGCGAGCTGTACAGCGACGGCAAGTACCACCTGCCGAAAGAAGGCCGCAGCCTGAACAGTGACGAGATGAGCGACTTCTGGGCGGCCTGGGCCGACAAGTACCCGATCGTCTCCCTCGAAGACGGCATGGCCGAGGACGACTGGGAGGGCTGGGAGCGGCTCACCAAGCGGCTCGGTGGCCGCTTGCAGCTTGTCGGCGACGACCTGCTCGTGACGAATCCTGAACGTGTGCGTAAGGCGATTAACGCTGGGGCGGGGAACAGCCTGCTCGCCAAAGTCAACCAGATCGGCAGCCTCAGCGAGGCGGTGGAAGCTGTGCAGACCGCCCAACGCGCAGGCTGGACGGTAGTGCTCTCCCACCGCTCCGGCGAAACCGAGGACACGACCATCGCCGACCTGGCGGTGGCGCTGAACATCGGCCAGATCAAGACCGGCGCGCCCGCCCGTGGCGAGCGCACGGCGAAGTACAACCAGCTCATACGTATCGAGGAGGCCCTCGGCCCGTCTGCCGTCTACCCGGGCCGGGAGGCGCTATATAGCGTGCGGAAAGCTCAATGAACGACCTGAGCGGTCGGCGCATCGGCAAATACGAGCTGGAGCGCGTCATCGGGCGCGGTGGGATGGCTGTCGTCTATTTGGGGCGCGACACGAGCTTGAACAGGCCGGTCGCGCTCAAGGTGCTCGACCCTGCGACTGTGGCCGACGAGCGCGCGGTTGACCGCTTCCGCAATGAGGCGATCCTCGCTGCGAATCTCGAACACCCGCACATAGTGCCGATCTACGATGTGAATGAGGCCGACGGCCTCTGGTTCCTGGCGATGCGCTATGTGCCCGGCGAGTCGTTGCGGGAGATGATGGCGCGCGAGGGACCGATGCCGCTCAAGCGTGTGCTGCCCCTGCTGCGTCCGGTCGCAGCCGCGCTCGATTACGCCCACCAGCACGGCGTGACGCACCGTGATGTGAAGCCGGGCAACATCCTGGTTGAGCTGGACGGCAACGTGGTGTTGACCGACTTCGGCATCGCCCGCGCAGGGGCAGACGCCCATATGACGCGCGTCGGGCAGGTGATGGGCACGGCGGACTACCTGGCCCCTGAGCAGATCCGGGGCGAGGAGGCCACGCACGCGAGCGACATATACAGCCTCGGCATCCTGCTCTACGAGATGCTCACCGGCGAGTGCCCGTTCGCGGGCGAGACCATTGCCGAAACGCTCTACAAGCAGGTGAGCAGTCCGCCGCCGCCCCTCAGCAGCTTACGCCCCGACCTGCCGCCGGGGGTGCAACCGATCCTTGACTGCGCCCTGGACAAGAATCCGGCCCGGCGCTATTCCCGTGCCTCGGAGATGCTCGGCGCGCTGGCTGCGGTTGGAGATGAGGCTGCTGCTGCGCGCACCCGGCCCACACCCCGGCCGGCCACGCAGGCGGAGGAAGGAAGGGCACTGACGGAATACGTGCCGTCGGCGTCCCTGCGGCAAGAGGAGGGATGGGCACCGCCTGCGGAATACGTACCGCCGCCATCTCGGCGGCTCCCCGCGGCTGGGGGCGGCTCCGGAATCGGTCGGCTGCTGGGCTTGGCGCTGGTTCTGCTGCTCCTACTCGGCATCGGGCCATTTGCCCTGGCCTTTCTCAACGGCAAAGACTTCGACCCGCCCGCCGCGATCACCTACACCGGCCCGCGCCGCCCTGCGGTGAACGGCCCCGACCTGCACGCGAACCGCGCGAAGCACGCGCCAACGATCGACGGCAAGTTGAACGACTGGACGGGTGCCACACCCTGGGCGGGGAACTTCCCCGTGACCGGACTCACGCCGCCGGCGAACGCCGCAGACCTGAGCGCGAGCTTCCTGCTCGGCTACGATGAAACGAACTTCTATCTGGGCGCGACCGTCGTTGACAATGTGCATGTCCAGAACTCCGCTACTCGCGGCTTCAGTCTCTGGAAAGGCGACGACGTGGAGCTCTGGTTCGATACCGACCTGCCCGGCGACTTCAACCTGGACCCGGGTAATGCAGACGACTACCAGATCGGCTTCTCGGGAGGCGACTTCCGTAACCTGGGACCGGAGGCTGTGTTTTTCCGCCCCGATCAGCTTGCGGCGGCCCCACTGGGGGTGCGGGTCGCAGCGGTGCCCGGCTCGGGAGGCGGGTACACCCTGGAGGCCGCTGTGCCCTGGCGCGCGCTGCACATGAGCGCGCCGGCAGCAGGCAGCGCGGTCGGCTTCTGCGCCTCCGTGGGGGACAACGACGTACAGGGCACGGCGCAGCAGCAGCACTTGGTCGGCACCTGCCGGAGGCTGAACTGGCCGAACCCGACGACGTTTGGGAACCTGTTCTTTTAGCACTAAATCAGCGCCAACTCCCGCCCGACTTGCTCGAACGCCGCGATTGCCGTGTCGAGGTTCTCGCGGGTGTGGGCCGCGGTCACGATGGTGCGGACGCGCGAGCGGGCGTCTGGCACCGTCGGGAAGCCGATGCCCTGGGCGAAGACGCCTTCCTCGAAGAGCCGATCGCTGAGGCGCATCGCTTTCTCGGCGCTGCCCGCGATCACCGGGGTGATCGGCGTCTCGGAGTTGCCGCAGTCGAAGCCTAGCTTGATCAGCGCAGCCTTGAAGTATCGCGCGTTGTCCCAGAGGCGTTGTATGATCTCCGGCTCGCGCTCCATCACGTCAATCGCGGCTATGCAGGTGGCGACGACGCTCGGAGGGTGTGAGGTGCTGAAGAGTACAGGGCGGGCGCGGTGGATCAGGAAGTCGCGTAGCTCCTGCACGCCGGCCACATAGCCGCCGAGCGCTCCCATCGCCTTCGAGAGGGTGCCCACCTGGATGTCCACCCGGCCGTCGAGGCCGAAGTGGTTCACGCTGCCTCGCCCGTTCTGCCCAAGCACTCCGCTCGAATGGGCGTCGTCCACAAACGTCGCAGCCCCGTAACGTTCTGCGAGGGCCACGATGTCGGGCAGCTTACAGATGTCGCCGTCCATGCTGAACACGCCGTCTGTGACGACCAGACGGGTGCGAGCGCCCTGCGCTGCCTTCAGCTGCTCCTCCAGGTGGTTCATGTCGCTATGGCGGTATATGAACCGCTTCGCCTTCGAGAGCCGGATGCCGTCAATGATCGAGGCGTGGTTCAGCTCGTCGCTGATGATCGCGTCGCCGTCCTCCATGAGGCTGCCGAGCACGCCGGTGTTCGCGGTGAAGCCCGACTGGAACGTGAGGGTTGCCTCGGTGTGCTTGAACTTCGCAAGCCGCTCCTCCAGCTCCTGGTGTATCTGCATCGTGCCGATGATGGTCCGCACCGCGCCGCTGCCGACGCCGAGTTCCCTCACCGCTTCTTCAGCCTTCTGCTTCAAGTAGGGGTGCGTGTCGAGGCCGAGGTAGTTGTTCGACGAGAGGTTAATCACCTCTTTGCCGTCGATCACGCAGACCGCCTTCTGCTCCCCGTCCACCACCCGCAGCCTGCGGTACAAATGCTTCTCTTTGAGCGCGTCAAGCTCGCCGGTCAGGCGAGCGCGGAGTGTTTCTTGCATTGGTTTCTGGCTCCTTTCTATAAGCGGGCTTGAACTCGTGGTCGCGGGTCAAGAAGCGTCCCGCAAGCTGGGCTAACTTAGGCGCTTAATTGGATCCTTGAAAGCAGTATGAAGTCGCCGCATCGCGTCAATCATACCGTCCTGTAGCTTTGGCCACTCCGTCTCGGGGGAGCGAAGCCCACCGTCGGACATGACATAGTTCACCTGACAGCTAATCCTATCATCCATACGGCGCCACCCTAAGCTAGCGCCAAACACCGTTTCGATTTCCGCTCGTTGATCGTAGAGTTGGTCGAAAAGGTGTTTGTTAGTGGCTTTGTCGCCGGTCCGGATCTCTAGTTGAACTGCCGTCTGATTCTTGAGTACCAGGTAATTCAGAATTATGCCCGTCTGTCCTGTAGAGGCACCGAGCCAGTTGGCCTCCGATGTGGAACGACCAGCGTGCGTAAGCAGACCAACAGTTTTGGCCCGCTCCAACAACTGCTCCCAGAACCGATAATGCAGTGTGCCGAGTTTGGTAGCAGGTATCTTATCAGGCTCGCGCTGCTGGTAGCGAGCGATGGTCTCCGGCGGTAGCGAAGGCTGCTTCCAGATTTTTAGCGCCTTGCCGACGAGGGTAGCTGCCCGGGCTTGAATCGCGTCAGCATTCCAATGCTCCACCTCTGCCAACCCGCGAGTGAGGTGGAAAACGCTATCCACATAGCAGTGCTCCATTTTACGTTTCTCGGCAAACGGGCGATCACCGCATTCCGAGTTGTACTCAGTGAGGGTCAGGTTGCCCAGGGTATGGAGATATCTGCTCTGAATGGCCTGCCAGTCCGGGCCTAATTCGGTCCTCCAAGCGGCAGAGAGATTAGGATTCTGCGGCATGATGTGCTCGATTGTGGCTTCGTCCAGGTTCGCTGTTCCTTTGTGGCCGTAGTTTTCTAGCTTCCCCAGTAGATAGAAAGTGTTGCGAATATTGTAAACGTTTCGAGTCATGAATTGCGCCTCGAATTCCTCGTCCGTCGGGAACCGCTGTGGGCCGGTTAGGAGCAGTATCCGGGCTTGGATGCTTTCGAGATAGTGATCGGGATCAATGTGTTGTGCCAGGGTAGCGAACGTTTTGCTGAGAGTAGGCGTTGGGATGCCAACGATACCACGCCGGAAGACGTAGCTCTCGATTAAGCGCAGGATCGCCATGAAGTCGGTAGGGGAGAGGCGTTTTTCGGAATAGTCGTCGTAAACGCGGAGCAAGAAGGGATACACGACGTCAACCCGCAGGGTCTTAATATCGGCAAAGGCCCCGCGCAATTTTCGGTCCTTCTCTTGATCGAGGGCCATCCTGACGTAGTATTCGGCGTAGCGATAAACATCCCCCACGACCTCCTGCATCGTCACTTTCTTTGTTTGGACGTAGCTCTTGAAGCTGGTGTAGACATCGCCCCACTGCGGAATCGACCCTGCGGGGGAGCGGAGCGTCAGATAGTCGCGTACAAAGCGGTCAAACGGCCCTTCTGGTTCGGTCTGACCGAAACGCTGCTCCATGAGGTACCAGTAGTTTTTGTAGAGATACTCCTGTGGAGCAGGCTCCAGGTCCATCAACACGTAATTGCGGATCAGATCCGCTTGGGAAAGCTTTAGGCCAGTAGAGTTAAGGCTCTCAAAGATCCGCTGCGGGTCGTCATGACCGCGATCAAGCACAATTTGGACAACGATCAGCTTACGGATGCCGTTGTAGACTGTAGCCAGGTCAATCCCGAGTTGCGCCAAATTGCCCTCGCTGAGTTGGAATTGGAAGAACTCGAAGTTGGCAGAGACGCGAGCGGACGGAGGCTCAGGAAGACGGTCCCCGTCCACTATGGCCTTCAGGGTTGCCTCATCGCTCTGCGTAAGCACCAGTTTGTAGCGAAGCTCCCCGCTTTCTTCTGAGTTGACTAAGTAATAGTGGGCGATCTTTTGGGGAGTGAGATCAGCGGGATCAGGGAGGGGGCGCTCGGTCAAGGCCCGACTCAAAGCAGCCAGCAACAGGCTCACAGTGGTGAGGCGCTGCTGACCGTCAATCACCAGCAACTGGGGGACATCAGCCACTTGGAAAAGGCCGCGTTCAATGTAGACGATGCTGCCCACGAAATGTACCGCCGACTCGGTGTCCATAGCGACCGCTACGATGTCGTTCCAGAGTTGTCGGCACTGGTCAAGGGTCCAACTGTACGTCCGTTGGTAGATAGGGATGCGGAATTGGTTGCTCCCCTGTAGGAACTTGAGTAGATTAACTTCTTTGGCGTTCATTGGTTAGCCTCTCCTATGGATACAGCACGACCTTTCCCGCCTCGCCGCTGGTCATCATGGCGAAGGCTTTGTCGAAGTCGGCGAGGTCGAGGCGGTGGGTGATGACATGGGTCGGGTCTACCGCGCCGGATAGGATCAGGCTCTGGGTGCGGAACCAGGTGTCCCAGATGCGGCGGCCTGAGATGCCGTGGACGAGCGCGCCCTTGAAGATGATCGCGTTGTTGAGGTCGAGCTCGACCGGGCGGGAGGGCAGGCCCAGTAATGCGACTTCGCCGCCGAAGCGGAGCATCTCGAAGCCCTGGGCGATGGCGCGTGGGTTGCCCGACATTTCGAGCATCACGTCGACTCCCTCGCCGCCGGTCGCCGAGCGGACGACGGCCACAGGGTCGGACTCGCGGGAGTTGATCGCCCGGGTGGCACCGAGTTCTTCGGCAAGTTGTAGGCGCATCGGGTTGATGTCTACCGCGTAGATCGCAGATGCGCCCGATGCCTTCGCGATGGCGATCGCCCAGAGGCCGATGGGACCGCAGCCGATCACCGCCACGCGCTTCGTCGGGATGTCGCACTCGAAGACGGTGTGGACGGCGTTGCCGAACGGCTCCTGGATCGAGGCGACTTCCACCGGCAGATCGGGGGGGTTCTTCCAGGCAACCTTCGCGGGCACGCTCACGTACTCCGCGTAGACGCCAGGCCGGTCCACGCCGAGGATCTGGACGTTCGCGCAGATATGGGCCTGGCAGGTGCGGCATTGGAGGCAGTGGCCGCAGCTGATGTGGCTCTCCAGGGATACAAAATCGCCGACTGCCACATCGCGCACGTTTGGACCGACCTTGACCACGTCGCCGCAGCACTCGTGCCCAAAGACCATCGGCGTCGTGGCGAAGCGGGACTGCGCCCACTGATCCCAGTTGTAGATGTGCAGATCGGTGCCGCACATGCTTGCGGCTTTTACGCGCACGAGTATATCTTCGGGACCGATGTCGGGCACGGGCACCCGGGCGAGTACTGCGCCTGGCGCGGCTTCCGGCTTCACCACGGCGCGCATCGTTTCGGCCATATCTGACAGACCTCCTTCAGGGTGGGGTCAGTATAGCATCTGCCCCCGCCCCAGTCAAGGGCCGGCGGTGTGAATACTTTTGCGAACTCCTTCGTTGATCATGTGAGCGCGAGGATCGGCATTCTGCCGGAGTTTGAGCACAAACACGCTGCGCTATGGGTCTAGACAGATCGTGGGGATCTATGGTATGATGTCCCCGGAAGGGAGAGTAGGAACATGCCGCAAGCAAAGGCGGATAAAGAGCGGGCAAAGTTCTTTCTAACTGAGGAGGCCGCACAGCTTCTAACACAATTGGCCCCAACGGAGATGTGGGGCCAGTATGTCAGCCGGCTGATTGTGCAGGTCGCCCAGCAGGCAGGCTTGATCCCGGGAGAGGCGAATAGCCTGGGCGAACCCGATGTGTTGAAGCAGCTGGCCGAGCTGCGTACGCGCCTCACTGAGTTGGAGGACTGGCTAGGGGGCGCAGGGTTGGCGGTCCTATTGAGCGATGCAAAGGCTGCGCTGCCGGAGAGCGAGGCTGACTTCATGGGCATCGAGCGGGTGGGTGAGTTGAACTCTCGGATGCGATGAGTTACGCGAGCTAAGTTGGGGGATGTTGTGAAGAACACGAAGCTGGGTGAGCGGCTAAAGGCGCTACGCAAAGCCCGTGGGTGGACGCAGGAGAACCTCGCCGAGGTGAGTGGCCTGACGCGGAGCCACATCTCGCGTCTGGAACGGGGCGACATCGAGTTGCCGTCCCGCGCCCGCCTGCTACGGCTGGCGGACGCGCTCGGCACCACGGCCGACGACTTGCTCACAGCGGCCGGATACCGCAGCGACGACCCTACCGACACTGAGCTGCCGGATCTTGGGGTCTACCTTCGCTTGAAGTACGACATTGACGACCCGCGGACTGCGGATGCGATAAGAGCGATCCTGGAGCGGATTCGGGTGTTGGGGGGCACGATCCCCGGCCCTTAGCTCCTAGGCGCAGGCATCGGAGGCGCAGGCTCCTCGCCCCGGGCCTCGGCTTCGTTTGCGGCCTGTTCCATACCTGGGCGGGCCTGTTCGAGGGCCTTGTCGGGGTCGGTTGGATAGAGGAAGTCTAGGATCACTTTGATCGCGGCGGCGGCAGGCACGGCGAGCAACATGCCCAGAATGCCGAACATCGCTCCTCCTGCCAGCACCGCGAAAATCGTGGCTACGGGGTGGAGTTCGACTGCCTTCCCAACCACGAACGGCATTACGACCTGGTCTTCGAGTTGGCGCATAATCAGATAAGCGACAATAACCAATAGCGCAGTCGTCACTCCATGCGTGGCAAGGGCGACCGATGCCGCAAGCACCGTGGCAATCGCGGGGCCGAGCAGCGGCAGGATCTCGAAGAAGCCGGTGAGTATGGCGAGGGGCAGGGCATACGGCACTTGGAAGACGAACTGTAGCAGCAGGAACGAGACGACAGAGATCAGCCCGATCAGCAGGAGTTGGCCGCGCAGGTAGGCACCGAGCACGGTGTGTATCCGCCCAGCGACATAGCCGGTGCGCTCACGGGAGCCGGAGGGCACGAACTTGAGCAGGTAGGAACCGAGCCGCCTGCCGTCGAGCATCAGGTAGAAGCTGACGACGATGACCAGCAGAGCGTCGAGCAGCCGCCCGACGATGGTTGACGCGAGGTGAACAGCGTCGCCGCCGGTGCCGAAGTAGGAGCTTATTCCCGCGTTGAGACGCTCGGCCAAGCTGTGGGCGTTCAAGGTCTGGCCGCCGAAGCTGTAGCTTGTTGTGCCCATCACTTGCTGTAGGCCCTTCTCGATCACGTTCGGGCCGCCGCGCAGGAGGTCGCGTGTCTGTTGGAAGAGCGCCTCAGCGCCGAAGTAGAGCAAGATGCCGAGCGCGCCGAGCACCAGCACGTAGAGCAGGGTGACTATCAGCCCGCGCGGCCACCCGAGGCGCGTCTGGATGTTGTCCACCACGATGCTGAATATATACGCGAGCATCCCGGCGATGACGAACGGGCCAAGCACCTGCCGCGCCATGATGAGCAGCACGAGCAGCGCGGCCGGCAGCGCCCAGGCCCAGATCCAGCGAGGGGTGCGGAAGGGCGTCGGCGCAGTGAGGTCTGCCTGGTTGCCACCGGCTGGTATCTGCCGCGCGTTCTTCGCGTCTTGGTCGATCTCCGATTCGGGCATCTGTCGGCTCCTTTCGTTCGGCTATCTTAGCCCGGATCAGCGGACGCCTCGGCATCAGGCTCGGTCGCCAGAATCGCCAGCAGCTCATCGCCGTAATTCGTGACAAGCAAGCTGCCGACACCACGGATCGCCAAGAGATCGTCGAGCGTCGAGATCCGCGCCTCGGCCATCGCGTACATCACTCGGTCGTGGAAGATCATGTAGGGCGGCAGCTTGGCGCGGGACGCAGCACCCAGCCGCCATAGGCGGAGCCTTTCGGCCCTGTCGGCGATCTCGGCAGTCGTGCCTGCGGGGGCGGTGCGCCCATCGGCCAGGCGGGAGGAGGCTTCGTAGTCTGCGCGCCGCCAAGCCTCGCGCTCGGCGCGCTTGCGGCGAGCTTCGGGGCCGATCCCGGGCTTGTAGGCGAGCTGCACGAGGTCGGGCGGAGGCGTCTCTATCTCGGCCTTCGGAGTGAGGAAGAGCAGAGGTCGGCCATCGTTCGCATCCTGCCGGAGGTAGCCAGCCTGGACCAGCGAGAGCAGCGCCTCGCCGACGGCAGCTTGGGTACACATCTCCAGCGCGCCGTAGTGGCGGCAGCGGTCGCTGTGAACCGCAGCCGCACCGGAGCCGGCAAGCACTTTGGCAACGCCTGTGCGGCCCATCGGGAAGGGCAGCGAGGCGATACATTCGAGCATGACCTGCGCGGGGTTTTCGGGGATAGGCGGGTCGTCCTCCTCCTCGATCTCGAGAGGGGGCGCGCCCGCGCCGAGGGCGTCCCAGGTACCGACCTCGCCGGAAGCGAAACGGTCGTAGGCGCGGGCGGCGGCGTCTTCGCGTGCAGGGTAGAGGGAGCGGGACGCCGCCCACCTGCCGGCTGCGGCCGACACGGCTTCGGGGCTGCCGGGGCCGATCAGCCGTTGGCCGCTTGAGGTGTCGGCGCTCAGGTAGCCGAGGTCCACCAGTGCGTCTATCTGCTTGGGCAAGTCGTGGGCGTCGCTGCCCTGGACGAGGCCGTAGCCGCGCACCTGTGTCGCGTTGAAGGGCGCGCCGTCCCTGCCCGTCAGCACCTTAGCCACGCCGGTCTTCGTGACGGAGTATGGCAGGCTGCCGACACAGTCCACGATGGTGAGGGCGCGGCGGGGAGTCAGCAGCGTGCCGCGCAGAGCGTCGCCGTCTGCCAGCAGTTGGGAGAGCAGGGCTTCGAGCGCGGCGGCTTCCTCGGCTGGGGTCTGGCGGGGGCGCGCGGATTTTGCCTTGCCGCTTTTGCAGTTGTCGCAGTTGTCGCCGCAGGGTGGGATTTGGTGGCCGAGGTGGGCCGCGAGCATCTGGTGGCGGCAGCCTTCGCCGCTTGTGTAGCCGAAAAGCTGGTCTATCCGTTCGAGCTGCGCCTTCTCGTAGTCGGCGAGCAGGGCAACCATCCGCGCCGGGGTGTCGGGTGGGGGCTTGCGGCGCTCGATCACCGGCTCGCGGGCACTGCTGCGGAGGGAGAGCCGCCCCTCGTCGCGCCAGGTCAGCAGCTTGCGCTCCAGTTCCGGCGGGCTGATGCCGGCGCTGTCGGCGAGTTCGGGCAGCCAGGCTTCGCGGCGTTCGCCGGGAGTGAGGCCGCAGGCAGCGCAGAAGGCGTCAAAGGCGGGGTCGGGTGTGGAGAGCATGGTGCCGTTGACCGAAATGGTGACTGTAGCCGGGGCGTCGGCGTGCCGCACCAGCAGGTCCACCCGCTCCATGAGGCCGATGCCGACGCGGAGATCGGTGTCGGTGATATCCCGCGTGGCGCGCTCCCCGGCGTCGCGGAGCATCGTCTCGAAGTTGACGAGGGTGGGCCGATCGGTCGCACGCACCTGCTGCTGGGCAGCGGCATAGATCGCGCGGAGCCGGTCGAGGTCGAATAGCTCGGCGCGCAGCCATTTGCCGAGCAGGGCACGGTCGCCTGCGGTGGAGAGCATCAGGCAGACGGAGGGCCGACCGTCCCGCCCGGCGCGCCCACTCTCCTGCGCGTAGCTTTCGACCGAGTCGGGTGGGCTGAAATGGACGATGAAGCGGACGTTCGCCTTGTCTATCCCCATCCCGAAGGCGATAGTCGCCACGATCACGCGGGTCTTGTCGAGCATCCAGCGTTCTTGCACGGCGCTCCGCTCGGCCGAATCGAGCCGCGCGTGATAGTACTCTGCCTTGACCCGGTTGCGCGCCAGGAGCGCCGCCAGCCGCTCGGCCTCGTTGCGCGAGCGCACGTAGACGATGCCCGACCCATTCTGCTCCCGGCAAAATCGCACCAGGGCGTCGTCCTTCTCCTTCTTCTGTTTGAGGTGCAAGACTTGGTAGAAGAGGTTCGGCCTGAACGGGCTGGTCTGCACGACGTGGAAACGCCGCCCAAGATGGGTGCCGATCTCCGCCTGGACGCGCTCTGTGGCCGTCGCGGTCATGCCGAGGACGCTCGGCCTGCCCATCGATTCGAGCGCCTTGCCGATGAACAAATAATCGGGCCGGAAGTCGTGACCCCAGAGGCTGACGCAATGCACTTCGTCTATGACGAGCAGGCTGAGGCCGGCACGCACCAGGGCGTGCGTGAACGGCTGCTGGCGCAGTCGCTCCGGCGCGGCATAGATCAGCTTTACCCGCCCGGCCAGCACGTCGGCCATACGGCGCTCGACCTCGGCTAGCTCGAGGCTGCTGTTTATGAACGTGCTGCGCTCGTAGACCGGCTTCGGGAGGTTGTCGTACTGGTCCTTCATCAGCGCGATCAGTGGGGAGACGACCAGGGTGAGACCGGGCAAGAGCATCGCGGGCAGTTGGTAGCAGAGAGACTTGCCGGCCCCGGTCGGCATCAGCGTCAGGGTGTCCTGCCCGCCCATGACGGATGCGATAACGGCTTCCTGGCCTGGCCGGAAGTCGTCGAACCCGAACCACTGCTTGAGCGCCTGCCGCAGAGATTCCGGCTCAACGGCTTGTTCGGTCGGGAGCGAGGCAGCCTGTGTCATGCGGACATTATACCGTATAAGGAACGGCGTGTAAATCGGGGGTCAGGAGGTGCAGAGGCGCTCAATGTCGTCGTAGTTCTGTACCTCATTGCCCATTTGGGCAAAGGAGACGCCGACTGACGCCGCCATCTCGCGGTAGCTGGAGGAGGGGTCGTCGTCCACGAAGAGCACGGTCTCGGGCCGTGTGGGGCGGCCTGCGGCGGCCTCGGCTGCCAGGATAGTGCGGAGCATTGCCGCCTTGTCGCTGTGCCATTCTGCGACCACCTGGCTGAACAGGGGCCGCAGCCCGAATGCTTCGAGCAGCGCCAGAACGGGCGCGAAGTGGTTGTAGCTCGCCACAGCCAACCGGACGCCGGAGGCATGTAGCCTCTCGAGCGCCGCCCTCGCTCCGGGCATAACCTCGAAGCGGACCCCATCTTCGCGGATCACGAGATCGGGGTTGTCTGGCGCTGGGCGGAAGCCGAACTCGGTGCCGCCGAGCGGGTCGTCGGGATAACCTTCCGAGACGCAGGTGGTGTCGAGCGGGTTCCAGAGCGTGTGGTCGCCGTCGAGCACCAGCAGGCAGATTGGTAGGTCCGTTACATCACGTATGGGCATTCGCGGACAGCCACGTCGTGGATCAGTTCGTCGTAGAGGCCAACGACCCGGTCGGCGATGGTTCCCCAGTCGAAACCGCGCGCGTATTCGGCGGCGCGAGTGCCCATCGCCTCGCGCTCGGCGTCATTCTGCAAGGTCGCGTGGATCTGCATCGCCAGCGCGGTCGGCTCCTCCTCCGGCACGAGTATGCCGGTCTCTCCGTCGCGCACTAGTTGGGCCAGCCCGCCGACCCGCGAGGCGACGACCGGCGTGCCGCAGGCCATCGATTCGAGCGCGACCATGCCGAATGACTCATAGTGCGAAGGCATGATCGTCAGGTCGGCAGCCGAGTAGAAGTAGGGAAGCTCGGCCTGGGGCTGCGGGCCGAGGAAGTCCACGCGGTCGCGTATGCCGAGGTCCAGGGCGCGCTGTTGCACACGATGAAGCTCGATGTTGTCGCGGTTGCTCTCGAGATCGCCGCCGACAATCAACACGCGTAGGTCTTCATAGCCGGGGCGCGCCATCAGGAGGGCGGCCGATTCGAGTAGGGTGTCGATCCCCTTGAGGCGCTCGATGCGCCCCACGAAGAGCAGCAGCCGTCCGCAGGGCAGGTTGAGCCGTTGCCGCGAGGCGTGCTGGTCGCGCGGGCGGAAGAGTTGGGTGTCTACCCCGCAGGGGATCACACTGATCTTCTCGGGGTCCGCGCCGTAGTACCAGGCGAGTTGGGCGCGCTCGGTGGAGGTGGGAGCGATGATCCGGTCTGCGAGGTCGGCGACGTGCATCTCGGTCTCGATACGCAGCCCGACTTCACGGTCCAGATCTGTCTTCGCAACTTGGTTTTTCATCTGTCCCAGGGTGTGGAACATCTGCACGAGCGGCACACCCCAGGTTTCGGCCAACTGCACACCGGCCTCGCCCGACACCCAGTAGTGGGCATGGACCAGATCATAGCGCAGGTTCTCCTGGGCACGGAACTTCTCGACGCCCGCTATGAACTGGGGCAGGTAGTTGTAGATCTCGTTCTTGTCGCAGGGGGCGACCGGCCCGGCTTTGAGGTGGATCACTCGGGCGTTCGGCCCCATGTCGCGCACCCAGGCAATATCTGGATCTATGGCGCGTGTGAACACGTCAACCTTGATACCACGCCGCCCTAGCTCGCGCGTGAGTTCGCGGACATAAACGTTCATGCCGCCGGTCTCTTTGCCGCCGAGGGTCGCCAACGGGCAGGTATGCACACTCAGCGTGGCTATTCTATACATATGTCTCCTAAATATAGAGTGGGGCCATCCCTTTCGGGATGCCCCCATTCTCAGCTAAATACAGGCGCAACGACACACACGCGGCCAGGCTTCGTCGGGGCGTGCCGTCGGGAAGTTATTTGAGGTGGGCGAACTCAGTTGGCTATCTGCGGGCATATCGTTACTCTCTCTCACAAGTGTACGGACCGAGTAGTTTTGCGGTTTTACACACTACATGAGCGGTTTCACTAGCAGGATGCGCGCCACCCCACCTGTCGTCGGCGGCTACGGGAGCAACTCGTTTGTGAACAGACTCCCGTAGTCAAGGTCGGTCGTCACCGGCTTGTGGTTCTGATCCTCCAACTTGCCGGAATGTACCATGAAGCTGGGATAGTCGCTCCAGACTTTCAGCGTCTGCTCGCCCCAGCGGGGAGCCTTGTCCTGGTAGATCGTCGCCAGGTAGCGGGCGCTCTCATGCACGAGCGGCTTGTCGGGGAAGGTGTCGGGCGTGTTCGCGGAGATCAGCAGGTCAGCCGCCTCGTCAGGACGTTGGATCGCGAACTCGAAGCCTTTGCTCGTCGCGGCCATGAACCGCTTGCCGAGGTCCGCCTTGTCCCTCAAGAACTGCTCGCTCGCGATGACGACAGGGCTGTAGTAGTCGGCCCGCCCGTAGTCGGTCACCAGGAACTCGTTGAGCGCAACGCCGCCGTGCTTCGCCTGGATCGCCTCCCAGCCCTTGTAGATCCAGACGAAGTCCACCTGCTTCGCCTCGAGGGCCTGTAGGCCGCCGACGCTCGTGGTGATGTCTTGGATCTCGCCTGTCTTGCCGCCGTCGTGCTTTATGATGTCGGCGATCACGAGGTCTTCGTAAGGGCTGCCGAAACCGCCGTACCGCTTGCCCTCGAGCTTTGCCGGTCTGTCCAGCCCCGCGCTTTTCAGCGAGGCCAGTTCCGATGTGTCATGCTGGGCTATCGCGGCCACCGACTTGACGGCCAGCCCTGTCACCTTGTCTCCGACGACGCTCTCCACGAAGCTGATGCCGAAGTCGGCTTTGCCGCCGGCGACCAGGGTATCGGGGGAGGCACCCTCCGGCGCATAAGGCAGGACTTGGAGGTCGATCCCCTTGTCTCTATACCACCCCTTCTGCATAGCGGCATAGAAGCCGGTATGGTTCGTGTTCGGCGTCCAGTCGAGCGCCAGCGTCACCTTCGTCAGCGCGGCAGGCGGTCCTGCTGTGTTCGTCGGTGCGGGCGGCGTGTCCGTCGCCGGGGGAGCATTTTCTGCCGCGGTCGTCGGAGGCACCGGCGTTCCTGTCGGAGCACCACCGCACCCCGACAGCACCAGCCCTCCCACCAACATGGTTCCCATTAGAAAACGTTTGATCTGCATCGTATTTGCTCCTTGCATAGTGCGTATTAAGTAGTGCGTAGTGCGTAGTGCGTGTCGCTTACCGTCTACTGCTTACTCGCCCGGCCCAGGGCACGGCGATGCGCTCGACCAGCGAGACGAGAGCAAAGAGGCCGACGCTTAGTAGAGCGATCACCAAGATGGCGGCGAATACACGGTCCACGGCGAAACTGTTCTTCACACGCTGGATGTAGACCCCCAGCCCCTCGTATGCGCCCACATATTCTCCGACGATGGCCCCGGTCACGCTGTAGGTAATGGCGATGCGTATCCCCGAAAAGATCGCCGGCAGCGCATTCGGGAAGCGCACCCAGCTGAATATCTGCCTGCCGCTCGCCCCGAAGGTGCGAAACAGGCGTATCAGTTCGGGGTCGGTGGCGCGAAAGCCGTCGAGTGCCGCCACTGTGACCGGGAAGAAGCAGTAGACCAGCACGACCAGGACTTTAGGCAACAACTCGTAGCCGAACCATATCACCAGCAAGGGCGCATATGCTATGCTCGGCACTGTCTGCGACGCGACAAGCAGGGGGTAAATCGCCCGGCGCAGTAGGTCGCTCCGGTCGATCAGCACAGCGCAGCCCAGCCCGACAGCCATCGCGGCAGCGAAGCCGATCCCGGTTTCCACCAGGGTCACCCACGCATTCTGGGCGAGCACCCCCGCATCCGCCAGCAGCACCTCGCCGACCTGAGACGGAGCGGGCAAGATCCGCCTCGGCAGGTGCGTCAGATCTACATACCCCTCCCAAAACAACACGAGGAGGACGACGGCAACCACCGCAGGCAGCACCGCGCGGATTGCGGATTGCGGATTGCGGATTGCGTGCGGCTGGCGACCGGCGGCTGGTGGCTGAGAGGCGATTACGGGTTGCGGACTGTGGCTTGCCCGTGGCTGAGGGCTGAGGGCTGAGGGCTGAGGGCTGTAAGACACGGCTCCGTCCGTGGACCGCGCAAGGTGTACCGCCGCCGTCTCGGTGGCCCGTTGAGCACTGCCTACTGCCTGCGTACCGCCGACCGCTGACTGCTGGCTGCTGACTGCTGATGGCTGACTGCTGATTGCCGACTGCCGACCACTGACCACTGACCACTGATCACTTGCCTCGGGCAGTCCGCCGGCGGCCCTCAGCGCAGCCAACAGCCCCAGTTTGCAGCGCGCGAACTCTGCGCTCGCCATCGTGTCGAGGGTGCGAGGGCGCGGGAGGTCGATCAGAGCACGCTCGGCGATGCGTGCAGGCCGGGGCGTGACGACGTAGACGCAATCCGAGAGGAGCACCGCCTCATCTATGTCGTGCGTCACCAGGATGATCGTCGCGCCGAGGCGGTCCCAGACGCCGAGCAGCCACTCCTGGAGAGCCGCCCGCGTCAGCGAATCGAGCGCGCCGAACGGCTCGTCGAGCAGCATCAGGCCGCGCGAGGCGAGCGATGAGCGCGCGAACGACACACGTTGGCGCATCCCGCCGGAGAGCGCGTTGGGATAGACCCCCGCGAATCCGGCCAGCCCGAACTCGTCGAAGAGCGACATGGCTGAGGTCAGCGTCGCCGGTTTAGGAACCCCCCGGACCTCCAGCCCCGCAGTCGCATTGCCGAGCGCGCTGCGCCAGGGCAACAGCAGGTCGCGCTGCGGCATATAGCCGACGCGCCCAAGCCGTGGGCCTGGAGACGGCCCTCCTGCCGTGTAGAGGGTCACTTCGCCGCCCGTCGGCTCTTCGAGGCCGGCGACTATGCCGAGCAGAGTTGACTTGCCCGCGCCTGACGGCCCGAGGAGGCTCACGAAACTCCCCGGAGCAACATCGAGGCTGATCTCGTCAAGCACATCCAGCCGCCCACCGGCCTGTGGGAAGCTCATGCTCACATCTGACAGCCGCACGCCGAGCGGCGGGTCCGCTGTGTGCGGAGCCGTGTCCAAAGTCTCTTGCGGTAGGGGGGCGAGTTTGATGCTGTGCTCCCTTCGCCGGCATTACCCGGATCAGGTTCATGCGGTCGTGGCGATGCAGCCAACCTCTCAGCCCGTTTCCCACAGGCTCCCGCGCTATTCTGCCGGGTGATGTCCCCGGCTTGTCTATCCTACTCTACCACAGGGCCAGCTGGCTTGTCAACCTCAGCCGTGACCCGGCGTCCTATCCGAAGAACAAGTCGTTTACCGGCATCGTCCAGTCGGGCAGAGCCGGTTCCGCGTCGGCGATCTCACCGCGCCGGTAGGCGGTGGGCCGCTGCGGGTCGTCGGAGCGGTAGACGCGAACCACATCCTCGGAGAGCAGATCCACATACCAGACGACGATTGTGCCCGCGGCGAAATAATCGGCACGCTTGTCGGCCATTTCGCGCTCTGCTGACTGGCCGTAGTCGTTCGCGCTGCGAACCTCGGCGGCGAATATCGGAGCGCCGTCGAAGAACTTCATGGTGTCGGGGGTTCCCTGGTAGAAGGCGGCGTCGGGACTGAACGACTTACGGTTTGGTAGGTTGACAAGGAACCCGGCTCCGTCGGCTACGGCTCTCCCTCTGCGGGTGCGCCGCGCATACTCTCGCAACGATGCGTAGATCTCATCGCCTGCATATTTGGGATTCACCCCTGTCGGAACCATCAGCACCAACTCCCCGTTTACAAGTTCAGCGTTCATATCGTCGGGAGCACTGTACAAGTCCTCGATGGTCGCGCTCTGCTTTGTACTCACGGCAGCACCTCCCATGGATTATAGTCCATTATAGCAGACCGGAACTCTCAGTTGCAATCACCGTATGATCCGAGCGAGCGGCATGCTTGACGCAGCCGCCCGGTTGCGGTACTATAGCGGCAATGGAGGAACCCAAACTATGCCTATGCCAGCCGCCACTCTCGGCCATACAGTCGTCGCTACCGACAAACACATCGTGCTGGTGCCGCCCCCAGCCCCCGGCCCGCCAGTGCCGACGCCGCTCCCCCACCCGTTCAGCGGGATCATCACCGGTGGGTGCAGCACGAAGGTGCTGATCAACGGCAAGCCCGCCGCCACAGTTGGCTCGACGGCGACGAACACGCCGCCGCACCTACCCACGCCGCCCGGCACCGCGTTCGTCAACCCGCCGACTAACCAGGCCACCATCGTGGTCGGCAGCCCGCTGGTGCTGATCGAGGGCAAGCCCGCCGCCCGCAACGGCGACGCTGCGCTCACTTGCAACGACCCGGTGCCGTTGCCGGCCGGCGTGGTCGTCGCGGTCAGCACAGTGATGATCGGCCCCTAGCCCGTGTCCGACTTGGTATACCCGGCACCTGCCCGTGCGCGCCGCCGTCCGCGCCGTGCCGCGCCGCCCCTGGTCACGCTCTACTCGCCCGACGGCAGCGTTACGCCGGGCGCTCTTCCCGCGGAGGCAGCCACCGAGCGCGCCCGCCCGACGCTCAAAGAGCTGCCGAGCGACGACCGCCCCCGCGAGAAGCTGGCTCGGCTCGGCTCTCCGGTCCTCAGCGACAGCGAACTCCTGGCGATCCTGTTCGGCTCCGGCTCGAAAGGCGAGACGGTACTTGAACTCGCCGGAAGGCTCTTGCGCGAACACGGCGGGCTGACCGGCCTCAGTCGCGTGTCGTTCGAGGAGCTATGCGGAGTGCATGGACTCGGCGAGGCCAAAGTTTGCCAATTAAAGGCCGCGCTCGAACTCGGACGCCGGCTACTGATCGCCGACCCCGAAGACCGGCTGGTGGTCGAAGGCCCGCAGAAGATCGGCGACCTGCTGGTTGCGGAGATGCGCTCCTTCGAGCAAGAGGTTCTGCGCGTTGTCGTGCTGAACACGAAGCACCAGGTGATGAAGATGGTGGATGTGCATAAGGGCAGCGTCAACAGCAGCCCGGTGCGCGTCGCCGAGGTCTTCAAGGAGGCGCTCCGCCTGAACGCGAGTGCGATCCTGGTGGCTCACAACCACCCCAGCGGCGACACCACGCCGTCGCGCCCCGACATTGACGTGACCGAGCAGATCATCTCAGCCGGCAAGCTGCTCGACGTTGACGTGCTCGACCACCTGATCATCGGCCACACCTGGCTGAGTATGCGCGCCAAGAAGCTCGGCTTTGCCGACTAGAGTTTTACGAGCAATCCAGGAGGAGAAACATGGTAACAGCCATAGTGATGATCAGCGCGGCACGCCACACCGTCCCTGCCACCGCACAGGCCCTGCTCGCCATAGAGGGGGTGCATGATGTCTACTCGGTCACCGGCGACTGGGATCTCGTCGCGGTCGTCAGCACGCCGGTCTATGAGCAGCTTGCCGAGTTGGTCACAGGGCGGATCAGCGGCATCCGCACCATCACTCGCACGAACACGCTCATGGCCTTCCAGTGCTACTCGAACACCGACATGGAACGCCTCTGGGACATCGGCACGGAGGAAGAAGCACCGACGTTTTGAGCGGCTAACGCCGGCGGAGCAATGCCGCGACACGGCGCTCTCGATCCGCCGCAGCCGCAAGGCCTATGCGCGAGAGAGCGTCGGCTACACCGATGTGGACGCCTGCGCTCGCCGGTTCGAGCGCGCGGGCTGCTGATAAGTCAATCAGCGCGTCGGCGGGGAAGCCCCGTTCCAGGAAGCCGGTTGCGTTCGCAAGGTATTCCCGGCCCAGGTTCCGGTCGGTGCCCGCCCGCCGGTAGTCGGTGACCGCCGCCTCGAAATCGCCTCGCGCCTCCGCCGCCGATCCGAGCGCCACCGCCGTCGCGTGTACAGGGGCGAGCGACGGAAACCGCCGCCCCAGATCATCCGCGAGTGCGGTCTGCCGGTCGGCGGCTGTCCTCCCGCCCCTGTTCTCTTCCCGCAGGATCAGCACCCGCTCTGCGCGGGATACGACCTGCGTCCCGTCCGGCGGCGACCCGGCCACCGCGTCGAGGAAGGTCGGGTCCGTGTCCGAGAGCAGCCAGTAGATCCGTTTCGGCACGGGCAGGTCGCCCAATACAGGGTCCGTCGCGTCGGTCACGCTCACTCCCGGCCTCAGTGGCGCATCCGTCTCCCAGTACCAGGCGCAGACCCGCCGCCCGTGCTCTGGAGATGTCACCAGCGCGATCAGATCGCCCGGCGTCGTCACGCCCGCCAGCAGACGCGCCGCCGCTCGGTAGTCCGGCCTCACCGACGCTCCCGGCGGTGCCTCCTGCGCGGCAAGGGCGGCGAACACACCCGGCGCGCTGCTCAACGCCAACACTACGGCCAGACTCACCATAGAGCCATGCAAATAGGCGCGCCTGGACGGACCCGAAGCATATCGTGTCTCCTTGTCTCCCGGCTGAAAGATGGAGGCCCCCACAAGCAGGCAGAGCAAGGGGGCCACATAGCTCCAGTAGCGAGGAGCCACCAGGTCGCTTGGCCCTGAGAAGGAGAGGGCGAGCAGCCCCCAGCCGCCGACGATGCCAACGGCCACGAGGCCCCGCCTGGCCTGCGTGCCGCCGTGCCAAGCCCGCCACGCGCCAAGCACCACGAGCGCCGACAGGCCGGCGGCCCAAACCGGGCCGGGGCTGGGGCCGAAACTCAGCCCGTTGTAGAGCAGCAGCTTCACCAGCGCGTCCAGGGGGTTGTTTGCCTGGCCGGTGCCGGTCCAATTGAAGGCGAGCATCTCCGGTATCGCGGGTAGCGCGCCCATCGTGAGCGCAAGTGCGGCGAGCAGGGGCAGCCGCATCTCCCGCCGTGCCGCTCCGGCCCCCGGTCCGCGCAGGGCGGCTCGGATTGTAGGGAGCAGCCGCCATGTTGCGTAGAGGCCGATCCCAGGCAGCACCGCGTAGACCATCAGGTAGCTCGATGCCGTCCCGGCCAGCCCCGAGCCCACGGCCAATGCCCACCAACGCCACGCGCCGGTTCCGCCGTCGAGCGCGCGGTCTGTTGCACCGAGGGTAATCAGCGCGAAGAGCGTCAGCAGCGCGTAGGGCCGCGCCTCGACCGACTGCGCCAGGTGGACATAGGAAACAGCCAGCAGGGCCGCCCCCGTGAGCATCGCGGCACCGCCGAAGGGACGGCGGGAAAGCGCGAGCAGCAGGCATGTGCCTGCCCCGGCCAGTGCGAACGGCAGGCGGGCCGCTGCTTCCGTCGAGAGCAGGCCACCGGGTGGCCCAAATAGGGCAAGCCCGGCGTGTATCAGCAGCGTGTGCAGCGGAGGTTGGTTGCGGGCCTCCCCGAAGCGGTCGAAGAGTATGCTGCTGACCGAACCCCGTGCCACGACCACCGAGGAAACCTCGTCCCGCCAGAATCCCGCCGTATCGAGCAGCGCCAACCGCAAACCCAGCGCCAGAAGCCCGACCCCCGCCGCCAGCCACCGGCGGGGTATACTCAGGTATTCACCTGGCTGGAGAGCAGCACCGCCTCGGCGATTGCCCGCATCGGGCGGCGCGTATCCATGCTCGTCTTCTGGATGCGGCGGAAGGCTTCGGCCTCGGTGATGTTGTGCTGCGCCATCAGCACGCCTTTCGCCCGCTCCACCAGCTTGCGCGTCTCCAGCTGCTCCCGCAGGTCGTGCGCCTCTCGCCCGAGCAGCTGGAACTCCCTGAATCGGGCCAGAGTCACCTCAATCGCCGGTCTGAGTTCGCCCTCGCTGAACGGCTTGAGCAGGTAGCCGACCACCCCGGCCTCGGTCGCCCGACGCACGAGCTCGGGGTCGCTGAACGCCGTCAGCAGCAGCACAGGGGCTATCTGCTCCTGGGTCAGGGTAGCCGCAGCGTCTATCCCGTCGAGTTCGCCCGGCATACGTATGTCCATGATCACCAGGTCGGGCCGTATCTCCCGCGCCAGTACGATGGCCGACTGCGCGTCCGGCGCTTCGCCGGCAACAGAGTAGCCCATCTGCGTCAGCAGTTCCCTCAAATCGAGCCGAATAATCGAGTCGTCATCCACGATGATGAGACGTGTCTCTGCCATAGCCGCTTCCTCCATACCGAGATTCATGCCCTCGATTATAGCACAGACCCGCGCTTTTTGACATCCGGCTACATCTATGATATAATTGCCCCAACAACCGAATAGCACCCAGGCTCTTATCAAGAGAGGTGGAGGGAAACGGCCCTATGAAACCCGGCAACCCGGCAGCGATGCTAAGGTGCCAATTCCGACAGAGCAATTCTGTGAGATAAGGGAGTGGTTGGTACTGAACCCAAATAGTATCCTGCCCCTCGCTTATGAGGGGCTTTTTGATGCTTAGTAGGGACAGGTGAACAGATGACGGAACAGACACAAACCGAATCCCCGTACTTGGCCGCCGTGCGCGACCGCGTGATCGTCTTCGACGGGGCGATGGGCGTCTCGGTGCAGAGCTACGACCTCGACGCCGAGGCGTTCGGCGGCTGCGCCGGCTGCAACGACTATCTGCCGATCACCCGGCCCGAAGTGATCGAGGAGATTCACAACTCATTTCTGGAGGTCGGCTGCGATGTGATCGAGACCGACACCTTCGGCGGCAGCCGACTCAAGCTGGACGAGTACGGCCTCGGAGATCGCACCCACGAGATCAACCTCGCCGCCGCGCAATTGGCCCGCCGTGTCGCCGACCGCTACTCGACTCCCGAACAACCGCGCTTCGTCGCCGGATCGATCGGACCCACCGGGCTGCTCCCATCCTCGGACGACCCGACCCTGGGCAACATCACATTCGACCAGCTTGTGGAGATATTCTATGAGCAGAGCAGGGCGCTGATCGAGGGCGGCGTGGACCTGCTCATCATCGAGACCACCCAGGACATACTCGAGCTCAAGGCCGCGATTGTCGCCGCCAACCGCTATTTCAAGCAGGGCGGGCGGCGCGTGCCTATCCAGGCCCAGGTCACGCTCGATGTGACAGGGCGTATGCTCCTCGGCACCGACATAGCTGCCGCGCTCACCACGCTCGAAACGATGGCCGTTGACGTGATCGGCCTCAACTGCTCCACCGGCCCCGAACACATGCGCGAGCCGATTCGCTACCTGGCCGAACATTCGAGCAAGCCGGTCTCCTGCATCCCGAACGCCGGCCTCCCTCTGAACGTCGGCGGCCAGGCCGTCTACCCGCTCGAGCCGGTGCCGATGGCCGAGACGCTGGCCGAGTTCGTCAACGAGCTAGGTGTCGAGATCGTCGGCGGCTGCTGCGGCACCACGCCCGCTCACATCGCCGAGGTCATCAAGCGGGTTGGCGGCAAGAAGCGCACGCCCCGGCAGGTGGAGCGCACCCCCGCGATTTCGAGCGGGATGCGCGCCGTGGACCTGCATCAGGTGCCCGCGCCGCTGATCGTCGGCGAGCGTGTGAACGCCCAGGGCAGCCGCAAGGTCAAGCGCCTGCTGCTCGCCAACGACTACGACACTATCCTCGGCGTCGCCCGCGAGCAGGTCGAGGGGGGCGCACACGCGCTCGACGTGACGGTTGCCCTTACCGAACGAACCGACGAAGACGGCCAGATGGTCGCAGTCGTCAAGAAGCTCCGCTCGGGTATCGAAGCCCCCGTGGTAATAGACAGCACCGAGGCGAACGTGATCGAGGCTGCGCTCAAAGCCTATCCGGGCCGCGTCATCGTCAACTCGATCAACATGGAGCGCGGGCGCGAGCGGATCGAGGCCGTCGTGCCGTCCGTGGTCGAGCATGGCGCGGCGGTCGTCGTCATGCCGATTGATGAGGTCGGCATGGCTAAGACCGCCGACAAGAAGGCCGAGGTCTGCAAACGGATCTTCGACATCTGCGTGGGCGAATACGGCCTGCCGCCCGACAGCCTGATCTTCGACGTGCTGACCTTCCCGGTCACTACCGGCCAGGAGGATCTGATCGATGCCGCCGTGCAGACCCTCGAAGGCATCAAGCAGACGAAGGCCCTCTGCCCTGGCTCGCTCTCCATCCTCGGCGTCAGCAACGTCTCCTTCGGGCTAACCCCGCACGCCCGCGCCGTGCTCAACAGCGTCTTCCTCCACCACGCGGTGCAGGCTGGCCTCGATCTCGCCATCGTCCATCCCTCGCATGTCGTGCCCTACGCCGAGGTGCCCGCCGACCAGCGCGAACTCGCCGACGACCTGTTGCTCAACACCCGGCCCGACGCCCTGCCGCGCTACATCGCCTACTTCGAGGAGAACAAGCCCCAGGCCGGGGCACAGGAATCCGCCGCAGACCCGACCGAGGGCATGAGCGTCGAGCAGAAGATCCACTGGCAGATACTCCACCGCCGCAAAGACGGCATCGAGGCCCTGCTCGATGAGGCGATCACCCGCCAAGACCCGGTGGCCGTGTTGAACAACGTGCTGCTGCCTGCGATGAAGGATGTCGGCGACAAGTTCGGTGCCGGAGAGCTGATCCTGCCCTTCGTCTTGCAGTCCGCCGAAGTGATGAAGCGCGCCGTCGCCCACCTGGAGCAGTACTTCGAGAAGAAAGAGGGCTACACGAAAGGCAAGGTCGTCGTCGCCACCGTTTTCGGCGACGTGCATGACATCGGCAAGAGTCTGGTCAACACGATCCTCACGAACAACGGCTACACCGTGTTCGACCTCGGTAAGCAGGTGCCGATCAATGTGATCATTGACAAGGCGCTCGAAGTCGGGGCCGACGCGGTCGGCCTCAGCGCACTGCTGGTCAACACGTCGAAGCAGATGCCGCTCTGCGTAAAGGAGCTGGCGAAGCGCGACCTGCATATCCCCGTGCTGATCGGCGGCGCAGCGATCAACCGAGCTTTCGGACGGCGTATCGGCTTCCTCGAAGCCGGGCAGCGATACGAGCCGGGCGTCTACTACTGCCGCGACGCCTTCGAGGGCCTCGACAGCATGGAGGCGCTGATCGGCCCTGGCCGCGCCGA
Organism: Chloroflexia bacterium; assembly: GCA_050998805.1. Taxonomy (GTDB): domain Bacteria; phylum Chloroflexota; class Chloroflexia; order QHBQ01; family JAICKM01; genus JAICKM01. Next base: position 21,690 of record JBPCPV010000019.1, on the reverse strand, counting down.
GTTCATCGCCCAAAAGCATCGCGAGGCGGTCATTGCCGCCGAGCGCGAGATCTCCGAGGAAGAGCTGCTGGCCGAGGCCGCCGCCCGCCCTCGCCCCGCCCGCTCGCCGAAGGTCCACACCGACGTGCCTATACCGACGCCGCCCTTCTGGGGCTGGCGCGTAGAAGACCCGATCCCCGCCGACGAGATGTTCGCCTGCCTCGACCTCAACTCGCTCTTCCGCCTCTCTTGGGGCGCCAAGAGCCTGAAAGGCGAACGCTGGGACGCGCTCCTTCGGGACGACTTCCTGCCCCGCCTGGAGCGCCTCAAGCGCGAACTGATCGCGAGCCGCGCTCTCCAGCCGCGCATGGTCTACGGCTACTATCCCTGCCAGAGCCGAGGAGACGATATGCTCGTCTACGATCCTGCCGATCCGCAGGCCCGCCGCGAGATCACCCGCTTCACCTTCCCGCGCCAGCCGGATAGGGAGTTCCTCTGCCTCAGCGACTACTTCGCCGATGTGGACTCGGGGCGGATAGACGTGATCGGCCTCCAATGCGTGACGGTGGGAGACCGGGTGAGTGAGCTGACCGCCGAGTGGAACAGGGACGGCAACTACACCGACGCCTACTACTTGCATGGCCTTAGCGTCGCGTCAGCCGAAGCGCTCGCCGAGTACGGTCAGGGCCGCTTCCGCCACGATCTCGGCCTCGACCCAAACCAGGGCCGGCGCTACTCCTGGGGCTACCCGGCCTGCCCCGAGACGATGGAACACTTCCGCCTGATCGAGGCTCTGCCGTTCGACACGACTATAGGTGTGACTTTGACCGGGGCGGGCCAGCTCAGTCCTGAGCAAAGCACAGCCGCGATGATCACCCACCACCCCCAATCGAAGTACTATACCACCCGCCCGATACGTCAGCTCCGGCAGAACGGCACCGGCGACGGCGACGAGGCGGGTGCTGGACCGACCGCACCTCTGCTGATCGCCGAGGAGGTAGGGGTTGGGGGAACGCGCTATGCCGAATGAACACATCAAGCCACAGCTCCTGAAGGGCTTCCGCGACTTCCTGCCGGAGCAGATGATCCTTCGCCAACGGATCATCGGCACGCTGCGCGAGATATTCGAGCTACACGGCTTCGCTCCGCTCGACACCCCGGCCCTCGAATACCTGGCGACCCTCGCCGGCAAGTACGGCGAAGATGAGCGGCTGCTCTACCGCTTCCAGGACGCCGGAGGGCGCGAGGTCGGCCTCCGGTACGACCTCACCGTGCCGCTTGCGCGGGTGGTCGGCATGTACAACCACGAGATGGTCTTCCCGTTCAAGCGATACCACATCGCCCCGGTTTGGCGCGCCGAAAAGCCGCAGCACGGCCGCTACCGCGAGTTCTACCAGTGCGACGTAGACATCGTGGGTGCGCCGAGCAAGTTGGCCGACGCCGAGATCCTCTCCATCTTGCTTGAAGCTATGGACGCCTTCGGCTTCACCGGCTACAGCATCCTGCTCTATAACCGCAAGCTGCTGACGGCCATGGCTCTCTACGCGGGCGTGCCCGCTGATCAGGCTGGGCTGATCTACCGTGCGCTCGATAAGCTCGGCAAGATCGGCCCCGAAGGTGTGCTCGCCGAGATGGACCGCTACGGCATCGCCGCCGACGCCGCACGCCGCGCCCTCGATTACGCCACAGAAGGCGTCGGCGGCGACAACATGCAACTCCTGGCCGCCATCGAACGCAGGCAGGCCGGCGACACGCTCACCCAGGCCGGGGTCGGCGAGCTCCGCGAGGTACTCGAACACCTGCACAACCTCAGCCCCTCGGCCGGCAGGGTGCGGATAGATCCGACTCTGGCCCGCGGCCTCGATTACTACACCGGCCCGATCTGGGAGATCAACGTCGAGGAGCCGAAGATCGGCTCGCTCGGCGGCGGCGGGCGATACGATCAGCTTGTCGGCATGTTCAGCGGGCGCGACCTGCCGACCACCGGCAGCTCCATCGGCCTCGAACGCATCATTGACGTGCTGACCGAACTCGGCATGGTGCAGGCAGAGCGCGGGGTGAGTAAAGCGATGGTGGCAGTGGTGGGACGTGAGGTACTGCCTGCCGCCCTCGGCCTCCTCCGCGAGATCCGCGCGGCCTGCATCCCGTCCGAGATCTTCCTGAACCCCGACGAAAAGCTCGGCAAGCAGCTACAGTACGCCGACCGCCTCGGCATACCCGTCGCCGTGATCGTCGCGCCCGACGAGCTGTCGCGTGGCGAGGCGCTTGTCAAGCATCTACAAACACAGACGCAGCAGACCGTGCCAATAAGCGGAGTCGTTGCGGCACTGGGTTTGTCGAGCGAGTCAGCGCAACCCACGCCGCCCCCGATCCGTTGAACACTGTGAGGCGGCGTAGACAACCGCCCCGCTATTCGCTATAATCGCACAGTGTAAGACACGGCTCCGCCCGTGGACCGTTGACCATTACCGCTGACACAAGGAGGCAACATTGAACAAACGACTTTATCCCTGGCTCGCGGGGGCGATGGCGCTCGCGGCTGTGCTGCCCGGTTTCGGCATCGCGGCGCACCCTGCCGATGCGCCGCCTGCCGCGCAGCCTGCGGTCCCGTCCAAAGCGCCGATCTTCGCCGACCCGACGTTCCAATCGCTCTGGACGCGCACAGACCAGCCAGTGGCTGCCCACCAAACCACCCGCACCTGGTTCTGGGGGCCAGCACCCTCCACGATGATGAGCGAAACCTATCTCGACGCCCCCGACGGATCGCAGCAGCGCCTGGTGCAGTACTTCGATAAGAGCCGCATGGAGATCAACAACTCCTCCGGCGACCCGAATAACCCGTTCTATGTGACCAACGGCCTGTTGACGGTCGAGCTGATCTCGGGCCTCATGCAGGTCGGCAACAGCAGCTTCGAAATGCGCCGCCCGGCGCAGATCCCGCTCGCTGGCGATGCCAATGACGCGAACGCCCCGACCTACGCGACCTTCGGCTACGTCTCGAATGTGGGCGGCGCGAAGCCCTCGCCGAACCGCACGGGCCAGCTGAATCTGACAGTCTTACACAAAGACGGCACAGTGGTGACCGACACCGGCAAGTCCGTCTACCCCAAGATCGACAACGTGCATTATGACGGTACGTCCCAGCACAATATACCCCGCGCCTTCTGGGACTTCCTGAATCAGAGCGGCCCTGTCATCGTGGACGGCGTGCTGAGGCCAAACGACCGGTTGAGCACGCCCTGGTTCTATGCGAGCGGCCTGCCGATCAGCGAGGCTTACTGGGCTAGGGTGCTGATCGCCGGCAAGCCGACCGACGTGCTGATCCAGGCGTTCGAGCGCCGCGTGCTCACCTACACGCCGACCAACCCCGCCGGCTTTCAGGTCGAGGTCGGCAACATCGGCGCCCACTACCGAGATTGGCGTTACGGCGGCCCCGGCCGGGTCGGTGCTTTCCCGCTAAAAGGCCCGCAGCCCGGCTACGGCTTCAACGTCTGGCTCTACGACACCGACGGCCCCCGCGTGCTCCAGGTCGCCAAAGACGCCGGCTTCAGCTGGGTGCGCCAGCAGGTTGTGTGGGCCGATTACCAGAAGACGCCTGGCCGCATTAACTGGGACCGACTCGACCCGGTAGTCGCTGCGGCGAATACCGCAGGCGAGAAGCTGATCCTCAGCGTGGTGCGCTCGCCGAGCTGGGCCAACGCACAGGGCGGTATGCCCGACGACAAGTTCACCTACGGCGGATTTCTCTACCAGCTCGCGAAACGCTACAAGGACAGGGTAGCGGCCTACGAGGTCTGGAACGAACAGAACTATGCCCCAGAGAACGGCGGCGGCCTCGTCAACGTCGGCCAATATATCGACCTCTTACAGGTCGGCTATAGCTCGCTCAAGTTCGGCGACCCTAATGTGATCGTCATGAGCGGCGGGCTGACCCCGGTCGGCCTCAACGACCCGCACCTGGCCGTGAACGATGTGGAATACCTCAAGCAGTTCTACGCATACAAGGGCGGCGTCGCCAAGGGCTACTATGATGTGCTCGGCGCGCACCCCGGCTCGAACAACAACTCCCCCGACCAGCATCTGCCCGACAACCCCGGCACCGGCCATTGCCCGGACTCGCTGATAGCTAAAGGCATCAAGGAGGGCACTTGCTGGAACTCCGACAACAGCTTCTACTTCCGCCGTATCGAAGACCTGCGCGCCGTCATGGTGCAGAACGGGGAGGCCAATAAGCAGATGTGGCTCACCGAGTTCGGCTGGTCTACATACAATACCGCGCCCGGCTACGAGTACGGGCAGGTGATCAGCGACCAGATGCAGGCCGATTACCTGGTGCGGGCCTTCCAGAAGGGCCAGACCGACTATCCCTGGATGGGCGTGATGTGCGTCTGGAACCTCAACTTCAGCACACTGCCGCTGCCGCCGACCGACGAGAAGGTGCCCTGGAGCGTGATTAGCCACGACTACACGCCGCGCCCGTCCTACCTTGCCTTACAGGCGATGCCTAAAGGCAAGTAAGCGGTCGAGGACCAGGGATCAGGGGCCGGGGGATGTGCTGTCCCTCGGCCCTTTCGACTCTGCGATTGACGATACGCGGCATGGGCGGGTATAATGGTAGTTAGCTTAATCGAACGAGCAGGAGGTCGTTGTTCATGGTTGATATGGTAGATGGAGAGGCGAAGCAGGCTGATCTCTCCGGCTTTGTGGGGAAGATCGCCGATAAGAGCGTTGATTTTTCGCGCTGGTACACCGACGTGGTGCAGCGCGCCGAGCTTGCAGACTACGCCCCGGTGCGCGGCTGCATGGTGATCCGGCCATACGGCTACACTTTGTGGGAACATTCGCGCGACTACTTAGACGCGCGGATCAAACGCTCCGGCTGCGTCAACGCCTACTTCCCGCTGCTGATCCCCAAGAGCTTCTTGGAAAAAGAGGCCGAGCATGTCGAGGGCTTCGCGCCGCAGGTCGCCTGGGTGACGCGCGGCGGCGACGAGGAACTCGAAGAGCCATTGGCGATCCGCCCCACCTCCGAGGCGATCATCGGTTACATGTACGCCAAGTGGATCCAGTCCTACCGTGACCTGCCTCTGCTCATCAACCAGTGGGCGAATGTACTGCGCTGGGAGAAGGTCACGCGCCTCTTCCTCCGCACCGCCGAGTTCCTCTGGCAGGAGGGGCACACCGTCCACAGCACCTACGACGAGGCGCAGGACCGCACCTTGCAGATGCTCGAAGTCTATCGGGCGTTCGCCGAAGAAGACCTGGCTATCCCCGTGCTCGCCGGGCGCAAGAGCGAGAGCGAGAAGTTCGCGGGCGCGGACCGCACCTACTCGATTGAGGCGATGATGGGCGACGGCAAGGCGCTCCAGGCGGGCACCTCGCACAACCTCGGCGACCACTTCGCGCGCGTCTTCGAGATCAAGTTTCTCGACAGCGACGGCAGCGAAAAGTACGCCTTCACAACCTCCTGGGGGGTTTCGACGCGCGTCATCGGCGCGCTCATCATGGTGCATGGCGACGAGAAAGGGCTGATCCTGCCGCCGAAAGTCGCGCCATTCCAGGTAGTCTTTGTGCCGATCTGGCGCAAAGAGGCCGAGAAAGAGGCAGTCTACGATACGATACGCCGTCTAGAGAAGACGCTTACCGATGCCGGGGTGCGCGTCAAGGTAGACTGGACTGAGAACACCACCCCCGGCTTCAAGTTCAATGAGTGGGAGCTGCGCGGTGTGCCGCTGCGTATCGAGGTCGGCCCGCGCGACGTGAAGGAGGGCAAGGCCGTGCTGGTCCGCCGCGACACACGCGCAAAAGCGTTCGTCGCCCAGGACGACCTGCCTACCCGCGTCTCCGCGCTGCTCACCGAGATCCAGGCCGCGCTCTACGACCGCGCCCTCCGCTTCCGTGAAGAACACACCCATTGGGCATCGAGCTACGACGAGTTCAAGCGCCTGATCGAGGACCGGGGCTTCATCGAGGCATGGTGGTGCGGCGATGCGGCCTGCGAGGAGCAGATCAAGACCGACACGAAAGCGAGCGCCCGGTGTATGCCGCTCGACCAGACCAAACATACCGGCCCCGGCACCTGCCTCGTCTGCGGCAGGCCCGCCGAGCAGTGGATGGTCTTCGCACGGGCCTACTGAGTGTGCCTACCACGATCTGGAACCGCATCCGTGGCGTCTCCACAGTCAACCGCGCCGACCTCGACACTGGCTTCCGGGCACTCGGCGTCCGTCCCGGCGACCATATCGTGGTACACACCGCGCTCTCCAGCTTCGGGCGGGTGGACGGGGGGCCGAACGCGCTGATCGCCGCGCTCCTGAACGTGATGGGGCCGAACGGCACGATTATGGTACCGACCGCGACCTGGCGCAGTTGCTACCTCCGCGCGCCCGACGGCCCGCTCCCCGACGGCGTTGTCGGCTATGACCCCGCCACCACCCCCTGCGATGCTGATATGGGCCGCGTGCCCGAGGCGTTGCGCCATTGGCCGGGCGCGCGCCGCAGCCCCCACCCGCTGATGTCAGTCGCCGCCGTCGGCGCGCTCGCCCAGGTACTCACCGAGGCGCATCCGGCTGACGACCCGCTGCGCCCATACCGGACCCTCGCCGCTCAAGGCGGGCGCGTGCTCCTCCTCGGCGTGGACCACACCCGCAACACCACCGTCCATGCCGCCGAGTTCATCGCCGGGCTGCCCCACCTGAGCGGCCCCGGCCACGCCCTGCTCCGTGACCGCTCCGCTCCCGGCGGCTCCCGCGTGCTCACCATGCCCCGCGAGCCGGATTGCAGCCTGGGATTCGACGCGCTTAACGACCGCGTGCCCCGCCGGGAGCAGCAGATCGGCGGCTGCATAGCCTGGCTGCTCGAAGGCCGCGCCCTGCTCGACACCGCACTCGACATGCTCCGCGCTGACCCCGCCACCCTCCTCTGCGACCATCCCTCTTGCCGCACCTGCACACGGGGCAGGTGGATGTATGCGGATTTGGGCAGCCGGTGACGCTGTATACACCACCGAAGGTCTACCACGTCGTCGCCGCTCTCATCCGCCGGCGAGACGACCTGCTGCTGGTCAAGCAGCAGGGGCCGGACGATCTGGAGGCATACTGGGCGTTGCCCGGAGGGGTTGTCGAGGCCGGTGAGTTGCTGCCCTTGGCGGTGGCCCGCGAGGTCCGTGAGGAGACCGGGCTGCGGGTCGCCGGAGTGGGCAGCCTCCTCTATGTCTGCCAAGTAGAGGCCGTCGGCAGCCGGACAATCGCCTTCATCTTCACGGTGGACTGCCGGCATGGGGATGCGGCCTTCGCCGACCCCGATGGCCTCGTATCTGAAGCCTTCTTCGTGCCGACCGACGACGCGATTCGCCTACTGTCCTACCTCTCCTACCCGCCGATGCGCGACCCCCTCCTCGCCTATCTGCGCGGCGAAGCCTCTCCCGGCACTATCTGGTGCTATCGCCAGGATGCGTCCGGCACCTACACTCTTGAAAGCCCCTGACGTGCTAAAAACGCCACGCACCACACACTACGCACCACACACTACGCACTACGCCGTCGCCCTCCTCGGTCTAGTGTTACTTTTGGCCCAGTTAGCGCCACGCCTGCCCTCCGCCGCGCCGCCCGCAGCACCCGCGCCGACGCCGCTCCCCGCGCAGGTCAGCACGGCCAACCCCAAGATCGGCGTCCACACCCGCCTCACTGACGAGTCCGACCCCGCCAAGATCCATCAGAGCCTACTCATGGTCCGTGAGATGGGCGCGCCCTGGATCACCGAGTACTTCCCCTGGGCCTATGTCCAGCCAAACGACGCGGCCCACTTCGACTGGACCCATACCGACCTCGTGGTGGACGCCGCCGCAGCCGAGGGGCTGACGCTGATCGCCCGCTTCGACGGCGTGCCGGCCTGGGCGCGCCCCAAAGACACCACTTGGAAGTACCTCGACCCCGACCACTACGCCGATTTCGCGGCGTTTGTCGCCGCCTTCGCTGCCCGCTACCGGGGCCGCGTGCAATACCTGATCGTCTGGAACGAGCCGAACCTGAGCGCGGAGTGGGGCGTCCGCCCGCCCGACCCCGCCGCCTACGCCGCCCTGCTGCGCCAGACTTACAGGGCCGCCAAAGCCGCCAACCCCGACTGCACCGTGCTGATGGCGGGACTTGCACCCACCCTGGAGCCGCCGGGCAGCGCCCTCGGCCTCCGCGACACCGCCTTTCTCGAAGGCGTCTATGCAGCCGGTGGCCGCGACACATTCGACGGCCTCGCCGTCCACGCCTACGGTCTGCTCTCTCCGCCCGACGACCCGCCCGGCCCCGACAAGCTCAACTTCGCCCGCGTCGAGGTGCTGCATGACGTGCTCGTGCGCCACGGCGACGGCGCGAAGCCGATGCTCGTGACTGAGGGCGGTTGGAACGACAGCCCGCGCTGGTCCCTCGCGGTCCGCCCCTACCAGCGCATCGCCTACACGATCGCCGCCTACGATATGGCTAACCGCGACTGGCCCTGGTGCCGCGCGGTCACGCTCTGGGCCTTCCGCTATCCCAAGCCCGCCTACACATACTTCGACAACTACACATTCGTGACCCCCGACTTCGAGCCGAAGCCGATCTACTACGAAGTCCAGAAGTACGCCGAAGGGCGCTGACCTTTACACGCCGGGCAGAATCTGCTACGATAGTGACGATGGACGAAATCAAAGGTGTTCCTGAACTTGATACAAACCTCTTGCCCACGTATCAAAAGTACAGGCAGGAGAACACATCATGGATTCCCGGCTTCGATCTGTGGGATTACCTGAACCTGCGCCAGGCTGATTTTGATCTAACTGCTGCGTTCAGCAAGCTCTTTTGGCCGGATTTTGTGGAAGTGGACGGCTGTGTATTACTGGCTAGAAGCTACTCTACTGATAATTTCGCTCGGTGGATGGCCCAGTTTGCAGGTGATACGAGGGCGGTCGAAGCCATGCTCAATCACACCCACATACACGATCTGTACCCAGGTATACGGGATGGCCCCGACGCATCTCTGGAATTGCTGGAGTATTTGGCACAGATTTTCTTGGTCAGTTGGAGACACGCCCTACTGGAGGGGTTCCCTGAGAAGCGATTCGTCTTCTCTTATCTGACCCAGCCAGAGGTGCCTAGCCCTGAAATCAGCTTTTACCAAGCGGGTTAAGGGACTCGTGTTGAGCGAAACGTGAAACCCAACCCCGCTCGGCTCCTTTTCGACGCAGCCCTCCTCTTATTGCTGCTCACGATAGTCGTAGCCGTCTGGGCAGGTTCCCAGCCTCAACCCGACCCCGCCTGGAACCGCGTGCAAGCTGCGGGCGTTCTACGCATCGGCACGGACCCAACATATCCGCCTTTCGAGAGCTTACAGGACGGCGAGTTTGTTGGGTACGATGTGGATCTGGGGCGCGCGCTCGCCAAGCGGCTGCATGTGCGCGCGGAGTTCGTCAGCCTCTCCCTTGACGGCCAGTACGATGCGCTTTTCGCAGGCAAGGTGGACATCCTGATCTCCGCGCTGCCATTCATCTACGAGCGCCAGAAGGAGGTCCGCTACTCGCAGCCCTACTACCAGGGTGGCCCGCTCCTAGTGGTCCGCGCGGCAGCGGGGCCAATCGCCGCCCCAGCCGACCTTGCGGGCCGTCGCCTCGGTGTCGAACTCGGCTCCGACGCTGATATGGCTGGCCGCCGCCTCCAAAAGACCGAGGTGCCGAGCCTCATCCTGGTTCCCGACTATCACACTACGCCCGACGCACTCTCAGACCTGGTTCAAGGCCGGATAGACGCTGCGGTATCCGACCCGCTCGCACTGGCCGCCTTCCCGGAGCGGGGCCGCCTACGCGCTCTAGACCCGCCTCTGGCCGACGAGCCGTATGTAGTCGCTCTCAAACGCGATAGCCCCCGCCTCGCTTCCTCCGTAGACGCCACCATATCCGACCTCCGCGCCTCCGGCAGCCTTGCCCGCATCATGGGCACACCGTAGGAGCCGGTCACATCAGGTCGTCTTCCTCCTCGGCAATAGAGCCGGGATCGGGTGCGTGGGCGGCGAGGGGCGGGAGGCGGAGGGCGGCGCGGAGGGATGAGAGGTAGGCGCGGGCTGCCTGCGCGTCGGCTTCGGGCGGTGCCCACGGAGCAAACTCTTTATCGGTTGCGGGGTCATACGGCCCTTGCTTGACTTCGTAGGAGACGGTGCCCTGTCGAGCGCGAGGAGCGTATGCCAGGCACCAGGGGGCACCTCGGCCCCGTGTGTCGGCCCGCCAGCGGCGATCTCGACGGCCTCGATTATGTGCCCGGCGTCGTCGAAGCGGACGAGCATCGCCCGCCCGCGGAGCACGAGGAAGGCTTCGACCTTCGGCGGTGCCGCATGGCGGTGGGGCTGCACGTAGCTCTCAGGATCGAGCGCGTTCAACATCCTCTGCACCGGCTCCGGCAGCTCGTGGTAGCGCAGGATGGCGCGGTGGCGGGGGCTGTCGCGGGCCTGTAAGGCTACGGTGTCTATGAGCGTCCGGTCAATCGGGCGGAGCGCGAGGGCGTTGTCGGAGAGAGGGACGCGCTGGCTCATCAGGGGACGGGGTGGCCGATCACGACCAGGCGGTGGGTGTAGGTGGTGTAAGGCCAGCAGGTGATGAGCGTCACGCGCTCGTCGGGCGTATTGTCGGTGTAGTGGGCGTTGGCGATTATCGTGGCCTGGTCCACACCAACCTCCGGCAGCTTGTAGGTTTCACTGACACGGTAGACATGGGCCTTGTTGTCGCTGGTGTAGATCGTGAACTCGTCGCCGGGGCGGAGGAGTTCGAGGTAGCGGAAGACCTCGCCGCGCCAGTTATTGTGGCCTGAGAAGACGCTGTTGCCGAGCTGCCCCGGCTGGGAGGTGCCGTAGAGCCAACCAGCTGCGTAGTCAGCGACCTGCCATGCGCCGTGGTCCACGTAGGTCGGGATGATCCGTGTATCGAGGCGGGCTGCGGGTGAGACGATGCGGACGGCGACGGGCGGCGGAGCGAGTAGGCCGGGGTGGGCACTGCCGTATCGCCAATCGTAGTAGTGGCGGCCTACGTTGCCCATCTCAACCTGCCAGGCTGGAGCGTTCGTCGGGGTATACGAGAGGACGCGCCGCTCGAACGCCTGCACCAGCACATCGCGCTCCGAGCTGCCGACGCGGGCACGCACCCAATACGGCTCGGTAATCGGGTAGCCGAGGGTGTAGACCCAGCTCATCACCTGGCCGGTGGCGAGAGTGTGCCCCGTCAGGGTCGGCCCCTGGGTGTTCATGTAGTTCCAGAAAACGTCGGGGATATTGTGCTTGGCCGCCTCGACGTAAGTCCCAAGCCGGGCACCCGGCTGCCCGCCAAGCGAGCGCGACACAGCGATATGCCCTGCGGCATCAAGTGTTTCGGCGGCGTAGCTGCCCACCCGATTGGGTGCCTGGTTTTCGCCGCCGACCAGCGACGCCAGCCCGCCGAGCACAGCATAGCTCGGCGCGGGGTTCTGGGGCACCCAATCCCCTACCACCGGCTGTGTCGAAGGCGCATTGGTCTCGGTCTGATCTGGGCCGGTGACCGCTAACCCCGACATCAGTTCCTTGACCAGTAGGCCGTTGGTGACGAACCAGGGGCTGTTGCGGTCGCCAGCGGGGTTGTTTATCTCCATCCGCGCCTTGTCGTAGTACTCGACAAGACGAGTACCGTCGGGCGCGCCCGCAAAAGGCTCGCCGAGGCGGGCGAAGGGGTAATCGCCCCAGACCCAACTCCGGGAAACGTTCTGCCCGCGCACAAGCTGGTCGGTGCGCGCCCAGACGCGCCCGAAAGCGGGGTCGGTCACAAGGGCGGAGGAAGGCGAGGCAGCTGTAGCCGGCAAAGCCGCCGTCTGCATCAGGGCCGAGATGGCGGCGGCACAAAGCAATAACCTACGCAGCATGAGGAAAGCTCCTTTAATCTGGGAGAAACGCCGATAGCAGCCAACTCACGAGGCTCACCACGATTGAGCCTAAAAGAGCAGCGAGGAAGCCGTCTACGTGGAAGCCGGGCACCAGCGCGGCCGCTAGTCCGAACATAGCCGCATTGATCACCAGCAGCACCAGCCCGAGCGTCAAGATCACCGCCGGCAGCGCAAGAATCGTGACAATCGGCTTGACGACCGCATTCACCAGGCCGAGGACCAGCGCGAAGAGCGCCACCCCGACCCAACTGACGTAATGTATGCCCGGCACCAGCGTCGCGGCAACAAAAACCGCGATAACCGTCACCGCCCATCGGATCAGTATCTTTGTCATAGCTTCTCCCTACCCACTGAGTTTACCTTTGAGCCGCTCGAAGAACCCTTTGTCCTCGGCAGAGAGTAACGGCGGCTCGTCGCCGAAGCTGTGGGCGAGTTCGGTGAAGAGGCGGCGTTGCTCCTCGGTGAGCGCAGTCGGTACTTGGACCTTGACGCGCACCATCTGGTCGCCGCGCCCGGCACCACGTAGCCGGGGCACGCCGAGTTCCCGAAGCCGGAAGACCTTGTCGTGCTGGGTGCCGGGCGGTATCTTGAGCGGGGCTGTGCCGCCGTCAATCGTGGGCACGGCCAGGTCGGCACCGAGCGATGCAACGGCGATATTCACCGGCAGTTCCATCCAGAGGTCGGTGCCCTGGCGACGGAAGATCGGGTGCGGCTTGATTGCCAGTTCGATGTAGAGGTCGCCGGGAGACGCACCGTGAGGCCCGGCGTCTCCCTCGCCGGAGATGCGTATCCGCGACTGCTCGTCAACCCCGGCCGGCACGTTCACGACGAGGTTCTTGTTCACCCGCACGCGGCCATCGCCTCGGCAGGCAGTGCATGGGTCTACGATGATGGTGCCCTCGCCGCCGCATCTCTCACAGGGCATCAGGGTGACAAACGACCCGAAGATAGACTGCTGTGCGCGCTTCACCTCGCCGGTGCCGGCGCAGGTGAGGCAGGGGATCGGCTTGCTGCCGGGTGCGCTGCCGTCGCCGTGGCAGACCGTGCAGACCTCGAGGTGGGAAATCTCCAGCGGCTTATCCGCGCCGAAGACGGCCTCCTTGAACTCCAGAGACATGCGGTAGGCGAGGTGGGAGCCGCGGCTCGGCGGTCGGGCGGTTCGCCCGCCACGGACTGCATTGCCCATGAACGCCTCGAATATGTCGTTGAGAGAGGAGTCTGCGAAGGAGCCGTCGAAGGGAGTATAGCCGGGACGCCCGCCCGCGCCCGAAACTGCGGCATGGCCGAAGCGGTCATACGCCGAGCGTTTGCCGGTGTCGCTCAGAACTTCGTAGGCTTCGTTGATCTCCTTGAAGTGCGCCTCGGCGTCGGGTTGGCTGTTGACGTCGGGGTGGTACTGGCGGGCAAGCCGCCTGTATGCCTTGCGGATCTCATCTTCGCCGGCACCGCGCGATACTCCGAGGAGTTCGTAGTAATCTCGTTTAGTTGCGCTCATTTTATGTGTACTTCCTATTCCCATTGGCTCATCCGGTTTCTGGGCCATGCGGACGGCGCTTGCCGACCTTAACCACGGCATGGCGCAGCACACGATCTTTGTGCCGGTAGCCGCGCGCGAACTCCGCGGCGACAACATCTTGGCCTTCGCCGCCTTCTTCGTAGGCCACGGCCTCGTGCAGCGCCGGATCGAAGGGCTTGCCGACTGACTCGATTGGGGTCACGCCCTCGCCTTCGAGGAGAGAGTGGAGCTTTCGGTCGATCATACGCACACCCTCGACCCAGGGGTTGCTTTCGGGGACTGTGACGAGAGCGCGGTCGAAGTCGTCCACGACGGGGAGGAGCTTCTTGAGAGTCTGGGCGGCACCGTACTGCTGCGCCTCGGCCTTCTCCTGCTCGCTCCTGCGCCTGTAATTCTGGAAGCTGGCCCGCTCGCGCTGTAGCATATCAAGATATTCGACGGCCTTCGCCTCGGCCCTCGCCAGTTGGTCCTCGGCGGAGCCGACATCCGAAACGGCACCGTCTGCGCCGCCATCCACCGCCTGCCCGGCTGCATAATTTTCGAGGTTCTCGTCCCGGTTGTCTTCAATTGTCACAGAAAAACCTCCATCAGGCAGATTGTCCATCTCGCGGGCCGCCGGTGCTGTAAAGTTGATCGAGCATCCCGGTCATCAGGTCGGAGAGATAGCGGACGCCGGAGACCGCGCGCCCGTATTGCAAACGGGTCGGCCCGATGACGCCGATCACGCCGTTCACGTTGTTCGGAAGTCCGTAGCGGGCGACGACGACGCTGCAATTTCGCATCTGGTCGCTGCCGTGTTCGTCGCCGATGATCACCTGCACGCCCTCTCGCGCCTGCACTGCCGGCATGATCGAAAGCAGAATTGTATCGCCCTCCAGCAGATCAAGCATTTGCTTTAAGCGATCCGTCTCACGGAACTCGGGCTGATCGATCAGTTGGGAGAGGCCCTCCCTGTAAAGGCCGGCGGCTCCAGGCTCCTCGAGCCGACCGAGCAGCCCTACTATCGCGGCGCGCACACGGCCGAGAAGCGGCGGCACATCGGCGGGTAGGTTGAGCGCATCAAGTTCGCCGGCGTTCAGGTTGTGGAAACGCTTGTTGCCCTCGGCGGTCAGTGCGCTCAAGTGCTCCTGGTCCCATTCGGTATCCAAAGTCAACGATTGCTCAGTGAAGCTGCCGTCCTGCGCGACGAGTAGAAGCATCGCCCGTCGCTCGGAGAGGTCGAGGAGCTGGAAGTGTTTCACTCGTGGCAACGTCGAATGTGGGGGCGTGACTACAGCCGCGCTCTGCACAAGCCTCGACAGCAAAGACGCCGCGAGGTGCATCGTCTCCTCTAGATCGAGTTCGACCTGGTGGAACTCGTGGGCGATCGTCTGCTGCTCAACCTGGGGCAACATGGCCGTGCCCATCAGATATTCGACAAAGTAACGATAGCCCTTGTCGGAGGGGACGCGGCCGGCGCTGGTGTGCGGCTGCACGATGTAGCCTCCGCGTTCAAGGTCGGCCATCGCGCTGCGGATCGTCGCGGGGCTGACTCCGAGCTTTTTGTCTGCGGCCAACACCTCGGAGCCGACAGGGTGCGCGCTCGTTACGTAATGCTCGATGAGCAGACGCAAGATGGATCTTTGTCGTTCGCTGAGTTCGTCCAACATACCGTCACCGCCCTAAAGAGGCCGGACCCAACAGACCCCATACGCATATTATACGCGAATACGCCGGAAAATGAAACAGTCTGCATGAGGTTGCCGTTAGCAGTCTTTCACTGAGAGTGCTAACGTCTAAGAATACCATCCAGCGCACGGCTTTGTCAAGTTTACAGACAGCGTCAGGCGCGGGCGACGGCGGGCGGGCCGATCTGTTCAAGGAGCATCGGCAGAAAGGCACCGACGCGCTGCTCGATCTTGAGGGCGGCGAGAGGGTCGGCACGGGTGGGGCCGATGTTGACGATAGCGATCGGTTTGCCGGCCAGGGCCGCCTGACGTGCGAAGCGATAGCCCGACCAGACTGTGAGCGAAGAACCAACTATCAGCAGGGCGTCGGCCTCGTCAACTATCTCGGCTGCGCGGGCGACGCGCGATGGGGGCACCGACTCGCCGAAGAAGACCACGTTGGGCTTTAGGAGGCCGCCGCAGTGCAGGCAGGCGGGTAGGTGGAAGCCGTCAAAGGACGCGGTGTCGAGCTGCGCGTCGCCGTCGGGGGCGAAAGCGACGGGGCGGGCTGTCCAGTCGGGGTTGAGGGCGAGCAGGGCAGACTGCATCTGTTGGCGGGTGATCTCGGCACCGCAATCGAGGCAGACCACACCGTCGTTGTGGCCGTGTAGTTCCAGAACGTCGCGGCTTCCGGCGGCCTGGTGGAGGCGGTCCACGTTCTGAGTGATCAGCCCGCAGACGCGGCCGCGGGCCTCCAGCGCGGCGAGCGCGTAATGCGCCTGGTTTGGGTCTGCTTGCTGGAAGCTGCTCCAGCCGGCCAATGAGCGCGCCCAATATCGCTGGCGCGCGGTCTCGTTCCGCACGAACTCAGCATAGTAGATCGGCTTATGGTTTGTCCACAGCCCGCCGGGGCTGCGGTAGTCGGGTATGCCGGACTCGGTCGAGCAGCCGGCTCCGGTCAGCACCGCCAGACGTTCGTTCGCCAGCACAAACTCTACGAGGCGGTCGAGATCGTCGTCCAATCGTGCATCATCCCTCGGAGCCGGGATCACAGGGTGGGGCTGCCCGTTGAGACAGCAGTATGAAGGCGGATGTTTTCAAGGGCAACCGCGATCGGTGGGGCCAGGGTCGTCAGGAGTTGCAGATCAACTTCGCCGAGAGAGTTGAGCGTGGTCGATTTGACATTGATGATCCCAAGTACGCCTTCGCGACCGACGAGGGGCACGCATATCTCACTTCGGATTGGCGCGCCGAAGGTCACATAGTCGGGGTCGGCGGTCACATCAGGCACCAGGGCGGCCCTGCCTGTGCGGGCCACGCGGCCCACTATGCCTGATGTTATCGCTATCTCGGGTGGGTCGGGCACTGGGGAGTAGCCGAGCCACGCATAGAAGTGGAGCAAATCCCCCTCGCGCAACGCAACGCCGACGTAACTGTAGCCGAAGTTCGCTACCAAGACCTCCACCACCTGCCGGCAGAGTGCGACGGCATCGCATATCGCTGCGAAGTGCCCGGTGATCTCACTGATCACAGCCAAGTCACGGTTCCGGCGGGCGAGGGTGAGGTTGGCCTCCTCGAGGGCTGCAATCTGGCGGCGGAGGTTGGCTTCGGCGCGGCGGAGTCCGATATCGGCGAGCACGCGGGCGGCCTCGGCGCTGAGGGCATCTACCAGTTCCATGTCGTGAGCGGTAAAAGTCCGCTGCGAACTCTGGTAGCAGATGGCGAGGAGACCTATTGGCTCTCCACCGGCCTTCATCGGGATGTAGATCCCGCTGCGCCAGCCCTGATCCTCGGTAACCGGCAGAAGGTCCGGCCCCATGACCGTCCGAACGTCGGGTACAGCCAGCGGGTGATCCCACTGGAAAAGGCTCTGTTGGCCCGGCACCGTTCCAACCGCGAGCACCACGAATGGGGTGAACGGCTTGGAGCTGTGCCAGCCCCAGCGCGCGACCACCTGGACCGGATGATTCGGCGTGCCTGTGCCTGGGCGTATCGGCGCGCCGGAGGCATCCTGCAATTCGAGCAGATGCAAGCTCTCCGCGCCGAGGTGCTGTCGAGCGAGCGCAGCTGCGGCCTGCACGAGGCCGTCTTCGTCGGTCGCGCCCTCGAAGCCGCGCGCGATGGCGTAAAGCGAGCGCATATGGGCGGCGAGCCGCTGCTGCTGCTGATAGCTGAGGCTTTGGGGGCCTGTGGCGGCAAACTCGGGGGCTGGGGCTATGCGCGGTAGGGCGCTGATCCCAGGCTCAGCGCCGCAGGCGATCGCCTGGATGTATTCTGCACCGGCTGCGATGTCGCGTTCAAGCACAGCTAAAAAGGCATCGGCGACCTCCGGCATGAACTGGCTGCCTGTCACGCGCTTCAACTCGGCACGCGCTGCTTCCAGGGTCTCGGCGGGTTTATACGGTCGGGCCGTGGTGATCGTGTCGAACGTGTCGGCGACCGCGATCACCAGCGCGCCGAATGGGATCTCATCTCCCGCCAAGCCATCAGGGTAGCCGCCGCCGGCCCAGCGCTCATGGTGCGAACGCACCATCGGCACAATCGGGGCCAAGACGGGGCTGTTGCCGGTGCTCAATATGTCGGCACCTCGTGCCGCGTGGGTCTTCATTATCTGCCATTCTTCGGCAGTCAAGCGGCTCGGCTTCTGCAAAATCGTGTCGGGGATTGCAATCTTGCCGATGTCGTGCAGCAGCCCGGCAAGTTCGATTGTCTCGGCATCGTCGGGCGGCAGATCCAGGGCAGCAGTGATCAGGCTACAATAGAACGCCACCTGTTGGGAGTGCGAATGAGTGTAGGCATCTCGTGCGTCCACTGTGGCCGCGAGGCTACGCACCGAGGCGAGGTAGAGCAGGTGTTCGCAGGTGCGCGCGGCATCGAGCGCCTCTCGGTCGGTGATGTCGCGGAGGAGCGTGAGCGCACAGAGATCAGCGCCGATCGTGATCAGCTCAACTGAGGCAAGGCCGACGCCGATCTCGCCCGACTTCTTGCGGAACTTGAGGCTCCAATCGCGTATGAAGCCGAGTTCGAGGACCTGCGCGATCATTTTGGCGCCCTCGGCATCGTCCACCCAGAAGCCGAGGTCATGGGCCGCGCGGCCGATCAGCTCATCGCGTGTGTAGTCCACGATCTGTGTGTAGCTCTCGTTTATGTCAATAAACTGATTGTCGGCGATGCGCGTGATCGCTATCCCGTCAGGTCCGGCGTGGAAAGCCTTAGCGAAGAGCTCCTCGGACTGGCTCAAAGCCTGCTCCGAGAAGAAGATGCTTGGGCGGTCAGTGACATCTGATTTGCCCGGCGCAAAGGCACGGTTAAAGATAGGCTGCATGGAGATCCCCTAGCCATGATACTACAAAGCCGGCTTCGGCACAAGGCCCGTACCTGCCGTTCTGGGAGACATCTAAATGTGCTACAATGGCTTGAGACAGAACAGAAAACCGAATCGAGGAGGCAACTCGGATTATGCGCTACGAAACACACACGCACCTTGCGCCGGAGGCGGTGCTCGACGAGGCGGAGCGGTTCTTCGGACAAGATGGACTGAAGATGCAAAAAAGTGCCCGCCAGGGACTACAGGTCAGCTTCTTCGGACCCGGGCTGGTTTGGATCACCTGTTGGCCCCCTAACGCCGATAAGGGCGGCTCCCGCGTTGACCTCGACAGCAGCAAGCGGGACGCCGACATCCTGCGCTTTCGCGAACACCTTCACGAACTCGAGGACCGGCCTTCCCCGCCGCTCGCGGCACCGCCCTCCCCGGACCCGGGGCCGCGGTAGCCCTCACCCCCAACCTTAAGAAAATCCAGGATCAAATAAATACTCCAAAAGTCGTAGGCCCAACCTATTGACTTTTCTTAAGTTATATGTTAAGATAATCAAGGAACGAATGAAGACGGCTGGGCCGACGCCCAGCCATAGCGAGGGAGGCACAAAATGGATATGGTAATAGCGAACTGGCAGATCAGCGTGCATCGATCCGACGATAGGCGCGAGCGGCTCGCTACCAGGCACGCAGAGCAAGTCAACCCGACGGTGCGCGCGGCCGAGCGAATAAGCAAAGCCCGCGACTATATGCAGAAGCGGGAGCAGGTCCACAACTGGTTCATGCTCCACGGAGGGCACTGAGAGTGGCGGCGAGCGAAACCCGCTACCCGGTCCCCGGCACATGCCCGGTCTGCGGCGATGAACTGACTGTGACGCGGCTCCAGTGTGGAAGCTGCCGAACGACCCTCGAAGGGCTGTTCAACCTCGGTCGCTTCTACTACCTGAACCGCGAACAGCAGCAGTTCATCGCCGTATTCGTCAAGTGCCGGGGCAAAATCAAGGATGTCGAGGAAGAACTCGGCATCTCCTACCCAACGGTTGTGTCGCGGCTCGACGAGGTGATCGCCGCGCTGACCGACGACCTTCAGGCCGCGCCCGCCGCCCCGCTCGAAGCCCGCACACTCGCGGCGATGGACAATGAAGGGCAGGCGCTGATCCTCGATGAGCTAGCCGCGGGCCACCTGACCTCGGCTGAGGCTCTGGCCCTGCTACAGGGCAAGGATCTGCCGCCAACGGCGGAGCCGACCTCCGACCAGGCACCAATTGAAATAGCGTAGGAGCGGGTCTGCGATCTGCCCCACAACCACGAAAACAAGGAGCAAAACAATGAGCGAAGAACAATTACGCATACTCAAGATGATCGAAGACAAGCGGATCAACGCAGAAGACGGTGCCAAGCTGCTCAACGCGCTCACCGCAGCTACGGCAGCTCACGAGAGCACCGCCGGGTCTTGGCCGCCGATTCCGCCGGTTCCGCCGATGCCGCCGATGCCGCCGATGCCGCCGTTCGACCCGTTCGACTTCGCCTTCGGGCGAGCCGACCGCGCACGGCAACGCGAAGCGCGGGATGCCGGCATCTCGGCCCGCGAGGCCCGCCGCCGCCGCCGCGACACCGAGCCTTTCGAGGCCGAGGTCGCCCGCGAGGGATCGGCGCGGTTCTTCCACATCAAGGTGACAACCGCCGACTACCAGAACACACTCGTCAACGTCAACCTGCCTGTCGGCCTGATCAACTTCGGCCTCAAGCTGGCCGCCCGCTACATGCCCGAAGACGCCGGCCTCGACCTCGGCGAGATCCAGGAAGCGATCCGGCAGGGCGCTATCGGCAAGATCATAGACATCCAGCAAGGAACCGAAGATGAGCCGGGCACGCGGGTCGAGATCAGTGTCGAGTAACACGACCAACCCGCGACCGGCAAGCCCGAACCGACAAACCCCGACCAGTACAAGGAGGAACACGATGAACAGCGCAGCGAACAAGAACGGACTTCTATTCGAGGTCAGCGGCGACCAGCCGGCGGGCCTCGGCATCGAACACATCAGTGGCGACATCACGATCACAGGCTGGGACCGCCAGGCCATCGAAATCAGCAGCACCGACGCCGACTACGAAGACGATCTCAGCCAGATACTCGCCTGCAACCAACGCGGCAACACCGTCACCATCGGCCTCAATATCCCGCCGCGCGGCTTCGGCGGCAGCCACGGCGATATAGACAACCTGATGAGGAACGTGGACAACCTCGGCAAGATGATGCGCCGCCTCGGCAGGAGCGTCAGCCTCGACCTGCGGATCAGCGTCCCCCACCGATGCGACGTCAACATCCGCACCGCCACCGGCGACCTCAATGTCGGCGACATCCAGGGCAAGGTCTTCGTGCAAAGCGCCTCCGGCGACATCGCTCTGCACGACATCGCGGGCAATGTTCTGCTCAAGACGGCCTCCGCCGATGTGGTGATCAACGGCCTGCGTGGGCGGCTCGGCGCCCGCACGATCAGTGGCGACTTAGTCGTGGCCGACTGCGAACTCGCCGCCCTCAGCGTCGGCACCGTCAGCGGCGACATCCGGCTCACCGGCGCACTGCACACCGGCGGCCAGTACGACCTGAACACGGTCAGTGGCGACATCCGACTCGCCCTCCCAACCAAAACCCGCGCGGGCGTCGAGTTCCAGACCGTAAGCGGCGACCTTGACTGCTCGCTGCCCCACACCACGCAGCGTGAAAACCGCAGGCACCGGCGCATCGAGATCAACGGCGGCGGCGACATCATGCTTCGGCTGCACACCACGAGCGGCGACGTGAGCATCGGCGGCGGCCCCGGCAGCGTTCCCACCGGCCCCGCTCCCGCAGGCGAAGACGAAGAGATAGTCCCCGCCGAGACGCATCGCTTCACCCCGGGCGAAGCCGAAACCGCCGACATGGCACGTGCCGACCTCAGTGGCTCCTCGGGCGCAAACGATCCTGACGCGACCCAGCGCCTCGACACCCGCCCGGAACGCCCCCGCAAATCTCCGGAGATGACCATCCTCGAGGCAATCGAGAGCGGCGAGATGTCTGTGGACGACGGCCTCCGCCGCCTACAGGAGATGGGCCAATGAGCGACGAACCCGTCGCGCGGGAGATCGAGCCAGGCCCTGTCCCCGGCGAGATCTACGAGGTAGAAGCGCCTTCGGGCGAGCCCACAGGCGCTTCTGTGGGAGCGGCCTCCGACCGCGATGGGGCTGGGGGGGAAGCCTGCGCCACAGCACCCCCCCCACCCCCCGGGAAACACAAACACAGATGCCGTTGGAGGGAAAAAAAGAGCC